>CANQHV010000004.1 GCA_947624005.1 uncultured Clostridia bacterium
ACGGAGTGATTCTGTCATCTTTAACGGCATTAGCCTTTACTGAACCCCCAGACTATCTGGGGGTTTTCGTTATACAATAAAACGCCCTGCGGCAACTGCCGCAGGGCGTTTGAGTTTTAAGTTTTATACGGCGATATTTAGAATATCGAAAAGGTTGTGTTCGCTGAATACCACCACCGCTACGAGCGATACGGTTGACATTATTTTGATAAGAATATCGAGCGAAGGACCTACGGTATCTTTGAGGGGGTCGCCTACGGTGTCGCCGACGACCGACGCGTCGTGCGCGGAACCGCCTTTGGCTTCGCCTTCGACGCCGCCCGATTCGATATACTTCTTCGCGTTATCCCACGCGCCGCCCGAGTTGCCGCAGAATACGGCGAGCATTATCGCCGTTATCGTGGCTCCGATAAGCACGCCGCCCACAAATTCGGGTCCGAAGATAAAGCCCGTTACAAGCGGGAAGAGTATACACATTATGCAGGGTATGCGCATTTCTTTGATTGCGCCCGAGGACGAAATTTTTATGCACGTCCTGTAATCGGGCATAACGCCCTCCTGTCCTTCGAGAAGTCCCGGGATTTCGTTGAACTGACGGCGTACTTCGTCTACCATCTTTCTCGCCGCTTTTGCGACGGCGTTTATAAGCATACCCGAGAACAGGAAAGGAAGCGCGGCTCCCACAAGCGCGCCGCACAGCGTGAGGGGCTGTATAAGGTTCAATACAAGGTCGCCTATGTCTATTGCGGCAAACGCATACAGGTACGAAGTCATCATCGACAGAGCGGCGAACGCCGCCGAGCCGATTGCAAAGCCCTTGCCGATAGCCGCCGTGGTATTGCCTACGGAGTCGAGCTTGTCGGTGATTTCGCGCACTTCGGGGTCGAGGAAAGACATTTCCGCAATGCCGCCCGCGTTGTCCGAAATGGGTCCGTAAGTATCTACCGATACGGTCGCCGCGACGAACGAAAGCATACCGAACGCCGCGCACGCAACGCCGTACATTCCCGCCAGAGCGTAGCTGCCGAAAATCGCAACCGCAAGTATTACAACGGGAAGCATACAGCTTATCATACCCGTCGCAAGACCTTGGGTTATGGTGAGCGCGGGACCTTCTTTCGAGGCTTTTGCTATGTTTTTGGTGGGTTTATAGTCGTAGCTTGTGTAGTATTCGGAAACGATTCCTATAAGTATGCCCGCGAGTATGCCGCAGACAGCCGCAAGCCAGGGCGAGAACACGCCCGCTTTAAACCCTACGTCTTTAAGGACCGCGCCGCCCGAAACGTCGGCGTCTTTGAAGATAAGCCAGCTTATAAGACAGCCTACTCCCACCGTAACGCCCGCGGAAATCCACGTCGCTATATTGAGTTCCCTGTGCGCGTTTTCAGACAGTCGGGGTTTTATGACTATGTACGAAATACCTATTACGCACGCGAGAAGTCCGCAGCCCGAGAACACGAGCGGGAACATAAGCATTGATTCCAAAAGTTTGGTATCAACAAATTTACCGTGCAAAAACAGCTCGCACGCGAGTATTATCGCCGACATAAACGCGCCGACGTACGATTCGAGCAAGTCGCTTCCGAGGCCCGCCACGTCGCCTACGTTGTCGCCGACGTTATCTGCGATAGTCGCGGGGTTGCGGGGGTCGTCTTCGGGTATGTGCGCCTCGGTTTTACCTACGAGGTCAGCGCCCATATCCGCCGCTTTTGTATAAATGCCGCCGCCCACGCGGTTGAACATCGCAATAATCGAACAGCCCAACGCGTAGCCCGAAAGGGTCATTGTAAACGAGGATTTAAGCCCCGTAATGAAGTTTTTGCCTACCGTGCCGAGGGCGATATCCTCTATCTGACCCGCGGCTATGCCGAATATGCAGAAAACGATGATTGCGCCGAGAAGCGCGAACCCCGCTACGCAAAGCCCCATAACCGAGCCGCCCTTGAACGCCACTTTAAGGGTTTTGCCCAAATCCTTGGTTTCCCTTGCGGCGTTGGTCACGCGCACGTTGGCGTACGTCGCTATCTTCATACCGACGAAGCCCGCCGCCGCGCTCATTACCGCGCCTATTATAAACGCTATCGCCGCCTGCCAGCTTATGACGATAAATACTACTACCGCAATAACCGAACCTATTATCGCGACGACTTTATATTCGTACTTTATAAACTCGTTCGCGCCGATACGTATTGCGCCCGCTATCTCGCCCATTCTGTCGGTGCCTTCTTCAAGCTTTCTTACGCAGAAATAGTTGAAAGCGGCGTAAGAAACGGCGAAAAGAATCGCCACACCGACGATAACGAGCAACAGCGTTGCCGTGCCGAAATCCATCTTTAATTTTCTCCTCTTTAATATTTTTTCCGAACTGCTTTAAAAGCCGCCCGTACCGTTACAATATTATACGCAAAAAAAGCGTTCAGGGCGCGGAGAAACTCCGCGCCTTGAATTCAGTTGTCTTTGGGAAGCGATTGCAGGTATTCGTGCATAGCCTGCGCCACGCGTTTAGAGGTTTCCACCGCCTCGACCACCGTTTTTGCGCCCCTTACCACGTCGCCCGAGGCGAACAGCCCGGGACGGGAAGTTTCGCCGTTTTCGGTAATCTTCGCAAGACCCCTTTCGTTTACTTCGAGCCCCTCTGTATTTTTAAGAATAAGGTTTGAAGGGCGTTGCGAAACGCATATCATTACCGTGTCCGCCCGCATAAGCTCGGTCTTGTCCGAAACGGATATCACGCGGTGATTTTCGTCGCAGACGGTATCCGCGAACAATACGCCGTCGTCTGTGATTTCCACGGGCTGTTTATTGTAGATAAACTGCGCGCCCTCGATTTCGGCGTATTCCTTTTCTTCGTCGCTCGCCGAATATTTGTCGCTGCGGACGGTGATTTTTACGTCCTGCACGCCGCGGCGGAGCGCCGTCCTCGCAACGTCCATAGCCACGTTGCCCGCGCCTATTATTATCATTGATTTGCCCAGCTGATATACTTCGGGCTTTTCCAAAAAGTGTACGCCGTAGTGTACGTGCCCCAGCGTTTCGCCCTTTATGTTAAGGGCTATGGGCCATGTTACGCCCGTGCCTATCGAAATAGCCTTGAAGCCGTCGCGGAACAGCTCGTCCACGCCGAACGCCTTGCCTATTGTGACGTTGAACTTTATCTTAACGCCCAGCTTGCGCATTAAAACTTCGTACCTGTCCACTATTGCCTTGGGCAGACGGAATTCGGGAATACCGAACCTTAAAACGCCGCCGAGGCTGGTTTTGGACTCGAATACGGTAACGTCGTAACCGAGCTGCGCCATTTTAATGGAAATGGTTATGCCCGCGGGACCCGAGCCGACTACCGCCACTTTAATTCCGTTGCTTACGGGCTTTTCGAACTGCAAACTGTCGAGATAGTTGCTCGAAACGAAGTTTTCGATAGAGCTTATCTCGACGGGTTCGCCCTTAATCCCGCGCACGCAGTGACCCTGACACTGGTTGCCGTGGTTGCAGACTATCGAGCAGACTACGGACAGCGGGTTGTTGTCGAATACCATTTCGCCCGCGCCCTTTATGTCGCCGTTTAAAAATTTGGAAATCATCTGCGGTATGGGCGTCGATATGGGACAGCCCTTACGGCAGAGGGGATTTTTACAGTTGAGGCATCTTTTAGCCTCGGCAATTACGTTATGCGCCATTTTTTATGCCCCCCTTTAAAGCGCTTTTTTGATATCTTCTATCATCTTGGCGTATTCTGCGTCGGAAAGAAAAGTCTTCTGCGGGTTCATCTGGAATATGCCGCCCCATTCGTCGCCGCCCTTGTATTTGGGGCAGAGGTGAACGTGAAGATGACAGCCCGTATCGCCGTATGCGCCGTAGTTGAGTTTGTCGGGCTTGAACACCTTGTGTATAGCCCTTGCCGCGTGCGCGACGTCCTCGATGAAAAGACGCCTTTCTTCTTCGGAAATATCCACTATCTCGGAAACGTGGTCTTTATACGCGACTATGCACCTGCCGCGCTTGGATTGTTCCTTGAATAAAATAAGCGAGCTTACCTGCAAATCGCAGATATATATGCCGAATTTATCGAGCAATTCTCCGCGCATACAGTAGCCGCAATTTTTATCTTTCATATAATTTTCCCCCGTAACTTTTCATTTACCGCTAATCATTATAACACACGATTTTCAAATATTCAATAGATTGCGGGAAATTTTAGCGACTTTTTCGGTCCGATTGAATTTTCCGTACCCTAACCGCGAGCCGCCGCCCGCAACCTGCGGGCGGCGGCTCGCTCGGGTCGGGCGTTATGCCGCGGGCGTTGTGTGCGAAGCGGGGCGCAAAGCGTGTAAGTCGGCTGATATTACGCGGCGTTTGCGGCGCGGCGGGGCGGCGGTTGCGGCGGCGTGTAAATGAGCACGCGAAGTAAATCGGCTGATATTATGCAGCGTTTGCGGGCGGTGAGTAAGGGCGCGGCGTATAGCGCGCGGCGCGGCGGAGTGCGGCGGGGCTTACGGCGTTTGCGGCTTGGCGTAGGGATAAACGGCTTGGCGGTGCGGCGGGGGCGGCGGGGAGAAATTTAAAGTAAAGCGGATAAAATCGATGTGCGCCCGCGAGCGGTAAGCTCGCGGGCGCACATAATTACGTTTTATATTTTATTTATATACTGCGCGGCAAAAACGCGCCGTATATTCCGCAAAAACGCCGTACGTTTTCAGTATTTTTCCCTCTTTTCGTACGAGGTATGCAACAGTTCGTGCGATTTATGCGAGAGGGGCGCGCCGAAATACTCTTTGTAAAGCATATCGACGGCGGGAGTTTCGTGCGAACAGCGGTATTTGTTTTCTCTGTCGCAGTCGTACAGCGCCTGCGCGCGCACGGTTTTAAGGTCTACGGAGTTGCGGATTTCGTCGTGAACGTAAGGCTGACCGCCGCCGTTTATGCAACCGCCGGGGCAAGCCATAATTTCGATGAACGTATAGTCCTTTTCGCCCTTTTTGACGCGTTCGCAAAGCCGTCTTGCGTTGTCAAGACCGCTTGCGACGGCAACCCTTACAGTCTTTCCGCCCAGAGTATATTCGGCTTCTTTAACGCCCTTTGTGCCGCGCACTTCGGTAAATTCGACGGGCGCGCCGTCGCCGCCGAGTTTATATGCCGCTGTTCTGAGCGCCGCTTCCATAACGCCGCCCGTCGTGCCGAAAATTGCGCCCGCGCCGCTCGCCTCGCCGAAGGGCGTGTCAAACTCCGCGTCGGGGATATTAGCGAAATCTATGCCCGCTTCCTTTATCATCTTGGCAAGTTCGCGGGTGGTAAGCGCCGCGTCCGTGTATCCTTTGAGCGCGTCGCGCGTGATTTCGAATTTTTTCGCCGTGCAGGGTATTACCGATACGACGTACAGATTTTCGGGCTTTATGCCGTTCTTTTCGCAGTACCAGGTTTTAAGCACCGCAGAGAACATCTCCTGCGGGGATTTACAGCTCGAAATATTGGGCAGAAGTTCGGGGTAATAATGTTCGGCGAACTTGACCCAGCCGGGACAGCAGCTTGTGAACATCGGGAGCGTGCCGCCCGTCTTAATGCGTTCGAGCAGTTCGTGCGCCTCCTCCATTATAGTGAGGTCGGCGGTAACGTCCATATTGAAGCACTTTACGTCGCCGAGCTGTTTTATCGCGGCGACCATCTTGCCCTCTACGTTGGTTCCCACGGGCAGACCGAAAGCCTCGCCCAAAGTCGCCTTAACCGAGGGAGCGGTGAAGAACACAACCTCTTTCGAGGGGTCCACTATCGCGCCCCAGACGTCGGCAACCGCACTCTTTTCGTACAGCGCGCCGACGGGGCAGGCGACTACGCACTGACCGCAGTTTACGCAAGGGGTAAACGCAAGCGACACGTCGTACGGCGAGCCTATTACCTTGGCGTAGCCCCTGTGTTTGGGTCCTATCGCGCCTATCGTCTGTCTGTTGCACGCCGCGACGCAACGCGTACACATTACGCACTTGGAGTTGTCGCGCACTACCGACGCCGAAAGGTCGTCTATGGGCTTTTCGTCGTGGTCGGTGCCGAACCTGTCCTCTTCCGCGTTGTATTCGAGCGCGAGCTTTTGAAGTTCGCAGTTCATCGAACGCACACAGCTTAAACACTTTTTCTTATGGGTCGAAAGCAGAAGTTCGACCGTTGTCTTTCTCGATTTTCTGACTTTTGGTGTATTGGTGCGCACTTCCATACCCTCGGAAACGGGGTACACGCACGCCGCCACAAGACCTCTCGCGCCCGTAGCCTCGACAAGGCACATACGGCAGGAACCTACGCACTGCACGTCTTTGAGATAGCACAGGGTGGGTATTCTGACGTTGGCGAGCTTCGCCGCCTGCAATATTGTCGAGCCCTCGGGAACGGATACGGGTATGCCGTTGATTTTCAAATTAACCATTGTACTCACCTCACTTCTTCACTATTGCGTTGAATTTGCAATGCGCAATACACTGTCCGCACTTTATGCACTTCGTAACGTCGATTTCGTGCGGGCTTTTAACCGCGCCCGATATCGCGGAAACGGGGCAGTTGCGCGCGCAGAGCGTACAACCGCGGCATTTATCGGGCTGAATATAGTAGTTGAGAAGGGATTTGCACACGCCCGCGGGACATTTTTTGTCGATTATGTGCGCTCTGTATTCGTCCCCGAAATGCGCCATCGTCGAAAGTATGGGGTTGGGCGCGGACTGCCCGAGCGCGCAAAGGCTGGAACTCTTCATATGTTCCGCTATTTCCTTTATCTTTTCGAGGTCCTGCTCTTCGCCCTTGCCCTCGGTAATCTTTTTCAGAAGTTCGAGCATTCTTTTGGTGCCTACGCGGCAGGGCGTACATTTGCCGCAGCTTTCGTCCGCGGTAAATTCGAGATAGAATTTCGCGATATCCACCATACAGGTGTCCTCGTCCATTACGATAAGTCCGCCCGAGCCCATCATCGAGCCTATCGCGACGAGGTTGTCGAAATCCATTCCTATATCTATATATTTATCGGGGATACAGCCGCCCGAAGGACCGCCCGTCTGGGCGGCTTTGAACTTTTTGCCGTGGGGTATGCCGCCGCCGATATCGTATATTATCGTGCGCAGAGTGGTGCCCATCGGAACTTCGACAAGTCCGACGTTGTTTATTTTGCCGCCGAGCGCGAATACCTTTGTACCCTTGCTCTTTTCGGTGCCTATCGAGGCGAACCACTTGCTTCCTTTCAAAATTATGGGGGAAACGGACGCCCACGTTTCGACGTTGTTCAAAACGGTGGGTTTGCCGAACACGCCGCACTGCGCCGAGAACGGCGGGCGGGGTCTGGGTTCGCCGCGGTGACCTTCGATTGACGCCATAAGCGCCGTTTCTTCGCCGCAGACGAACGCGCCCGCGCCGAGGCGGACGTGAATGTCGAAATCGAAGCCGCTTCCCAGAATGTTTTTGCCGAGCAGACCGAGTTTTCTCGACTGCTCTATCGCTATATTAAGTCTTTCTACCGCTATGGGGTATTCCGCGCGCACGTAAATATAGCCCTCGCTTGCGCCCACGGTATAGCCCGCTATCGTCATAGCTTCGAGTACGGTGTGGGGGTCGCCTTCGAGAACGGACCTGTCCATAAACGCGCCGGGGTCGCCCTCGTCGGCGTTACAGCAGACGTACTTCACGTCGCCCTCAGCCTCTTTTGTGAACTGCCATTTAAGCCCCGTGGGGAAGCCCGCGCCGCCCCTGCCGCGCAGTCCCGCCGCCTTGATTTCGGCTATTACTTCGTCGGGGGTCATTTCGAACAGCACTTTCGCAAGCGCGGCGTAGTCGCCTGCGCCTATCGCCTCTTCTATGCTCTCCGCCGCGATAACGCCGCAGTTGCGGAGCGCGATGCGCATCTGGTGCTTATAGAAGGGAATTTCCGCGAAAGGTATTACGCTTCCGTCCTCGTGCACGGTGGGAGCGTATAAAAGTTCCTTTACTATCTGCCCGCCCTTTACAAGGTGCTTTTCGGCAACCGTTTTGGCGTGCTCGGGGGTCATCTGGGAATAGAACGCGCCCTCGGGATAAACTATCATAATGGGACCGAGCGCGCAAAGACCGAAACAGCCCGTCTTGACTATAAGAACGTCGTCTATTCCAAGCTCTTTGAAGCTTATTTCGAGCTGTTCGATGACTTTAAGCGATTTGGACGAAGTACAGCCCGTGCCGCCGCAGACGAGAACCTGCTTTCTGTATCCCGTGTTTACCGCGAGTTTTTCCGCCTGTTCGCGGATTATCCTGCGGACGTTTATAAGGTCGGCTTTTTCAGCCGCGATTTTTTTAAGTTCCTGAACAGTCATATAATCCTCCTCAATCGGATATGTAACCGTTTAGAATTTCGGTTACTTCGGCGGGCGTAAGTTTGCCGTAAACTTCGTCGTCCACAATCATAACGGGCGCAAGCCCGCAGGCGCCCACGCACCTGCAACTGTCGATTGAAAACTTTCTGTCGGGCGTACATTCGCCGCAACCTATGCGCAGTTCCTTTTCGACCGCTTCCAAAATTTTGTCGCTGCCCTTTACATAGCACGCGGTGCCGAGGCAAACGGAAATTTTATGCTTGCCCTTGGGGTTTAAAGTGAACTGGGAATAGAATGTAGCCACTCCGTATACTTCCGCGAGGGGAATGTTGAGTTCTTCGGCGATAACCGTCTGAACTTCCGCGGGCAGATATCCGTAAATCGACTGCGCCTCGTGCAGAATGGGCATAAGCGCGCCCGCTTCGCCTCTGTGGGCGTTTATGCAGTCCGTAAGCTTCTGCGCCTGTTCCGCCGTTCCTTCGAATAAATTCTGTGACATTGTTTACTCCTCGAATTAATACCTGTATTAAAGATATTTTTGTAACGGTTTCATTATATCACGCCGCAGTGAAAAAATAAAGTTAATTTTATACCTTTTTGACAAAAATCGCGCTGTAATATTAAGGCATTTACGTCAATTTAAGCCACCGCGGAAAAATATGCGTTTTCCGCCCCGCGGCAAAGCGCAAAAAACGGCGCGCCCGCGGCGGTAAGCCGCGGGCGCGCCGTTTTACACATTTTTATAACGCCCTTTTAAAAACTTTCGAACTGCGAATTGTAGAGTTCGGCGTAGTACCCGCCCGCTTTAAGCAATTCCGCGTGCTTACCCTGTTCCGCCACGTTGCCGTCGCGCATCACAAGGATATTGTCCGCGTTTTTTATGGTCGAAAGGCGGTGGGCTATTACAAAGCACGTCCTGCCCTTCATAAGCTCGCGCATAGCCGACTGTATTATCTGTTCGGTGCGGGTATCGACGTTGCTTGTCGCCTCGTCGAGAATGAGCATAGGCGAATCGAGCAGCATTGCGCGCGCTATCGTCAAAAGCTGTTTCTGACCTTTCGAGATATTTACCGCGTTGTCGGTAAGCACCGTGTCGTACCCCTGCGGCAGACAGGTTATGAACGAATGTATTTTCGCCGCCTTGCACGCGTTTATCACCTCTTCGCGCGAAACGTCCGAGCCGTATACAAGGTTTTCGTACACCGTGCCCGCGAACAGCCACGAATCCTGCAAAACCATTGTAAAACAGCGGCGCAAAGACGCGCGCGTAACCTTGGAAATGTCTTTGCCGTCTATTTTTATTACGCCCGAATCGGGGTCGTAAAAGCGCATAAGAAGATTTATTATCGTCGTTTTCCCCGCGCCCGTATGCCCGACTATGGCGATTGTTTCGCCCTGCTTTGCGTGAAGAGTGAAGTCCTTTATTACGGGAACGCCCGAAACGTACCCGAACGAAAGATTTTCGATATCCACGTCGCCGCGCACGCCCGTAAGCGTTTCCGCGCCCTCCGCGTCGGGCTTTTCGGGCTTTTCGTCGGTCACTCTGAACACCCTTTCGGCGGCAGCTATCGCGGATTGGAACTCGCCCATAATGTTGGCGGTTTCGTTTATGGGACCCGAGAATTTGCGCGAATACAGCACGAACGACGATATGTCGCCCGGGGTTATTACGCCGCGCATAAACATTATCGCGCCGAACACCGAAACGAGCGCGAGCGATATGTTGTTCACGAGTCCGACGCACGGACCCGAAACGGTGCCGTAATATTCGGCGCGCGCGTACGCGTCTATCGCGTCGCGGTTCTTTTCTTCGAAGCGCGAAATTATCTTTTCTTCGCAGCCGTAGGCTTTGGTGGTCTTCTGCCCCGTCGTTATTTCCTCGACGAAGCCGTTAAGCTCGCCGAGCTTTGCGCTCCTCTTTCTGAAAAGGGGCTGTACGCGCTTTACTATAAAGCGGGTCAGAATTACCGAAACGGGTATGGTTACGGCGAACACAAGCACCAAAAGCGGGGCTATCGAAAGCATCATTATAAGCGAGCCGACGACAAGCACTACGCTTTTAAGCACTATTATTATGTCGTTCGCCACCGATTCGCCCACCGTGTCGATATCGTAGCTTAAAACCGAGATTATGTCGCCCGCCTGCCGCTCGTCGAAAAAGCTTACGGGCAGGGTGGTAAGCGTGCGGAACACGTCGTTGCGCATTCTGAACACCATTCCGCGCGAGATATATCCCATACCTATCGTGGAAAGGTACAAAAGTATCGCTGACAGCAGATATACGCCCGCAAGTATGGCCGAATAATAGCCTATAAGTCGGAAATCGGGTCCGCCCTCCGCGCCTATCGCGTCTATCGCAAGTCCGCAGATTTTGGGACCGAGCAGGGAAAACACCGTGCTTAAAATATTGGCGAGGAACACGAAAACAAGAAGCGCCGAATAGGGTTTGAGGTACTTCAAGATATTTTTAAGCACGTATTTTTTGTCTATTTTTTTACCTTTTATCGAGCGGGTGTCGCGCACGTTAAGTCTGCGTTCAGGCATATTCCCCTCCCATCTGCGCCGAGAATATGTTTTTATATTCCCCGCAGGAACGCAAAAGGCTTTCGTGCGTGCCGCTGCCTATCACCTCGCCGTCGTCCATAACGAGGATAAGGTCGGCGTGCCGCACCGAACTTACGCGCTGGGCGACTATGACTTTGGTCGCGCCCGCATACTCCGCGGCAAGCGATTTTCTGAGAGCCGCGTCCGTCGCGTAGTCGAGGGCGGACGAACTGTCGTCCAGAACAAGGATTTCGGGGTTCCCCGCAAGCGCGCGGGCTACCGCAAGCCGCTGTTTCTGCCCGCCCGAAAGATTGGAAGCTTTTTGCGAAAGGTCGTAATCGAGCCCGACCGCCGAAACGAAATCGTCAGCCTGCGCCGCCTTTACGGCTTTTACTATATCTTCATCGGCAAGACCGCGCCCGTAATCTATGTTTTCGCGCACGCTCGCCGCCATAAGAAAGTCGCTTTGGAACGCGACACCGAATTTTTTGCGGAGTACGTCCGAGGGTATCGAACGGACGTTTTCGCCGTCCACGAAAATCTCGCCCTCGCGCGCGTCGTAAAAACGCAGCATAAGGTTGACAAGCGTCGATTTGCCGCTGCCCGTCGCGCCCAAAATGCCGAGAGTCGCGCCTTTTTTAATAGCGAAGTTTATGTTTTTTACGTTGTCGCGCACGCCGTTATACGAAAAACTTACCGAGCGGAATTCGAGCTTATACTGCGGATCCCCCGCGGGATATTGCCCGATTTCTTCGGTTACGTCCTCGTCCAAAACGCTTTCTATTCTCGCCGCGCTCGCCGCGCCGCGCGACATCACGACGAAAATTTTCGAAAGACCTATCATGGCGTTTAAAATTATAACGAAGTACGAAAGGAACGCAAGCACCGTTCCCATACTGTTGCCCCTGAACGCGCCCACGACTATTACGGCGATAAGCCCGATATTCAGTATAAGGGTCGCAAGCGGATTTGAAAGCGACATTATTTTATTCGCTTTAAATTCGCGGCTTGCAAGTTCTTTGGTGATATCGCCGAAACGCCCGCACTCGTATTCCGATTTCGACAGCGCCTTTACAACGCGCACGCCCGAAACGTTTTCCTGCGTGACGCGCACCATATCGTCCTGCTTTCTCTGCACCGAAAAATAGACGGGTATGCTCCTTTTTGTGATGAAGTATATGGTAAGCCCGACGAAAGGCACGCACGCAAGCAGTACGCATGCGAGCATAACGTCGCGCGTAAAGGCGATAATTACGCCGCCGAGGATAAGTATGGGCGCGCGCACGCCGAGGCGCAACGTCCTTGCCACCATCTGGTTGACGTAGTACGTGTCGCTTGTCAGCCGCGATATAAGCGAGGACAAACCGAACTTGTCAACCTGTCCGCATTTTAAGTAAGAAGTTCTGCGGAAGAGTTCGAGCCGCAAATCGTGGGTCATATTGCCCGACGAACGCACGGTAAGTCTGTTTGCGTAGACGTTTGAAAGAAGCGCGACAAGCGAACATATAAGCATAACGCCGCCGAGGATAAGTATCATATTCATATCCCGTCGGGGCACCACGTCGTCTATTATGTATTCGAGCAGCATCGGTAAAAACAGCTCCGCAACCGCGCCTATGAGTTTGAGCACAAGCCCCCAGAAAACCGTGACCCCGTAGGGTTTGAGGTATTTAAGCGTTTTTGTCAATGCGCGCCCTCCATATATTCCACCGCGTTTTTATAGAGCTTTTCCGTAAGCCGCATAAGCGTTTTAAGTTGCTCTTCGGAAAACCCGCGGGTAATCTCGTTTCGCCAGCCCTCGTTCAAAGCGTGCAGTTTTTTCCGCGCCTCCTCCGCTTTTTCGGTGGGATATATAAGCGTTTTCCGCTTATCTTCCCCGCTTTCGCGCCGCAGTATGTACCCGTGTTTGGAAAGATACTTTATCTGCCTTGCGACGTTGGACTTGTTGACGAAAATCGAACGCGCGATTTCCTCTTGCGAGAACCCGGGGTTCGCGCATATGCAAAAGATATACTTCGCGTGATAACCCCTTAAATCGCCGTCTTTCAGCTTTTGGTCGAGGTACAGCGTGGACGACCTCGAAACCATATTCACGTTCTTTAAAAAAGTAGCCATACTCCACCGCGCAATCGCGGGTCAATGCCCGCAGACCGCAAAAATTAGTTGCGTGCGCAACTAATTATATATTATAACAGCCTGCGGAATTTGTCAAGCGGGCGAAGAAAAATTCACGGTATTTTGCGCGCGGTTTTTCTTTTTACGGCTTTGGGGCGGAAGAAAAATGCGATTGCAAAGCCCGAAAGCGCGCACAGCGCGACGGGCGTCCAGCCGAAAGCGAACTGCGCCCATACGGGGTAGCCGCCGTACAGCCCGCCGAACGCGCAGAGTTCGGCGATATTCCAAATTGTAAGCGAAACGAGCGCGGCGGGGCAGACGAATTTTACCGAAAACGTAAAGGCGGCGCGGTTGAGTTTAAGTCTGCCCGTAAATCTGTTTATTTCGTCCGCAAGCCCCCCTCTTCCCCCGCCGTAGCCTATAAGCGCGCTTTCCGCCGCGCCGAGCGCGAGGATCAGATAGCAGTTGCAGAATTTATCGCCTATGTCTACCAATACGGGCGCGGCGGTGGTCGAACACACGCAGCATACGGCCGCGCAGACGGCGCAGACGACGGCGGAAAGCCGTTTTTTGCCAACGCCCGAAACTTCGGCAAGGGGCGAAAGTGCGGCTTCCGCCATAGACACGGCCGACTGTATAGCCATAAGCGCAAGCGAAAGATAAAACGCGCACCCCGTCGCCGCCGAAAGCCATTTGCAGTCCCCGAAAAGGCGCGACAGCGCGACGGGGTAGACTTCGAACGCGGTATTCAGCCCGCCCGACAAAAGCGAGTTTTCGAGGTTGTTGCCGTAAAGGGTAGTAAACAGCACGACCGACGAAAGGAGCGACACGCAGAAATCCGCCGCCGAAATTATAACGGAGCATTTGAAAATGTTTGTGCGCTCGGGCAGGCACGCGCCGAAAGCGGGCATAATTCCCGCCGCCACCGACAGCGAAAAGAATACCTGCGAAAGCGCGGTAGCCCAGAGTTCGGGCGATAAAAACGCGGAAAAATCGGGCGTGAACAGCGCGTAAAGCGCCTCGCCGCACCGCGGGTAAAACAACCCTCTGACGGCGAGGAACAAAAGCAGTAAAAGCGGCAGATATACGCTGTACGCCGCGACTTTCGCGACCCTTTTTATCCCGCCCGCAAGGCAGAAAAAAATTGCCGCCCAAGTTGCGAGAATACATACGAGCACAAGGGGCGAAAAGCCCGAAATCACGCCGTCCTTGCGCGAGGGCAGAACCTCTGTGAAAAAATAGTCGCGGGCATTACCGCCGCCCGACAGCGACAGCGGGAATATCTTTACCGCCATAGAAAGAATCCAGCCTATAAGCCCCGCGTAGATTACCGCGACGAACAGCGAGTTGAAACTTACCGCCCACCCCGCCTTTTCGCCGCGCGGCGAAAGCGAGGCGAAGCACTTCGGCGCGCCCCCGCCCGTCCTTCTGCCGAGCGCTATTTCGGCGCATAAAAGGGGCACGCCCAGAACGGCGAGCGCAACTATGTAGACGGTGAGGAACGCGCCGCCGCCGTATTTTGCGCACAAGCCCGGAAAACGTACCGCGTTGCCCAGCCCCACCGCCGCGCCTATCGACGACAGCACAAAGCCCTTTGAATTTTCGAAACGCTCTTTCGGCATAATATTAATATATATTCGCGCAAAACGGTAAAATTCGCGCCGACGGCAATTTTGCCGTCGGCGCGTTTACCTTTTACGTTATTTTCGGGGCGGGGCGTTAATCAAGCGTTCTCCGCCTGCGCGCTTTCTTCCCGCGCGTCCTCCGCCGACGGGCGTTTGCCCTTTTTGCCGTCGGGGTATTTCTTCGATATGCGGTTGACCGCGCAATATACGCAGGGCACAAGCACGAGAGTTACCATGGTTCCTATAAGCAAACCGCCTATTACCGTGATTCCAAGCGGTTGCATAAGCTCGCTTCCCGCGCCCACGCCTATCGCGAGGGGTATGAGGGCGAGAATGGTAGTAAGCGTAGTCATAAGTATGGGGCGCAGACGTTCGCGGCAGGCCGAAAGCACGCTGTCGTAGTGCGACATTCCGCCGTCTTTAAGCTGTTTTATCTTTTCGAGCATAACTATGGCGTTGTTTACCACTACGCCCATAAGCATAATAAGACCTATGAACGAAACGACGTTCAGGCTCGAACCCGTTATGACGAGCGCGAGGAACCCGCCCGTAAACGAGAATGGTATGCTCGCCATAATTATAAGCGGCTTTACCGCCGAACCGAACTGCACCGCCATTACCGCGTACAAAAGGAAGAACGAAACGACGAGGGCGACGGCAAGACCGCGGAACGCGTCGGAAAGATAGCTTGAAATGCCGCTCGCCTCGAAGCCGTATCCGTCGTATTCTTTTAAAACCGACGAGGCGATATCCGACATTTTTTCGCTTGCGCTTCCCGTATCCGAACCGGGGAGGGTTGCCGATATCGAAATCATCTTTCTGCCGTCCGAACGGCGTATACACGTATCCACCTGCTCTTCCCGCACGAAATTACCTTCCGAGTCGGGTTTCAACAGGTCTTTGAGGCGTAAAATTCCGCCCTCCGCCGTAGCCCCGAACGCAAAGTTTTCGAGGTCGGACTTATCTTTTACCGCGTCCTTGTCGAACGCCACTTTAAGGTTGTAAACCTCGCCGTCCGTTTCGAACGTGCAGGCGGTATACGACGCCATTCCTATGCGGAGAGTAAGCGCCACCGTCTGATAATCAAGCCCCGCCGCGGCGATTTTCGCGCGGTCGAATTCGAGGGTATACTGCGTGGATTTGCCCGTCGAGGTGTCGGTTATATCTTCGAACGACCGTTCTTTCAGCTTTGCCTCTATCTTCGCGGCGATTTCGGAAAGTATTTCTTCGTCGTCGCCGACTATCGTAACCGACATATCGGTCGAACCCGACATAAGCGACGCGACTACGCCGTCTATCTCGCGCACGGTCGCCGAACGCTTGTGCGCGTTGCCGTGTAAAAGCGAATACTGTTCCAAAAGCCCGCGTATTTCCTCCGCCTTACGATAAGTGCGGCGGTTGGTTTTGAGTTGAACGGTGATAATGCCCGAATCGGTAAGCGCGAGAAGTCCGTTTTTGCCCACGCTTATCGACATATAGTCCACGTCTTTCACGTTTTCCTGCAAATATTCGCTTAATCCGAACACGTCTTGTTCGACTTCGGAAAGTTGCGTGGACGCGGGATAGGAAACGTTGACCTCTATCTGCCCCTTGTCTATCGACGGCAAAAATTCGGTGCCCGTCAGAAACAGCAGACCTATGCTTGCGCCGAACAGCGCGACCGCCACTAAAATTGTGACGAGTTTTTTGCCGAGAACGGCGGGCAGAATTTTGGAATACGCCTTTTCGACGCGGCTCATTATCACGGGCTGACGGAGAGCCGCAAGCCTCTGCCCGAACGGTTTACGCGCCTTTTCGGGCTTTTGCGGTTCGCCCTCTTCGGGCGTAACTTCCGCGGCTTTTGACGTCGGCTCCGTTTGCGCGTTTTCAAACGCCCCGCCCGTAAGCATTTTTTTGCGCCCCGAAGTAAACAGCGCGTACAGCGTGGGAATTACGGTAAGCGCCACTATAAGCGAGAACGACAGCGAGAATATTACCGCAAACGCAAGGTCAGTGAATATTTCGGCCGTAAGCCCGCCCGAAAAGATTATGGGTATGAATACGCACACCGTGGTAAGCGTCGAGCCGAACAGCGCGCCGCCCACTTCGCACGCGCCGTCCACCGCCGCCTCCCGCGCGGTTTTGCCCGCGTCGCGGTGTTTCGAAATACACTCGATTACTACTATGCTGTTGTCCACAAGCATTCCTATGCCTACGGCAAGCCCGCCGAGCGACACCATATTCAGGGTTATGCCCATAAGATAAAGGCATATCAGCGAGGCAAGCACCGAAAGGGGCATTGTTACAGCGATTATAAGCGACGTGCGCCACTTTTTAAGGAACGCGAATATCACCACGACGGCAAGCGCGCCGCCTATCAGCATACTTATCAATACGTTGGAAACGCTGTCGGAAATAAAGCTCGACTGGTCGTCCAAAAGCGCGAACGTAAACCCTTCGTCCCCGTCCGACCTGTACACCGACTTTATTCTGTTTACGACCGCCGACGAATTTGCGCCGTTCGCCTTGTATACCTCGATTACCGCGCCCTTTACTATTTTTACGCCGTCCGCGTAATAGACGTAAGACGAAAATTCGGGCTCGTACGAAATCTGCGCTATGTCGCCCACGCTTAAAACTATCGGCTTTGCGCTCTCTGCGGGCAATATCCGTTCGTCGGTCATTAAAAATTCGAGAAACTCGCGTGAAAACTTTATTTTGTAAAACTGTTCTGCCAGCTTTATTATTCCGTCATAATCATATTCTTCGGATTCAGACTCGCCCGGCTTCTTCTGTATGAAGGGGCTTATCCTGCTTTTAATGCCGTACAGCGAGCCGACGTTTTCGGCGGTAAGCGTAACGGGCATAACCGCGATATCGTCGGGGCTTTTTATGTCGGAGTTGTTGCGCACCTGAATTTCGCCGCCGTCGCCTATGTTGCCGAGGGGAATATCGAGCGCGCCGTAAGAAAACGCCTCGACTATAAGCGGAGCGAACAGCTCGAAGCCCGCAAAGGGGCGCACGGCAAAGGCTTTGTCCGCGCCGCCCTTGACCTCGACGCGTTCAACCCCGTCCTTTGCCGCCATTTTGCCCGCGAGTTCGTTCGCTTTTTTATATGCGCTGTCAAGTTTTTCGTCTTCCGTTTCCCCGTTTTCGGACGTAACTGAAACGACCGCGAGAGCCTGCGCGTTAAGGTCTATGTCGTACACCGAAACCTGCGCGGTATCGGGCAGGTCCATAGCCGAAATTTTCGACTGTATTTCGCTTTTCGCGTCGTCTGCGTCGGTGCCGTAGCCGAACGAGAACACGACCGCGGACAGGTTGTCGTAGGAATAGCTTTGGACTTTTTCGACGCCCGCAAGCGACGAAAGCCCCTCCTCTACGGGCGCGGTTATGTCGCTTTCGACCGAGGGCGCGTTTGCGCCCGGGTAAATTATCTGCACGCAGACCATAGGCACGTTAATATCGGGCAGCAGGTTTATAGCCATACTGCCCGCGGAAAACGCGCCGAAGCCGATTATAAACGCCACGGCGAGTATAACGGCAACCGTCTGCCTTGTTACGAATGCGAAAAATTTTTTCATACTATATCATACTTGCAAGCACCGCGAGATTTGCCGCGACGTCGAGATTGCGTACCGTTATTCCCTCCGCGCTTACCTGCGCGGGAGCAAAGTTTAAAATAGCCTTTACGGGCGTACCTTCGAGCGAAGCCGCCGCTTCACGTGCGGCGGACGCGGGAACGCACAGCATTATAAGGCTTACGCCGAGCTGTTCAAGGCTTTCGCGCATCGCGCTTTCGGCGATTACGGGCTTACCCGCGATTTCGGCGCCCGTTTTCAAGGGGTCTATATCGTATGCCGCCACCACCTCTATACCGTAGCGCGAAAACCCGCCGTAAGCGAGCAGCGCGCGACCCAGGCCGCCCGCGCCGAGTACCGCCGCGCGCTTTAAATTTCCGCATGTCAGCTTTTCTTCGATAGCCTTTTTAAGCTCTTCCACCGAGTATCCGCGGCGGGGCTTGCCCTCCGCGGGCGTGTAAGCGAGGTCTTTCCTTACAAGCACTTCGCCGTACCCCAGCGCTTTCGCTATTTCGCGCGAGGAAATATACTCCGTCCGAACGGTGCGCAGATAATTTAGATACACGGGCAGCCGCGAAAGACATATTTCGGGAATTTTCATTTTAAAAACAGCGCGGCGGCGCCGTAAACCCCCGCCTTGGCGCCGAGAGAGGCGCAAACTACTTTTACGGGCGCGTAATCCGAACCGCCGAAAATTTCTTTGTCCACGGCTTTTTGCAGGGGCGCGGTAAGCCGCGAACCCTGCGCCGCCACTCCGCCGCCGAGCATTACCGCCTGAGGACGGAAGATATTGCACAGATTTATCACTCCGCACGCAAGACGGTCGATATACCATTCGGCAACCTTGCGCGCGGTGCGGTCGGTGTCCATATACTCGAACGCCGTCGCGCCGTTACAGCTGTCGTAGGAATAGGTCTTCCACATTTCGCTTGCGGTATCGTCTTCCATTGCGTCGCGGGTGCGTTTTGTAAGCGCGCGGGCAGAGCAGTACGCCTCGAAACAACCGCGCCTGCCGCAGGTACACCTGTCGCCGCCGCGTTCTATAACCATATGCCCTATCTCCGCGCCCGCGGATTTATATCCCTCGAACAGCTTGCCGCCTATGACTATGCCGCCGCCTACCCCCGTGCCGAGGGTTATAAGCACGCTGTCGGAATATTCCTTGCCCGCGCCGAAACGCGCCTCGCCCAAAGCCGCGGCGTTGGCGTCATTTACTATTTTTACGTCCAGACCGCTTTTGCTTTTAAGCAGTTTGCCCAAAGGGTAATTGTCGAGCAAAAGGTTAGCCGCGTACACCACCGTGCCGTTTGCCGAGTCGATTATCCCCGGACAGCCTATGCCCACGCCCTTTACGTCGGAGTATACCCCGCCCGAAAGTCTGACGAGTTTTTCGATAAGCGCGTCTATGCAGTCCGCAAACCCCTCGCCTATCACGGTGTCTACCGCGTTCTCGGCGAGGACTTCGCCCGCGCCGTTCAAAGCTATTCCCTTTACCGTCGTGCCGCCTACGTCCACGCCTATATATATTTCCATCATTACACCCTCGTTAATTATTCTATAATTAAAGTTTAAACAAAAAAAGGGTCTGTGTCAAGACCCTTTTGAAAATTTATTTACGCCCCGTCGAGCCGAAACCGCCCTCGCCGCGCCCCGTGTCCGAAAGCGCGTCCGCCTCGGAAAATTCCGCGGCGAGATAGGGCGCGATTACCATTTGAGCGACCCGCTCTCCCGCCTCAACCGTCTGCGGACGGTCGGTATGGTTCAAAAGAGCGACTTTTACCTCGCCGCGGTAGTCGCTGTCCACTACCCCGACTTTATTGGCGGGTGCAAGCCCCTTTTTGGTGGCAAGTCCGCTTCGCGCGTAGATAAAGCCCGCATACCCCTCGGGAATTTCCATCGCAAGTCCCGTGGGTATAAGCGCCGTTTCGTGCGGGGCTATCGTGAGTTCGCCGTCTATGCAGGCGCGAAGGTCCGCGCCCGCCGCAAATTGACTGCCGTAGGTGGGAAGAACAGCGTCGGCGTTGAGTTTTTTTACTTTGATTTTCATATGTTACCTTGCGTTTAAGCCGCAAAAACGCGCATATATATCGGCTTTTTTATAATTTTGCGGGCGTTACTGCTCTTTCGAGCCGTCCCAGAGTTTTATTTCGTCGCAATCGAGCGAGGGCTTGACGAGAATTATCCGTTGGTTGGACGAGCCGCGGAACCTTAAATTTCTGTCGTTGAGCGCCTCTACATACCGTCCGTCCACCAGAACGTCGATGCACGCGAGCATACGCATAACCGTGTCGGCGTCGCCCTGCTTGCCCGTAAGAAGGTCCTTTTCGAAGTCGTAACCCGTAAAGCACCAGAACGATTTTTGGGGGAACTGTTCGCGGAGCCTTTCCAGAAAGGGCGCGAGAACTACCTGATTTTCAGGCTCGAACGGGTCGCCGCCCAAAAGCGTAAAGCCCTTGATATAGTCGGGAATCATTCCCTTTATTATGCTGTTTTCCACTTCGCGTGTAAAGGGCTTGCCGTAAGCAAAGTCCCACGTTTCGGGATTGAAACAGTTTTTGCAGTGATTGCGGCAACCGCTTACGTACAGAGATACCCTGACCCCCGGACCGTTGGCGACGTCAAACCACTTTATATTCGCATAATTCATAAACCGACCCCGTCGTTTTAAAATTTTTTGCCGCTTTGCGCTGCGGCGCAAAGCGGCAATGGTAAAATCCGCTGTATTTACTTCCGCCCCGACGGCTTATAAGTGAAGCACGCGCGCCTTTATTTCCTTGGTTTTGCCGACGTTCCAGAAATTTTCGCCGAGATAACCGCAGGTGCGGCGGGTGACGTTCATCTTGCGCTGGTCCTTGTTATGGCAGACGGGACATTCCCACTCGTTGTCGTCGTTTATTATTATCTCGCCGTCGAAACCGCAGACGTGGCAGTAGTCGGACTTGGTGTTGAATTCGGCGTACTGTATGTTGTCGTAAATGAACTTTACCACGTCTTCGAGAGCGGTCAGGTTATGGCGCATATTGGGAATTTCGACGTAAGAAATGGCTCCGCCCGAAGATATCTTCTGGAATTGGCTTTCGAACTTGAACTTCGAGAAAGCGTCGATATTTTCCCTTACGTCCACGTGATAGCTGTTGGTGTAATAACCCTTGTCGGTCACGTCCTTTATGGTACCGAAACGCTTTTGGTCTATGCGCGCGAAACGGTAGCACAGCGATTCGGCGGGGGTGCCGTAAAGACCGAACCCAAGCCCCGTTTCCTTCTTCCACTTCTCGCAGTGAGCGCGGAGCGAGTTCATTACTTTAAGCGCGAACTCCTGACCCTCGGGGGTGGTATGCGACACGCCTTTTATAAGCTTTGTCAGCTCGTAAAGTCCTATATATCCCAAAGATATTGTAGAATACCCGTCAAGAAGATATTTGTCTATCTTTTCGCCCTTGTCGAGGCGCGCTATTGCGCCGTACTGCCAATGCACGGGAGATACGTCGCTTGTAACGCCCATAAGCGCGTTGTGACGGCACATAAGAGCCTCGAAGCAGAGTTGAAGTCTTTCTTCGAGAATTTCCCAGAACTTCGCCTCGTCGCCCTTTGCGAGTATTCCGCACTGCGGGAGGTTGATGGATACGACGCCCTGATTGAATCTGCCCTCGAATTTATAGTTTCCGTTTTCGTCTTTCCAGGGCGAAAGGAACGAACGGCAGCCCATAGGCGAGAATACGTTGCCCTCGTAATTTTCGCGCATCTTTTTCGCGGAAATATAGTCGGGGTAAAGGCGCTTCGATGAACATTTTACGGCGAGTTTGGTAAGGTAGTCGTACTTGCCGCCTTTAAGGCAGTTGTTTTCGTCGAGAACGTATATAAGCTTGGGGAACGCGGGCGTAATGAAAACGCCCTTTTCGTTTTTGATACCTTCGTAACGCTGTTTCAAAATCTCCTCTATTATCATAGCGTTTTCTTCTATATACTCGTCGTCCTTGTCGAGATAGAGGAAAAGCGTTACGAAAGGAGATTGACCGTTGGTGGTCATAAGGGTGTTTATCTGATACTGAATGGTCTGAACGCCCGCTTTAAGAGCTTCGCGTACGCGCATATCCACGAAACGCGCCTTTGTCGCCGCGTCTATGGTTTCGCCAAACTGCTCTTCGCACTGCGCCGCGTACTTTTCGCGGGTGCGGCGGAGGTATTTGCCGAGGTGCGCCACGTTTACCGACTGACCGCCGTACTGCGACGACGCAACCGAGGCGATAATCTGCGTGGTTATGGTGCAGGCGGTCTGGAAAGACTTGGGGCTTTCAATCATCTTGCCGTTCATAACCGTGCCGTTGTCGAGCATGTCCTTAATGTTTATAAGGCAGCAGTTGAATATGGGTTGGAGGAAATAATCCGCGTCGTGGAAATGAATGGCGCCCTCGTCGTGCGCCTTTGAAATGTGCTCGGGCAAAAGTATTCTGCGCGTAAGGTCTTTCGAAACCTCGCCCGCGATAAGGTCGCGCTGGGTAGAAGCCGTGCGCGCGTTTTTGTTGGAGTTTTCCTCCATTACGTCCTTATTCGAGTTGCGGATAAGCGAAAGTATGCTTTCGTCCGTGGTATTGGCTTTACGGACAAGCGCGCGTTCGTACCTGTACAGAATGTAAGCCTTCATAAGCTGATATTTTTGAAGTTCCATCAGCTTTTCTTCGACCATATCCTGTATATCTTCGACAAGAAGACGGGGTCTGTGGCGGCAGGCTATATCGTCTACGATAGTTTCTATCTGGGCGTCGGTTACTCTGTCCTCGAAATCGACCGCTTCGTTTGCCTTTTGTATGGCTACGACTATTTTGTTTCTGTCAAAATCCGTCGTACTGCCGTCACGCTTTATAACTTTCATATTTCTCCTCCGCAAGTGAAATAATTCTCGGGGCGTTTCCGCTATTATATAATATCGGAAAACGACCGCGTTATGATTAATAATTTCTTTGTGTGCTTTTTTTGTCGAGCATAGTTAAGTATACTACGACCTTTTGTGTAAGTCAAGTGCCTCGGCACAATATCTTGTATGAAAATTTTTAACGCGTTTACTATATATAGTATTTAACATTTTATCATAAAAAATTGTTTTTTTCGCGGAAAACGTGAAAAAACGCGCCCGTTCGCGCGCGTTTTTCCGTGAAACATAACATTTTATTAAACATTTTGCCGAAATCGGGAAATTTGTGAAAGAATTTATCAGATAAATTTTTTAAGGTACGACAAATCGAGCTTCCACTCGGGCACAAGGTTAAGGCGGCGGTGCCGTTCGTTCGCCTCGCCCAACGCCTTGCGGTACTCGGCGTAAGTACAGCCGTTTACCCGCATAAAGTGTTCGCTTGCCTCGCGTTCGCGCCCCATAAGCTGGGTTCTGCCGATATGCACGACCTCGTGGCAGGCGTGGCACAGCGCGACGACGTCTTCGAGCTTCTGCACGGCGTTTTTTTCGTCGTAAGACCATCTTTCGTGCGCTTCGAGGCGGGTACACCGTCTGCCGCAGACCGTACACCTGCCGCCCGCGCGCGAGTACGCCTCGCGCCTTACCGCGTCCCACTGTGCTTTTGAAAGCAGACTTCTAAGATTTGAATACCAGCACCCGTCGGGTACGAGTTCGATATCGAGCTTCATAATTCCATTATAGCGCGGCGAGGCGAAAATTTCAAGCGAAAACTCTTGACGGGCGCAATCGGAAAAGTTACAATATATAAAAGGTGTTTTATGGTTCTCGACCCCGAAAAAATAAAAAAATTAAAACGCGGCGAACTTATAGGCACGGTTGCGACGGTTTTTTGTCTGGCAGTGTTCCTTTACTTTGTCGCGGGATTTTCCGCGGCGTTCGCGCTTAAAAACGACGTTTTGAAAGTCGTTATCGCCTCGACCGCGGGCGGACTTTGCGCCGTCGGCATAGGCGTCGCCGCTTTCAGCAATTTCAGATACGGCGCGGCGATGGACAGGCTTATAGACGAATATATACTTTCAACCTTTGTCGAAAACGCCGAAAAACTGCACCCCGAGCGCGCTTCGATTACTTTCAGCCTCGACCTGAAACCCGACAGAATGGAGATTACGGCGAACAATTTCAAGCCCCTTACGCTCGATTTTTCGGCTCTCGGCAAGCTTACGCCCTCGCGGCGGTCGACGATATTTTCGTCCGTCGAAACGCGGCTTACGGTAAGCTTTATAAGGCTTTGGGAACGGGGCGGAAATTATCAGTCGGTGAGTTACAAAATCATAGGCGGCAACCGCCGCAGAAAGGGCAAAGCCGTCGATATTATAAAGGACGGCGAACCCGAAAAAAGAGCGCTTCGACTGTATGTCAAAAACAAATAAATCGTCGCCGCGCGGGGCAAGCCCCGCGCGGCGTTTCTCTATTCGTCCTCCGTGTATTGCTTCCGAAAATTTATAACTCGTCCGCGCGGGTCTACCCCCCCCGCGGCGTTTATTTTTAGTCGTCCTCCGTGTATTGCTTGTGGTACTTTGCCACTTCGTCGGTATCGAGCGAAACTTTGCTGTACAGCCCCGTACACTCGTTCGCCGAAGCACAGCCCTCGAACAGGTCTTCCTTTAATTTTTTGATTTTCTTCTTGCTCATACCACTATTTTGCGCGTTTTTGCGCAAAATATTACGCAAAATTTTGCCCTACCGCACAGAAAAACGCTACCCTCTCCCAACCCCTTCCCCGCCGAGGCTTTCAGCCTCGGCGGGGATAGGAATATAATAACTTATAACCACTATATAGTATGTAAAGGTAAAACACGAATACCTACATTTTCACTTTTTTCTTATCGGCGCGCTATGCGCGCCGATAAGAAAAATGAAAGCACAAAAACACTATCCTTGCTTTCTCTACCAACCTCCTATATATCCCTGCCGAGGCTTTCAGCCTCGGCGAGGATAAAGGATATATAACTATATAAACACTGCAATACAAAAATTCTCGTTCCCTCGCACCAATCTCACCCTTTTTTCTCCCTGAAATTTCCTATTTCTTACTCCCCAAATTCCCACCCTCCGCGCGCCCGCAAGTTGCGGGCGCGCGGAGGGTGAGTAGAATAAGGCTGTCACTTCGTTCGAAATAACAGCAGAACTCTCGGTGTGCGGCAGTTGCCGCGCACCGAGAGTTTTAATAATAAAATCGAAAAAATAAATAATTATATACTCATTTCCGCCCCGATACGGGGGCGGAGAGGTATATAAAAATATGTGCGTGCGCCCGCGGTTTTCAACCGCGGGCGCACGCACTGAACCTTAACCCACTGCCGCTGCACGTAATCGCGCGACAATTGCCGCGCACCGAGAGTTTTAATAATAAAATCGGAAAAATAAATAATTATATACTCATTTCCGCCCCGTATCGGGGCGGAAATGAGTATATAGTAGAGTGTATATGGTGCGGTTATTATTATAAAATAGTGTGCCACGTTTCTATTATATATAAATAACAGAATAATGAGTGCTCGCCCGCAATCTGCGGGCGCGCACACTCAACGGTCACTTACTATCCGCCGCGCGCGTTGCGCGCGGCGGATAGTAAGATTATTATATTAAAGTTACATACAAAGTGTATTGCGACGTTTATTATATATAAATAAAAAGTATGAGAGCCCGCGAGCGGAAGCTCGCGGGCTCTCATTCACATTACGTTTATACCGCCGCGCGGGGAAGTTCCCCGCGCGGCGGGCGGTGGAATTTTTGTATTAAACACTTGACAAAACAATAAAAACGTCGTAAAATAAAATCACAAAGAGGAACCCAAAGCGGTTGACCTCGTTATAAGTTAAAAATAACCGCTAACGACTGCAACTTCGGGCGGTTATTTTTTTGTGCGCTTAATTACTATGTACTCGATACTATCGAGCAGTGTAGCGAACTTTTTGTAAAAATTTAAAAGCTCGACAAGTTTTGCGAGTGTTTCGCGAAGCTCGTCCATAAGCACCACCTCCTTCAAAAGAAAATGTTTCCATTTCCCCCCTCGGGAGGTCAACCGCCTGCAAGGGTTCCTCCTTGCTTACCCTATATTATAATTATTATGTCGAATATTGTCAAGTGAATATAATCGCCGCCGCGCGGGGAAGTTCCCTGTGCGGCGGCGATTAAGATATTTAATAAAATTCAGTAAAATATTAAATACGAAGTCGGCGGGCGGGATTATAAGGCGAGAATTTATTTTGTACGGGGCGAGGGTACGGGTACAGGTATACGGGGTGGTTATAAGGCGGTTAAATCGTAATAGTCTTTGAGATATTCTTTCGTCGCGGAAACCATTTCCGCGAAAAGGGCGCGGGCGCTGTCGACGGACAGCCGCGAGCAAAGCGGCTGATTGACGAACGAGGCGAAAATTTCGTCGAGGTCGCGGCGTTTTATTCCGTCGTAACAGGTTAAAATGTTCATACCGTTGCGCAAAACAAGGTTTAAAACCGCGGGAGGGAGTTTATTCGCCATAACGGGCTTTACGCTGTCGGCGTCGAAAACGCAGTTGGTTTCGACGACAAGACCCGCGGGCATTCCCGGCATTTGACCGCGGTTGGGAACGTTGACGTTGGACACGATTTTGCCGCGACCGAGTATTGAAAGCATAAGATTTACGACTTCCTCGTCCGAGCGCACTACCGCGACGGGCTTATTACCCGCCGCCATCGCCTCGGCGTCGGCGATTTTAGCGGCGCAGTCGGCGCGGCGGTAATCGACGCTTGTAAGGTGAAACAGCCATTTTTCGGCGGTTTCGGGGTCCTTTAAATACCAATCACCGTTCATAAATTCGACAAGGTGTCTGTCGCCCGCCGCCGCAAGCGCGCCGTAGCGATTAAACAAATCCATTTTTACTTTATTGCCGTACAAAAACGGGTTCGACATAAAGTCGTCGGGCGCGTGCCCTATCTGCTCGCCGTAACCTTTATCGTAAAACTTTTCAATAAACGGCGGCAGAAGTTTTAAAAGGTCCACGCCCTTATAGCTTGCCTCGGTTATCCAAGTGAAGTGGTTTACGCCGCTTGCGTCTATCGTGATTTCGTGCCTGTCGGGGCGGGGTATGCCCAGCTGTTCGTGCGCGACGCAGGACAAAAATTCCTGCGCGTGGAATACCTCGTGGCAGCAGCCGAACGCCTTGATTTCGGGGAATACGTCGAAAAGGGTCTGCGTGCACGCCGTCATCGGGTTTGTCAGATTTATGACCCACGCGGCGGGGCAACGTTCGGCTATCGCGCGGGCGAAGCCCTCGTATATGGGCACGGTGCGCATTGCGCGCAGTACGCCGCCCGGTCCCACCGTGTCGCCGACCGACTGGTATATGCCGTATTTTTCGGGCAGATGCACGTCCGACTGCATTTCGTCGAAAGTGCCCGGAAGAATCGAGCAGATTACGAAATCCGCGCCGTCGAGCGCGTCGCCCAACCTTTCGGCTACGGTGTAATTCCACTTTGAAACGGTGCGTTTGTCGGCGTTGATACGCTCGCCGACCCGCCTGTTGCGTTCAGCCGCGGGTTTGTCGATATCGTACAGCGCGATTTCGCCGCACAAATCTTCGGTGAGGGCGAGGTCGTACTGGAACACCCTGCACCAAAGTTTGGAACCGCCGCCTATATACGCTATTTTTATATTTTTCATAATATATATCCTTATATATGCCTTTTTTACGCTTCGCCGCCCGAAGCGGCTTTATTTCACTTCGCCGACGTTTTACCCGAAGGTTTTTAAAATTATACACCCGCCGCCCTTTGTTGTCAAGGGCGGCGGGTGTGCGCTATTTCCGCTATTTCCGCTTTTTGCGTTTTGCGCCGTCGGCGGATTCCGCCGAGGGTTTTGTTTCGTCTTTTAAATTTTTATCTTCGGCGTTCAGAAGTTTAATCATTTCTTCCAGCCGTTCCCCCGAAACGTCTTCGCGTTCGGGCGAAAGCTTGCCGTAAGCCAATTTGTCGTGATGAATTGTCATAAATTTTCCGTGATTTTATAGGTAGGCACAAGTTGAGTAAGAAGTTCTTTCATATTATCCGTTTCGGCGTAAGCCGCCTTATACAGCTCGTCGAGCGTCGTCCACAGCGAATCTTCGTCGATTTTAAGCGGGCGCGCGATATTTATAAGACCGTTAGCCGTCTTCTGAAGCCCCTCTTCGTCCATAAGCCTTTCTTCGTACAGTTTTTCGCCGGGGCGGAGTCCCGTGCATACTATGTCGATATCCACGCCCGGTTCAAGTCCCGAAAGCTTGATAAGATTTACTGCAAGGTCGTAAATTTTTACGGGTTCGCCCATATCGAGGACGAATATCTGCCCGCCTTTCGCGTAAGCGCCCGCTTGCAGGACGAGCGACACCGCCTCGGGTATGGTCATAAAGTAGCGGATTATATCCTTGTGCGTGACCGTGACGGGACCGCCCTCGGCTATCTGTTTTTCGAACAGCGGTATAACCGAGCCGTTCGAACCCAATACGTTTCCGAAACGCACCGCGACGAAGTTGGTGTTTTTGCTGTGGCGGCCTATCGTCTGGATTATCATTTCGCAGATACGTTTGGTCGCGCCCATAACGTTTGTGGGGTTTACGGCTTTGTCGGTGGATATCTGCACGAAAGTTTTCGCGCCGTATTTGTCGGCGCACCTTGCCACGTTCAGAGTGCCGAAAACGTTGTTTTTCACCGCCTCGTTGGGGCTGGTTTCCATCAACGGCACGTGTTTGTGAGCGGCGGCGTTGAAAACTATCGCGGGTTTGTACTTTTTGAATACGTCCTCCATCTTGCCCTTGTCGCGCAGGCTCGCGATAAGCGTTATAAGATGCAGGTCTTTATGCTGACGTTTAAGCTCTTGCTCTATGTCGTACGCGTTGTTTTCGTATATATCGAGTATAATAAGCGTTTTGGGGTTGCGGGTTGCTATCTGGCGGCAGAGTTCGCTGCCTATCGAGCCGCCGCCGCCCGTTACAAGCACTACCTGATTTTCGATATATCCCATTATCTCGTCGAGGTTTACGCGCACCTGGTCGCGCCCGAGCAGGTCGGTTATGCGCACTTCGCGGAGGGCGGAAACGGTCGCGTCGCCCGCCACTATCTGATAAATTCCCGGCAGGGTTTTGACCTTGCAGTCGGTCTTTTTGCAGATGGCGTAAATCCGCGCTATATCCGAGCGTTTTGCCGTGGGTATGGCTATGATTATTTCGTCTACCGAATATTTGCCGACATACTTGGGTATTTCTTCGGTGTCGCCGACTATCTTTACGTTATTTATAGTTCTGCCCTTTTTGGCGGGGTCGTCGTCGATTACGCAGACGGGCAGATAATCTATTTTGTCGGTGGTCTGAATTTCGCGTATAAGCATCGCGCCCGCGTCGCCGCCCCCGACTATCATTACCCTTACTCTGTCTTTGAACTGTTTGGTTATCGAATACTTTATCGAAACGTACAGCCTTTTCGAAAAGCGTATCGCAAGCGCGAACAGCGTTACGAACACGCCGCATATTATCGAAAAGCGTATGTTGCCCTCTACTTTGAAAATCACCGAAAACAGCGCGCTTATCGCGAGAACGCAGATATTCGCGCCTATTATTTTAAGCGTGTCGATTATGCCGACCGACGTAAAAACTATCGAATATAATCTGAAAAGCGAAAAGAATGTGAAAAACGTGCCCAGCTCGATAAGGTACACCCACAGAAGTTCGAGGCTTAACGTGAACCTGCCGTTGACGATGAGGTACGCGAACAGCAAAGAAAGCGTGATTGCGACAAAATCGCACGCGACAAGCAGTAATATATCTTTTACTTTGGTATAATTCTTTTTCATATTCTTCCAAATAAATAAATTTATTCGACGGTTACGCTTTTTGCGAGGTTCCGCGGTTTGTCCACGTCGTTGCCGCGGAGTACGCTTAAATAGTATGCGAAAAGCTGTAAGGGTATTACGGTTACGCTCGCCGCGAAATAAGGGCAAGTTTCAGGCACGAAAAATTTCCGACCCGCCTTTCCGTAGACGTCGTTAAACGAAAAGGTTGCGCAATACGCGCCGCGGGTTCTGGTTTCTTCGAGGTTGCTTACAGTCTTTTCCACCGTTTCGGGCTGGGTAAGCGCGCCTATTACAAGCGTGCTGTCCTCTATAAGGCTTATGGTGCCGTGTTTAAGCTCGCCCGCGGCGTAAGCTTCCGAGTGCATATAGCTTATCTCTTTCAATTTCAGACTGCCTTCGAGGCATACGGCGTAGTCTATGCCCCTGCCGATAAAGAAAACGTCCTTTTTCGCTATCATCTCGGAGGCGAAACGCTGGATTTCGTCCTTGTTCTTCAAAACCGAGTCTACCTTTGCGGGCAGGGTTTTGAGTTCGGAAACGAGAGCGGAATATTCTTTGTCCGTAACCGTTCCCCTGACTTTCGCAAAGCGGAGAGATACAAGATACGCCGCTATAAGCTGCGCCGAATACGCCTTTGTGGTGGCGACAGAAATTTCGGGTCCCGCCTTGGTGAAAAAGGTCTTGTCCGCTTCGCGGGCTATAGACGAGCCGACGACGTTGACGACGGAAAGGGTGTCGAGCCCCCTTTCTTTCGCAAGCCTTAAAGCCGCCAGACTGTCCGCCGTTTCGCCCGATTGGCTTATTACAATAAACAGTTGCGATTTGTCTAAAATGGGGTCGCGGTAGCGGAATTCTGAGGCGAGCTCGACCCTGACGGGAACGCGCGCAAGCTTTTCCATTACGTATTGCATAACCACGCCGACGTGATATGCAGAGCCGCACGCGGCTATGATAACGCCCGTATACGAGGCGATTTCGCAATCTTTCAGCCCCACCTCTTTTTCAAGGTCTATGTCGCCGCCGCCCATAAAATAACTTAAAGTGTCCGCGATTACCTTGGGCTGTTCGTGTATTTCTTTAAGCATAAAATGCTCGAACCCGCCCTTTTCGGCAGTTGCGACGTCCCAATCTATATGCGACGGCTGCTTTTCGTGCGGTTCGCCGTCGATATTGTAAAAAGCCGCCTTACCCTTTTCAAGGCGCACTATTTCGCCGTTGTCGGTATAGTAAACCGTGCGGGTATAGCTTAATATCGCGGGCACGTCGGAGGCGAGAAAGCTTTCGCTTTCGGTAACGCCGATTATCATCGGGCTGTCCTTTCTGACCGCGTAAATTTCGTCGGGTCTGTCCGCAAACATTACGGCGAGGGCGTACGAACCCCTTACTTTGAGTATGAAATTCGCGATAGCCTTTACGGGGTCCGCATATTTCGCGTAGTAGTAGTCCACGAGCTTTGTGGCGACTTCCGTGTCCGTTTCCGAATAAAACGTATAGCCGCGCCTTTGGAGTTTGGCTTTCTGCTCGGCGTAATTTTCTATTATTCCGTTGTGTACGGCGACGATTGTGCCCGAATCGTTGGCGTGCGGGTGTGCGTTGAGTTCGGACGGCTCGCCGTGGGTAGCCCAACGGGTATGACCTATGCCGCAGCAACCTGCGGGCGTTTTTCCGTTCCCCGTCTTTTCGCGGAGAATTTCGAGTTTGCCTTTCGCCTTTACGACCTCTATACGTTTGCCGTCCGAAACGGCGATTCCCGCCGAGTCGTATCCCCTGTATTCGAGGTGTTTAAGCCCGTCGAGAAGAATGGGCGCCGCCTGTCTTCCCCCGATGTAGCCTACTATGCCGCACATATTTTACCTCCGCAATACGCCGTAGCCCTTGTCGATAAACACGTTTGCGATTTCCATCGCGGTTTGTTCGCATATTTTCGAAGTTTCCGCCTCGACCATTATACGCACGAGCGGTTCGGTGCCCGATTCGCGCACGAGCACTCTGCCCGCGTCAGCAAGCTTTTTTTCGGCGCGCGCCACAGCCGCCTTTACGTCGCCGTCCGAAAGCGCCGCCGCCTTGTCGGTTACCTCGACGTTTATAAGTTTCTGCGGATAAATTCTTACAGGCTCGCACAGCTTCGAAAGCGTGGTTTTGCGCGCAAGCACCGCCTCCATTACTTTTAGGCTCGTAAGTATTCCGTCGCCCGTCGTGGCGTACTTCGAAAAGATTATATGCCCCGACTGCTCGCCGCCCAGCCTGTTTCCGTGCGCCGACATATATTCGTATACGTATTTGTCGCCCACCGCGGTTTTTACGTAGTCCACGCCTATTTCGTCCAAAGCCTTATAAAGCCCGATATTCGACATAACGGTTGTTACCACAGTGTTGGTTACAAGCTTTCCGCGCTCTTTCATATATCTTGCGTAAAGATAGAGTATTTTATCGCCGTCCACCACATCGCCGTTTTCGTCCACGGCTATGCATCTGTCGGCGTCGCCGTCGTAGGCAAAGCCGATATCGAGGGAATTATCCTTTACAAGTTTGCACAGCCCGCCTATATGGGTCGAGCCTGCGTTGTCGTTTATGTTGAATCCGTCGGGTTCGGCGTTTATCAGATACACTTTCGCGCCCAAAGCCTCGAAAACGGATTTTGCGATATTCCACGACGAACCGTTGGCGCAGTCAAGCCCCACTTTCATTCCCCTGAACGAATAAATGCCGAGCGAAATAAGGTAGGCGATATATCTGTTTCTGCCCGAGCAGTAGTCCACCGTCTTGCCGATTTTATCGCGCTCGGCAAAGGGCACTTCCGTATAGACCTTTCCGAACACTTCCGCCTTGCCGTCGAGGTAGTCCTCTATCAAAGCTATTGTGAACTCGTCCATTTTTTCGCCGTGGCTGTTAAGAAGTTTTATGCCGTTGTCGAAATAGGGGTTGTGGCTTGCCGAAATCATTATGCCGCAGTCGAAGTCGTCCACCCGCGCGACGTACGACACCGACGGCGTCGTCGTAACGTGAAGCATATACGCGTCCGCGCCCGAAGCCGTAAGCCCCGCTATAAGCGCGTATTCGAACATATAGCTCGAACGGCGTGTATCCTTGCCTATAACCACTCTCGGCGGGTTGTCGTCGCCGTGTCTTTTTCTGATTTCGCCGAGATACCACCCGAGAAATCTGCCGACCGAAAACGCGTGGTCGGCGGTTAAACTTTTATTGGCTTCCCCGCGGAAGCCGTCCGTTCCGAAATATCTTCCCATCAGTTTTTCCTTTTTACTACATTGTCGCCCGATTTTATTATGCAGTCGGGGGGATACGCCCCGCGGAGGGACGTAAGGGGGTATACCGAGGTGTTTCTGCCTATTACGGTACCGGGGTTCAGAACGCAGTTGCAGCCGACCTCGGTAAAGTCGCCGAGAATAGCGCCCAGCTTTTTAAGCCCCGTAGATATTACTTTATCGCCGTACTTTACGGTTACGCACTTTTTGTCGGCTTTGACGTTCGAGGTTATCGCGCCCGCGCCGAGGTGGGCTTTGTAACCCAATATGCTGTCGCCGACGTAGTTGTAGTGCGGAACCTGAACTCCGTCGCAAAGTATTACGTTTTTGAGTTCGGTAGAGTTGCCGACTACGCAGTTTTCGCCTATTATCGCCGAACCGCGTACAAAGGCGCAATGCCTTATTTCCGCGCCCGCGCAGACTATTGCCGGCGCGCCCAGATACGCCGTGGGGGCGACGCGCGCACTCTTATGCACCCATACCCCCTCCGAAACCTGCGCAAATTCGGAAGAAAGCTGCGCGCCCGCCGAAAGTATAAAGTCTTTAAGCCCCGCAAGCGCCTCGAATGGATAAGCGAATTTTTTTATATATTCCCCCGCTATCGTGTGCGTGAAGTCCGAAATCTCGGAAAAAACGTCGTCCGTCAATTTGCCCGTCCTTTTTATGCGGAATAAACCGAATTTTATATCATTCTAATTTTACCATTAGCTTATACAATTGTCAAACGTATAAATTGAAATTTATACGTCGGGCGCATTTAGCCGTAATTTTAAAAATCCGTAAGATTTTTTCATTCGCTTTTATGCGGGGCGGGCGCGCCCCGCCCCGCAATAAAAATACCCGTCGGAGAGCGTACTCCGACGGGTATTTACGCCTTACGGCGTTATTTATTAAGTACGAGAACGGCGACCGCTTCGACGTGTTTCGTCTGGGGGAACATATCGAACGGCGTGACCGAAACAAGCTTATAAGCACCGCTTGCCTCGGGCGACTTTACAAGCTTTCCGCCCTTTTCTTTAAGCGCGCCCGTCAAAATCCCGAGGTCGCGGGCGAGGGTCGCGGGGTTGCACGACACAAGCGCGACCTTTTCCGCACCCGAACGCGCAACCGCCTCTGCGGCGGAACGTTCCATACCCTTTCTCGGCGGGTCGCAGACTATGAACTTTTTTCCGTCCGCGCCCGAGAGTACGCGCGATATCTCGTCCTCTACCCTGCCGCATATATTGTACATATTGTCAAGCCCGTTCAGCCGCTTTAAGCCGTCGGCGCACCGCGAAGCCTCGGCGACCGCCTCGACGCCGTAAGCCTTTCGGCATTTTTTCGCGAGCATTGCGGTAAGCATACCGCCGCCCGAATACAAATCGAGCGCGACTGCGTCCTCTTCCGCTTCTTGCAGAATACGCGCATATAATTTTCTGCGCACGCCGTCGTTGACCTGCAAAAAAGTGTTTGCGCCCGCCAAAAATTTTATACCGCAGTCCTCCGCCTCGAAAACGCCGTCGCCGCGGCATATGTGCCACTCATTTGAAAAAATCGCGTTGGTTTTGGCGGGGTTTACGTTAAGCAAAAGCGTGAAATTTTCAAACTTTCCGTCTAAAATTTCAGCAAGCGGAGAAAGGTCCAATTTCCTTGTGGCGACGACGGCGAAGATAAATTTTCCGTTTATTTCGCGCACGGTGATATGCCTTAAATCGCCGCCCTCTTCGTCTGAATAACCCGTAAGATTTTTAAGTTTTGCAAACTTTTTTACGGAATATATTACGTCTTTTACCCATTCCGACTGAATAGGGCAGTCGTCTACGGGTATTGCGCGATGGCTGGCGCGGGCAAAAAATCCGAGGAACGCGCCCGAATTTCCGCGCGATATCGGCATAACGAGTTTGTTGCGGTATCTGTATTCTTTTTCGCAGGGCACGCACGCGTCTACAGGAAAACTTACGCCCGCTATCTTTTTAAGCGCGTTTTCCACAAGCCCGCGCTTTATTTTAAGCTGTTCGGCGTAACAAGCGTGTTGAAGATTGCACCCGCCGCACTTCCCGAACACGGGGCAGGGCGGCGAAACGCGGGCGGGCGAGGGGCGAAGAACGCGGCTTAACTTGCCGTAAGCTATGCCGCCCTTTACTTTGAGGGCGAGAAATTCCACCTCTTCCCCTTCAAGACAAAAAGGCACGAACGCCGTCGTGCCGTCTGCATATATTACGCCCTCGCAATCCGAACCGATTGCAAAAACCGTGCCTGTATATTGCGAGTTTTTTATCATTTTCTTATCCTGTACACAAGCTTGTTCACCCAATTCTGGCAGGAAAAAATAAGGTAGTCGTAGGGCCAGAAAATAAGCGTGCCGCCGACGAAGATGAAAAGCAGTATATATTTATTTACGAATTCGTATACGTTTACGGGCAGGAACGCGCCGCCGAAAACGCCGTCGAAAACCAAAATATACGCGACCCAAAGCGTGAAGTCGAAAAGCGCCGCCTTGACGACAAGCGCAATCCACTTGTTTATTTTGAACCTGACTTGCAGAGCGTTAAGCAGGGGATGCAAGCCGAAAAACATTATAAACGGCACTATATCCCAGAATCTTCCTATCGCGCCGAACAGTATCGTAAGCACGCACGTTCCCGCGTACGCGAGGAAGTCGCCGACGTAAAACTGTTTGGAAAGCGGAATCATAAGCGCGATAACGCCGCAAAGGTATCCCGTTGCGAGCAGTATGCCGCTGAAAAAGCCGAGCGACAGAAATACCGAGGCTATGGCGCAGGAGATTGCGGAAAGCGCTATTTCAAAAGATTTCGAATATTTGCGCTTGCCCATAATTTAACGACAGCAGTTGCACAGGCAGTTTATGCACATATTTATATAACAGCACTGAATACACCACGAGCAGAAATTCCCGCCCATCTGGTCGTCGGGCGTTTCCGCCATTGTCTGACCCTGATATGCGCTCCCCGCGCCCGCGTTGGTATTCTGATTTTCCGCCTTTTCGGAAAGCCGCCTGTAAGTTTCTTTGTATTTTGCGTTTTCGGGGTCGAGCTGTATGGCTATTTCAAGCTGTTTTTTGCTTTCGTTGACCCAATTCTTGCGATAGAATACAAGGCTCTGCAAAAAATGCCACTGCGCCGTGCGCTCGTCGAAGCTGTCCAAAACGCGCTGGGCTTCCTGCAAGTCGCCCGCCTTTATAAGCTCTTCGACGCGAGTATAAGACGCGCCGCCGCCGTCTGACGCCGCGCTTTCGGAAAGTTCGGTCATAAGCGAATTGTACGCCGTTTCGATTTTGGTGAGCATCTTTGCGGCGTTATTGCCCTTTTCGCCGTCCATAAACCGCTCTTCGAGGTATTTGGCGCGCAAAGATTCGTAGGCGGCTTTTATCTCTTCCTCGGTCGCCCCGTCGGAAAGTCCCAATATTTCAAGATTCTTTTTGTTCATTTTTCACCTTTTTCGCGCCGCCGTAGAACAGAGCGCGCGTTTTTACGGGTATTCCGCGCAGGATTATGTTATCCGTCAAATCGCGGTTGAAATAAAATTTGATTTTAAAAAGTCGCTCGCGCATATCCGCAAACAGCGCGTCGAACAGAAAAACCATTTCCTTTTCGTGCGATTTTGCCATTTCCGCGCGGGTTTTTTCGCCGAACGCGTTGAAAAGCACGTTATATGCGCCCTTTTTAACGTCTTTGTCGTAATCGTCCACGGCGTCGATAAGATATACCCACTTGCCGAGGTCGTAGAACAGCCCGTCTGTGTCGGCGGTCGCTTTACCGCCCAGAACGAGCGCGGAAAGCTCTTTCATCATAAGCGCGGACGGCTCCGCCGCCTCGTCTATAACGGCGCAACCCCTTTTTTCGAGGGCGTCCTGTTCCGCCGTGTGGCGTTCGATTATTTCGACTATATCGGGGCGGGTTTTACGGGTAATTTTATACGCCTTATAGTAAAGCCGCCGCAATATTCCTTTTTTGTCGCCGTCCTTTTTGTCGTCGGTAAGTTTGAAATACGCAAGCGTAGCGTTTATTTTGCCGACGGTAAGCATTATGTCGTCGCAGGCGACGACGGGACGGCGGCGTATCCAATGCAGACAGCATCTGCGCCTTATTATTTTTACGTCCTCGCCCGCTATATTATGAAGAATAGCCGCGAAAAACGCCATATCGTAAGTAAGCGACGTGCGGGCTTTCTGTCCGCAACCCTTGCCTATGCTTTTGCACAGCCCGCAGTAAAGCGCCTTATACAGCGTTTCGTCCTTTTTGAAAAGATACGGCGCGTCGGGGTTGATATATCCGAACATATATTATATCTGATAAAAACCTATTTTTTTATACACCTTCGCAAGCGTTTTGTTCGCAAGGCGCGCCGCTTTTTCGGCGCCGCTTTTCAAAACGCCGTCGAGATACTGTCTGTCCGCCTCTAACCTCACCTGCTCGGACTGTATGGGACCGAGCTTGTCGGCTACGACTTCGCCCACGGCGAGTTTGAAATCGCCGTAACCCTTGCCCGCAAAATCCGCCTCGGCTTCCGCGACCGTCTTGTCGGAAAACACCGAATAAATCGAAAGCAGATTGCTTACGCCCGGTTTTTCCGCGGGGTTATAGCGTATTTCCGAACCGGAATCGGTGACGGCGCGCTTGAATTTCCTTATTATCGTATCGCGGTCGTCGGTCAGAAATATCGACCCGTTGGGGTTTTCTGCCGACTTCGACATCTTTTTGTCGGGGAATTGCAAATCGTTTATCTTCGCGCCGACTTTCATATACACGCCCTCGGGCACGGTGAACGTAGGCGAAAAGGCGTTGTTGAAACGCTGGGCTATATTGCGCGTGATTTCGAGGTGCTGGCGCTGGTCCTCGCCGACGGGAACCACGTCCGCCTGATAAAGGAGTATATCCGCCGCCATAAGCACGGGGTAGTCCATAAGCCCCATATTTATGTTGTCGGCGTGGCGCGCGCTTTTGTCCTTGAACTGCGTCATTCTCTCCATTTCGCCGACATAGGTTATAGTATTAAGCACCCACGCGAGCTCGGCGTGCGCGGAAACGTGCGATTGAAGGTACAGAACGCACTTTTCGGGGTCGATACCGCAGGCAATGTACAGCGCGAGCAAAGACAGAGTTTTCTGCCTTAACTTCACGGGTTCCTGACGCACGGTTATAGCGTGCATATTGGCTATACCGTAATAACAATCGTACTCGCTTTGCAGATTGACCCAATTTTTAATCGCGCCGAGGTAGTTGCCGATTGTAAGATTATTTGTCGGCTGAATAGCCGAATACAGCTTTTTTCTTTCGGTTTCCATATTCTCTTTAAAAAATTATAAACTTTTACGGCTATATAATAACATACCTTTCGGCAAAATGCAAAGATTTTCGGGCGGTTGGCGTTGCAAATCACCAAATTGCCTTAAACTTACACGCCGTTTACACAAAAAAAGGCGCCGCGCGGCAAATCGCCGCACGGCGCAAAATATTTGTAATTATTCCAAAACCGCGGTTGCGCCGGCTGCTTTGAGGTCCGCAAGAATCTTTTCCGCCTCTTCCTTCGCAACGTTTTCTTTGAGCACGCCGCCCTTTTCCACAGCGGTCTTCGCTTCGACAAGTCCAAGACCCGTGAACGCGCGTACGACCTTGATAACGTCGATTTTCTTTGCGCCCGCGTCTTTGAGGACTACGTTGAACTCGGTCTTTTCTTCTGCCGCGGGAGCCGCGCCCGCCGCTGCGGGAGCCGCGCCTGCCGCCGCTACCGCTACGGGAGCCGCCGCGGAAACGCCGAATTCCTTTTCCAATTCTTTAACCAGCTCGTTGAGTTCGAGTACGGTCATATTTTTGATTTCTTCGATAAATTTAGCTACGTCTGCCATTTTTATTACTCCTTAAAATTTAATATTCCGCGCCTTTTTCGGGCGGCGCGACCCGCTTGCCGCGTTATGCGGCGGTTTACGCTTTGCTTTGGGCTATGCCGTTAAGCACGCGCACGATACCGGAAACAAGATTCGAAAGCACTCCCGCAAGATTTGCGACGGGCGCGTTCATAGAACCGAGCATCTTCGCTACCAGCTCTTCCCTTGAAGGCATCGTGGCGAGCGCGGTTATGCCCGCCTTGTCCACGTACGCATTGTCAACGAACGCGCTTTTCAACGTAATTTTGTTTTCAAGGTCTTTTGACGCCTGCACCATAACTTTTGCCGCCGACGTTTCGTCGGAACCGAAAGCCACCGCGGTGGGCCCGTTGAGGTCCGCGTCGAAATCCTTGACGCCCATTTCGTTTAAAGCTTTTCTTACAAGGGTATTTTTATAGACCTTGTATTCGCAGCCCGATTGCCTGCATTTATTTCTCAATTCCGACGCTTCCGCAACGGTAAGCTGGTTGTAATCAACGAACACGACCGATTTGGAAGAGGCGAGCTTTTGCGAAATTTCAGCCACAACCGACTTTTTAGCTTCTAAATTAGCTGACAATTTGCACCTCCTTATTTTTATAAACAAATTTCCCCGCCGCCGTAAGGCGCGGGGAAACGACGAAAGGAAATACCTTTTACAATCTTTTCCACCACCTCCGCGGGATATTGAGCTTTGCGCACCCGCCTTCTACGGCACGGAAATTTATTTTACGTTGGTATTATATTCGCAAAACAGACTTATGTCAACTTATTTTAAGCCCGTTTCGCAATTTCTTTACTGCTTGTTGTAATTGACCTTGACGCCGGGTCCCATCGTGGAAGCGAGCGTCACGCTCTTTATATACTGACCCTTTGCGGTCGCGGGCTTCGCTTTTACTATCGCGTCCATAAGGGCGTTGAAGTTTTCGCAGATTTTTTCCACGCCGAACGACTTTTTGCCTATTACGCAGTGTATAATGGCGGTTTTGTCAAGACGGTATTCCACTTTACCCGCTTTGACTTCCTGAACGGCTTTCGCAACGTCCATCGTGACGGTGCCGCTCTTGGGGTTGGGCATAAGTCCCTTGGGTCCGAGGATACGTCCTATACGTCCTACGACGCCCATCATATCGGGGGTGGTTATCATAACGTCGAAGTCGAACCAATTGTCGCGCTGAATACGCTGAATGGTTTCTTCCGCGCCGACGAAATCCGCGCCCGCGGCGGTAGCCGCGTCCGCTCTGTCGCCCTTCGCTATGACGAGAACCCTCTTCGTCTTACCCGTACCGTTTGGAAGCACGAGAACTCCGCGCACCTGCTGGTCGGCTTGTCTGGGGTCTACGCCCAGACGGACGTGCAATTCTATTGTTTCGTCGAACTTTGCCTTTGCCGCGTCGATAACTATTTTAGCCGCCTCTTCTACTTCGTAAGCTTTCGAACGGTCGTATAACTTTAAGCTTTCGGCGTAATTTTTCGATATCTTCATAGCGCGCCTCCTTACTCTTCAACCGTCACGCCCATCGAGCGCGCAGTGCCCTTGACCATGCTTTTAGCCGCTTCGATATCGGTGCAATTCAAGTCGGGCAGTTTGGTCTTTGCGATTTCTTCGACCTGCGCCTTGGTAAGCTTGCCTACCTTGTCGCGGTTGGGACGCGCCGAAGCCGTGTCGATACCCAGCGCCTTTTTGATAAGAACGGGCGTAGGGGGCGTTTTAAGCTCGAACGTGAAGCTTCTGTCCTGATAGATTGTTACGACGCAAGGAATGATAAGTCCAGCCTGCGCCGCGGTTTTTGCGTTGAACTCCTTGGTGAATCCGGGAATATTGATGCCGTGGGGACCCAGCGTAGAACCTACGGGGGGCGCGGGCGTCGCCTTTCCTGCGGGGAGTTGCAGTTTGACTACCGCGGTAATCTTTTTTGCCATTTTAAAATCCTCCCGGTGGTAATAGCGGGCGCGTCAGTGCATTGAAAATTTAACGCGCTCTTCCACCTTATAATCAAACGCGTGCGCGCTTTTACGCGTCCGCTTTGCTTATCTGAATATATTCCACTTCGACGTCGGTATTTCTGCCGAACATCTCGATATTTATCTTCGCTTTCTGCGAAACGTCGTTAAGCTCGGTAACTATGCCGCTGAACCCTTCCAAAGGTCCCGAATCGACGTTTACCTTGTCGCCTACGGCGAAGTTTGCGTCCACGACCGTTTCTTCAAGCCGCATTTTGCGGATTTCGGCTTCTTTAAGGGGAATAGGTCTTCCCTGCGGACCGACGAAACCCGTTACGCCGCGGGTGTTGGTTATAAGATACCAAAGCTGGTTCGAGTAAATCATCTTTATGAAAACGTAGCAGGGCAAAAGCTTGCGCTCGACAATCTTCCTTTTGCCGTTCTTTTCCTCTATGGTCTTTTCCATAGGAATTTTCACGTCGAAAATCATGCTCTGCAAGTTATTGTTTTCCATAAGACGGAAAAGGCTGTCCTTAACCATCGACTCGTACCCGGAATAGGTATGCAGAATATACCAACAGGGTTTTTCCATTTCTTCCATTTATGGCTCCTATATACCCGTAATAACGTCCAAAAGCGCGTTTAATCCGTAGTTGATGCCCGTCACCACGACGGTGAACGTCAACACTACCACGAGCACGACGCAAGTAGCTTTTACCACTTTGGGGAAAGTGGGCCAGGTTACCCTTTTCAGTTCGGAAAAGGTTTCTTTAAGCCGTCTGCCCATGCGGACAAAGATATTGGGTTTTTTCTGCGTATCGTTTTTGGCTGCCATAATCTACCTCTTATTTGCTTTCCTTATGCTCGGTGTGCTTTTTGCAGAACGGGCAATACTTGGAGATAGTCAGTCTGTCAGGGTCGTTGCGCTTGTTTTTATAGCTGTCGTAATTGCGGCGCTTGCACTCGGTGCATTCGAAAGTTATTTTCGCCCTGGTTGATGCTTTACTCGCCATTTTAAAAACTCCGTACAAAAAAATTACACCCCCGAAGAGTGTAACGAAAGTTTAACACATACTTTTAACGCCGTCAAGCGTTTTTGCCGCTTTTAAAAAAAATTTTTCGTTTTCTATTATATAAATTACGGGCGCGCGGACCGCGCGGGGCGCCCCCGCGCGGTCCGCGCGCCTTACGCGTTTACTTTTCCGAAAGCGCCTTTTCGAAGTTCACGCCGTAGAAATGTTTTTCGGCGTCGGTGTTTTCGATGCACCCGATTATAAAGGCTCCCGCCTCGGCGCAAGCCGCGTCTATATCGCCCGTGTTCAGATAAACGGCGGTAAAGACCGCGGCGAAAATATCGCCCGTGCCGTGGAAACGGACGGGAAGTTTTCTGTCCCAAACGTACGAAAAATTTTTGCCGTCGTATATTATTTCGCCTATCTTTCCGTCCTTCTCTGCGCCCGTCAGAACTACGGTTGCCCCCGTACTATTATGGAGTTTCGCGCAGATTTTACACATTCTATCCATCGTGGGCGCCTCTTCGTAACTCTCGCCCGCAAGCAGACACGCTTCGGTGAAATTGGGTAAAATCACGTCGGCGCTTTTAATTAAATCCGCCATCGCTTCGACGTATTTTCCGTCGAACCCGCCGTAAAGCTTTCCGTTGTCCGCCATCGCGGGGTCGATTATTATCTTCGCGCCGTCAGCCGAAAATTCCTTGAAACACCTTTTCGCCACGGGCATAAGCGAAGTCTTGCCGAGGTACCCCAAAAGGAAACCGTCGAACAGAAAACCGTTGTCTTTCCAGCCCTTTAAAATGTTGTCCATCTCGGGCGCGAGGTCCAAATACGACCATGTTCTGAACATAGTATGGTTGGAAAGCACCGCCGTGGGCAGTACCGCCGCCTCTATGCCGTAAGCCGACAGCACGGGCAAGGCCACCGTAAGCGAACATTGCCCCACGCAGGAAAGGTCCTGCATCGTAAGTATTCTTTTACTTAACATATCATTCTCCGTTTTTTCGTTACAACTTGCATTTTAACTCTTTTTTGATTATATTCGTATACCCAAATCAATAAAATTTTATAATACCAGACTGCGATTTAACCGATTGCGTTCCCGCCGCGCGTAAAAATCCCGCGGCTTGCGCCGCGGGATTTTAAAAAATTATGCCGCCGAACATTTTAAAGGCGTTTTACAAAAGGCGCGCCCACGGACTGTACCCGCGGGCGCGCCTTTAAGTCACATTTTCGATTTTATTTTTTCGGTTGCCGAGGCGCGGCTGTCCGCGCCGAGTTTAAGATATATCGAACTGATATAATTGCGGGCGGTGCCGTCGGAAAGTTTCAGGGCGGAAGCTATCTGGCGGTTGGTGAAGCCGTCCGCTATCATAAGCGCAATTTCGACTTCGCGGTCGGAAAGGTCGAACGCCTTTTTGAGTTTTATCTGTTTGTCGCTTGAAACCATCATAGCCGCGTCCGTAATTTTTTTCGCGATTTTGCCCGGCAGAATGGTATCGCCCGCATAGGCGTTTTTAATTGCGTCGATAAGTGCGGTCGCGCCTATATCTTTAAGAAGATAACCGCTTGCGCCGTTGTTTATCGCGCTTAAAATATAGTCGCTGTCGTCGAAAGTGGTTAATATAAGCACTTTTATGTCGGGGTCAAGCTCTTTGATTCTTTTGGTTGCGACGACGCCGTTCATATTGGGCATACGGATGTCCATAAGCACCACGTCGGGGCGGTATTTTTCGCAGTCTTTTACCGCCTCGGCTCCGTCTAAAGAAATGCCGCAGATTTCGAAGTCGGGGCACGTGGAAAGCACGCTTTTTATCCCCTCGGCGAGTATCATCTGGTCGTCCACAAGTAAAATTTTAATCATCGTCTTTCTCCTTTACGGCAACGCCGTTCTCCTGATTTTTCAAAGGCAGGGTTATCTGGGTTTCGAAGCCCTCGCCGTCCTCGCTGCCGAACACGCACGAGCCGCCCAGCTCCGCCGCTTTTTTGCGTATGCCGCTCAATCCGAAGCCCTCTTTTATCTTAACCGTGCCGAAGCCGTTGTCCGAAATAATCACCTGAAGATTGCCGAGCGACTTTTTCACCTCGACGTAAAACGCCGTGGCGCGACCGTGGCGTATGCCGTTTGAAAAGCTTTCCTTTATCGTGTCGCACACGAATCTGTGCGCGTCCTCGGAAAGTTCGACGTCTTCCAAATCGCACCTTATTTTAAGGTCGGTGCCGTCGATTGTCTGGGCTATTATCTCTTCTATGTCGGCTTTAAGCGAATTGCCCGTGCCCCTGCCCGCGAGAAGATGTACGCTTTCGCGCATTCTTTCAAGCGCGTCGCGGGCTTGCAGATTTGCGGATATAATGCGGTTTTTCGCCTCGGCGGGGTCGGTGTCTATAAGCAGTTTCGCCGCTTCGGTCTGCATAATAACCGTCGTCATCGAGTGCCCCGCGTTGTCGTGGATTTCCTTTGCGATGCGGTTGCGTTCTTCGTAAACCGCGGTCTTCGAAAGCTGTTCGTACACCTCGCGCAGTTTTTCGCGGTTCTGCTCCGCCTCGTCAAGCGCGGCGCGGAGTTCGACGTTGGTGACGTAGAATTTTATAAGGAAATTCGCGACGACGTAATGCACGCCCAGCACGAAAAGACCGAATATGCAGCCGCCGAGAATATCGACTATCGAGCTGAAAACAGACGCGCCCTCGTTTACGGTCACCCAGCCCACAATAAACGAAACGATATAAAAGCCGCACGCCGTGCCGAAAAGTATGGTTCTGTCTTTGAATTTTGCGACCGACAGATAAAACTGAGTAAGCACTATGCAGTAAAGCGTGGACAGAAACGAATTGCCCGTAATTGCGCTTATCGCGAGCAGAAGCGCCGATTCCATACCGTAAAACACCATTTCGAGGGGAAACAGCGCGACGAAAAAGGCGTGTACGAATTCGAGCACGGTAAGCACGAAGCAACACGCTATGACCGCCACAAGAAGCCATACGCGCGAACTTATGCCGACGACCGTCGCAAACTGCGCGCACACCACTATTTCGATGACGACAAGCAGCGCAAGGCAGGTCATTCTGACGTATTTGACGAATTGGCTTTTATTTAAAGTTATATCTTCCGAGGTACGCATATTTTGACTATATTACCCACCGTAAACTTTGATTTTATCGAATCTATACGGCAGGAATCGAAGTAACTGAAAACGCCGTCGTCGGCGACAATGCAGTGGTCGAGAAGCCGTACGTTGTTCATACTGCATATCAGTTGAAGTTGTTCGGTAAAAACGTCGTCGTCCGCGGACGGAAAGCAACCCGAGGCGGGGTGATTGTGCGCGAACGCAACAGCCCACGGGCGGTTTTCGGAAAAGGCGCGGATTATCTCTTCGGGACGGAGCGAAATTTTGTGACTGTCGAGGTCGGTAAAGGGATATATGCGTTCCAGAAGCGAATCTTTACGTATAAGATACAGCTCGGCGTATTCCGATTTGCGGCCCGACAGCCTTTCCTTTGCAAACTGCTTGACGTCGCCGAAATTTTTAAGATATCTGCCGCTTTCGCAGGGTATTGAAGTGCGCGAGATACAGGCTCCCACCACCGCCAGAAAATCCGCGGTGCGCGCGCCCACGCCTTTTACCGACATAAGCTCGTCCGCGGAGGCGTTAAGCACGCCCGAAAGCGTTCGGAATCTGTCGAGAAGGTCGTGCGCGAGCGGATTGGTGTTCACCCTCGGCAATGCGGTAAACAGCAACAGTTCCAGAATTTCGTGGTCGGCGAGTTGCGAACCGCTTTTAAGTTTGTCGTAAAGACGCTGTCTGTGCCCTTCGTGCAAAAAATTTTACCCCGCGTAAAAATTATTACTTTTTTATTTTACCATAAATTTAAAAAAGTGTATAATATTTTTAGAACAAATTTTCAAAGGTTGATTAAATTATGCGCGATATTACGCTTGAAATGGCCCAAAGCCTGTCAAAACTTATACGGTTCCCCTCCGTCGGGGGCGAACCCGCAGATGGCGCGCCCTTCGGCGCGGACGTAAAAGACTGTCTGAATTATTTTCTGTCGCTTGCCGAAAGTTTCGGCTTCGGAACGCGGAATTACGACGGTTATGCGGGCGAAGTCGTGTTCGGCGAGGGCGAAGATTTCGCAATTTTGTGCCACCTCGACGTCGTTCCCGCGGGCGGAAACTGGTCGCGCCCGCCTTTTTCGGGCGATATCGATTTTTCCGAAGGCAGAATTTACGGCAGAGGCGCGGTGGACGACAAGGGCCCCGCGATAGCCTGCCTTTTTGCGATGAAAGCCTTGAAAGACGGGGGTTTCAGACCCGCGCGCACCGTAAAACTTATCGTAGGTTGCAACGAAGAAAGCGGCTGGCGGTGCCTCGAACATTATAAAAAATGCGCGCGCCTGCCCGAAGAGGGCTTTTCGCCCGACGCCGAATTTCCCGTAATCTATGCCGAAAAGGGCATAATGCACGTCGAATTCCGCTTCCCTGCCCACGGATTTTCCGACCTTACGGGCGGCGGTGCGACAAACGTCGTCTGCGACTTATGTTCGGTCGTATGCCCCGCCGACGAGGCAAAATTAGCGAAGTATATGCTGACTTTTGAAAACGGCAGGGTGATTTCGCGCGGGAAAAGCGCGCACGGTTCGACGCCCGAACGCGGCAAAAACGCGATATCGCCCGTACTTTTGTATCTCGGCGAATATAAGGCGCACGAATTGCTGTTCGAAAACTTTTTCCACCTTAAAGGCGTGCGCGACGAAACGGGCGAGCTTACCTTTTCGCCCAACGTCGTAAGGCAGGAAAACGGCTTCTATTACGTAGCCTGCGACATACGCTATCCCGTGACTTACGACCGACTGAAAATACTTGAAAAGTTCGAAAGTGAGCATATACCTTACAAAATTCTGCACGAACAGGCTCCCTCTTACGTTGACCGCGATTCGCCGCTTGTTAAAAATCTGTGCGCGGTTTACGAAGAGGTTACTCGCCGCCGCGCCCAACCCGTGGCGATAGGCGGCGGCACTTATGCGCGCGCACTTTCGCGCGGGGTCGCGTTCGGTCCCGTGGACGTTGGCGACGCCGACGTCGTTCACAGACCCGACGAATTTATAACCTTTTCGCAACTTGAAAAATGTTACGATATATACAAACTTGCGCTTGAAAGATTGACAAAATCGCGATAACGTGTGATAATTTTCGTATGACAAAACGCAGACTTCCGAAAAAAATAATCGCGCTTATAGTATGCGGCAGTATAATTTTTGCGATAGGCGTCGTCGCGCTCGGCTTTTACTTCCACTTTTTAAGCGCGCACAGGCTTAAAGTCATAAAGCCCGACTATGCGCGCGAAGAAATTGCGGCGATTCTCGACAAAGACGAGCTGTCGGAGGACGACTACGCGCTTTTATACAGACAGACGGGGCTGACGAAGATAGGAATCGACCGCGCGCGCGAACACGGCGAATACGGCAAGTCGCGCGTTCTTGAAATTCAGGACGACGTATTTGAAGAACACGAGGTGGTTCACGACCTGTTCGCGCCCTACGTCTGTCAGGACGACATAAAGGACTCGGTGACCAATATCTACCTCGAACCGGGCGATATAATCGTCACCTCCTCCACCCATATCGCGGGTTTCAGAATAGGGCACGCGGGGCTTGTCTGCGACAGTCTGAACGGCGGCGCGAACGGCAGGATTTTACAAGCGTCGCAAATAGGCTCGACAAGCGATTTCGGCGATTTTTCGGACTTTTCGTCGCGTATAAATTTTATGATTCTACGCCCCAACCCCGAACTTATCGACGCGCAGACCGTGGCGGACGTATGCGAATTTGCCAAAACCGAGCTTACGGGGCTTTCGTACTTCCCCGCGGCGGGCGTGCTTTCGAAAAAGAGCAACGTCAAAAAAACGCAATGCGCGCATATAGTCTGGTACGCCTATAACAAATTCGGGTATGATTTGGACAGCAACGGCGGCGCGGTGGTCACGCCCAAAAATCTGGCTGATTCGGAATATCTCGAAGTCGTGCAGGTGTTCGGCTTCGATTTCGGCAAGCTTTGGAAATAGCGCGCACATATTTCGCGATTTGCGCGCAAAACGGGTTGCAATGCGCGCCCGCAAATGATATAATATAAACGTCGGGGGCATAGCTCAGTTGGTCAGAGCGCTTGCTTGACATGCAAGAGGTCACAGGTTCAAGTCCCGTTGTTCCCACCACGTCGCCGCAAGGCGTTTTAAAAGGGTTGCCGAAAGGGGCAACCCTTATGCTTTTAACGCCCGTAGCGGCTTTTCCGAAAAATCTTTGCCTTTTCGGACGGCGATTTTAAACTTTGAAACGCGCCGCGCCGCGCGAAGTTCCCCGCCCGACGGCGGGATTTGATTTGGGCGCGCGTTTCAAGGTCGCACCGAAAACGCGCGGACGGTTTTTGCGCGCAAGACGGTTAAAACGTTTGACAAACCGCGCGATTTCTAATAATATATTGTTGTAAAGCGCGAAGCGGAAAAATACGGGGATATGGCTCAGTTGGTAGAGCGATGCGTTCGCAACGCATAGGTCGCCGGTTCGAATCCGACTATCTCCACCACGTCGCCGCAAGGCGCGTTTTGCAAAGGGTTGCCCAAAGGCAACCCTTATGCTTTTAACGCCTGCGGCTCCTTTTCCCAAAAAATCTTTGCTACGCAAATCTTTTTTGGGAGCCCTATGGGTGATTTTACCGTGTTCGAATTTGAGACACGGTGCTCCGCCATGAAAAACAGAGGTCACCCACCTCTGTTTTTTCATGGCTAAATTTCTTACTTTGAACCCGCCATTTATTATAAATTGACTTATAAATCAGAAGTGCGTATTTACTGTTAAATAAACTTTGGTACCCTATTCACGTATTATTGATTTTCATGTTAAGAAAGCGTATAATTTACTTTAATAGAGGTCACCTTATGAAGAACGAAAGCGAAAATGCAAATAGCAATTTAAGCCTTATTGCAAAGCAAAAAGATATTAAAAATTTAATTGCAAAGTTAAAACGTAAGACTGCCTATTTTTGTGATATCCCTAAAGAATACAGGTATCACCCTAAAATTGTATCTTGTGAAAGGGAATGCGGGATAAGAAAATCTTCTAAACGTGGCTATGACGTAATCTGCAACAACTTTTTTGTGGAAGAATTGATTTTAGTAAAAGAGTGGTCGAGCAAAGTAGTAGAAAAACATATTACAAGTTTCTTTGCGGATTTTACATCCTTTTATAAGTTTTTACAAGGCGATATTTATGAAAATGCCTGCTATTATAAATATAATTTTTCAACTGACGAAATTGCCGAATTCAAAATAGATATTGAAAAAATCAACACAAAATCGCTTATTGATTATGATATAGATAGTTCTAATTTAAATTCTCGCACAAACTTAATATTTTCTATAAATAAGGGATATGACCGAAATACCTCTAACTTTTATGTCGAACAGATTTTTTATGATGAAAAAGGGCAAGTTATCAGAACAGATAGACAATCATTTAAATATTTCTTTGATTTCGTACATTTTTTAAAGTGCGATTTATCCGACGCCGATTTACTGTTTTGCGATGGTTTGGAAAATATAACCGATTTCGGCGATTTAAATTTAAACAATGCGAAGTTAAGAAGCAGTATACTTGACAGATTGGGAATTAAATACGAAATCTGTTTTAATGATAATACCGTAGATTTCCCTGCAATTCAAAACAACGAATTAGAAACAATAGACGCTTTGACTGCCGAAAGGACTTTAAATTCCCAAGATGCTTTTAAATGTCAAAAGATTTATTATATTTCTGACCTACATTTATTACATAGATTAATAAATGCTAATAGTAGAAATCTATTTGATGCCGTTTATATAATTCAAAAAATCATTGATAACCTGCTAAAAGACATTCAAGAATTGGAAAAGAATATTATTTTGATAGGTGGCGATACAGCCTCGCATTTGTCGCTGTTTGAGTTGTTTATAAAATCTTTACGTACTTCTATCGATAAAAAAAATTTAGACGTGCAAGTTATTTTCACACTTGGAAATCATGAGTTGTGGGATTTTAGCGGGATTCCGTTTGATGAGATTGTAGAAAAATATAGAAAAGTTATAAAAGACAATGGCATGTATCTTCTTCAAAACAATCTTATTATTAAATATGATTGGAATAAAATTGAAGAAATAAGTACAGACGAGTTAAAAAACATGACAAAAACCGAACTCGCAAATCGACTTAAAACCGCAAGGCTTATTTTATTCGGGGGGTTAGGTTTTGCAGGATATAACGAAGAATTTAACGCAAATCAAGGAATTTACAGATTTGCTTTAAATCGTAAACAAGAGCTTGAAGAAAGTAAAAAATTTGAATTGCTTTATGATAAAGTTTGTACGGATTTAATCGGAAAACGTGTAGTAATATTTACCCATATGCCCCAAAAAGATTGGTGTTCTCATAATAAACAATGCCCTGGATTTGTATATGTTAACGGACATACTCACAGAAACTGTTTTTACGACGACGGCGATTACAGAATATACGCAGACAATCAAATCGGGTATTATAAAAAGAGTTGCCGCTTAAAATATTTTTATTTGGAAGATGATTTTGATTTATTTGTTGACTATAAAGACGGGGTATACGAAATCACAAGAGAACAATACATAGATTTTTATTGCGGTAAAAATATCTTTATGTCATTCGAAAGAAATTTTCATAAACTATATATGTTAAAAAAGAACGGTTATTATTTGTTTATTTTACAATCCGCAAACGGTAATTTAAACATTTTAAACGGCGGTAACTTAAAAGAGTTAAAACATAAAACCGTATATTATTATTTTGAAAATATGGATAGCGTGATTGCCGAGATTAAATCCCCGTTAGCTAATTTTAGTAATTACCAAAAACGTATTTCCGACGAAATTAAAGCAATTGGCGGTTATGGCACTATTCACGGCGCAATTGTAGATATAGATTTTTTTAACCATGTTTATGTCAATCCACTCGATTTGTCGATTACCGCTTATTATGCGACCGATATTATCAAAAAAGTAATTTTTCCTAATACATCCGCATTATTAAAAAATAACTGCCCCGAACTTTATTTGACCTATTTAAAGTTACTTGAAAATAGCTCGTCGACTGAACTTGCTTTAAGCGGTTCTGATTCAAAATTGACGGAAGCTCCGCAGATTTACTTGGATACGGATATTTATCGGGCATCGAGAGAAATTAAGAAAATGCAAAAGTTAAACTCGAATATTTTAAGTTTTTGGACTGAACCTACAAATAATATATTAAGCGATACCGAAAAATAAAAACGGAATGTTTTACTTGCGTTTATTCGTATCATATTATTTATTTGCACTACAATGCGGCAGGCGTCAAACAGACGTCTGCCGCATTGTAATAATAACCGTATAAAAAAGCCGAGGCTCGATAAGCGGGTTAAGAGCGAAGGGTTTGGGTGGATTTGACGGCGAAAAAGTCGGACCACGGGTCTTGTCCGAGGAGGCTTAAAGCCGTGCGTAAAGTTACGGAAGCGGGCGGAGTTTTCGGCAACTGTTCCCAGAAAACGGGCATCGAAACCGCCGCGCCCGCGCGGGCGCGCACGCTGTAAGGCGCGACGCTTGTCGCGCCCGCGCCGTTCCTTTGCCAATCGATGAAAATTTTGCCCGCGCGCGACTTTTTGGACATAACCGCGGTATATCTCGACGGGAATTTCGCCGCCAGCAGTTCGGCGACGCGCTTTGAAAAGTTGCGGAACATATCGCCGTCCACGCCCGAGCGGAAAGGCACGACGACGTGATAACCCTTTCCGCCGCTCGTCTTTAAAAACGACTTCAAATTAAGACCGTCGAGGATTGATTTCAGGTCGAGCGCGCCGCGCGTTACGGCGGAAAGCGGCAGCCCCTCGTCGGGGTCGAGGTCGAAAACCATGATTTCGGGCTTATACGGCGAGGTCTTGCGGCTCCCCCATACGTGGAACTCGACGGCGTTGTATTGCGCAAGGCGCACGATGGCGCGAGGGTCCGTAACGTAAAAATATTTTTGCTCGGAAGAGCGCGAAACTCCCGCATAGTCGCCGTCCAAATGCCGTCTGAAAAATTTTTCGCCGTCGATTCCCGACGGACAGCACACAAGGCTTAAAAACCTGTTTTTAATATACGGGAACATTCTGTCGGCGACGGCGGCGTAGTAGCGCGCAAGTTCCGCCTTGGTTATCCCCGAGTCCGAAAACATAATTTTCTGCGGGTTGGTTATCTCCACTCCCGCCGTTTCGCCGCTTCCGACTGTCGTATTTTTCTTTCCGCGGGCGGGCGCGCTATTTTTTGCTTTTTCGCTATCCGAAGTCGGTTTTTCGCCCTTTTCAGCCGCGGATTTTATGCGCTGTTTAAGCGTTTTGCGGGGCGCGCGTTCCTCCGCCGCTATCTCGCTTATTGTTTTATCGAAGCGAAGTCCCTTGAAACTCGCCTGCCGCAGTACCCCCGATTTTGTCACTTCGGCGAACTCCACCTGCGCGACGAATACGGGACGCGTCCACACCGAGCCCTTTTTGTATTTTTCGCAAATATTTGAAAACGGCGGCGTTTTACGGACCGCCCCCGCGAACTCCGACGGCAGATTACGGCGGTCGGAAGAGGTAAAGCCCGTACCCACAAGCCCCGAAAAGCGCAGTTTTGCGCCCTCGGGAACGCCTAAAAGCAGGGCGCGCAGATTGCCGTCCGCAGACAGCGTATACCCGCCTATTGCAAACTCGCCGTCCTTTCTGAATTTGAGCTTTTTCCAATCGCCGTTCCTGCCCGCGGAGTACGCGGAATTTTTGTTTTTTGCTACCACGCCCTCGATATTTTTTTGTTTAAGCGCGGCAAGTTCGCGCGCGCTCAAATCCGACGTATGTTCGCTGTAAAAAAGCGTTTCGGGCGGATTTTTCAGAAGATTTTTAAGCCTTTTTTTGCGCTCTGCAAGCGGCAGCGGACGAAGGTCCTCGCCGTCGAGGGCGAGCAGGTCGAATACAACGTACCCAAGCCCGCCTTTGCCGCCTTTTATATAGGCTTGCAACGCGCCGAAGTCGGGCAGTCCGTCCTTGTCCGCAACGCAGATTTCGCCGTCAAGAACGGCAGAACGCCCGCGTAAAAGCTCGGTCACGGCGTCCGCGACGGGCGCGAACGCGGCGGGGCAATCGAGGTTATTGCGCGAAAGAAGGCGCGTTTTTACGCCCTCGGAAAACGCAAGCGCGCGGTAACCGTCGTACTTGATTTCGTACACCCATTCCCCGCCTTGCGGGAGTGCGGAAACAAGTTCGCAGAGCATAACGGGCGCGCTTTTAAAGGGGTTTTCGGGCGATTTTGCAATCTCGGAAATACTTTTGCCCGAGCGCACGCCGCGCTTAAAACGGCTGATACCCGCGCCCGTCCGCGAAAATCCGTCGCGCTCCTTAATAAGCAGCCACGCGTCGTTTTCCGCGCCTTTCATTCTGACAAGCGCCCAATCGCCTTTAAGCCGTTTTCCGTCGAGGTTGAATTTCAACGAGCCGTCTTTAAGCCCTTTTTCGGGGTCGGAGCGCGGCGTCCAGACCCCTTCGTCCCACAGCATAACCGTGCCGCCGCCGTATTCGCCGCGGGGAATGACCCCCTCGAAGTCCATATAGTCGGTCGGGTGGTCCTCTACCCGCACGGCAAGCCGCTTGTCGGCGGTATTGAACGACGGGCCCTTTGGTATAGCCCAGCTTAACGCCACGCCGCCGAGTTCGAGCCGCAAATCGTAGTGTTTTGCGCGCGCCTCGTGATACTGCACGCAAAATTTGAGAACGCGCGATTTGCCGCGGGTAATTCTGCCTTTCGGCTCGGGCGTGACGGCAAAGTTGCGTTTACTTTTGTATTCCTTTAATTTTTCCATACTTTAAGTATGCGGAATACGCGCGCATTTTATCGGGCGGACGGAATATTACGCCGAAAATCGCAGATAATTTTAGTAAACTCTTGCGGAAGGTGAATTATGGCTGTCGTTTTGAAAAGCGCAATATCGTTCGGGCTTGTCTATATACCCGTCGGGTTATACACGGCGACGCAGGACGCGGACATAAGCTTCAATCAACTCCACAAAACCGACAAATCGCGCATACGCTATAAAAAAGTGTGCGCGCATTGCGGCAAGGAAGTCGAGGCAAAGGACATTGTGCGGGGATTTCAGTACGCAAAAGACCAATACGTTATAATTACCGACGAAGAATTGGAAAAAATCAAGACAGAAAAGGACCGCTCGATAACCATTTTGAACTTTACTCCCCTCGACGGAATAAGCCCCGTCTATTACGACAAGGCGTACTATGTCGCGCCGCAGAAAGGCGGGGCGAAATCGCTTGAACTTTTGAGGCGGGCGATGATTAAGACCAACCGCGCCGCGCTGGGCAGAACGGTTTTCAATAATTCGGAAAAACTGCTTGTAATAATACCGCGCGACGACGGTATGCTTATTCAGACCCTTTTATACGAGGACGAAATCAAAGACATACCCGCGTTTGAAAAGCCAAAGGTATCCGAGGCGGAGCTTAACATGGCGACTCAACTTATAAAGAGTATGGAGGAAAGTTTCGCGCCCGAAAAATACAAGGACGGGTTCCGCGAAAAGCTGAAAGAACTGATAGACGATAAAATCGCGGGCAAAACCGTGGAAAAGCCCAAGGAAGAAAAACCCGGCAGAATTATAGACCTTATGGAAGCGCTTAAAGCGAGCGTTAAAAGCGCAGACGCGGCGAAAAGTGCAAAAACGGGCAAGGCGAAAAAAAGCGCCGCGCGCAAAAAAGGAGCTTGAATTTAAAGCTTTGAATGCACCCTTTACGCAAAACTTTTTAAATTTCAAACGGCGCAAACTCGCGGGCGGGCTGACAAAAGTCAGCCCGCCCGCGAGTTTTAATCTGAATTTCCGAAAAATCCGTTGAACGATATCTTTATTTTGCCGCGGCAAGAACAAACGGCGCGCATCTTTAAGATGCGCGCCGTTTTTGTTTGAGGTTACGGATTATTCGTGGTCCATTACCCAATAACCGCCCTCGTGCTGTAAAGGCGGGAACTTTGTACCCTTTTCGAGAAAGGTTTTTTCGTCGTCGTGGCTTCTGCCGTTTTTGTCGTACGCCTTATAGTGGCAGGACATAGGCACTGTTTCGCCCGATCTGAATTTTTCCATATCAATACCCTCCATACTCCTATTCTGCGCAAATTTTTGCGTTTTATGCGGAATATATTGCGACTTTTTGTCTTTCGCGTCTTAATTGAAAACTCATTTCGGAAAAACGCACAAAAATTTTTTGCAAAAACGTTTAAAATTCAAAAAGTGCGTTATATAACTAATGAACAAAGGAAGACGGTAGGCGTCGGGCGGCGACACGGCACAAAAAGCCGTTCGGCACAACCGCAGCCTCCCCAAGTTATAAAAATTTATAATTGAAGGAGATTTTATTATGAAACACTATTTACAACCCAAACGTACTGAAAATTACGACATATTCGACGCGTTCGACGACTGGTTCAAGCCGATGTTCTTCGACGAAAGCAAGGATTTGAGGACGGATATCAGGGAAACCGAGTCGGATTACGAACTCGACCTCGAACTGCCCGGCTATGCGAAAAACGAAATCAGAATTTCGCTTGAAAACGGCTACCTTACGGTGGAAGCCGAAAAGCAGAAAAAGGAAGAAAATTCTAAAAAGTACCTGCGCAGAGAGATTTCCGAGCGCACTTCGAGAAGCTATTACGTCGGCTCGGACGTTACCCGCGAACAGATAAAGGCGAAGTTCGACAACGGCATACTTTCGCTTACCGTACCCAAGGAAAAGCCCAAGAGTTCGCACGCCGACAACTTTATCGAAATAGAATAAAAAGGCATAAAAAAAAGGGGCGCGTATCCCGCGCCCCTTTTTTTATGCTTAATTGTTTTTCATAGCTTCGATTTGTTTTGCGACTTCGTCCTGAAGATTTTCGTTTTTCTTTTCAAGACCTTCGCCCATTTCGAAACGCGCGAAACGCGAAACTTTGAATTTGTTGCCGATTACCTGCGAAACTTTAAGGCTGTCGTCCTTGACGAAAGGCTGTTCGGTAAGGCAGTTTTCGGAATAGAACTTACCGAGCTTGCCCGCCACTATCTTTTCGAGGATATCCTTGGGCTTGTTCGCGTTTTTGGGGTCCGCCTGCATCTGCGCAAGCAGTATTTCCTTTTCCTTGTCGAGTACTTCGGCGGGAACTTCGTCGCGTCCGACGTACGAGGGATTTGACGCCGCTATCTGAAGCGCTATGTCGTGCAGAGTTTCTTCCGAGCCTTGGGTGAAGTCGAGGGCTTCGACCATAACGCCCACTTTGCCGCCCATATGAATATAGGTTTCGATTTTACCCGAAGTTTTGAAAATTTCGAAGCGGCGTATTGAAATTTTTTCGCCGATTATCGCCGTCTGGTTGGTTATAAAGTCCTTTACCGTGCCGTTTTCGAAGGGGAGCGCATACAGCGCGTCTACGTCGGCGGGCTTTTCCTTTGCGACTAATTTTGCAACCTCGTCAACTATCGCGTGGAATTTTTCGCCGCGCGAAACAAAGTCCGATTCGCAGTTTATTTCAAGCAATACGCCCGTATTGCACTTTTCGCAGACGAACGCGCCTACCGCGCCCTCCGCCGCTATTCTGCCTTCCTTTTTGACTGCTTTAGCTATGCCGCGCTCGCGTAAAAGCTCGGCGGCTTTTTCCATATCGCCGTCGGCGTCGGTCAACGCCTTTTTGCAGTCGAGCATGCCTGCGCCGCTTTTATCGCGCAACGCCATTACGTCCTTTGCCGTGAATGCCATATATCCTCCTTACTCCGCCGCCTCTTCGGTTGCGGTCTTCTTTTTTCTCGTCTTTTTGGGAGCTTCTTCTGCCGCGGGAGCTTCTTCTGCCGCGGGGGCTTTGTCTGCTTCCTCTTTGTCTTCCTTTACCTCTTTCGCCTCGGTCTTCTTCGCGCGCTTTGCGGGCTTCTTTTCTTCAACCGCCTCTTCTTCCGCCGCGGGCGCTTCAACCGCGTCGATTGCCTCGTCGCTCATCGCTTCCGCAGGCTCGTCGGAAGATTCCGCGCTTTCGATTACGGGAGTTTCGCCCTGATTTGCCTCGATTACGGCGTTCGCTATAACCGAAGATATAAGTTTTACCGCGCGGATTGCGTCGTCGTTGCCGGGGATTACCCAATCTATAAGGTCGGGGTCGCAGTTCGTGTCGGTGATAGCCACGATGGGAATGTTGAGTTTGCGCGCTTCGGAAACGGCGATATCTTCGTTGTTGGGGTCAACTACGAACATTACGCCGGGAAGCTTGGTCATATCCCTTATGCCGTTTAAGTTTGTCTGCAATTTTTCAAGCTCTTCACGAAGCTTTGCGACTTCCTTTTTGGGCAGAAGGTCGAACTCGCCCGAAGTTTCCATCTTTTCGATTTTGACCATTCTGTCGATACGCGAACGAATGGTTTTGAAGTTGGTAAGCGTGCCGCCCAGCCAACGCGAGTTGACGTAGTACATACCGCAACGCTCCGCCTCTTCCTTTATCGCGTCCTGCGCCTGCTTTTTGGTGCCGACGAAAAGGAGCGTTTTGCCCTCTTTCACCGATTCTACCACAAACTTGTACGCGTCTTCGATAAGCCCCACGGTAAGCTGTAAGTCGATAATGTGTATATCGTTGCGCGCCGCATAAATGTACTTTGACATTTTGGGGTTCCATTTTCTTGTCTGGTGCCCGAAGTGGACGCCCGCTTCGAGCAGTTGTTTCATTGTTATAACCGCCATTTCAATTCCTCCGTTTTACCTCCCCGCGAACGCGGCTTTTCGGCGCTTATTGCGGCATTTGGGATTTACCGCCACGGAGCGCCCGCTTCGCAGGTGTGAATTTTTACAGCCTTGTTATTTTAACAGATATTTAAAAGTCTGTAAAGCGTTTTCGGACGGGTTTGAAAAAATTTACGGCGCATTTTGCGTCCGCGAGGAATTTAAAAAGTAACGTCGCCGAAATTGTTTGCGGCGTAAAGGGGCGCCGCGGCTGTACGCCGCGGCGCCCCTTTACGCCGTATGATTGCCGCAAGCCGCCGCGGCTGTACGCCGCGGCGGCTTGCGGCGCGGAAAATATCGGAATATATCCGCGCTTTTACAATTTAAAATCAATTCTTTCCGTCGGCGAACTCGTCGGCTTCGGACTGGTAGAAAGCGAACACCTCTTCGAGCAACGCCTCGTCCTCGACGGGTTCGAGAACTTCGTCCTTTTCGTTAAGTCTGAAAATCAGCACCTCGTCGTCGGCGAGGTCGGCGTTGGGTTCGGCGGCAAGCAAAAGGGTGTATTTTTCGCCCTTGTACTCGGTAACGTCCAGAAGTTTGAATTTTACCGTCTTCCCCGCGTCGTCGATAAGCTCTATAATTCCGTCTTCGAGTTCTTCTTCGTCTTCTTTCCGCTCTTTTTCCGTCATAATTTCTCCTTCAAGTCGATTTTTTTATCGCCGCCAGATAGCCGTCGAGGATATTTGCGGCGGCAAGCGCGTCTACGTAATTTTTGCGCTTTTCGCGGCTCATTCCCTCGGATATAAGCGTTTCGTGCGCCATTTGTGTGGTAAAACGTTCGTCGCAGCACTCGACGGGAATATTCAGCCTTTTTTCAAGCTCCGCGATAAACCGACGGGTTTTGACCGTCTGCACCGACTCGGTGCCGTCGAAATTCACGGGAAGCCCGCAAATTACTTTTGTCGCGCCCTTTTCGCGGATTATCTTTACTATTCCGTCGAGGTCGGCGGCAAGATTTTTGCGCGTATACGTCGTCGAGGGCAAAGCGTAGGTGTTGAACGGGTCCGAAATTGCCACGCCTATGCGCTTGTCGCCCACGTCGAGAGCCACATACCTTTCCATAGCGTAAGTATAACATATCCGCCGACGTTTTTCAAGCGTTTTTAAAGAGTATTGCCGCCGCAGGTGCTCCGCGGCGGCAATCGGTCAGTTTTTCTGCGCTTTCTGTGCTTGCGACTTGTCTTTCTGTTCAAGTTCTTCAAGCTTGTTGTCGATATACTGTTCGGCTTTCTGCATCAGGTCCTCCTGATTCTTTTTTATAAGATTGCGAAGCTTACAGTTGTTGGCAACGATAACCGCGCCGCCCGCCATACCTATGGCGAGCCCGATAATAAACTTATCCATTTTCTCTCCTTACGGGGTTCACCCCGTTATAAGTATGAGAAAATAAAAGCGCGCTATGAATGTAAAAATTTGTATTAAACCGTTTTGCCCGTCTTTACAAGCGCCGCGCCGTCCGCCCAAAGGGCGTCAATCTCTTTTTCGGTCATACGCGAAAAGACTTATTAAAACTACCGCCGCGGGAACTATTATAAGTTGCAGATACAGCCCCGTAAGCCCCGCCTGAACGGACGTCCAGAGTTCGGAAAAACTCCTGCCCGCTATAAGATTATAGATTACGTACGCCGTTCTGCCCGCCGCCTGCGCCGCCGCGACCGCGGGGAACGCAAGCCATACGTTTTTGCGGATTTTTTCGGACAGAAGCCCCGTCACAAGACCGTACAGACCTATTTCTATAGTCATATAAGGAAGTCTTTGAACCGCGGGCATAGCCGAGCCCATAAAAAGCGACGTGAACCCGAAGCTGAAAACGGGCGAAAGAACGCCTACGCCAAGCCCCCAACGCCAGCCGAGCAGACAGCCCGCAAGGAGCGCGGGCGCGTACATCGGCATATACGTCGTGCCCGCCTGCACGCCTCCCGCCGCGTGCGCTATCTGCGGCAGAACCGCCGCAAGCAATACGCATACGGCGCTTAAAAGCCCCTTTACCGTCAACCTTACGGGCGCGGAAAATTTTTCAAGAACCGAATCGAGCATATTTACCTCCCGGACCGCGCGCTTTTTGCGGCGCGGTTATGCTTTACGGATTTATTATAACGCTTACGGCGCGACAAGTCAAGCCCCCCGAACCTGCGCGAGGCGCGGCGCACCGCAAATTTGTAAAGTTCGGCTACGGGAACCACCGAAAGGGGCGCAAGCAACGCCAAGGCCCACTGCGCGGCGTTCATATGCGCCAACCCGAACGCGGGCGCGAGCGGGCTTACGCATAAAATAACGTTTAAAATCACGCCCGCCGCCACCGTGACGTCCAGAATAACGTTTTTGAAAATCCCCGTCTTCAGAACCGACGCGCTTTCGGAACGTATGTTGAAAGCGTGGAACAGCTCGGCAAAGGATATGGTCATAAACGCGAGCGTCGTCGCTATGGCGTTGCCCCAGAGTTTAAGCCCCAAAGCGAACACTCCGACCGTTAAAACCGTCATATATATGCCGAAAAACAGCATATTCGCCACGCTGCGCTTTGAAAAAAGACTTTTTTCGGCGCGCTCGGGCGGGCGGGTCATTATATCCTCTTCCTCGCGCTCCGCGCCCAAAGCGAGGACGGGGAACGAGTCGGTTATAAGGTTCAGCCATAAAAGTTGAGTGGACGCGAAAAACGCGTATTTCGGGAAAAATACAGCCGCAAAAAGTATCGCAAGCACTTCGGCGAGGTTGGTGGACAGAAAAAAGCGCACGGTTTTGCGGACGTTTTCGGAAATTCTGCGCCCCTCGCGCACGGCGGCGACTATTGTCGGGAAATTATCGTCCGCAATCACCATATCCGAGGCGGACTTGGTAACTTCCGCGCCCGATATCCCCATCGCTATGCCTATATCCGCGCTCTTCACGCTTGGAGCGTCGTTCACGCCGTCGCCCGTCATAGCCACCACTTTGCCGCGCTTTTGCAACGCCCGGACTATGACGTTTTTATGCCTCGGGGAAACGCGGGCGAACACGCTTGACGAAAGTATCGCCTTTTCGCGCTCGCGCGAGTTCATTTTATCGAGTTCGTCGCCCGATATTACCTCTTTTTCGTCCGAGGCTATGCCGAGGGCGGACGCTATCGCAAACGCCGTCCGCACGTGGTCGCCCGTTATCATTACCGTTTTTATGCCCGCCGCCTTACATTCGGCGACAGCCTCTTTAACGCCCTCTTTAAGCTCGTCGCGAAGCCCCGCAAGCCCCGTAAATATAAGATTTTCCTCTTTTATTCCGCCGCCCGTATACGCACATTCGGCAAACCCGAGAACGCGCAGGGCTTTCGCCGCCATTTCGTCGCACTGCCCGAAAATCGCGCGCCTGTCCTGCTCGGTAATTGGTCTTACGCCCGAAAACGTCGATATATATGCGCACTTTTTAATTAAAACGTCGGGCGCGCCCTTGGAATATACCCGCGCGCCGTCCGCGCATTCCACGGCGACGGACATCATTTTACGCTCGGAGGAAAACGCCTCTTCGGCAAGGCGCGCGCCCTGCGCGGCGCACCCCCTTTCGTCGGCGTAATTTTTAAGAGCTGTTTCGGTGGGGTCGCCGACGTATTTGCCGCGCTCGCCCTTGACGTCCGAACACGCCTGCATACACTTTAAAATTTTTTCCTCGTCGGCGGCGCGCACCTCGACTACTTTCATTTTGTTTCGGGTAAGCGTGCCCGTCTTGTCCGAACATATTACCGAACAGCCGCCCAAAGTTTCGACCGACTGCAATTTGCGTATAACCACTTTTTTGCGGCTCATCTTCTGCACGCCCATAGCCATTATAATAGTGACGACGGCGGGCAGACCTTCGGGGATTGCCGCGACCGCGATGGCGACGGCCGTCATAAAGTTAGGCATAAGACCGTCGCGGCGCACGAACACGCCGAGCGCGAACACGAACGCGGTTATGAAAAGCACGAATACCGTAAGGATTTTTCCGAGTTTATTAAGCGTTTTTTCAAGCGGGGTAAGCGTTTTTTTGTTTTCGCCTATTATAGAGGCTATCGCGCCTATTTCGGTAGCCATACCCGTAGCGTAAACCACCGCCTCGCAACTGCCGCGGACGACGAAAGTGGAATTATATATGCAATTTTCCCTGCCCGAAAGGGGCGCGTTCTTTTTAAGCGTACGGGAATTTTTAGCCACCGCGGCGGATTCGCCCGTAAGCGCGCTTTCGTCTACGTACAGCGAGCGGCTTTCGAGAATTCTGCAATCGGCGGGCACCACGTCGCCCTCGGAAAGCAGTACTATATCTCCCGCCGTCACGTCCTCGGACGGCACGCTCGAAACCCTGCCGTCCCGCCTTACGTTGACGTTGCACGCCGACATTTTTTTAAGGCTTTCGATAGCTTTGTCCGCGCGGAACTGCTGTATCGCGCCGACGACGGCGTTAAGTATCACTATAAAAACTATAATACCCGTGTCGGTCAGGTCGCCGACGTCTTTCGAAATATAGGCTATGACCCCCGAAACTACCGCCGCGGCGATTAAAAGAATGGTCATAAGGTCTTTGAACTGCGAAAAAAACAAGGCGGCAAAGCCCCTTTTTCTGCCCTCGTCGAGGACGTTTTTACCGCCCTCTTCAAGCCTTTTTTCCGCCTCGCCCGACGACAGCCCGTCCCGCGACGAACGTAGAATTTCAAGCGACTTTTCGCCGCTTTCCAACCAAAATTCACGCATACGGTTATATATTATTCGGCGCGGGAAGAAAAAAGAATAAGGGCGCCGAAGTTTTCGGCGCCCCCTCAATTCTTTCGCTATCTTATAAAGTTTGTGCGCACTTTCGGCTCGGCTGCGGGCGGTGTTACGCCCGCCTCTTTTCCCGCACGTATGCACTTTAAAATCCACGCCATATTGCGCCCGAGCACGCGCATAACCTGCATACCCTCTTCGTCGCGCCTTACCTCTTCGGGATTGTTGCCGTGCACCATATTCCAATAGGTCGAGCAGACCTGCGGCATCTGGTTTATCGAAAAATATTTGCTTAATACGTCGTAGGAAGCCGTAGTTCCCGCGCGCCGCGCCGAAACTACCGCCGCGCCCGGTTTATGCGCAAAATATTCGCCGCCCGCGTAAAAAATTCTGTCGAGTACGGCGAGAATCTGACCCGAGGGGTGCGCGTAGTACACGGGGGTTCCGAATACAAATCCGTCGGCGGTTTTTGCCTTTTCTATAAATTCGTTTACGACGTCGCCGCAAAAGACGCACTTCCCCTTGCCCTTGCAACCGCCGCAGGACGAACAGTCGCGCACGGGACCCGCGCCCATCTGCACAATCTCGGTTTCGACTCCCTCTTTGTTAAGCGCTTCCGCCACTTCGCAAAGCGCGGTATATGTACAGCCGTTTTTCCTCGAACTGCCGTTAAGCATAAGAACCTTCATATTTTCACCTCTTTTTTATTTCCTCTTCCAATTGCTCGGCGTACCTTACGGTCGCCATAGCGTCGGCGCAGTATTTGTCCGCGCCTATCGAACGGGCGTATTCCTCGGTTATTACCGCCCCGCCCACAGCCGTTTTACATTCGGAAAGTTCGGATTTTATAAGCCCGACAGTCTGTTCCATCGCCGCGACGGTCGTAGTCATAAGCGCGGAAAGCCCGACGAGGTCAGCCCCGCATTCTTTCGCCGCTTTTAAAACCTTTTCGGGCGGAACGTCTTTGCCGAGGTCGAGAACGCAAAAGCCGTAATTTTCAAGCAGCGATTTTACTATGTTCTTTCCGATATCGTGTACGTCGCCCTTGACGGTGGCAAGCACTATTTTCAGCTTTTTTTCAACCGCGCCCGCGGGAAGCGCGCGCTTTATAACGTCGAACGCCGCGCCCGCCGCCTCGGCGCTCATCATAAGCTGGGGAAGATATATCTTCTTTTCTTCGAAGCCCTTGCCTACCTCGTCGAGCGCGGGAACTATATGCCCCTCTATCACCTCGACGGGCGGTATGGTTTTTAAAAGCGCCGCGGCTTGTTCCGCCGCCCGTTCCTTAAACCCGCGCAGTATGCACTTTTCAAGCCCCGCCTCGCCGACTTTTTCAGCCTCGCCTAACTTTTCAGCCGACGGCGCAATCGCTTGGGTCGGTTGCACGCGCGAGGCGTAGTCGATATATTCGAGGCACCCCTTGTCGCGACCCGAAAGCGCGGCGAAAGCCTTGTACGCTTTTATCATCTCGTGCGAAAGGGGATTTATTATCGCCGCCGAAAGCCCCGCCTGCATAGCCGCGATAAAAAAGGCGGAATTTACAATCTCGCGCGCGGGCAGTCCGAACGATACGTTCGAAACGCCGAGCGAGGTATTCGCGCCCAGCCCGCGCCTTATTGAAAACAGCGCGTCCAAAGTAGCCGTCGCGGCTCCGCCGTCGGCGGCGACCGAAGTCGCGAGAGTATCGAAAATTATATCCTTTTTATCTATGCCGTACTTCGCCGCCTCCGAAAGTATGCGCTTTGCAATCGCCACCCTGCCCTCGGCGGTCGGAGGAATGCCGTTTTCGTCGAGAGTGAGGGCGATTACCGCGCCGCCGTATTTTTTTACGAGCGGAAAGATATTTGCCATACTCTCTTTTTTCCCGTCCACCGAATTTATAAGCGGCTTGCCGTTGTATATGCGCAGAGCCGCCTCCATCGCGGCGGGCGAGGACGTGTCGATTTGCAGGGGCAAATCCGTTACCGTCTGAATTTCGCGTACAATCGCGGGCAGAAGTTTTGCCTCGTCCGTACCGGGCACGCCGACGTTGACGTCGAGTATATGCGCGCCCGCCTCCGCCTGCGCGACAGCCTCGCCGAGAATGTAGCCCGTATCGCCGTTTTTCAACGCCTCTTTAAGCCGTTTTTTGCCCGTCGGGTTTATCCTTTCGCCTATTATTTTAAGCCCGTCGCCCAAAGTCACGGCGTGGGTATACGAGGCGACGACGGTCAGATTTTTTTGAGTGACGGCGGGCTTCATTCCCGAAGTTTTTTCGATTAGTTCGCGTATATATGCGGGCGTAGTACCGCAACAGCCGCCCACAATCTTTGCGCCGAGCGCAACGATACCGCGCATTCCGAGGGCGAATTTTTGCTCGTCCACGGTATAGCGCGAGCCGTCCGTAACGTCAGGAAGCCCCGCGTTGGGCTTTACCACGACGGGTACGGACGCGCACGATATAAAACGTTCGCATACGGGCAGCATTTCTTCGGGCGAAAGCGAACAGTTAAGCCCTATTGCGTCCGCGCCCAGACCTTCGAGTACCGCCGCGACCGCTTCGGGCGACGAACCCGTCATCGTCTTTGCGTCCGCGCCGAAAACACAGGTCGCGAACACGGGCAACGAACATTGCTCCTTTACGGCGAGAATTGCGGCTTTCGCTTCGTATATGTCGCTGACCGTTTCTATCATCACAAGGTCCGCGCCCGCCTCGACGCCTGCGCGCACGCACTCTTTGAAGGCGTTTACCGCGTCCTCGAAACCGAGGTCGCCGAGGGGCTGCAAAAGCTTGCCCGTCGGTCCCAAATCGAGCGCGACAAGCCTGTTTTTATAGCCCTTTGAAGCCTTTTTTGCGAGATATATCGCCTGTTTTATGTATTCCGACGTCCTTTCGCCGCAACGGAAAACGTTTACGCCGAAAGTGTTCGCGGCGATAACGTCCGCGCCCGCTTCGAGGTACTGCCTGTGTATGTCTTCAACGACGTCGGGGTGGGAAAAATTCCAATCCGCTGAATTTTCGCCCGCTTTAAGCCCCGCCGCCTGCAACATCGTGCCGAAGCCGCCGTCGAGATATATTATGTCTTTTTTAAAAAGCGTTTCAATCGTCATATAAACCTATTATCGCCGTCACCGATTTGACGGGCGTCATAAAACAATCGTCCGAAAGGGTTACGCCTATGTTTTTCGTAACCGAAAGCGCGGCGAATATATCGCGTTGAAGAGTTATATCGAGGTCGCCGTACCCGCACGAAAAGCGCGGTCTGCCGCCCTTGAATTGCGCGACAATTTCAGCGTTTACCTCGTCGCACCAGCTTTCCGCCGCCGCGGACGCCAAAGCGTCCAAAAAAAGCGCGCGCGAGGGCGAAAGCGCGCGGTATTTCAAAATCACCCTGTCCGCGCCCGCGCCTACCGTTGCGGCGAAAAGCGCGATTTTTTTACAGCCCGCAAGATTTTTGCAAAGCGCGCGGCTTTTTACTTTCGCAAAGCCCAAATCAAGCGATTCGCCCGCACATATGTCGAAGATATCGTAACACGCGACGGGCGAAAGCGCGGGCAAAAGTTCCTTTTTGCAGTCTTCGAGTAAGGGAAGAATTTGCGCGGGGTCGCCTTTTACTCCCGCATATCGCGCCGCCTCGCGCAAGTTCGGTTCGGGGGCGGCGCCGCGAAGTATTCTTATCATATTATGCCCTTTAAATTTTCCTTAATAGCCGCGGCGACGGCGGGCTTGTTCATCGAGTAAACGTGTACGGCGCGTATGCCGTTGGCGTACAAGTCGATAATCTGCTCGGTTGCGTAGGCGATTCCCGCCTTTGTCATCGCCTCGGGATTGTCGCCGAAGCGGTCGAGTATGCGCTTGAAACGGGTCGAAAGACTGCAACCCGAAAGCTTGGTTATGCGCTTTATCGAGGCGGCGTTGGTGACGGGCATAATCCCCGCTATGACGGGAACGCGTATGCCCTCCGCCTGCACTTTTGCAAGAAAGCTGTAATATATATCGTTATCGAAGAACATTTGCGTGGTAAGGAAATCGCAGCCCGCGTCCACTTTGATTTTGAGTTTTTCGATATCGGAAAACAAAGTCGCGCTTTCGGGATGACCCTCGGGGTAGCACGCGCCGCCCACGCAGAAATCGCCGTAAGCTTTGATTTCGGCGACGAGTTCGCTTGCGTATTTGTAATCGAGATTGCCCGAAAACCCCTCGGGCAGGTCGCCGCGCAGGGCGAGTATGTTTTCAATCCCCGCCGCGCGCAAGCCGTCCAACTTTTTTCTGACGTCGGCGTGGTCGGACGAAATGCACGAAAGGTGGGCGAGCGGCGTTACGCCCGCGTCCTTTACATATTCGGCTATCTCCACCGTATAATCGCTTGTGCCGCCGCCCGCGCCGTACGTCACGCTTATGAACGCGGGTTTAAGCCCCACAATGCCCCCGACCGCCGCGAACACGCTTTCGCGCGCCGCGCTCGTCTTGGGCGGAAACACCTCGAACGAAAGCGAGGCGGGGTTGTTTTTAAGAATTTCGGAAATTTTCATCGTATGCCTGCCGTCTATATTTTATCACGTTTTAAAGCCCTTTTCAACAATTTGAATAAAAAAAGGGGCGCAAATATGCGCCCGTTTTAAAATTACGCAGTTCAGTCTTCGTCCGCCTTATGTTCCTCTTCCGCGGGGTCGGGAAACTTTGACTTATCGTACTCGATGCCGTGCCTGTCGTAATAATCTTTAATCGCCGCGCGTATAGCCTCTTCCGCAAGCACCGAACAGTGCATTTTGTGCGCGGGAAGCCCGTCGAGCGCCTCGGCTACCGCCTTATTGGTAAGTTCGAGAGCCTGAGAAAGGGGCTTGCCCTTTATAAGCTCGGTCGCCATCGACGACGACGCTATCGCGCTTCCGCAACCGAAAGTATTGAACTTGACGTCAACTATGATATCGTTTTCGATTTTGAGATATATCTTCATAATGTCGCCGCAGACCGCGTTGCCGACTTCGCCCACGCCGTCGGCGTCCTCTATCTTGCCGACGTTGCGGGGATTGGTGAAATGGTCCATAACTTTATCGGAATATAATGCCATAATTTAAACTCCTTTTCAGATAAGATGGGGTATTTTACCCTTTTCGAGGTCCTCCCACACGGGCGACATCGAGCGTAAATATGCGACGACTTCGGGTACGGCTTTAAGTATAGCCTTTACGTCGTCTTCGGTATTGTATTCGGAAAGGCTTAACCTCAACGAGCCGTGCGCCACTTCGTGCGGAAGCCCGAGCGCAAGCAGCACGTGCGAGGGTTCGAGCGAACCCGACGTGCAAGCCGACCCCGACGAAGCGCATATCCCGCGCGCGTCCAGAAGAAGCAGCAGGCTTTCGCCCTCTATGCCCTCGAAACACATATTCACGTTCCCCGGAAGCCGCAGGCTAACGTCGCCGTTAAGTTTTGAATGGGGGATTTTCAAAAGCCCCTTTATAAGTTCGTCGCGGAGAGCGGATACCTTTTTCGCGTTTTCGTCCATCGAGGCGCACGCCTCGGCAAGCGCCGCCGCCATTGCGACTATGCCCGCCACATTTTCGGTGCCCGCGCGTTTGTTCCGCTCCTGAGCGCCGCCGCGTATGTGCGGCATAAGCGGCGCGCCCTTTCGGCAGTACAGCGCGCCCACGCCTTTCGGACCGTGGAATTTATGCGCCGAAACCGAAAGCATATCAATATTCTGCGCTTTTACGTCTATTTTAAGGTGCCCCGCCGCCTGCACCGCGTCGGTATGGAACACGACGCCCGCCTCGCGGCAGACCTTGCCTATTTCGGCAACGGGCTGAACGGTTCCCACCTCGTTATTGGCAAACATAACCGTTACAAGCGCGGTGTCGGGGCGGATTGCCGCCTTTACTTCCTCCGCCTTTACAACGCCGTTTTGATGCACGTCGAGAAGGGTGACCTCGAAACCCTCTTTTTCGAGTTGCTTTAAGGTGTGAAGCACGGCGTGATGCTCGAACGCGGTAGAGATAATATGCTTTTTCCCCTTTGCCGCGCCCGCCGTCGCCGCCGAACGTATGCACTGGTTGTCCGATTCGCTCCCGCCCGAGGTAAAGTAAATTTCCTGCGGGTCTGCGTTTAAAAGCGCGGCAATTTTTCCGCGCGCGGCTTCAAGCGCCTCTTTCGCCGCCTGCCCTGCGGAATGTAACGACGAGGGGTTGCCGTAAATCCCCGCAAGATAGGGCGTCATCGCGTCTATCGCCGTCTTGCTCATCGCGGTCGTCGCCGCGTTGTCGGCATAAATGGTTTTCAAAATTCAATTCCTACTCTTTTAGTATGATATTATTATAGAACGGTAATTCCTATTTTGTCAATAGGAATTACCGTTCTTTTCGAAATTTCCGACATATTTTTCAAGCCGCCCGCAAAATTTTCCGCGGGCGGCTTGTTTTTTACCTTTTTATTATTATTTATGGCGGAATTTCGCCGAAAGCGAAAGCCTTTTCTATTTTATAAGGTCGGTAAGCTTTTTCGAGGTTAGAAAATTCATAATTACCTCGTCAAGTTCGCGGAAAAGGGGCAGCGTTTTGCAGGTGCCCGCGTTTTCGCAGGGAGCCGACCCCTCTTCGAGACAGCTTACGGGGGCGAGCGAACCCTCGCCCGATTGCAGAATTTCCGCGGCGGTATAGCTTTGTGCGGGACGGGCGAGTTTGTAGCCGCCCGCCTTGCCGCGCGCCGAGATTATAAGACCCGCCTGCGTAAGCTGTGCGGCGCTGTATTCGAGGTATTTAAGGCTTTCTTTCTGCCGTTCGGCGACGTCGGAAAGCGACACATACCCCTCGCCCTCGTGCTGGGCGAGGTCTATCATTACTTTAAGGGCGTTTCTGCCCTTTGTCGTTATCATCATATTCTTTTCCTCATCCGCCGAGCTTTATCATCCGCTCTATGCACTTTACTCCGTCCGCAATTGTTTTGCCGTCGAGGACAATTTCTTCGCCGCCCTCGCCCGTGACCGCGTCGTATACGTCGCGGAGAGTGGTTACGCGCATATTATGGCAGAAAAAGTCGCGCGAAAGCGGGTAGAATTTTTTGTCCGCGAATTTGGTTTGCAGGTGCTGAACGATGGAATTTTCGGTGCCGATAATAAATTCTTTCGCGTCTGATTCGGTTGCAAAGTCCATAATACCCGAGGTCGAACCGATATAATCGGCAAGTTCGCACACCTCGGGACGACATTCGGGGTGAACGAGCAAAAGCGCGTTCGGGTGGGCGCGTTTCGCCTCTTCCGCGTGCGATTTTTCAAACCTCGCGTGGGTGGGACAACCGCCCGAAAGGAATTTGAAATTTTTTTCGGGAACCTGCGAAGCGACGTACGTGCCGAGGTTTATATCGGGTATGAAAAGCAGGTTTTTTTCGGGCATGGCGCGGCAGATTTTAACCGCGCTCGACGAGGTAACGCAGACGTCCGCGACCGTTTTAACCTCCGCCGTGGTATTTATGTACGCGACGACGGCGTAGTCGGGGTACCGCTTTTTCACCTCGACGATATCCTCGCGCGAAAACTGCTCTGCCATCGGGCAAGCCGCAAGGGGATTGGCAAGCACGACCCTTTTTTCGGGCGAGAGCATTTTTACGGTTTCCGCCATAAAGCGCACGCCGCAGACGACGACGGTCGGGCACTTGACCTTTTTCGCCGCCGACGCAAGCGCGTAGCTATCGCCCACATATTCGGCGATTTCGCATATTTCTTCGGACATATAGGAGTGAGCAAGCACGCACACGCCCCTTTTTTTTGTTTCGTCCAGAATCTTTTGTTGTAAATCTTTAATCATTTCTTTCGCCGCGCGCCTTTTATACGCGTTTTCCGCCAAATTTAAAATCACCGCAATTATAGCACACCGCCGCCGTTAAGTCAAGCCCCTCGCCCTCCCGCGGCAAGCGTATACCTTCACATATACGTCGGCTTTTATGCAAGGTTAATTTTTAATATTTTATCACCCTATTAAATAAATTGCAAGCACGGGAATTTAAAAACTCCGATTTTGAATAACATTGTTACGTTTAAACGTTCGGCGGCGCACCGTATCTACGGTGCGCCGCTTTCTCCCTTTATTTAATTTGACAGATTTATTTATAAATGTAATCCATATCCTCATCGGATAACCGATTCAGATAATCTTCACATTCGGCTGCCGAATTATATTCATGAATAAATGTAGGAAGCGAAGTCTTAAAGGAATCCACTAATACCGCACAATAATTTTTAATATCACGATGCTCTTCTCCACTGGTCGGAAACACATAATTAAAACCCTCATCCGAAGCCCGTTCGGAAGCACACGAGAAATATCTTAAACCGAATAATTTATGGTTGTTCTCATTCCAATTTCTCAGCCACTGCATAAGCAATTGCGGAATAACATATTCAGGAGCAAACGGGTCGGATTTACAAGCTCTTATAAACGAGCACGCAGCAATTAAAGGGTACCACATTAAATACGATTCTCTTACTTCATTGTCTTGTAATAAACTGCCCCTTATGTATCTATTATCGCTGTTTACATTATTTTCACCGCTATTTTTAAAAAAATCCTGGGGTTTAATTGCCAATTCTATAACGTTGATTTCATAATCGTTGTGGTGTATGTTCCTATCCAACTGAAACCGTGAACATAACCTTAATTGGGTTTGCGAATTATTTCTAAGTTCATTCAAGCATAGTTCAACGTGTGTTCCCAAATAAAGACTCGGATAACCTGCAATACTGTATCTGCTGGTTGAAACCTTGGAACGTAAATTGTACGGAGTATGAAAAACGCGCGAGCGCGGGAAAACCGTATCTTCATTAACGTTGACTACTCTGAATAAACTCAAAGGATCGCAAAATTGAAACGCCTCGGTCCATCCGCTTTTAGGATAGATTTTAATCGGCTTTTTTATAAGCTTTTTCATCACGTTATCAAAAGCTTTATAAGCAGAAGCAGGCAATCCATTATTATATTTTTTAACCGTTTCAACAATTTTATCACAAATATACTTTATATGTGGAATATTACAATCTTCCGTCATACGGCAGTTAAAGTCTTTCAAATATCTCATTTCATCATCACAGCAAGCAAGTAATCTGCAACCATAATCCTGGGAATTTTTACATAAGTGCATTATGTATTGATTGTATAAATTTTTTAAAAATTGGGCGTAATCTCCGCCGCACCATCTGATCGGCAATTCAAATTGCTTTTCGTTAAAAATTCTCTTGAATCCACTGTCTGAAATATCTATTATCATTAGTTTGTACACTCCTTTTGCAATTTTAATAAGCTCGGTATGTTTTACTTGCCATATCCTTTATGTAATTGAAAATTTGTTTTATCATTTAACCGTTTTCAAAGGCCCTGCCTCACATCTATGTTATTTAAGATGGTTTAACATATCAAATTGTTACATAATAAATTAAAAATTTAAAACTTGTCTGCCTTTTCTCAAATCACGGTTAAGAAATAAAAACGCGCTTGGGTCTTGCGAAAATAAACGACCGTGCGTAATAATCCGCACGGCAACTCCTGTCTTGGTCGGCGTAAGGAAACAACGCCGACCTCGGGCGTCGCTTTTGCCCTTTATGCAAAAGCTTTTCTCGCGCGGCACGGACAGCGCACTGCGCTGTCCTATGAATTGCCGCGCTCGTCCTTGCGAGCGCCGCTGACTACTTTTTGCGGAATAAATCCGCAAAGCGTCGCTTTTCAGGCTCGCACAGCAACTCAGAGCTTAACAAAAGGTGTAAAGCCGCGGCGCGCGTAAATGCGCTTGCGGCTTGCCACAGAAGTTAAGCTCTGTATGAATATATAAAAACAGACATTCACCATCAATATTTCACAATCTAATTTAGCATAAAAGTATAAATCTTATTGTTGTTCTAAAATATTTTTAATTGTTCGCGCATTTTCGCTCAATGATTTTACTTGTAACAATAAATCGGAATAAAAAGATTTTACGTCTTGATCTAAAAGAATAGAACTAACCTGACTATTGCTGACGGCGATATCCATTAATCTTTCTATCTCATCATTGTCCCAACTTACAACGGCAAGCAATTTTGAAATCACCGAATGAGTAGTAGCAAAATTTCGGCTACTGCTTAATGAATTTATTAAATCTATTTTTCTTCTTTTCTCTTCACCAATCTCTTTATCTGAATTAATCTGCTCGTTTTGCTGTGCAAAATGCAATTGCTCTATTTTTTCATTTACTGCGGTCCTATCAATAATTATCTTTACTAATGTATCCAGATCAGAATTTTCACTATAATTTGCAGGTGCAAAAAATTTAATTCTTTTCTCACGCATCATTTTATAAGCCTTACCCTTATCATTAACCAAAGGATTGTAAACTGCAATACTGTGCCCACCATTTACAGTAACCAATTTCATGCATGGTATATCTGTATCGCTGTCACCTATATATATCATGTTGCGAAAAGGTATCCTGATTTCGTCGGGAGAGAAGCTATCATTGACGCCGGGATCATTAATATCCAATATACCCTTTTCTATCCGAAATAAAAATTGTGTTTTATTCGTATAATTAACAACCTGTGCCGGCCATTTAGCAACGCCTCGTCTATTGAAATAAAAGGAACTTGCATATATTTGTTCAAAATATTTTGCTACAGGTGTACCTTCTATTATTTCTTTTAGCCCGGATGAAATTATGTAATGTTCTATTATTACACCTTTTTCTTTTCCATACTCATTAATTCGATCAAACCAATTGTCAACCCCTTCATATAATTTAATTCCCGCGCCAAAATCCGCAAGCCGCTCTTTAGTTACAATTAAATGACCTTCTGCTTCTTCCACCATTTTATACATGTATGCCAAGTTCTGATCCATGCTATTGTCTTCAGCCAACGCATTAGACTCTTTCCAAAATTCATTTACATCACGCTCAACAGATTGAATATATCCCTGAGCCTGCATATCGTCAGGTGATAATGTTTTATCAAAATCATAGCATATTGCTAAAACTGGTCTATCTTCTTTATGCTTTCTTTTTTCAATATATTTATCCATTTTTTGTTTTCCTATTTAACCATTTCTGTTTTCTATTGTGGTATTGCACTCTAATTTTTAAAATCAATGTCAACTTGAGATTGTGCATAAACTTTTGACATATTTTCAACTGAAACGGGGTAAACCCTCCAATCGTTTAACGAACACATTCGGATGAATTCATCAATTCGATTTTTACCATCTATAGCCTTTAGAGTTATAACTATACCCCATTTCACTCCTTGTGGATCTTTAAAATCTTTTCTATTTACATATCTTCGAGAATAAATTACTTCAATACCCCAGTTATCCCTGCCTAAGACTTTCTTTGCTTGTTTTTTATCAATATTAGAATCAGTTAAAACTTTAATGTTATCCCATTTTCTAAATAAGCCCCGAGCTTCTTTTTCTTTAACAAAATAACCTTCGATATCTTGATAATCTTTATCAATAGGCTCGATGGGTTGCTTTTTCCCATCTCTTGTCCTTCCGAATTTTATATTAAGTTCTGTATCGGTATAATCTACACCTTGGTTCCTACTACATTTAGGAAAGTAACATAATGTTGCTCGTGCCACATATGGAAATCGATGATCTTTATTTAATGGAACAGGCAAGTTGTATTCATATGAGCGATATTTTTTAGATTCTCCATCAATATAGAATTTTATTTCATCGGCTTGGGATTGAACGATATCATGAATATCTATCGGAACAATACCTCTGCCTATTAAATTTGAATCATTAAGATTAAATTTTCTTTCCCATCCTACAGCCGAATCAATAAGCAATGCTTTTGCACACTCCCTCGGAATTTTAAGAATATCAATCATATAGGCTAATTTTCTTGCTATAAGCGGAGCAGCAAAAGATGTTCCCCAAGATTCTACGATTTTATATGGATAGCAAACATTCAAAGGTTCATCATAATCACCGCCATAATAGCTTATATCAGGTTTTATAAAGAATGATAATGCCGGCCCACTCCTCGAATAAGAAGCAGGACCATTATCACTTTTTCGGACGGAATTAACTACTATGGAATTTATAGAATCTGCCGGGGCACCTATAAGTCCGGAAACCTTACCGGCCTCCGAATTCGTACCAGCTATAACAAAGATTATATTAGGATATTTAACTTGTAAATCATCTAAAATACTTGCTTCGGGTGAGATAAAATTATTATTTATGGCTCTTGTAGAACCTAAAGATAAATTCCATACATGTATATTGGGGTTAACATCGACAATAGATTCTATTTTTTTCATCAATTTGAAAGTAGTCATGCCACCTTGCCTAAGTGCAACCCCAAAATGTTTTACTCTAAAATGCCCACAGCCATCATCAAGTTCAGGATTAATATTCGGTAAATCCACAATAAGTGACGATACTGCTGTGCCATGCGCATAATCTTCCGAAGCAGGTGTAATTATAGAAGTATCTAACTCCTCAACATATTCAACCCATTTGCTGAAATAAACATCTTTTTTAAATAACGTATCAATAACGCCAATAATAGGCTCATTTGAAGGTTCTTCTATCTTTTTTACACTTAATTCATTTTCGTTTAGCGAATCAGGTAAACCTATTAAGCTAAAATCCGAAACTGCCATAGCGATAAGATATGGCGCTACTGCTTTCAATCTTGCAAATTCATCGGGAAACAACAAAATATTATTCGAGTTTATCCGTTCATTAGTAAGATTGATATTTATTTCTTTAAATAATTGTATAATATCACTATCAGTATTAAATAAAGTTACTATTGCATTATCTTCAATAACTTCCTCACAAACATAGATATCGAACCTGCTTATATATGACAATTCTTCTATTAATGCAATGAATTGATTTTTTGAAAAATATTCATTTGAAAGAACTAAAGTTTTATTATCCCTGTAAATTGTCAAACCGTCCTTGGATACTTCATCTTGAAATAGCTCATTAAAAACTTTAATTAAATTTTCTAATTTAAATATCGCAAATGTTAAATTATTTTTCGTCATGCAATATGTAAAAATATGATAATGCTGATTCCCCTCTCCTCCAAATCTTGCGCCTACTATCATATCATTCACTTGTTTATGCGGGCTCTTAAACAACTCGCTAATTCGATTAGTTTTTGCTATTATACCAAAGCAATATGCACTTATTAAACATTTATTATTGAGTAAATTTTGTCTATCCCAATATATTTTGGTAGCTTTTAAACTCTGCAATAATGAATTCAAGTGATTTAATGTTACCGGTAAACTCTTATAAAAAGAAATCGCGAAAGGGCTGCGTTCCCTGGCTGCCGGAATAAAAGTTTTATTTAAATGAAGTAAATTATTTCTCATATTATATGCCCTGCTTATTTAATATCCTGGAAATTTCGCTTTTCGATATTCCGCTAAGTATCTCGATTTCTCTGCAAGTAAATCCATTATTATTTAAAAACACGATTTCATTGCCTGGGATTTCTGAAATTAATGATTTATAAATTCTTTTTAGATAATCACTGCTACTTCCCGGATTACTAAAAGCAATTGATGTTTTTAAAATATTTTTCAATTCACCAGGCATTATTTTTCTTTTGCTTAATTTAAGAACTTTTTGCAATAATCGTGAATTTTTACTTAATGTTCCAAACTTATTAATTTGCTCATCAACTATCAAATCAGCTATTTCAAATATGTCATTTTCAGTATAGCGATTAAAATTTATTACCGCATCAAACCTTCTAGTCAATGCTTTGTCAAATGCTTTATATAAATTGGTCGTGGCAATTAAAACTAAGTTCTCGTTTAAAGTATCAAACGACTTCAATAATGTAGACGTTGCTCTACCCATCTCACGCAAATCATTACCATTAATTCTATCTAAAGCCAAGGCATCTATTTCATCAAACAATATTATTACCTCAGCCGGTCTGGAAATAGAATTTATTTCATTGAATAGCGAAGAGATATTTTTGGATGTTTGTCCTAATTTGCTGTCAACTAGCATATCAAAATTAACAGATAACAGCTTCCTATTCAACATTCTTGCAATTTGCTTAACAGATTCTGTTTTGCCTGTACCCGGATCACCTTCAAATAAAAACTTATTAATACCAATATTTTTTTTAATGGCATTAGCAATACCCAATAAATCACTTTTAATCGATTCGGGTAAATATAGATGCTCTTTACTATACGATAATTCAACAAAAAACGACGAATGATTAAAATCTATATTTTGTTGTACAAAAGTAGTTTCGGAAGCGAGAAGCGATAAAATATAATCAGAAAGCTCAGTATCACCCGATTCATTAAATTCACGTGCTATATCATAAGACAAACTTTTAAATGTTGCCTCATTATTATAAACATGAGCCTTAATTAGCTCTACGATCTCATTCTTCTTCATTTTCTTTCTCCTAATTAATATTATATTTCTATTGGGACAAAAGTCAAGCGTTTTGGGACAAATTTTTGATTTCCAAAATAAATTTTATGTATCACATTAAACTGATAACCTTTAAATAGAACTTCAAAACATTCCACCTTGAGGAATTATTCTCAACGAAAAAAATAAACAGCAAAAAGCTTAAGGTGTTATACCTTATTTCTTTAAAAAGCGTTATCGAAAGTAGGTTTAATGAGAAATGTTTTTATGCCAACGGAAATAATATTTAGCGGCGGTCGTGGGAAAATATCAACTACAATCCCCCCCTGCCGAAATATTGATCACATTTGCTATTCTATTTTATTGTCGCAAAAGAAACCAATAAGTAGTGCGCGAAGAAATAAACTTCGCGCACTACTTATTGCATACATTTAAAAAGTTTTTATAAACTCCAAAAGGAGGGATTGTTGCTTTGGGGTGAGGCGGGCGGTGAGGGTTTGGATTGCGGCGGTCAATTCCTTTTGCTCGTCCGTGTCGAGAAAAAATTCCGCAAGGGTAATTCCTAAACCAAAACAAATGTAACTCAAATATTCAACGGTCGGGCAACGCTCGCCGTTTTCAAGTTTATCTACATACGTTGGCGAAACCCCCGCAAGGTTCGCCAACGTATTTTTCTTTAAACCTTTCTTCTCACGCAAATATTTTATCCTCTTCCCTACTTCTTCCGCCGTCATAATTTACCCTCAAATTTAAACTATTGTATATAGTTTATGTTAAATTTTAGGGCAATATTTAAACTATCGGGTTGATTTATTAAGACGATTGTATTATAATACCTATACAATAGTTCAAAAGTGTAAAAAATGGCAATTGACGAAAAACAGACAAAATCAAAAGACCGCGTGCGCGAACACGGCGAAGTTTTTACCGCCGAGCGCGAGGTAAACGCAATGCTCGACCTTGTAAAATGCGAAACCGAGCGGATTGACAGCCGCTTTTTGGAACCCGCGTGCGGCAACGGCAATTTCCTTATAAAAATCCTCGAGCGAAAGCTCGACGTCGTGGACAAGGCGTACAAGCGCAGTCAGTGGGATTGGGAAATTCACGCGATGGTCGCCGTTTCAAGCCTTTACGGCGTGGAGCTGTTGCCCGACAACGTAACCGAGTGCGTATCCCGCCTCTTTGACTACTTCAAGCAAAGGTACAAAGCGCGTTACAAGGCGAAAACCTCGCAAATCTACCTTGAAAACGTGCTGTACCTTCTCAAAAAGAATATCGTCTGCGGCGACGCGCTCACGCTGTTGCAATCGGACGGCGAACCGATAATTTTCAGCGAATGGGGCTTTTCGGGCAGTAAAGTAATACGCCGCGATTTTACAATGAGCAACCTTTTGGAAAGCAGTGAAAAACAAGCGCAAACTTCCCTTTTCGACTTACAGCCCGAAGAAAAACTGCCCGTACCCGTGCGGCAATACCCCGCGGTAAACTACCTGGAGATAAAAAACCATGCTTAAAAACTACAATCCCGACGTTTTGAGCTGTCTCGCGAATCTTTCGAACGACGAAGTTTTCACCCCGCCCGAGCTTGCAAACGCAATGCTCGATACCCTTCCAAAGGAGTTATGGCAAGACGAAAACGCCACGTTTTTGGACCCGTGCTGTAAGTCGGGCGTTTTTTTGAGGGAGATAGCAAAGCGGCTTATCGCGGGACTTAAAGATAAAATCCCCGACGAACAAGAGAGAATAAATCATATCTGCACCAAACAGCTTTTCGGGATTTCGATAACGGCAATGACGGGTATGCTGTCGCGGCGGAGCGTGTATTGTTCCAAACATGCAAACGGGAAATATTCGATGTGTACGGAGTTTTATGACGAGAGCGGCAACATAATTTTCAACGAAACAAAGCACACATTCAAAAACGGCAAATGCACCTTTTGCGGCGCGGCGGAAGCCGAATACGGCGAAAAAGCAAGAAAAGACCTTGAAAGCCATGCCTACCAATTTATACACACGCTTAACGCGGAGGAAATTTTCAATATGCGATTTGACGTAATTATCGGCAACCCGCCCTATCAATTAAGTACAAGCAAGCTTAATAAAACACAAGCAGTTCCCATATATGATAAATTTGTAAATGCTGCCATAAAATTAAAACCGCAATATGTTGTTATGATTATTCCCTCGAGGTGGTTTGCAGGCGGTATGGGCATGGATAATTTTAGAGATATGATGTTGAATTGTAGACACATATCAAAAATGGTTGATTATTCAAATGCAAAAGACTGTTTCCCAGGGGTCAGCATAAGCGGTGGTATAAACTATTTCGTTTATGACAGCAATTATCAAGGTAACTGTGAATTTACTAATATACATAATGAATTAAGCATTACAGATAATCGTAACCTTGCCGAATTTGATTGCTTTATTCGGTATAATGAAGGCATAAACGTTATAAGAAAAATCAAAGAACTTTCAACAGAAAATATTGTTGACTTATTTACGAGTCTTGACCCTTTTCGCATTAATTCAAACGAAAGAGGGCATTTGGCAAGATATAACTCTACTGACGTAGTTTTATATTCAAGTCAAGGCAAATCATATTTGCACGATAATGAATTTACAGATAGATATAATTTATTGGACAAATACAAAGTAATGATAAGTAAAGTTGCCGCCGAACACGCAAACGAACCCGATAAAACAGGCAAATATAAAGTTTTAACGACAGTAAAAACAATTTTGCCAAACGAAGTTTGTACATTTTCATACTTTTGTTGCGGTACTTTTAATAATCTTAATCAAGCAACGTACTTGGAGAAGTATTTAAAAACAAATTTTACACGTTTTTTAGTTATGTTAGCTTTAAGTTCAATCAATATAACGAAAGATAAATTTCAATTTGTTCCTATGCAAAATTTCACCGACAACTCTGATATAATTTGGCGACAACCTATCACCGAAATTGACAAGCAGTTGTACAGAAAATACAAATTATCACAAGAAGAAATAGATTTTATAGAGTCTATGATAAGACCCATGGAGTAAATTAAAAAATTATAAAAAGGAGGGAAATATGAATTTAATTGAAGAATTTATTATAGGCGAAGCAAAAAAGCAAACGGTGCAAAATGTTGTAGATATATTTTATCCTAAAAACTCTTATATGAATTTATGGCTGACACATTGGATTAACGTATTTGCTACCTGCGACAAAATAAAAACTTTCACTGACTATAAAAGGTATTGATATGTCAACTCAATTTTTCCCGAAAAGGGGCGAGGCGCAACCCAAAATTTACGCATACAGCGACAGCCGATTCCCCAATATGCTGAAAGTGGGCTACACCATGAAAAGCGTTGAGGAGCGCGTTGCCGAGCAGTACCCCACCCTCACCCCCGAAAGGTCGTATAAAATAGAATATATCGCGCCTGCAATGAAGAACGACGGCACGACTTTTACAGACCACGACGTACATAAGGTGTTGAAAAACAAGGGGTTTGCAAACCCCAACGGCGAATGGTTCAAGTGTTCGGTTAAAGACGTTGAAGCGGCAATATATGCCGTTAAATCGGGCAAAGTAAACATTGAAAACCGCAATCAAACCTTTTGTATGCGCCCCGAACAGCGCGAAGCCGTGCAAAAAACAGCCGAATATTTCACTGCGTATATGGCGGAGGAAAACGGCAAGCCGCCCCACTTTTTATGGAATTGCAAGATGCGTTTCGGCAAGACTTTTGCGACCTATCAGCTTGCCAAAGAGCTTGGCTTTACCAAAGTTTTGGTGCTCACATTCAAGCCCGCAGTTCAAAGCGCGTGGGAAGAAGATTTACTCACTCACGTCGATTTCGAGGGCTGGCAGTTTATCGCAAGGGGCGGTCTTACCTATGACGATATAGACCGTAACAAGCCCTTTGTGTGCTTTGCTTCGTTTCAGGACTTTTTGGGCAAGAACAAGGCGGGCGGAATAAAGCTCAAAAACGAATGGGCGCACACCGTGGCGTGGGATATGGTCGTATTTGACGAATATCACTACGGCGCGTGGCGTGAGAACGCGAAAGAGCTTTTCGAAGCCGAGGACGAAAGAGAGAGCAAAGCCGAGGACGGCGGGCAGGAATTTTTCAACGAGGACTATATGCCCATTTCCACACGCTCGTACCTCTACCTTTCGGGAACGCCTTTCCGTGCAATATCCTCGGGAGAGTTCATCGAGGAACAGATTTACAACTGGACGTATTCCGACGAACAGCGTGAAAAGCTGAATTGGGATATATCTGCGGGCAAAAACCCGTATGAAAGTCTGCCGAGAATGGTGCTTCTGACCTATCAACTGCCCGAAAGTATAACGCATATCGCCTCGGGCGGGGAATTTGACGAATTTGATTTGAACGTATTCTTTTCCGCCGAGGGCGAGGGCGAATTTGCGAGGTTCAAATATGAGGACGAGGTGCAGAAGTGGCTCGATTTGATACGCGGCGCGTACCTTGAAACGAGCGTAGACAACCTCAGATTAGGTGCAAAAAAGCCGCCCCTCCCTTACAGCAACGGACAGCTTTTAAATCTTCTTTCGCACACGCTTTGGTTTTTGCCGAGCGTTTCAGCTTGCAACGCCATGCGCAACCTTCTTTCACAAAGGCAAAACAAATTCTATCACGATTATAACGTCGTAGTATGCGCGGGCGCGCAGGCGGGCATAGGCTTGAACGCGCTCCCGCCCGTAAAACAGGCAATGGAAAATCCTCTCGAATCCAAGTCGATAACGCTTTCGTGCGGGAAGTTGACCACGGGGGTTACGGTAAAGCCGTGGACGGGGATATTCATGTTGCGCAATCTGACAAGCCCCGAAACGTATTTCCAGGCGGCATTCCGCGTGCAGTCGCCGTGGACGGTCAAAAACGAATTGAATCCCGACGACGAAGAGATAATCAAAAAGGAATGTTACGTCTTTGACTTCGCGCCCGAACGTGCGCTTAAACAGATTGCCGACTACTCTTGCCGCTTGAACGTGGACGAGGTCAATCCCGAAAAGAAAGTCGCCGAATTTATTAAATTTTTGCCCGTGCTCGCCTACGACGGCAGCTCGATGAAGCAGATTGACGCGGCGGGGATTCTGGACATTGCTATGAGCGGCACTACCGCCACTTTGCTCGCACGCAGGTGGGAATCCGCACTTTTGGTCAACGTGGATAACTACACCCTTTCGCGCCTTATGGCGAACGAACAGGCGATGAACGCGCTTATGAGCATTGAGGGTTTCCGCTCTTTGAATAACGACTTGGAAACAATCATAAATAAGTCCGAAAAAATCAAAAAAGCAAAGGAAAAGGCGAACGAGCGCGATTTAAGCGACAAAGAGAAAAAAGAGCTTTCCGAGGACGAGAAAGAGTACAAGTCAAAGCGCAAAATGATTCAGGAAAAGCTGATAAAGTTTGCAACGCGCGTGCCCGTGTTTATGTATTTGACCGACTACCGCGAGCAGACGTTGAAAGAGGTTATAACGCAGTTGGAGCCGGGGCTTTTCAAAAAAGTTACGGGGCTGGACGTGAAGGACTTTGAGCTGTTGGTTTCATTGAACGTTTTCAACGGACCGCTTATGAACGACGCGGTGTTTAAGTTTAAGAGGTACGAGGACAGCTCGCTTTCCTACACGGGCATTAACCGCCACGCCTCCGACACGAAAATCGGCGGCTTTGACACCGCCGTCGTCATCACCGACTTTGACGACATTGCGTGAATTGCCATCACGCGACCCAAAACCCGTATACTCATTTAAAAAGTAAGATGTGCGTAAAACACAGTATAAAATAAGCCCCTACGGAAAACCGTCGGGGCTTATTTTTTGAAATCCGGCAACTCCTGTCTCGGTCGGCGTAAGGAAACAACGCCGATCTCGGGCGTTGCTTTTGCCTTTTATGCAAAAGCTTTTCTCGCGCGGCACGGACAGCGCACTGCGCTGTCCTATGAATTGCCGCGCTCGTCCTCCCATACAGAACCGCTCGCAAGTAATCTGTCAAGTACAAAAAAGAAGCGTAACCGAAAGGTTACGCTTCTTTTTTGAAATCCGGCAACTCCTTATCCTTGCGAGCGGTGTCCCGCTAACTACTTTCAGCAACTCAGAGCTTAACTTCTGTGTTCGGAATGAGAACAGGTGGGTCCTCTGCTTTATCGTCACCGGAATGGTTATATAAACGGCAAATTGCCGAATATATGCTCACTTTTAAATTTTTACCCTCGCTAAAATCGCAAGTATGAGATTTTAGCAAATTCCTCGGCACTCGCGGAAATCAAAAATGTTTTCGCAAAATTCCGCAACGTCGCGAGATTTTAGCAAATTCCTCAGCACTCGCGGAAATCGCAACAAAGTGAGATTTTCGCGAAAGAGGAGAGGCAATCGAGCAATCTCGCTGTCCGTGCTGTGCACGGACAGCTTAAAGCGAGATTTGCCTCGACGTGGCTCCGCTTGTTGGACTTGAAGCGAGTTGTCGGATTTCAGAAATAGCAAAATTTGAGACATTTTCACTTAAAAAAGAGTATTTACAGCTATTTTTTTGAAAGTCAAAAATATTTATGCTCAACTCGTGCTTAGCCCGAAAAAAACTATAAAAAATTATTAATTCAGAGGACTTTTATTTCTGAACACGTTCATTTTCGATTTGTTTTATAAAATCATCGTAATATAAAGAAATCGGGAGTTTTGCTCACGACTCCTTTGTTAAAAAATTTATAATTTGGTCATATTATGCTGTTTATACTCTTCCCCTGATTATATTTTATCGCCGTTGATGACGAGGGTTTTGCCGATATTAATTTCGTTTATTGAGTTAGGATAGACAAACCATTCGTCGATACAATCACGATAGCGGTCGGTAATGCAAAGTATGCGTTGATTTTCGGAGCCGAGAAGCCGTCGCTTTTTTTCGGGCTTATCCTTTTGATATGAGCCGTCAAGCACAACGTCGCAACCGCAAAGAATATCCTCAACTTCCCCGTACCGTCTGCCCGTAAAACTGATAACGCCGAGCCCAAGCTCTTTGATTTTCTCTGTAAGAAGCGGAAGATTTTGCTGCAATGTCGGCTCGCCGCCCGAATAGGTCACTCCATCTATTCCAAATCGCTCTTTGGCGTCGCTTATGATTTCAAGCAATTGGTCAAGACATAGAAAATGCTTTGGAATCAACGGTTGGAAATCGGGGTTGCAACAGCCTTCGCAGTGCAAGTTGCAGCCCTGAAACCAAATTGTAAGGCGTTTATACGGCCCCTCCGCTTCCGTACATAAATTTATTGCGGCTACGTTGAATTTAATCATTTTCAAAGCTGAAATCAAGCCCGTCCTTTGTTGTCTTTACCAAAATCTTTGCGCCCCTGAACGAGGAAAGGTCTTGCTTGTTCTCAAACATAAACATAGCTAGCTCATCGAGTAGTTTGTCGTTTATAGCATTGAGGATATCTCGCCCGCCCTTGCTACTGTCCGCACCGCCGAGAATATAGTTGATAAACTTCAATTCGTCCTCAAATTCCAAATCAATGCGATATTTTTCTGCGATCGCACGCTGAACGGGAATGAGTTTTGACTTTGCGATTTTAACGGCAAACTCTTTATCTTTTATAAAATTGAACGGCACGATATTGTTGTATCCGATACGTCCCAAAATTTCGGGGCGCTTAATTTCGTTATCGAAATAATTTTTTACGATTTTGATAAACTCCTGCGCGACGTCTTCGTTTGTGCCGCTGTCGGAAACTTCCGACGCGCCAAGATTGGACGTAAAGATAATCACGCTCTCGCTGAAATATACAGTTTCACCCTTGCTGTCGGTGAGCCTGCCGTCTTCGAGAATTTGCAGGAAGATATCGAGGATACGGGGGTTGGGTTTTGCCGCCTTTTCTATTTCATCGAAAAGGATTATACTGAACGGCTTTTCCTTTACGGCGTTGGTGAGTTGCCCGCCCTCTTCGTAACCGACATATCCGGGAGGCGCGCCGATGAGCTTTTGGTCGCTGTTCTCCTGCGCATATTCGGACATATCGAAACGGATACACGCCTGCTCATCGCCGAACAGGAATTTTGCAAGCGCCTTGGAGAGTTCAGTCTTGCCGACACCCGTAGGACCTACAAAGAAAAGCACGCCTTTGGGAGCGGAGCGGCTGGACGACTTATGTATTCCCGTAAGCCCCATATATGCCTTAACTACAACCTTTTCAATCTTCTCTATTGCCTCGTCTTGTCCGACAACGCGCTCGCCGAGAATTTTTTTGATATTCTTGACGGCGTTATAGTCGAGTTTCTCCCACGGGTTGTCCTTTTCACCGTACTTGAAGAGGAGATAGAGTTGCTCGAACGGCAATTTTCCCTCCTTACGGGAAAGACGGGCAAGCTGTATAATCTCGCGGTTTGTAAAATCGTCAAGCATATCGACGTATTCGTTTTTCTTATCGCAAGTGAGGAGCCTTTCGCCCGCTTTGAGTTTTACCTCGAAGCCGTTTTCGATTTTCTCCATCATCTTCTCGCGCTCGGTTCTGTCGGGTTTGGAGAGAGTAAGACAGGCAACTTCGGGATTGCCCTGATAAAAGGATATGGGAAACATTGCGAGCTTGCTTGTAACAAGAATAACAGTGCTTTCGTTAACTTCGGAATTTAAATATTCGACCTTTTTGTCTTTTAGCGCCTTGCCGAGCATGGTTAAAAGTACCCTCTCGTCGGGAGACAACTGCCCGCCTGATGAAAACAGATAATCAGCCCAATTCAGGACAAACGCGATTTTGCGGTTTGGCTTTTTTAAGTTTTTAAAGACCACATTGAATATTTCGGCGGGTTCCTTAAATAGTCCGGAGCCTGTCTTTTGCTCCTCCTCATTTTTCTGCTCTTCCCCGTCGTCAAAATCGTAGGCGCCGCCCTCTACTTCAACTTCTTCAATTACGTCGAGGCGGGACACATCGCCGTCCACGCCGTCTATTCTGTCCCAATAGAGGACGTCGTCATAGTCCATGTTTTTGAGCATATCCATGAGATACTGTTTAAGATCAACGATTTGTTTTTTGTCATTTAAATATACATCGCCGACATTGCCGTCGAGAATAACGCATTTTTTGATGCCTATTTCTCTTTTTAACCTTTGAAAAGTTGTGGAAAGCGCCATAAGTTACCTCCGATTTTTATTAGTATTGATGGCTTGATATTTCATAGTTGCAATCTTATCGGGATTGCTCCATATATCCGTTTGATTTGTAACGTGGATGCCGTAAACCTCTTCGAGGTCGTGCATAAAAGGCTCAATATCCTTTTGGCACGCTTGCCCTTCGTAACCGTGGAAGTGGTAGATAAACTTGCCGTCGAGAAAAATGCGGAATTCAGCCTTTTCGCCGCTCGCTTTGAGAGCCACCATTATAACTTCGTTTGTGTCTCTCTTGATTTTTATATTCTTTTTATCAACGATAAATCCGCGGGTCTGTATGGCTTGCGTGATTACTTTAAGCGCTTGCCTGCGCACCTTTTCGTCCACAATCTCTTGTGAAGCCGCTTCGCGCATGGCAGTGAGCGTTTCGCGCTTTGAGGCGCCCTTTGTCGCCGTAATCTTTTCTATCTCGTCTTTTTCCACCTTTGCGGCTTCAAGTTCGGCGCGTATATTTTCCACTTCCCTTTCATAGCGGGATTCGTATGTCTCCTCCGAAAGCCGCTTCCCTGCCTCAACGAGTTTATCGCCGGAAAGCGAAGGGTCCTGCAAATAGGCAAGATAGGTGAACTGTTTGAGCGTACCGTCGGCTATGCCGTCAAGAACACTCTGCACTGCCGCCGTTACGGTTACAACTCCTTTGCCTTTTTTAATCATTTGCCTGTAATTGTCTTCAATACTTGACTTTAAAAGAGTTTCCAAAAGCCCTTGAAATTCCACGAGCTTTGAAGATGCCAATATATCGACTTCCCTTTTAAGCATTTCGGCAGCGGCAATTGCATCGTTTCTATGCCTATATTCTTCTTTCTCATTATCGACGGTAACAGTTCCTTTTTTTGCTTGAACTTCTGCTGCTGCACGAACTTTGTCAATATTGCGTTGAAGTTTTGTTCGTTCTTCTTGTATACTTTTTTTCAATGCTGATACTTGTTCGTTAAGTATGCTACTTGAATTGTTTTCCAATTCTTGCAACAGATTATCCATTTCGGCGAGCTGATTTTCGGCAAGTTCGCATACGCTCTTACATTGGGTGGCTATATGTTGATAATCAATTTGCGTTTGATGGCTCATTTGTTCCCTCCTATTGAAAATACTATATCCCGCCAATTTTCGATATCGTTTTTATTAAATTGCGCCTGCACTCTATCCGGATGTTGCAAATGGTTTCTGCAAATGCGCAACTTGTGCAGTGCGCTTGCCTCTTTACCATCAATAAAGCCTTCTTCTTTTGCCATATCAATAAGTTCGTTTGCCTGCATTGTATTGTCTGCCTGCAAGATTTTACGCAGGTCAAATTGCAACTTCACAAGCAAGTCGCATATCGCGTCTTTGTATCTCCCACGGTCAATATACTCATTGATATACTTTTCCGTAATTTTTTCGGGGTGCGAAGACGCCGTCCTTTCAATCGACAGCAATTCGTGAACGGTGTCATATATGGCCTTATACCCTTCAAGCTCTTTAAATTCTTTTTCGGCATACCGTCTGTACTTTTCCAACGTGCGACAGGTTGAAATAAAAGTTCCATAGGCGTTGAAAAATTCGTCAACGTTATAATCTTCTTTTATCGTATAATCGGACAAACTCTCCACCCCAAGCATTGTGTTTAGCTTGTTGAAGTTTGTTTGCAACACCGAAAACTGTAAAACGAACTCGCTGTCGGCGATTATAGGTTCTCCGTCCAATACTGCGCGGAGATATAAGTCAATAACATTAACTATTCCGAGAATCAAGCCCGTATCGAACCCCGCCGAAGAGAGGGCCTGATAAACAAGTGTCGGATCTTCGGTTTTGGCAACGTTTTGCGAAAAACTCGTAATATAGTCGATATCAGACATACCTACTGCCTTTACGAGCGGTGATAAAACGGTATTTTTGTAAATCACATTGTCGAGCTTGACTTCCTTTACGCTATCCGCATAATAAGTTCCCGCCAGCCGCTTAAAACAAGTATCCCAACCTTCCGATTTTGCAAAAGCCGAATTGAGTTTTAAAAGAAACTCGATTTTGTCATCAACAGTCTTGATTTCGGATAATTTTTCATTTGCGTAAATTTCAAACAATTCGCTGTTTTTTAATGCCGCGGCGGCATACATTATCACCTTGCTACACTCAATATCAAACGGTTTGGACTTATAAACATTAAATATTTCCGTTACCGCATTACCGAACTGCTCGTCCGTCGCCGTATTTTCAACCAAGAGTTGCATTTTAAACACATCTTTGAGTTGTTCGCACGGGAACTCAACGTTCAAAGCCCGATAATACCTGCAACCCGATAAATCAAATAGTGCGAATTCGGCATCTTTATCCAATCCGTCTAAAATTGCCGCATCCGTAAAACGGATTGCTTCGTCGTCGCTCTCATAGTCCAACCCACCGCGTTCCAAAAATACGTTGCAAGCCGTTTTTGCCTGCTTTGCAAAATCGTCGGGAATATAAAAATTCGACACGTCCAATTCTTTAAAAGGAATAGTAGGAATATTTTCGTAATTTTTCAATCTGTCAGTAAACCTATACCGCGGCTTGAACGCGATGACGCGCTCCATAATTTCGGAGGTAAAGTATTTATTAAAAAACGCCGTTTCATCGCTTGTGGCAAATTTAAACTCTACACCCTTTGAGGTAATTAGAATAGTGAAATTATCTTCCGGCTTTACCGCTCTTTTTTGCGGCTCTTCCGTTTCAAAGGATATTATTTTTTCTTCTGCCTTTAAGCCCATTTTCGTAGGATTTGCGTTTATATAATCCCCCATTCCGCTTATATCCAACTTGAGCCTATCGATGAAATCTTCTCCGAGCGCCGAAGTAGAAATGTCCGCATGCGATATGGGATAAGCAATATCGAATTTGCGCCTTACGGGGTCAAAATAAATCTCCTTTTGCTTTACTTTTTCCTGCCCCGTGGGAATTGCTTTATCGCGGAACATTACTTTGCCTTTTTGCGTAAGTTTTATCTCTCCCATCTTGATTTGGCTGAAATATCGCGGCTCGTTAAAATATGACGCGGGATATGCCGATTCGATAATTTCCGTACCTATAAGACCCGCAATTTCTTTCCCGAATATGTAATGAAGTTCAGAAGGAATTCCGAATTTTAAAAGTACATCTGAAATCTTTTCGGCGGAAGCCGTTGCCTTATCTATCATTTCAAGCAGGATATAAGCTATACCCGAAGCCTTTCTTACTTCGTTGTACCTGATATTGACAGGGTAAATCAAAAGCGGAAAGGGGCATGACGTTGTAATTTGCTTGATAGGTTTATCTGCCATAATTCTCTCCTAAAATATCGCTTGCGGTAAGGACGCGCCCGCGGAAATATACAGTATCGATAATCTCCCTGAATACAGGATAATTTACTTTATCCAGCTCTTTTCTCCCTTCCATATCGGGCAAATCGATATTGCCGTTTTCGGACAAGAATTTTTTTGAGCCGACGATAATCAATAATTTTCTCGCACGGGAAAGCGCCACGTTGATACGCTCGAACTTTTTAATAAACTCCAAATCGAACTTCTTACCGGGGGCGGGGTTTCGTACCATTGAAACGATAATTATATCCCGTTCGTCGCCCTGAAAATCATCCACCGTACTGATAATAAGCCGCTCGTCTTGCTTTGCGGAAAAGCCGTTGAATTGCGCATATCTGCGTTTCTTTTTAATTAGCCCCGCCTGGTCGCCGTATGTGCAGATAATTCCCGCGCTTGGCCGCTCGTCAAGCCGTTTTTCTTTATTTACTTTTAATTTTCCCGATTTTACAAGTTCAGCACTCGCCCTATCAAGTTCCTTTAAAAGCGTAATGGCAACTTCCGCTTCCTGTTCGTTTACTTTTGAAGTGCTCCCCTCGTAGGCGCTCGACTCACGCTCGTCGCAATCCACAAAATAAATGTGGTGCATAGGGTCGATAACCGTATTGCCGTTGATACGGACGGTAAGATTATGCTGCTTTTCGTCGTCCTGTTGCTTTTTGCCGATTGAAAGCCCCTTTGGGTTGCCGCCGTAAAAGTGATTGAATACTTCCATAATATGGCTGTGGCAACGGTATTGCTTGTTGAGCATCACGCGGAAATCATCGGGCACTTTTTCATACAACGTTTTAAAAAAGCACTCTTCGTAAAGTCTTTTATATTCGTCGTTTTTCTGTTTCGTTATTATATCTTCGTCAAGCTCTTCAAAATCGCTTTCGCGCAGATGGCGCAAATCGTACATAGGCGGGAGCTGCCTGTGGTCGCCAACTAAAATGACCGTTTTGCCGTATAAAATCGGAATCAACAAATCGAGGAATGACGACTTTGAAACCTCGTCGATTATGACGACTTCTATCCCCTGCGTGCGGATATCCACCGAATCTATTCCGTACTTTGCAAGTTCGGTAAGTTGCGAAGAGGTAAACCTGTCGCGGCTTGTACAAGTGATACCAAACACGTTTACGTTGTTAAAAAGTTCCCTTGTATAGGCCTGCCGGTCCTCTTCGAGAATATCCTCTTGGGCAAGATATTTGCATATCGCTCGGTAAGTGGGTATTTTATTTTCGCTTTGGATATTTTTATAATCTTTTTCGAGTTTGTCCCACTCTTCCCTGATAATATCAAACGCCGTTTCAAGATTTTCGGAATCATACTCTTTTACAATCGAAAAATCGTTGAAGAACCGCGTTATTTTTTGCTTTAAGGAAGAATACAGCTCTCCGTATTCCTCTATTCCGCTGTTTTTACCCAGCTGTTCATACTCTCGCTTATGTTTACTGATTTCAGACTGTTTGTCGCCTATTTTTACGGTCAATTCGTTTTCACTGGTTGACTGCTTTTGGATAATCTCCTCTATCGAAAATTTCATTTCCGATATCAATGAGCGCAAGCGTTGTTGAAACGCGGTAAGCTCGTCCGGCAAATGCCGCAAAAGTCCTTCGTCCTTTACAATTTCGGGAACAAGCGAATAAATAAGGCTTCCCGAAAGATTGAAATCGTTTGTGATTGAAACAGTCTTTATCTTTTTCCCTATATCAATCAGTTCGGCTTGTTTTTGTTTAAACTCCGCATAATTTTCTTCGCCTTCTTCGGGAGGTTCAAAAGTATCGGGGTTTACCAATGCTTGCAACATGGCGCGTATTTCTTGTTGCTTTTTTTGCAACTCTACCAGCGTATCGCCCGATAGAATATGGGTAAGCTCTTCACAGACGACGGCAATATCGGCTTTTACAAGCTCTCCCGCTCTTTCTGCGGAAATTGATTTCAAACAGGGATATTCCGCAAGCAATGCCGAGATTTTTTGCGAAAATTCCCTTATACATTGCTCTTTTACTCCCTCGGCGGTCAATCGGCAACTCTCGATATATCTTATCGTCCGCTTGTATTCGTCCGTGTCCTCACGCATAGCCGAAAGTTCGGCACGCAAATTTTGTACTTCTTCATTCAAACGGTTGACCGCTTGGGAGATTGCCGAGCGGCGGCTTTCAACCTCTAAATTCTCGCGCTTCAACCGCAAAAGTTTATCGTACTCTACACGGAGATTTTTCATCTCCTCGTCGAACGACGCTTTGGTTTCTTCGAAGTGCTCGAATCTTAATATTTGTCGTTCAAGATTGCCGCCTATATTTGCGTAGAAATTGTCAACAAGTCTTTCCGGACTGTAATTTGTCTCCTTGCCGTTTTGCGACGGAATAAGTCTTAACGGTCTTATTTCGGGAATTTTAGGCAAACGCTCAAAAACGTTATCGATTGCCTTATGCGTCTCGGAAGAGATTAAAATCTTTTTGCCGCGCTTGCATAGCTGTGCCGTGATTTCCGCAATGACCTGCGTCTTCCCCGTTCCCGGAGGTCCCTGCAAAAGGAATAAACTCTCGCTTGCAAGCGCGCGCTTTACAGCAAGTTTTTGCCTGTCATTCAAACTTTCCAAATACCAATCGGGCTCTTTATCCAAGCCCCTTGCAGTCTGTGCAAGTTTTTCGGGAGCAAACAGATAGGCGGGCAAGTAAGGATTTTTTACATATCCGCAAAGAAAAGAACTTAATGCCTTTTCCTGACGTTCTATCTTTGCCTTTTCAGCACGGTTATCATACGTTAAATACTTCGGCTCGGTTTTATCTATTTCCTTTTGGAGCTCCGAAACTTTATCGGTAATATCCGCAGGACGGAAATATATGCAATATCTGCGCACGGTTTCATTTTCAATCTTTTCGTCTTTTTGCGCTTGTAATTTCTTTTGCAGTTCTTCTTTTGCGGCAGTTTTCTCCTGTTCTATTCGACCCTTGTATTGCACTTCGAGCTGTGACTGTTTCTCTTTTTTCAGCCTGTCGAGTTCAACCTGCAATGCAATGCCAAGGCTCTTCCGTTTCGTTTCAATCAATCTGTCATTTCGCCTAATATAGAACTCACGCAGCGAAACGGGTTGCTCGATATCTTGTTTTTGCGCTTCAAACTCTTTATTTACTTCTTTATCTTTATTTTCCGCAATGTCGAGTTCCAACGCCCCTTCGATTTCCTGTTTATACTGCGCAAATCGCTGCTCGTACTGCACGCGCAAAACAGGCGTCTGCGCCTCTACAAACTTTATAAGTTCTCCACGAATGAAGCCGGCATATTTATTTTCTATCGCCCCGTATGCGCTTTTTATATCTTTTTCATACTGTCTTTCAAGCGCAGAACAGTCGGGTTCTATATCTACATGCGTAAATAAATACCGCTCGCCCAAAGAATATTGAAAAAATCTTACACCCTTTGGCAAATCGCCGTTTTTGTCGTATTTGGGCTCTGTGGGTGATAACCCCATAGCGTCCTTGGTATAGCGGTTGAGCCACACTTCAAATTTGGGCTTGCCTCTGCCGTTTTTACCTATCGTGTCGCTCAATATTGCTTTTCTGTTCTTATCTATTTCCACCTTGATAAGCGGAAATCCGTCGGCGCCGCTCACCTCTTTGGAAAGAATAATCTGCTCACCGCGTGCAAAATCGGAAATTCCGTCAAGCAATAAATCGGAATATGATTCATTTTTACGGTAGACCTCTTTTGTAATCATATAAGAATTACAAACAGTCGCATTGTTTATGGGAGCACAACGTTCGGACTGTTTGCCCAAATAATATCTGCGGAATTGAAGATACTGTTGCCATTCGCCAAAAGTATAAATCGCCTGTTGCGGATTCGGCACGGGATAAAGTTCTGTACAGAGCGAGTTGACAAAATCATTTGTCAAAACGGGATTATGCATTTCCCGCACACCGTAATCGGGTACTGTAATATTCCTTCCGTTTGCATTAAACGTCTTTTCCGCAAATGCGCACGCCGCAGTACAGTAAACCGATCTCTCCCCGAATTTGGCAACTTTGGTATCGATAAATTCGATTCCCTTTACGGTAATATCAATAACGCTACCAAACGTAACATCACCTATGACAATCAAATCATATTGTTCGGGAACGCAATAAGACATCGCGCCGCTTTTTTCGGGGCGGATAATTATATTATAAATGCAATCCTTTCCGCGATAATTCTGTTTAACGCGCCTGTCAAATGCCGGTAGCGATATGTAATAGGTCTTGTCGGTTGCAAGGAAAGCGCTTGCAATAAATTCTTGAAGCGTATTGGCAGCATAGAGCCCCAAACGGGGTTTTAACGCCTCGTATTGCTCTGTCAAAGAAGTTGTGTAAAGGTCGTCCCAACTTCTGCTACCGCGTTCAAGATTGTCTAAAAAATTAAGATACAAATATCCCATTTTTACTTTGTTTTGCTCCTCAAACCATTTTTCATATTCTCTGTCTTTACATTCTTCGCTCTCTTCATATCAACGTCGGTATTCATCATCGCTATCGGATTCCATATTTACCTCAACGTTTTACGGTATTTTGCAAAAATATCCAGGTAATCGATAAACTCCTTCATTTCGGCGGAATTTGCTCCCGACACTATCTCGGAAATTTTATCAAACAAAATAGTGAGCGTAAACTCATCAAGAGCGGAAAATTTTTTTAAGACTTCCGCTTGCCTTTTTAAAGCCGAGTTTTCCTGCCTTAACTTTTCGTTTTGGGCAGTCAGCTCTTCCAAAGACGCGAGAGCCTCTTTTTTGCTGTTTGCGCTGTCGCCTAAAATACTTGAAATACGGTTCAAATACTTATTCAATAATTCGCTGTCAGATTCGTCCAAAACAAGCTCAAGCTCCTCTTCATTTTCTTTTCCGAAAAGATAAAGTATTTTTAACTGCTTGTCCTTTGGGATATCGGAAAAATTTTCCAAATTTCGATAATTGTAGATTGTGGCCTTGGAAACATCCAGATATTTTATTAAATCAGTTACCTTTATTGAAAACTTCGTTACAAGCCGCTCGAAAAGTTTTGTTGTCATAACAACACCGCCTATGCTTTTTATTACATAAAGTATATCACTATATTTTATAAAGTCAATATAGTTTTGTCTATTTTAGTACAATTTAGCAAATTTATTTATATTTTACAACCAAAATTTAAACATTTTTAGAAATTTTAAAAGGTCAATTTATAATAATTGACCTCCATTTGAATATGCTACTGCTTTTGCGTTTCTCAAATATCTACTTCTATTCCCCTCTAGTGCAACCTCCTTATTGTTAAAATTATAACTTTCCCCATAAAGATACTGTCCTCCCCCAAGCGGGTTTCCCGCTTGTTAAGGGGCGAAGGTGTGGCACATGTGACCACCTTCCTTATCCTGCTTAGGCATCAAAAAAAATGCCCACTTTTGTTGCATAAGAAAATAAGAATTTCAGCGTAAAATTTATCTAAAAAATTTTTAATATATGCCGATTTGTGTCAGGTTTATAAGTTATAATGGTGCTATGGATAAATTGGCATATCACTATAATAAAAAGAAAAAACCTGCGAAGACGGCAGGCAAATTCCTGTATTACTATCCCTGCACAGAGACGGATTCGCCCAACACATATATCTACGGCAGACCGTATATTGTCATAGAAGTAAGCGAAGCCGAGTGGGAAGCTCTGTTTGAGTTAGATAGGTTGGAATACAACAATACTCATAAATATCAACGCCATACTGTTTGGTTTACAAACAAGAACGAGGACGAGCTAACACCCAAACAGCGTGAACGCAGAATAGATAAGTCCATACCGTTCAATGTACTTGCAGACGAACGGCGCGACAGGGAAATTCTGTTCGCCAACTTGCCGCAGCAGGACAGAGATATTTTAAAGATTATGTCAAGCGGCAAGACCCAGAAAGAAGCCGCTGAAGAGATTGGTGTTACGCAGGGGTATATCTCAACACAACTGAAACATGCAAACTGTTCTGTTGACGATTACATATTCAACACGGGAACGCGGGAGGAAATCGTATGGCACTGCTGGAACAGGTTTTAAACGAAGGCGAGATCCATACTTCCTCGACGTGGAATTGGAGTCCTCCGTGCGCTCTTTAACGATTTAATGCCGTTCCTGCATTGGTTTTACAGTGTAGGCGAGCTGTTCTATACTAATCTACTACTATTTTGACAACGACAAAATGGACGGCGAGATTGCCGAGTACTTAAATAAGCCAAAATTGCGCAAATTTATCTTAAATAAGAGGTAAGCCGTTGCGCATAAAGCGCAACGGCTTGATTGAAATCCGGCAACTCCTTATCCTCCCATACAGTGTCCCGTATAGTACTTTCAGCAACTCAGAGCTTAACTTCTGTGTTCGGAATGAGAACAGGTGGGTCCTCTGCTTTATCGTCACCGGAATGGTTATATAAACGGCAAAATTGCCGAATATATGCTCACTTTTAAATTTTTACCCTCACTAAAACCGCAAGAATGAGATTTTAGCAAATTCCTCAGAACTCGCGGAAATCGCAACAAAGTGAGATTTTCGCGAAAGAGGAGAGGCAATCAAGCAATCTCGCTGTCCGTGCTGTGCACGGACAGCTTAAAGCGAGATTTGCCTCGACGTGGCTCCGCTTGTTGGACTTGAACCAACGACACTGCGGTTAACAGCCGCATGCTCTACCGACTGAGCTAAAGCGGAATACGGACGAAACCTTTCGGTTTCGGTTATATAAACGGCAAATTGCCGAATATATGCTTGTTTTTCGTCCGAAGACTGAAAACTGCATAGTCAATCAAAGAAAATACTTCAAAGGTTACAGCCTCGTTAATTATAGCCTTTCTCTAATTTGGATTCGTAAATTCTTCTTTTCTCAACCCTTGGTTGA
>CANQHV010000005.1 GCA_947624005.1 uncultured Clostridia bacterium
ACCCGCTCGGCGGCGACAAAAAATCAGGCATTTTGCTTACGCAAAATGCCTTTTAATGGAGCTGCTGAGCGGATTTGTAAGGAGCAAAGCGACGGAATAGCGATTGCTGACCGCAGGTCCAATCGCGTCACGTTATTTCATCACCCGCTCGGCGGCGACAAAAAATCAGGCATTTTGCTTACGCAAAATGCCTTTTAATGGAGCTGCTGAGCGGATTTGAACCGCCGACCTCATCCTTACCAAGGATGTGCTCTACCTGCTGAGCCACAGCAGCGACTTACTCAATCATTATATTTGAATTATCTTACAATGTCAATTCATTTTTGGGCTTTTAGCCGAAAAATCGACGTAAAATTTATCGGCGTGCGCAGACTGCGCACGCCGTAATTTTATCCTGTTTAAATTAACGCTTTTTGCGCGCAATGGCAATGCGTATATACTTTTTCTCGGGTTGAGGTTGAGGTTCGGGTTCGACTGCGGGAACCTCTTCCGCGGGCGGTTGCGCGGCAACCTCTTCGGCGGCGGGTTGCTCGTCAGTCGCCACGGGTTGTTTTTCTTCCGCTTCTTCCGCCGCTTCCGACTTTACCGTTTCAGGTTCGTCGTCGGCGATAGCGATTTCGATTTTCATACCCTCGGCTTGCTTCATACGGATATACGATTGCGCGCACGGGCAATACAAGGTTTTTATGCACCCCTCGCAGAAAGGCGCGTACACTCCGCACAAGTCGCGTTGTAAACGCTTGCTGTGTTGGAATTTATCCCTGTCTATTACTTCCTGAATAGCCTCGATATTCTTCTTTTTAAGCGTCGTTGGCATCGACTGTAAAAGTTTTAAAGGAGCCTGAGAGTTCCAATCAACCGTTTTCATTCCTTTCTCCGTGATTTTTATTAGATTATACAATATTTTCAGACGTATTTCAAGCGTTTGACTTAATTTCTTCGACTTTAAGCGAGGAAAGAATTTCCTCGTACTTTTCCTTTAAAAAGGACGTGCTGTACGGCGAAGTTACCGCGGCTGTACCCGCCGCTACGCCGCAACGCAGAATTTCCTTTAAATCGCCGCCCTTTGTTAAAGCGTAGGTCGCGGCGGCGACCATACCGTCGCCCGCGCCCACAGTCGAGTTCATTGCAACGTTTATGCTTTTACAGTAATAACTCTTTTTGCCGTCGGTGATTATCGCGCCGTTTTTGCCCAGCGACAAAAGCACGCGTTTTGCGCCGAGGTTTATAAGTTCGCGGCAAGCCGAAAGCATTTCGGCGCGCGTTCTGAACGAGCGGTTGAAAGTGCGTTCGAGTTCTTCTATGTTGGGCTTTACAAGGTCCACCCCGCATTTCAACGCTTCGAACAGTCTGTCGCCCTCGGTATCCACCACTTTAAGAACGCCCGACGGCACCGCCGACAGCGCTTCGCGGTAATACGACGGTTGCATACCGCGCGCAAGACTTCCCGAAATCACGACAGCCTCGCTCGATTTTGCAAATTGCGAAATAAGTTCTATAAGCTCGCTTTGCTTTTCGGCGGAGAGTTCCTGACTTATATCGTCGATTTCGGTAAGCATACTTTTATTGTCGATAAACTTGTAATTTTCCCTTACTCTGCCGCTGCTCCATATAAATTTATAGGGTACGCCCTCGCGGTGAAGCTCCTGCTCGAATTGGTGACCGTTACCCTCGTACATAAACCCCGTCGCGAAAGCTTCGGCGTTCAATCTGCCCAGACCTATCGCGACGTTTATCGCTTTCCCCGTAAAAAATATTCTTTTATTTATTATCTTGTGCGACATACCCACGCTCAAAGAATCAACTTCTATGTTGACGTCTATGCACGGGCTTAAACACACCGTTAAAATCACAAAAACACCTTAAAAATTTATTGGTCCGTCAAAACTGCCGAAGCCGCAAAAAAGCCGCGGAGTGCGGCTTTGTATGCGTTTTTACATCGAAATCATTTGAAGCGTTTCGTAAAGTTCGTAATTGAATTTCTTTTTCATACTTACGGCTTCGATGATATCCATATCTATAATTTCGTTTTTGCGGATACCGACTACTCTGTTGCCTATGCCGTCGTTCAGAAGACGAACCGCTTTATTTCCGAATTGGGCGGCAAGCATTCTGTCCGCCATCGAGGGCGAACCGCCGCGCTGAATATGTCCGATTGTGGTCGGGCGCACGGAATAAGTTGTAACCGATTGCAACTGTTTGGCAAAATCTTCCGCCGTGCAAACGCCCTCGGCAACCACTATTATATTCGAGTGTTTGCCGTTTGCGCGCGAACGGTTTATCTTCATTACTATATCGTCGAGGTCGAAAACGACTTCGGGAACGACTATGATTTCCGCGCCGCTCGCTATTCCCGCATACAGCGCGATATCGCCGCAACGTCTGCCCATAACTTCCACTACCGAAATTCTTTCGTGCGAAGTCATAGTGTCGCGCAGTTTGTTTATAACGTCGATACAGGTATTGACCGCGGTGTCGAAGCCGAGGGTATAATCGGTATATTCAAGGTCGTTGTCAATGGTGCCGGGTATTCCTATGGTGGGAATGCCGTATTCTTCCGAAAGGCATTTCGCGCCGCGGAACGAACCGTCGCCGCCGATAACGACAAGCCCTTCTATACCGCGCGTTTCAAGCGTTTTTACCGCCTTTTTCTGACCCTCTTTGGTAAGCATTTCAAGGCAACGCGCCGTTCTTAACTTGGTGCCGCCGCGCTGAACGATATCCGAAACCGAACGCATTTCCATCGGTATCATCTCGTCGTCGATAAGTCCCTGATAGCCGCGTTCGATGCCGTAAACTTCCATACCGAAATAAAGCGCGGTACGGACTACCGCCCTTATGCAGGCGTTCATACCGGGAGCGTCGCCGCCGCTTGTCAGCAAACCTATTCTTTTCATATTTTACCTCCGTACCTGTCGTTTTTCCGCGCCGTTCAAGCGCCTTGCGCCCAGAAACGCGGAACCTTGCAATTCAGTTTATATTATAACAAACCGTACGCAAAAACACAACGATTTTTACAAACTTTTAAAATTTATCGATAAACTTGACGTCTTCCTGATTTATAAACGCGCTTAATTCGGCAAGCAGTCCGCGGCAATAATTTACGCCCGTCGGCAATTTGTATTTTTTGCCGTTCCGCACGATTTTGCAAACCGTTTCGCCCTCGTAATTCGAAAGCATAGAAACAAGCTCGGAAAAATCTTCGTCGGAAAGCGCGTCCGCTTTAAGCCAAAGCGTCGCAGGCTCGCGCCGTTCGGGCGCGGCGGGCGGCGCAAGTTCTTCAAGCGAAGTCACCTCGTCCACTATAACCGATACGCTTCCGTCTGTGCCGAGGTCGAGTTTTCCGCGTATTTTAACTATTCTGTCGGGCGCAAGCGCGGGCTTGTACTTTTCGAAAATGTTGGGAAAACATACGCAATCGACGCTTCCGTACACGTCTTCAAGCCCGATAAACGCCATTATCGAGCCGCGCTTCGTCGTCGTGCGGCGGTACGAACCTATAATTCCCGCCATCACAACGCCCATACCGTCCTTTATCTGGTTGTACGTCCGCACCCCGTCCTCGTCCTCGGAATAATCGGTAAGGAGCGAACAGTCGAAATTGCAATCGGGGAACGCGTGCATATATTTTTCGAACGGGTGTCCGCTTACGTATACCCCGAGCACTTCCTTTTCTTTCGCGAGTTTTTCGTTAAGTTCGAGTTCGGGAATGTCGGGATATACCACGTCGAGCCGCTCGTCCTCGATAATATCGCCGAAAAGCGACATCTGCGCGCTCGATTTTTGCTTGTTTATAGCCTTTGCGCGCGCGCACAGCGGCTCGTAAATCTGAGCAAGCTGCGACCGCTTTACGCCCATTTCGTCAAACGCGCCCGAATATATAAGCCCCTCTACAAGGCGGGAGTTCAGAACTCCGCTGCAACGGGATATAAAGTCGGAAAAATCTTTGAAATCGCCGTTTGCGTTTCTCTCGTCGATTATGCTGTCTATTACGCCTTGTCCCGCGCCTTTCAGGGCGGAAAGCCCGAAACGCACGCCGTCTTTTACTACGGTAAACGCGGTTTTCGATTTGTTTATATCGGGCGGGAACACGCGCATTCCCTTGTCTTTGAGGTATACGACGTACTTGGTAATTTCTTCGATTTTGTTAAGCCTGTTGTTTAAAAGCCCGCAAATAAATTCTTTGCAATAGTACTTTTTAAGCCACGCGGTCTGATAGGCGAGTGTCGCGTAAGCCGCGGCGTGCGACTTGTTGAACGCATAGGACGCAAACCCCTCCATATCGCCGAAAATCTTATTTGCAATCTGCGCCGAAATTCCGTTTTTGACGCAACCTGCGACGGGATTTCCGTTCTTTTCGTTTATCCCGCCGTTAATGAACTTTTCTTTCTGCGCCATAAGGGTCTTTTTGTCTTTTTTACCCATCGCGCGGCGCACGAGGTCCGCCTCGCCGAGCGAAAAGCCCGCAAGGTCCTGAAATATCTGCATTACCTGTTCCTGATAAACGGGTATGCCGTATGTGACCTTTAAAATCTTTTCTTCCTGCGGGCAGTCGTAAGTAATAGCCTCTTCGCCGTGTTTGCGGCGGCAGAAAGAATCGATAAACTTCATAGGACCGGGGCGGTAAAGCGAAACTCCCGCGATAAGGTCTTCGAGGCAGTCGGGTTTTAATGTGCGCATAAAGCGTTTCATACCCCCGGCTTCGAGTTGGAACACGCCGTCGGTGTCGCCCTCGGAGATAAGCGAGTACGCGCCGCTGTCGGTATAGCCTATTTCGTCGAAGTTTATCGCCTTTCCGTACCCCTCGCGGATATAGTCCATACATTTTTTGATATCGGTCAGGGTAACAAGCGCCAGAAAGTCCATTTTTAACATTCCCAGCGATTCGACTTCCTTTGCGACGAACTGCGTAGTTATATCTTCGCCGTTACGTGAAAGCGGAACGTTGTCGGCTATTCGCTTTTGGCAGATAACCACGCCCGCGGCGTGAATGCCCGTCTGGCGGGGCATACCCTCGATTTTGAGAGCCATATCTATAACTCGGCGCAACGTATCGTCCGTTTCGTACATTTCGCAGAACTCCGCGTTGCGCAAAGCCCTTATTTCGGCAAGCTTCGCTTCGAGTTCTTCTTTTTTTTCTTTGTCGCGTTCGCCGACGGGTTTATTTTCTTCCTCTTCGAGTTTTTTCTGCGCGGCGGGTATCCTGCGCCCCAAAAGGTCGGAAATAGACGATTTTCCGTCCATTATTTTTGTAAGGCGGTCGGTTTCGGAATAGGGAACGCGCATTACTCTGCCGACGTCTTTTATAGAGTTTTTCGCCGCCATTGTGCCGAAAGTGACAATCTGGCATACGTTTTCGGGGTGATATTTGTCGCGGACATACTGTATGGTTTCCGCGCGCCTGTCCGTGCAGAAGTCGATATCGAAGTCGGGCATCGACACGCGCTCGGGGTTTAAAAAGCGTTCGAAAAGCAGGTCGTATTGCAAAGGCTCGACGTCAGTTATGCCTATCGCGTAAGCCACAATCGAACTTACGCCCGAGCCGCGCCCGGGACCGACGGGTATGCCGTGTTCTTTCGACCAATTGATAAAGTCCCATACTACAAGATAATAATCCGCATAACCCATTCCGCAGATTATGCCGAGTTCGTATTCCGCCCTCGAAAGCTCGCGTTCGGAAAGATTGGGATAGCGGCGTTTAAGCCCCTCGTCCGTAAGCCGCCTTAAATACTGTTCGGCGGTGCTTCCGTCGGGCGTGGTATACATGGGAATAAGCGTGTCGTCCTTTACGGGCACGCCTTTCGGGGTAAGGTTGAACGCGGGTTCGGACACTTTGTCGGCTATAACGCGCGTATTTTTTATCGCCTGCGGCAAATTCGGGAACAGCGCCGCCATTTCGTCGCCCGTTTTGAAGTAAAATTCCCGAGTCTGGAACTTCATTCTTTTGGGGTCGTCGAGCTGTTTTTTCATCTGTATGCACATCAGAACGTCCTGCATTTCTGCGTCGGACTTGTCAAGATAATGCACGTCGTTTGTCGCGACGAGTTCCACGCCTATTTCTTCCGCAAGTTTTATAAGTCGGGGCAGAACGCGCTTTTCCTCTTCTATGCCGTGGTCCTGAATTTCGATATAAAAATCGTCTTTGAAAACGTCTTTAAGATACAGCGCGAGTTTTTTCGCGCCGTCGTAATCCTCTTCGAGAAGCCGCCTCGGAATCCCGCCCGCAAGGCATGCGGAAAGGCAGATAACCCCCTCGGAGTGTTCCTTTAAAACTTTGTAATCGATTTTGGGTTTATAGTAAAAGCCGTCCACGAAAGCCATTGAGTCGAGCTGAACAAGGTTTTTGTAACCCGCCTTGTTTTTCGCAAGCAGAATAAGATGCTCGGCGGACTGACTTACTTTTTCGTTCATATCTTTCGTGACGTAAAATTCGCAGCCGATTATGTATTTAAGCCCCGCCACCGTCGCTTTTTCGGCGAGTTGCAAGGTTCCGTACATATTCCCGTGGTCGGTAATGCACACGGTGTCTATTCCGTTCGCCTTGCAGTGGGCGATTAAATTGTCAATCTTGCACGCCCCGTCCAAAAGCGAATATTCGGTGTGCAAATGCAGATGTATAAAATCGGTCATTTTTTTAATCCTGTAAAGTTTTTGCTATTTCCATAATGCGCCGCATACGGTGGTTCAGACAGCTTTTCGAGATATTGAGCCTGTCCGACAGTTCCTGCATAGACGCGTTTTTATCGGCAAGTCGGCACTCGGCTACGTCGAACAGACCTCTGTCAAGACTTTGAAGCCCGACCGTCTGCGATATGATTTCGATGGCGCGGACCTGATTTACCGAAGCGGTAACGGTTTTGTCTATATTCGATACCGAGCAATTGTTCACTCTGTTCAGATTATTGTTATTGTCCTTTAATTTTACGATTTTATTGAGCTTTTTCAGACTTTCGGGCACTGACATAATGTGCAAAAGGTCGGAAATGACTTCCTTGCTTTTGATATACACGACCGCCGCGTCTTTGCGCGAAACAAGCTTAGACAGAATATCGAACTCGCACAGCAGTTCGGAAAAGTCCGACGCGGTGATTTTATTCGAAAAGACCACCTCGAAGTGATAGCCCGTGCGGCTGTAACTGTCCTCGTCTGGCAAGGTGCAACTGCCGCCGCCCAAAAACGCGCCCCTTAAAAACGCCTTTTTACAGCACTTTTTCTGCAAAAGTTTGCCCGAAATGCCGAAATTGAGATATTTTCCGTCGTCGTCCTCGCCGACTATTCCGAGGCGGGTCAAAAGCTTGTCGCTCTTTTCGTTTACGCACGAAAAAACGTGCTTGTCCCTCCCCGACAGCAAGTCGTACTTCGACGACGAAGAGGTTGCCGAAATGCCGAAACTTTCGAAAATTTCGGCAAAATACTCGGCGGTTTTATCGTTTTCGGTCACAAGTTCGAACCCGAAAAAGCCGTCGCGTACTATCACGCTGCCGCTCGTTCTGATAAACGCAGACAAAGCCGCGAGTTTACAGCATTCGTTTGCGGGCGGGCGCGAAGTTATTTCGTTTTTCAGTTCTTCGGTAAAGTTTTGCATTACAGATTTTTCAGTTTGTACTCCGCAAAACGGAATTTCGGCAGTCTGCCGTCGATATTTTCTATCTTTTCGAGAGGCACGTCAGCTTCGGCAAGCAGTTCTTCGGCAATTTTGGTATCGCCTACCCTGTCCGCGGAATGCGCGTCCGAGTCTATGACGAATTTTACGCCCGTTGAAGCCATCAGGTTAAGCTCTTCGGCTGAAATGTGCCGCTTTTTGGTATTGATTTCGATGTACGTTCCGTAGTCGGCGCAACACTTCGCCACCTCTTCGAGGTTGCAATAGCACTTGTAATTTATATGCGTAAGAATGTCTATCGGGTTGTTTTTGATTGCGCTTATATACGCTTTCGTAGTATTGTCAACGACCTTTTGCGACGGTTTTTTGCCGAACTTGTACGCGGCGTAATTTTTCATCATTATGTTATACATATCTTTGAAGCTTGCGTAATGCAGAACTTCGTGTATGCCCATAAGATAAATATCGAAAGCGGCAAGGTCGTCGGGCTTCATATCCGTGTCGCCGTCAAGCGAAATGAGATTGCTTTCCATTCCCATAAGCACTTTAACTCCCGTAAGCTTTTCCGCCTCGGTGCACTCGGCGCGAAGGTCGGGAAGTTTTTTGCGTTTAAGACCGAACAGCATATGGTTAAAACCGTGGTCGGTTACGGCAATTTGTTTAAGATTAAGCTTTTTTGCGGCGAGCGCGTTTTCAAGCACCGTGTTTTTTCCGTGAGAATAGGGCGTATGAGTATGATAATCTGCGGTTAATTCCATTTAAAAATCTCCTATGTACACGACCTCTTCTTCAAGCCGAACGTCGTATTTTTTATATACTTCGTCCTTGACAAAATCAATGAGTCTGCGTATATCCGACGACGACGCGCCGTTGTTCAGAATAAAATTGGCGTGCTTTCCGCTTACCTCCGCGCCGCCTATTTTAACGCCTTTAAGCCCCGCGCCGTCGATAAGTTTTCCCGCGCAAAAGCCGTCGGAATTTTTAAATACGCAACCGCAACTTTTGCCTTTCGGTTGGCGCGAGCGCGCGCGCAGAACAGCCTTTATTTTCTTACGCGTAACCGCCGCTTCTTGCGGGTGCAGATTAAGCAAAACACCCGAAATTACGCCTTTTATGTCACGCATAGTACTATATTTATTGCCAAAATTGCAATTTTTTGCGCTTAAAACGCGTAAATTGCCGTCATAAAACGAAACGGAAATTATATTTTCGGAAAACGTGTGCGAATGTGCTCCGCCGTTCATAAGGGCAAGCCCGCCTACCGTCGCGGGGATTCCCGCAAGGTATTCCACGCCGCCGAGAGAGTGCTGCATACAGTATTTCAAAAGGGTTGAAACGTTTACTCCCGCAAGCGCGTAAACTCCCCCGCCGCTTCGGGTAATCGACGTAAGTTTTTTTGTGCATATCACCGCGCCGCGAAAGCCCGAGTCGGAAGCGAGAACATTCGAACCGTTGCCGAGAATAACAAAGGGCTTGCCGCCCTTTTCTAGGCTGTCGTAAACGGTAAACAGCTCGCTTTCGGTCTTGGGAAAATAGGCGCATTCCGCGCTTCCGCCCAAACAATAAGTCGTGTGTTCAGAAAAGGTGAAATCCGTAGTTTTTTCTATATTTTCAAGCCCGTTATTCCCGACCATATTTATAATACCATTAATTGAGATTTTTTTCAATTATTTGAGAAGATTTTTTATCGAATTTAAATCGGCTGAATTTGCCGCCGAAATTATTTTATCGCGGGTCGCGTAACTTAACGGAAATTTCACTTCGTAGTCGTATGTAAGCCCCTCCATCAGGGCGAGCTTGCCCTCGTGCAGTTTTATGCCGTCGGACATAAGCCCCAATTTTTTTACGCCCTCGGGTTTTGCTTTGAGCGCGGCTATGAAGCCATCCGCCGCCGCGCGTTTTACGGGGTCGCCCGAGGTGACGGAAATTATCTGATATAAATCGTTGAACTGCGTTACGGGTAAAATTTCAAAGTCCGCGCCGCGCGTCGTCAGTCTGCTTATATCTCTTTGCGTGCCGAGAAGATACTTGTATTTCCCCCCGATAAGCTGAACGTATGCGCCTGTCGGCGGCAGTACGTCCGCGCCGTTTACACCGCAGAAAAGCGCGGCGACAGAGGACAAATTGTCTTTACCCGCGTTTATTACTGTATTTTCGGGCGAAATATCCGAAAAATCCGCCCCGTCAAGCGCAAGAAAGCAGTACCCGCCGTGGCACCAAATATAGGGCTTGCCGTCCTCTAAACAGCTTTCGAACCCGTAAGCGCCCGCTGGGTATGAAATCGCGTCGGGGATTATCCCCTTTTCCAGATTTTCCCTCGCGGCTTCCGCCGTCACCGAAACAACCGTCACGTAAACGCGCGCGCTTTTCGAGTATTCCGCCGAAACCTCGGAAAGATAGGTCGCGCGCGAGCCTTTGCCGCCCTCGAAACCGTCAATCTGCCAGACGGAAAGCGAAAGCATTTTGTTTTCACCCGCCGCGCTGTCCGTTTTTTTTGTTATAATTACCGAAAACGCCGCGATAATTACGCAAAATACGGCGACAAAAGGCAATAACCGCTTTAAAATACGCAGAATTCGCATATTATATTTTACACGCGAAAACGCCCGAAAATTCATAAGGGAGTATTCAAATTAAAGAATACTCCCCCGCTCATTCAAAAAACATGCCGAACGGCAACGCCTTTTAAATAAGCTATATAAAAAGCGTCGCCGCTTGTAATAATATTTTGCGTGCAAATTATTAAATTATTCGCGATTACTCGTCTTCTTCGTCGTCGGGCAAATCCACGTTATGGTACACGTCCTGCACGTCGTCGAGTTCTTCAAGCCTTTCGAGCATCTTTTTGAAAGTCGCAAGCTTGTCGTCGTCCAGCATGATATAGTTCTGCGGCACCATTTTTACCTCTGATTCGAGGAAATTAAGCCCCTTGCTTTCGAAATACTTATGCGCCGACGACCATTTTTCGGGCGCGGTGTATACTTCGTATACGTCGTCCTCGCTTATATAATCGTCCGCTTCGGCTTCGAGGCAGTACTCCATCATTGTGTCTTCGTCAAGCGCGACGGTGCGCTCGATTACTATTACGCCCTTGTCGTCGAACATATACGAAACGCAACCCGTGTTGCCCATCTGACCGCCGCATTTGCTCATCGTCGAACGGATATCTCCCGCGGTGCGGTTTACGTTGTCGGTAAGCGTTTTTATAATGACCGCCGAACCGCCCACGCCGTAACCTTCGTAAGTCAGCTCTTTATATTCCTTGTCGCCGAGTTCGCCCGCCGCCTTTGCGATAGAGCGTTTTATATTTTCGTTAGGCATATTCGCCGCTTTTGCCTTGGCAATGACGTCGGCGAGTTTCGAGTTGGTGTCGGGGTTGGGATTACCCTTTGCCGCAACCGCAAGCTCGCGCCCTATTTTAGTGAATTTTGCGCCGCGGGCTGCGTCGGTTTTGCCCTTTTTTGCGGCTATATTGTGCCATTTGGAATGTCCAGACATATCAAATCTCCTTACTTTTTAAAGCGTACATAATAATTCCCGCCGAAACTGCGGCGTTCAAGCTTTCGCAGGTGGCGCGCATCGGAATTTTTACCGTATAATCGGCGGCGCGCATAACTTCGCGCGAGATACCGTTGCCCTCGTTGCCTATACACAGGCAGAATTTTTCGGGCGGGGTAAAGCCGAAAACGTTTTCGCCGTCCATATCCGCCGCTATTTTTCTGACGCCGCCGAGAATTTTAAGCGTTTCTTCGCGCGTGCCGCGCATAATCTTGGTAAAAAACACCCCGCTCATACTTGCGCGCACCGCTTTGGGCGAAAACGGGTCGGCGCAGTCCGCCAGATAAATTTCGTCGTAACCCGCCGCGTTTGCCGTGCGTATGATTGTGCCTACGTTGCCCGCGTCCTGAAGCCCGTCCAAAAAAATACAGCTTTTTTCGGGCGGACGAAGCGACGTATCCGGCATAACCGCCGCCGCCATTACGCCCTGCGGCGTTTTTTCGGTCGAAATGCTTGCAAAAACCTGCTCGCTTACGACGGTCGCGCCCGCAAATTCGCCCTCGTAATCGGACGTGCAGACGATTTTAAGCAATTCCACGTTTGCCGCCGCCGCTTCGCGAACGCTTTTTTCTCCCTCGACGATATACGCCGAGTATTCGCGGCGGAACTTTTTGTCGGCAAGCGACGAAAAATACTTTACAGTAGGGTTCTGCTTCGAAGTAATTACCATACTTTCAAAAAAAATTAAGCCTTAAAAAAGGCTTAATTTACAAATTATAAAGCTTGTTTCGCCTTTTCAGCCAACGCTCCGAACGCCTGCGCGTCGTTTACGGCAAGCTCGGCAAGCATCTTTCTGTTGAGTTCGACGCCCGCGTTTTTAAGTCCGTGCATAAATTTGGAATAGGAAAGTCCGTTAAGTCTTGCCGCGGCGTTAATGCGGGCAATCCAAAGACTGCGCATATCGCGCTTTCTCATTTTTCTGCCGATGAAAGCGTAGTTGAGCGACTTCATAACGGCTTGTCTTGCGATTCTGTAATTCTTCGATTTATAACCGCGATAACCTTTTGCAAGACGTAAAATCTTTCTGCGCTTCTTTAAAGCGTTGACGGTTCTTTTAATACGCATTGTGTGCTACCTCCGTTAATCCTTATAAGGAATCATCGCTTTTACGTTGGATTCCTGCGTAGTGGAAACAAGCGTATTCTTACGCAAATTTCTCTTTCTTTTTCTGTTTTTAGTTTCTGCCTTGTGGTTTTTGCCGCCGTGCGGTCTTTTAACCTTGCCTGTCGCGGTCAGCCAGAAACGCTTTTTGCTGCCGCTGTGTGATTTCTGCTTGGGCATATCCTATCCTCCATTAATTTTGCGATTTTATTTGGCGGGCGAAAGCATCATTATAATGTTTCTGCCCTCGGTAACGGGTTTTTTGTCCTGTACCGCCTTGCCTTCAAGACCTTCGAAAAAGTCTTGCATAACCTTTACTCCCTGATAAGCGCGGGCGTTTTCGCGACCTTTCATTCTTATCGAAACCTTTACTTTGTTGCCGGCTTCGAGGAATTTAAGGCACTGCTTGGTTTTGACTGCGATATCGCCGACGTCGATTGTCATCGAAAGGCGTATTTCTTTCAACTCGATTATAGTCTGATTTTTGCGGTTTTCCTTGTCGCGTTTCGACTGCTCGTACTTGAACTTGGAATAATCCATAATTTTGCATACGGGCGGATTTGCGTTAGGCGAGATTTTAACGAGATCGAGGTCCGCGTCGTAGGCGAGTCTTTGCGCTTCCTGCGAGCTGACCACGCCTATCATCGCGCCGTCTTCGCCAATCAATCTTACTTCCTTGTCGCGTATGGCTTCGTTTACCGAATATAAATCTTTTATAATCTTACACCTCTTTGAAAAATTCCGAAAAATATCGGGTTGCGCAATGCAACCCGATAAAATTACAAACCTGCGGTCTGTTTTTTACCATTATCTTGCCGGACAAAACGTTTGGACGGCGAAAGGGGTTGCCTTTGCTTTAACGATAACATTCTAACCCAAAATTACGGTTCTGTCAACTTTTTTCAATCAGAAAATAACCTTTTTTGCGTTTTCGTCGACGATTTTTGCGATAAAAGCGTCTACGGGAACGGTTTCCTTTTCTTCCACGCCGCGCTTATTGACGTTTACGGAGTTTTCTTCCGCCTCTTTGTCGCCGACGACAAGGACGTAAGGAATTTTCTCCATCTTCGCCTCGCGGATTTTATAGCCTATCTTTTCGTTGCGCTTGTCTACTTCGACGCGTATGCCGCGTTCGCGCAATCTGTCCGCGACCGAAAGCGCATAGTCGAGCGCGCGGTCGGTTATCGGCAGAATTTTAGCCTGCGTAGGGCACATCCAAAGCGGGAACGCGCCCGCATACTTTTCGATTAACAGCGCAAGCGTTCTTTCGTAACAGCCTATCGAACTGCGGTGAATGATGTATGGCGTGCGTTTTTCGCCGTCCGCGTCCACATACTGCATTTCGAAACTGTGACCCGCCGCAAAATCTATCTGAATGGTTATCAAAGTATCTTCTTTGCCGTAAACGTTGCGCGCCTGAACGTCGAGCTTCGGACCGTAGAAAGCCGCCTCGTCGTCCGCCTCGACATAATCGAGTTTCAAATCGTCGAGAATCTTCTTCATCATACTCTCGGTCGCGTTCCACGCCTCGTCGTCGTCGATATATTTATCGGACTTTGACGCGCCGCGCTTTGAAAAGCGGAAAGTTACGTCGTTTCTCATTCCGAGCGCGTCGAGTATGCCGTAAGATAAATCGAGGCAACGCTTGAACTCCTCTTCGACCTGCTCTTTGGTGCAGATTATATGACCGTCCGAAAGCGTAAACTGCCGCACGCGTATAAGCCCGTGCATTTCGCCCGAAGCCTCTTTTCTGAATTCGGTCGCCGTTTCCGAGTATCTGACGGGCAAATCGCGGTAGCTTTTAAGCCCGTTTTTGTATATCTGGTATTGGAACGGGCAGGTCATAGGGCGAAGCGCCATAACTTCTTCGCCGTCGGGGCTTTCGCCGTTTTCGTCCACGTCGCCGAGGATAAACATTTTATCGCGGTAGTGCGCCCAGTGTCCCGATATCTTGTATAAGTCGGACTTTGCCATAAGGGGCGTACGGGTAATCATAAACCCGCGCTTTTCCTCTTCGTCCTCTACAAAACGCGATAAAATCTGTATGATTTTTGCCCCTTTGGGCATTAAAATGGGCAATCCCTGCCCAATAACGTCGCTTGTCATAAATATGCCGAGGTCGCGCCCGAGTTTGTTATGGTCGCGTTTTTTCGCCTCTTCTACTGCGACAAGATATTCTTCGAGTTGCGATTTTTTCTCGAACGCCGTGCCGTATATTCTGGTAAGCATCTTGTTCTTTTCGTTTCCGCGCCAATATGCGCCCGTAAGCGAAGTGAGCTTGAACGCCTTGATTTTACCCGTGTTGGGCAGGTGAGGACCGCGGCAAAGGTCGGTAAACGAACCCTGTTTATAGAACGAAATCACGGCGTCGGACGGAAGGTCGCGGATTAACTCGACCTTGTACTTTTCGTGGTATTTTTCCATAAGTTTTACAGCCTCTTCGCGGGGAAGTTCAAACCTTTCGATAGGCGTTTTCGAACTTATGATTTTTTCCATTTCGCGCTCGATTTTGGCAAAATCGTCCTGCGTTATCGGGGTATTGAAGTCGATATCGTAGTAAAATCCGTTTTCTATGACGGGTCCTATTGCAAGCGAGCAAGTGGGGTAAATGTTTTTTACCGCCTGCGCAAGCACGTGCGCGCAGGTATGGCGGTAAACTTCCAAACCCTCTTTGTCTTTAAGCGTGACTATTTCGAGTTTGTCGCCGTCGGAAAGCTTTGCGCTTAAATCGACGAGCTTGCCGTTGATTTTTGCGGCGACTGCGCTGCGCGACAGCCCTTCGGATATCGCAAGGGCGGCGTCGGCGCACGTTGCGCCGCCGTCGAGATTGAGTTTTTCGCCGTTTTTAAGTAAAATTTCCATAATTTCTCCAAAAAAAAGCCTTAAACGATAAAAAATCGTTTAAGGACGCAAATTTTTTGCGCGGTTCCACCTTAATTGCTTTAAAAAGCCGCTCTTTAAGTGCGCGCGTATTTTATAAAAGCGGTTTCCCTCTCCCCTCGGAATATGCGGCTCGCAGCGAACGCCGCACTCTCTGAAAGACCTCGGAAGGTACTTGTCTTTTTACGCGAGCATTATCATTTTATTACCTTTGAAGATTTTTGTCAACAACTTTAAAAGCCTTTGCGGCTGAAAATATTTGCTATTTGCGGCGTATTCGGTTATAATAATGTGGATTAAGAGTAAGGACGCTTTTTTATGGCATACACGAATTTCAACGAAGTCGAAAAGAAATGGATTAAATATTGGGAAGACCATAAAACTTTCCATACCGATTTAAACGATTTTTCCAAACCCAAATATTACGTTTTGGATATGTTCCCCTACCCCTCGGGCGCGGGTTTGCACGTCGGACACCCCGAAGGCTACACCGCCACCGATATACTCGCGAGAATGAAGCGGATGCAGGGCTTCAACGTTTTGCACCCGATAGGTTTTGACAGTTTCGGTCTGCCCGCCGAGCAATACGCCATAAATACGGGGCATAATCCCGAGGGCTTTACACAGCAGAATATCGCCACTTTTACCTCGCAACTTAAAATGCTTGGGCTTTCGTACGATTGGGACCAGACCGTTTCGACCTGCGACCCCTCTTACTACAAATGGACGCAGTGGATTTTCAAGCAGCTTTATAACGCGGGGCTGGCGCGCTATGTGGAAACGCCCGTAAATTGGTGCGAAGAACTCGGCACCGTGCTTGCCAACGACGAAATCATCGACGGCAAGTCCGAACGCGGCGGCTTCCCCGTTGTGCGCAAAAATATGAAGCAATGGGTCATCGACATAAACAAGTATGCCGAAAGACTTTTGGAAGGGCTTGACGAACTCGATTGGCCCGAAGCTTCGAAAACCGCGCAGAGAAATTGGATAGGCAAGTCCGTCGGCGCAAACGTGGATTTCAAAATAGACGGCTCCGACGAAAGTTTTACCGTCTTTACCACCCGTTGCGACACGCTTTTCGGCGCGACTTACTGCGTGCTTGCCCCCGAGCATAAGCTCGTCGATAAAATTACTTCGCCCGCGCAGAAAGCCGAAGTCGAAACCTATAAAAAAATTTGCGCGTCGAAGTCCGACCTCGAACGCACCGAACTCAACAAGGAAAAAACAGGCGCGTTTACGGGCGCGTATGCAATAAACCCCGTCAACGGCAGAAAAATACCCGTTTGGATTTCGGACTACGTTTTAACATCTTACGGCACGGGCGCGATTATGGCGGTTCCCGCGCACGATACGCGCGACTACGAATTTGCCAAAAAATTCGGTATTCCCATAATTCAGGTGCTCGAAGGCGGCGATATCGAAAAAGAAGCCTACACGCAAGACGGCACGCACATAAATTCGGGATTTTTAAACGGGCTTAACAAGCAGGAAGCCATAGATAAAATGGCAAAATGGCTTGAAGAACATAATTGCGGCAAAAAAACCGTGACATATAAACTGCGTGAATGGATTTTCGCCCGCCAGAGATATTGGGGCGAACCCCTCCCCGTCGTACACCTCGGAAACGGCGAGGTCGCGCTTACGGACGACAGCGAACTCCCCGTAATTCTCCCCGAAATGAGCGATTACAAGGCGCACGGCGGCAACGCGCCGCTTGAAAACGCGCCCGATTGGGTAAACGTCGAAATCAACGGAGTAAAGGGCAAGCGCGAAACGACGACTATGCCGGGCTCCGCAGGGTCGAGCTGGTACTTTTTACGCTATTGCGACCCCCACAACGACAAAGAGTTTGCGTCTTACGACCTTTTGAAGCATTGGATGCCCGTAGACTTTTACCTCGGCGGCAAAGAACACCTTGTCGGACACCTTTTATACTCCCGCTTCTGGAATAATTTTCTGTACGACAAAGGGCTTGTGCCTTATAAAGAGCCGTTCAAAAAACTTTTCCATCAGGGAATGGTCCTCGGCGAGGACGGAAACAAAATGTCGAAGAGCCTCGGCAACGTCATTAACCCCAACGATATCGTACGCAACTACGGCGCGGACGTTTTGAGAATGTACGAAATGTTTATGGGGCCCGTCGCGGACACAAAACCTTGGAATACAGCGAATATCGAGGGCGTAAAGAAGTTTATCGACAGAATTTACCGCATTTACTGCGAAAGCGACAGCATTTCCGACGAGCCTAACCCGAACCTCGAAAAAATTTACAATCAGACTGTCAAAAAGGTCGGCGAGGACTATACGGCTATGAAGATTAACACCGCGATATCGCAGATGATGATTTTCGTCAACGCCGTGTATAAAGAGCTTTCGGACGGCAGAAAACTGCCGCGCGAATACGCCGAGGGCTTTATAAAACTGTTAAACCCCGTCATTCCGTTCCTTACCGAAGAAATCTGGACGACGACGCTCGGGCATAAAGATACGATAGCGTACGAAAAATGGCCCGAATTTGACGAAACCAAGTGCGGCGAGGACGATTTCGAATATGCCGTGCAGGTAAACAGCAAAATTAAGGCGAAAATACGAATCCCCGCCGATATGCCTGCCGAAGAGATTGAAAAACTTGTAAAATCGTCGGCGGATATCGCCCCCCTTATCGAGGGCAAGACGATTAAAAAATTCATTCTTGTTCCGAAACGACTGATAAATATAATTGTCTGACAATAAAAAATGGGCGCGGCGCGCGGGCAAATTGCCCGCGCGCCGCGCTTTTTGCGACACATTTTTTATACATTATTTATGCGTTTACTTCTTACCGTCGTCCACGTCGTCGTAGAAGCCGTCGTCGTCGGAGTTTATATCTCGGTAGATAATTTTCGGTTCTGCCTCGGCAGGGGCGGTTTGAGCCTCAACCTTATCCTCTTTCTCCTTTTTCTTTTTCATTACGACTATCACGATTATAATCGCGGTAATAATCAACGCCGCGCCAACGCCCACGATAAGCCATACCCACCAAGGTATGCCGTCATTTTCGTCCGTCTGCGGCGACGGCTCGTCGGGTAACGGCGCGCTGACTACCACGGTGTTCGTCACCCTCTCTTCGTCGGCAAAACGGTAGTTCTTCGCGTTCGCGCCGACAAGCACGGCGGTAACCTGATACTCGCCCTCGGCGGTTATGACCTGACTATGGTCCGACAGTTCGAAACGCACCTGCAATTCGTTCCAATCGTCCGCCACATTCGACATATCAAGCGACGCAAGCCCGTCCAAAGCTATCGTTTCGCCCGTAAAGGTATATTTGAGCTTTGACGAATCCCAATTCAGCGCAAGCTCCCTTTGCGTTATTTTCAGTTTGTCGAAGTTGGTATCGTCGTCGGGATTGTTGCCGCCCTCGCGGTAGATTACGGTATACACCGAATTTTCGTCAAGCTTAAAGTTGATATAATACTCGCCGCTGTCGCTGTACTTGCCGAACTCGTTAATTCTGCGACAGCCGAGGCTTACGCCCTGCGCAATCTCGTCGAAGAAAGTCTTGGTAAAGTCCACGCCGCCCTTCGTAACCGAAAGATACTGCGCGGGCATATCTTTTATATCTTCGAAAATTTCTTCGGGGTCGGGGGTTACGCCGTAAGGAATTTCGTACGCTTTTTTGAACACTACCTTTACGACCTCGGAATCCTTTGCCACCTCAACGCGCCATTCGCCGTCCAAATCTTCGTGGTTGGGCGCGACGATATGATAATATACTACGTATTTTCCGACCTTTTTCACGTCCACGTTCAAAGGATAGTCGGGGTCGTCTATATCAAGCTCCGTTATGTCGATATAATCTTCCCCGCCCAAAGCAAATTCGGGGCGGGCGGGCTTTTCGCCGCCGTCGTAAGGCATGGGCAAAGTCGCGTAAATTGTGATATCCTGATCGGCGACCGTATCGAAGTTCGCGAATTTACCGTTCTTCTTCTTGCCGAGCGTGACCGCAAACGGCGCTTCGCCGCCGCCCGTAACCTCATCCTGTATAAAGCTGTTGCCGTTGTCGTTGAGTTCGACTATCTCGGCGGGCTTTATTTCGAACTTAAATTCAAGGTGGTCTTTCGGTCCCTCCGCCGTTTCGAACACGAGTTCTCGGTTCTTCGGGTATACCTTTACGGTGTACTCGCCCGCGTCCGTCTGAACGTTCTCGTTCCCCTCAAAGTCCATAGTCAGCGGGTCGAAGCCCTCGGGCATATAGGTAAGTTCGTCGCCCGTGTATACGAAGTTATCCGCGTTCGGGTCCGCCGTCGGGGCGGTTATCGAATCGTTCGACACGGTGTATACGCCGTTCGTAAAGGTAACGGTGTAATTGCCGTAATCTCCGTTATCGGCGCAAAGTTCGTACTCGCCCACTTCAAGCGAGCTGTCAAGTGCGGTGCGCACGCCGTTGCTCTTTATATAGAACGTTATCAGCCCGTCGAATACCGCCGTCGTATCGCCCGCCACAAGTCCGCCGTTTACGTCAGTAAGCGTGAAACTGCTCTGCGGCGCACTGCCGTGCGTGTGCCCGCCGTCGTTGATTTTCAGCGTTATCGGCTTCGGCGTAACCGTAAGCGTGCCGTCTTTAAACTCTATATTATAGTTGTCCGAAGTGTAGCCCTTGGGCGTGATTTTATAGCTGTTGCCGACGTTGCCGCCCTGCGCATAGTTAAAGTCATAGTCGAGCGTGCCCGAAAGGTTGCTTTCGCTTTCACCCTCGGCAAAACCGTCACACTCAACGCCCGCGCCCGCGGGTCCGTCGCCGTATGTTATAGTTTTATCCTTTGCCGTAACCGTCAGCGACTTTTTATTTATGGTTATGGTAAACTGCGTTTTGCCGTCGCCCGTCCACTGATACTCGTCCGTCTTTCTGATTGTAATATCAAGAGTATACGTGCCCGCGTTGGTCGCGGTAAATTCGCCCGTATTTTCGTTAAACTCCGCGCCCGCGGAAGCCGAGCCGCTCATTGTTTCTTTATCGAAACCCGAAAGCGTAAGCGTATGAACTTTGCCGTCGTAAGTTTCGTTCACGTCGTCGCCCGTAGGTTTTGCAAGTCCGCCTATACCTATGGTATACGTCGCTTCCGCGCCGTCCGCCATTACGTAGTTTTTGACGGTATCTTTCAGAATAACGGTTACCGTATAGCTACCCTTGCCTTGCGGAAGACCGCCAATGCCGAGTTCGCCCTCGCCGTCAACCGCAAAACTCAAATCGTAGTCAACGCCCTTTGTAAGGCTGTCGCCGACTGCAAGCGTTTCGAAGTCAACGTCTATACCGTCGTGTTCTTCGCCCGTGTACTCGCCCGAAGAATTTTTAAGCGAAAACGTCAGCTCTTTCGGCGTTATAGTCAGATATTTGGTTACCGTGTCGGGCAAATCGTAATTATCGTTTTCGCCGCTGAAAGTTACGGTTACTTCATATTCGCCTACGTCTTGCGGCGCGGTTGCGCTGTCGTATACTGTGTCTGTGCCGCTTTTACCTTTATAAGCGTATGTCGGCACAATCCAATCGGGCAACCCCTCAATTTCGTGCGATATCTCTTCGCCCGTATACGACGTTTCGTAATCATTGTAGCCCGTTATAACATATTTTGCCTTTGCTACGGTATAAGTGCCGCTATACTCCGATATTTCGTAGTTGTCATTGCCGCAAGTGGGAATTATGTTGTAAATGCCCGCGCCTAACGAAGAATCTATTGCAAGCTCGTTGCCCGTGTCGTCCGACTTCTTTACTTTATAAGTAAGGCTCAACTCGGTTTTAACGTCTGGCGCGGTTATAGCCGCACTGCCCCACCAATTGCCGCTACCGTCGCGCGAGGCTTCCGCCGTAATTGCCGCGGGCGTATTTCCGTATGTGTGCCCCGCGGACGACAATGTCAATTTGACTTTCCTCTTCTTGACCGTAACCGAGGGTCGCTGTGAATTTGCCGAATCTCCCCACTCAAACGTGATATAATTTTGCGAACCGTCCACTCCCGCTTCGCCTAAATATTTAACAAACAGATAGTAGGTTTTTCCCGCGGCAAGGCGCATATTTCCGCTGTCGTCAACTTTATATTCCTTGCCCGATACCGTATCCACGCTGTCACGGAAATAGAACTCGAAGTTACTTGAATTACGTATAAAGTCGGCAGTTCTGTCTTCCTTTATTTCAATTCCGTCCTCTCCCAAAACGACAATACCGTTTGTTTCGGGGATATCGCCTAAAATGGCGGTACGCAAAGCTGTTTGCGTGTGCGCTATATCGCCGTATTCTATTTCGGCGGAATGTTTTGAGGGATTTTTCAGCTTTATAGTCAGCTTTTCGCTGAAAATATGAACCGAATAAAAGTCGTACAGCGTTTCAAAGTTGTCGCCCGCTTCCGCCTTGAAATAAACGCAGTAGCCGCCCGGGTCAATTGCTTTGAAACTTGTGTCAGCGGCTGAATAATCTTTCCACTCGGTGCTGTGTTCGCCGTCTTTCAGGTCGTTAAGGAATTTTTGTATTTCGCTGTCGCTATGCTGGCTCTCTTCGTGAGTTGTTATGATATATTTTATCGTAATATCTCCCGCCGAAAGGCTCGGCTTGCCGACAAGCGACAACGGAAATTTTCCGTCGGTTATATCGGGTAGACATAAAGTCTGCGCGTGCGATTGGTCGGAGTGGTATGTAAACTCCTGCGACTGCGCAAACCCCGTTTTCCATTCTTCGCCTATTTTCGCCTTATTAATTTTAAAAGTGAATGTTACAGGGTCGTTGCCGCCCTCTTTCCAACCAGCCTCTGGCGGAGCAATCTCTACTTTATATTCTCCCGCATTAGTCGCAGTTATGGTATCGCTTTCGCCATTCCACCAACTTATATCGCTGCCTTGCGCAGTGTATGTTACGTCGCCAAAATCGGGTAGAGTAAAAGTCTGCTCCGTTCCGTTAAAATCAAATTCCTTTGTTAATTGGTCACCCGTAGGCTTTGTAGGTGAAATCCCGCTTGCCGCTCCCGCCGCAGCGGTCAAATTTAAGTGAAGCGCAGGACGTACTAGGTACGAATTAGCTACTGATTCGACCGAGGTAGACAGATAGAAAGCGCTACCGCCACTGCCAGTGTTTCCCGAACGGAGCCATGCATTAGATTCGTTCAAACGTTGTTCCGAGACCGTGTTCCAAATACCTACGCTATAATTATATCCGCCCGTTTCCGCCAATGAAGGCAACCATAAAAGGTCGTCTTTCCACGCCGTATAGCCCGTTTTTCCACGATAATAATATGTTTGTCCTTTGTCATTAAAATTTGCTTGTACATCAGTTCCCCAAGCATCATTGTTTAAATCTAAATTATAATAACCCCCGGTTTCTTTCGAGCTTTGGCTGTACTGCCAATCTATATAACGAGGCGCGACAAGATAGTCTGCTATATCTTGCTCCCCGTCAGTACCCATTGTAAATTTTGCGTATGTATTGCTTGTTTTTTGACTTATCTCACTTTCAGTTTCTACCAATGTATCAATATCTTTCCAATATTTGCCGCCGTTGTTTAAAACTTGCGAACGAATATAACTTGTGCCATACATATTCGAGGGATATGTACCGTCGTTAGAATCATAGCTTTTGTTCCATTGCGCTTTATATTTGCCCTCATTAGGAACATGAGCAAGCCAAAGCGTTAAAACAATATCGTTCCTTGCCGCCTTACCGAGATTTGGCGCAATGTCGTTTACACCCTCATAAGAATTGCTATCATCAGGTTCTGCATATTCGGTAGTTGCCTTTGAAATATAAACGGCAAGCCAATTCATACCGCCGAACTTTATTATTATTTTTTTACCTGCCACAGAGTTTGAAACGAGAGTATTATCGTCCACCGCCTTTTTAACTTCTTCGTATTTTGTAGCGCCGTCTACAAGCTGACCGTAAAGTGATATTAAATTTTCACCGTTAAAAGGTTTCTTGCCACCTTGCCAAATTTCATTGACCGTTGCGGCGTGCTCTACATTATAAGCATAGACACTTTTAGTTTGCTTCGATAATAAAACCGCACTTATAAGGAGTGTTGCTATAAGTAACACTGTAAGTGCGGATATGAAAAACTTTTTTATTTGCGACATAGTGCACCTCTTCGGTAAAAAATAAGGTGTGCCGTAAGGCACACCTGCAAGTCTACCTTTTGGCACTTGCTCAATCAATTTTACGCATCGCGAAAATTATACCAAAAAGGTTACACATTGCCGAAACGTGTAAACGATGCGCATATTAAATTGATTGAGCATAGTCATTATATGACATTTTTTAAAACTTGTCAATACCTACGTTTTGCAGAACGTCGGCTGAAACAAAGTTTTAACCATAAAAAATAAGGTGTACTCCCGAAAGAGTACACCGCATGGTATCTCTTACGGTTACCACACCTCTAACTGATTCTTTACGAATTATGAAAAGAGATACACAATGCCAAGATTGTGCTTCGTAAAGAAAAATTATTCAGTTAGAAATGTGGTAGCTATACTATACCATAAAGCGTTGAAAATGTCAACGGGTAATTTTTACGGCATAGAGCAAGCTTTTTTCAATTTAATGCCGCGCCGCCGTAAAGTGTTTTTATAAAAACATTTAGAGATGTTCGGTTGCTCCGTTGCAACGGAGCAACCGCCCGCGGGCGGTTCAATTAAGTATTTGTTTCCACAATTTTACCATACATTGCGCAATGTTTCAATACTTTTGCGAAAAATTTTCGAAATTTCGCGAAAATTTTTCGCAAAATTTTATTCCTTTTATCAAATTTCCCCTTCACACTCCAAATTATACTTCTCCGCTTTGCGCGTATTCATTATAGTATCGCGCGGCAGTTGCCGCGCGATACTCCTTCCCCTACGTGCCCGCCGCGCGTTTACCAACGCGCGGCGGGTGGGAATTTTTGTATCAAACACTTGACAAATCAATAAAAACGTCGTAAAATAAAATCACAACAAGGGCAAACCCTAAACGGTCAGCCCCGTGTCTTGGTTAAAAAATAACCGCCACAGTCAGCTAAACTTTTGGGCGGTTATTTTTTTATTGTCAAAAAGATTTTATCTTTTGTAACGCGGACGGAGGCTATGTATCCTTTATCGAGCAAGCTCAATAAAAAGAGTATAAGCTGTGTCCTCATAAAATTTCACCCCCTTTACGGGGCGTGATTAACCGCCTTCGGGAAACCCTTGTTGCTTACCTTATATTATAATTATTATGTCGAATATTGTCAAGTACATATCCCACTCCGCCCCGATACGGGACGGAGTGGGATATAAAAAATGTGCTTGCGCCCGCGGTTGAAAACCGCGGGCGCAAGCACTCAACCGTAACCTACTCCTCGCGGCGCGGGAAAGTTTCCCGCGCCGCGAGGGGAATTGGTAATTTTTATTGTTTTTGATTTTTTTGGGGAGGGAAGAAAAGCGCGGCGAACGCAATTTTATTGCGTTCGCCGCGCGATGTTTTTAATGAAATCAAAATTTTAGAACGAACTCGCCGTCGGGGGGTGGTATACAATCAAAGGCTTTCGAGCATTGCGACGACGTCGCCGACAGTTTTGAGGTCGGCAACCTTTTCTTCGGGAATGGTTTTGCCCGTTTCGTCTTCGAGAGCCATTAAAAGCTCTACCACGTCGAGGGAATCTGCGCCGAGGTCTTCGACAATGTTGCTTTCGGGTTTTATCTCGCTTTCGTCAACGCCGAGCTGTTCGGCAAGTATTTTAGCAATTTTTTCAATCATTTTTCGTTCTCCTTGTACATTTACCTTATAAAGTTTACATTAACACAGTTAAAATGTCAAGTTATTGACAAGATTAAGCTTGCTTTTTTACTTTCTTTATCGAAAGCCCTATTCTCTGCTTCTTTTTGTCGAGCGTGATAATAACGGCTTTTACGGGGTCGCCTACCTTTAACACGTCGGACGGGTGGCGGATAAATCTGTCGGTAATTTCGGAAATATGCACAAGCCCGTCCTGATGGACGCCGATATCTATAAACGCGCCGAAGTCGGTTACGTTGCGGACGACGCCCTCCACTTCCATACCGACGGACAGGTCGTCGATGCTTAAAATATCCTTGCGGAGTTTACGCGCGGGTATGCTGTCGCGTATGTCGCGACCCGGTTTTATAAGTTCGGCAATTATATCGTTCATCGTTGATTTATCGAGTTCGGAGTATGCCGCCGCCTTATCTTCGCCGAAAGCCTTGACTTTTGCGGGGAGTTCGGCAAGCTTGCCCGCCCGAACGTCCGCTTCGGTATATCCGAAAAGCGCCAGAAGTTTTTCGGCTTTTTTATACGATTCGGGGTGAACGGCGGTATTATCCATAATATTAACGCCGTCGGGAATGCGCAAAAAGCCCGCACACTGCTCGTACGCCTTTTCGCCGAGTTTTGAAACTTTCAAAAGCTGACTGCGCGCGGTGAATTTGCCGTTTTGCTCGCGGTAGGCGACGATATTTTTCGCAACGCCCGCATTAAGTCCCGCGACGTACTTCAAAAGCGATACGCTTGCGGTATTCAGGTCAACGCCGACGCTGTTCACGCAGTCTTCGAGCACGCCTTCGAGTACGCTGTCGAGGCGTTTTTTCTCCATATCGTGCTGATATTGCCCCACGCCTATCGACTTGGGGTCGATTTTTATAAGTTCGGCGAGCGGGTCTTGAAGTCGGCGAGCAATGGAAATTGCCGAACGGAGAGTCAAATCGTAATCGGGAAATTCTTCGACGGCGAGCGGGCTTGCCGAATAAACGCTTGCGCCCGCCTCGGATACGACCGCGTACGAAACGTCCGCGTCAAGTTCTTTTAAAAGGTCGGCGACGAAAATTTCGGTTTCTTTGCTCGCCGTGCCGTTGCCTATCGAAATTACGTTTACGCCGTATTTATATATAAGGTCTTTGACAATCTTTTTACTGCCCTCGATATCGTTTTTGGGCGGAACGGGGTAGATTACGGAAGTTGCAAGCACTTTGCCCGTTTCGTCAACGACCGCGACTTTACAGCCCGTGCGGTATCCGGGGTCAAGCCCGAGGGTGATTTTGCCCTTTACGGGGGGCTGTAAAAGCAGAGGGCGAAGGTTGACTTCGAACATTTTTATCGCCTGCTCGCTCGCCTTGTCGGTGAGTATCGCGCGCACTTCGCGCTCGATAGACGGTTCGATAAGTCTGTCGTACCCGTCGTCCGCCGCCTCTTCGATAAGTTTTGCGCAGTCGCCTTTCGAATGTACGAATTTTGCAACGCAAACGCGTTTTGCAAGGTCGGGGTCGAGGTAGATTTTAACCTTTAAACACTCCTCTTTTTCGCCCCTGTTGACGGCGAGTATCCTGTGATTTTTTATTTCGGACACAAGTTCGGAATAGTCGGCGTACATGGCGTATGTGCCCTTTTCGTCGTCCTTTACCATTTTAACCTGCATTTCGCCGTGGTTTTCCATAAGCGAACGCAGTTTTTTGCGCAATTCGGCGTTATCGGAAATGTATTCGGCGATAATGTCTTTCGCTCCCGCAATGGCGTCGGCTACGGTGGGAACTTCTTCCGTTATGTATTTTTCGGCTTGCTTATAAGGGTCGCCGTCCTGCGCCAAAATAAAGTCGGCGAGAGGCTGTAACCCTTTCGCGATTGCGACCGAGGCGCGCGTCTTTTTCTTCTGTTTGAAAGGACGGTAGATATCTTCCACTTCGGTCATTGTCTGCGCCGCGTCGAGCGCCGACTGTATTTCGTCGGTCATTTTTTCCTGCTCGCATATCGCCGCGCTTACTTCGCCCTTGCGCTTTTCGAGGTTTTTAAGGTATTCGTACCTGTCGTTCAACTTGCGCAGAACCTGGTCGTCGATGGCTCCCGTCATCTCTTTGCGGTAACGGGCGATAAAGGGAATCGTGTTGCCCTCGTCCAAAAGGGTCAGAACGTTTTTGACGTGGTCGGGGCGGAGATTGAATTCCTCGGTGAGTTTTGCTGAAATATCCATTATCTTTTAATACCTTTCAAATAGTTTTTTCTGTCGTTTGAAAGTCTGAAACTTTCGCACGCTTTCCTTATAGCCAAATTGTGAGTTCTTTTATCGAGGCTGTGGTCCAAAAGAAAACTTTTGCCCGCGTCGTAATATTTTACAAGCGTTTCGGCGATAAGCCACGCCGCCGCCGTCGAAGCGTAATAACAACTTGTATCGCAACGCTCGACTATAGAGAAAACAGTTTCGAGATATTCGCTTTCGACATAAAAATGAAGAAGCGTCGTAAGCGCGAACCGTATGTGAAATTCCTTGTCGCTTGCGGCGTATTTGCGAATGAACGGCAGAAAATCCGCCTTATTGTCCGCAATGCAGGCAGGCGTAAAGCAATCGCACGTCGCCCAATTGTCTATAAGCGGCACAAGCTTGTCCACTACGTCCGTAAACTTTCCGTACGGAAGGCGCGAGGCGGCGCAGAGTTTTATAAACGTGACCTCGTAAAATTCGTCGGGATATGCAAGCAGTTCGTCAAACCGCCCGTCGTATTTTGCGGCGATTTTGCGCAAAGTCGGCACTTTTACGCCGATTACGTTTATACTGTCGTTTTTAAGAAGTTTTTTTTGGAAGTCGCGGTATTTTTCGTCGCGCACGCTATACAGTCCGTTTAAAAACTCGCGATAAGACATTGTGCCACTCCTTTTCGGAATATCTCGGGTTGCGCGGGCTTGTAGACGGCAGTTTTATGTAGGGAATTTTTATGCCCGCGTTGTGCTTTACGAACAGGTCGTAAGCCGTGCCACCGTTCAATATTATAAACCCGACCGCGCTGTTTTGCAAAAGTTTTTCAACGTCCGCGACTATTGTATTTTTAATGGTTTCGTCGCGCGAGCCGATAATTTCGCACTCGCAAACAACGTCCCAAAGCGCGATTTTGCGGCGGGTTAAAAATTGCTTTTTGTCCTCTACCGAAGCGGGGATATCTTCCCCGAAAAAGCGGGCGAGCATTCCCCAGAACGCATTGCGAGGGTTGCCGTAGTAAAAGTTAATCTTGCGGCTTTTTACCGACGGGAAACTGCCCAGAATAAGAAGTTCGCTGTCGGCGTTTATAAACGGCGGAAATCCCGAAACGGTCGTCATTGTATGGGCTTGTCCACGCCGCCGACGACAGCCGTCGCCGCCGCGCCCTTGAAATTGACGTCTACGGCGGACATTACGTCGTCGAAACTTACCGAAGATATAATTTTAACCCGCTCTTCGAAGTCGTAAATTTTGCCGCTGTACAAAAGCTCTTTGCCGTATAAAAGCATTTGCGAGCCAGTGTTTTCCTGCGCGAAAACAGCCGAAGCGAGAAGTTGTTCGCGCCCGCGCAGAAATTCGTCTTTCGACATATCTTTTTTTGTGAATTTGTCTATACAATCGCAGATGGCGTCTACGCTTTGCATATATTTTTCCGAGTTTACGCCCGCGTAAATCGCAAGCATTCCCGTTTCGGCGTAACACGAAACGAACGAATACACGGTATAGGCAAGTCCCATTTTTTCGCGCACGGTCTGGAAAAGACGCGACGACATACTGCCGCCGAAAACCGAGTTCATTATTGTGGTTGCGTCGTAAAGCGGGTCGTATCTTTTCACAGACGGAAAGGCAAGCCCTATATGGACCTGCTCGATATCTTTGGTTTTAAAAAGTTTTTGCGATTTGTATTCGGGCGCAACCTCGAATTTTTTGCCCGTTTTAGCGGGAAGCGAGGAAAAATAGCGTTCGACAAGGTCGTCCGCAAGCGCGACGTCGATATTGCCCGCCATCGCAATTACTATATTATCGGCGGTATAGCGTTCGGACATATACTCGTCAACCGCCTCTTTGGTAAAGCCCTCGACGTTTTTGCGCGGTCCCAGAATGTTTCTGCCGTAACCGCCGCGCCCGAAACAGGCTTCGGACAAAAGGTCGAGGCACAAATCGTCGGGCGTATCTTCGTTCATATTTATTTCTTCGATAATTACGCCCTTCTCCCTTACCATTTCGTCCTCGGGGAAAGTGCTGTTTAAAAACAGGTCGGAAAGTATTTCGAACGCCTCCGCCGCATGCGTAGTGGTGGATTTGCAGTAATAACAGGTGTTATCCTTTGCCGTAAAAGCGTTGACCTGCGCACCTATTGCGTCCATTTCGTCCGAAATCGCGCAAGCGGAACGCTTTTTCGTGCCCTTGAAAAGCATATGCTCGATAAAGTGCGAAATCCCGTCCTGCCGTTCGGTTTCCGCCGCCGCGCCCGTATGCACGATTATGCCCATCGAAACGGACATAAGCCCCGACATTTGCTTGACGATTAATCTGATACCGTTTTTCAATTGTTTAAAGTGTACCATTATTCTCCTATATTCTGTGTGACCGTGACGGTCGAAAGACCGTTGTCGCTTATGTATTTGAGTATTTCGGGCAGAGCCGACACCGTAACGTCCTTGGGGTGCATAAGTACGAAGTCGCCCCCTTTAAGCCCCTTGGTCGCGCGGTTTATAATAAGATTTTTATCGCTGTCGCGCCAATCTATCGTATCCCTCGTCCACATTATAACACGCAGGTCGAGTTGAGCGCAAGCGGTAAGCGTGGCTTCGGAAAAAGAACCCGACGGCGGGGCGAATAATTTTATCTGCGTATTGCAAATCATATTCACAAGTTTTACGGCGGGCAGAATTTCTTCCATATTCTGTTTATGGTTGAGTTTTGCGTGGTCTTTATGAAAATATCCGTGACTTGCGACCTCGTGCCCGCGCGTGAAAATTTCGCGCACGCAGTCAACGTTATCGTCCGCCCAGCTCCCGCCTATAAAAAACGTGCCCTTTGCGCCGTTTTCGTCGAGAATGTCCAAAATTTTGCGCACGTTTTCCGCATTTTCGTAAATATTGAACATAAGGCTTACGCCGTTTTCGGAATTGCCGCTGTAAAAAACGCGGTCGTCCTCGCCCGATACCGCAACGGCGTTGCCGCCCCAGAACCCGACAAGCGATACGGCAAGTACCACTATTATAAGCGCCGCGTTAATGGCGACGGCTGCAATTTTTCTTTTCAATAGTTTACCCCTAAAACAAAATACTATTTATATAATATTAATCTTCGGGGCGCATATAGACTATTTAAGACGTATAAAAGTTACTCCCTGTTCGCCCTCGCCGTACTTGCCCGCGCGGAAGCTTTCGACGTTTTTATGGCGCAAAAGGTGCTGTCTGATTGCGTTTTTCAGTTTGCCCGTGCCCACGCCGTGTATAACCTTGATTTCTTCGAGGTTGTCGGTTACGGCGCGGTCGATAAAGTTGTCTACTTCGTATATCGCCTCGGGAACGGTCATACCGAGGACGTTTATTTCAAGCAAAGGCGCGTCTTTGGGCAGTTTTTTGACGAATTTAACCTTTTTTTCTACCTTTTCGGGTTCGCCCGTTATCATAAGGTCGGAAAGCTTACAGTGCATTTTTATGCTTCCGCACGTAACTTCCGCCTCGTCTTTGCCTTTATAGTACGAGGTTACTATGCCTTTCGATTGAGTTTTTTTGACGTAGACGGACAGCCCGACTTTAAGCGTATCGGCTGTCGCGGGCAAATACGAGGTTGACCTTTTTGCGCCCTGCTCTTCGTCGAACACCGCGTCGTCTATCTTATTTTTAAGGGTGCGGGCGCGTATAAGGTCGGCTTCGGTCACCTCTTCCTTTCGGAATATATCTTCCATTTCGCCGAGAAGTTCCTCGGCGCGGGCGGCGCGTTGAGCGACTATGCGGCGGCTTTCAAGGCGGGCGTTTCTGTTTAGCTTTTCGCGCTCGGCGCCGAGAGCGGCAATTTGCGCGTCAACCTCTTTAAGCTTTTCGCTCCACTCTTTTTGCGCCGCTTCCGCCTCGCGCAGTTTTTCATCAGCGGCGACCCTGCTTTCTTCGGCGCGGCGGACTACGTTTTCAAGCTTGCGGGCGTCGTCGGAAAGATATCCCGTAGCGTCGGCAAGCATATCTTCGTCCATACCGAGCCGACGGGCAATCAAAAGCGCGTTGCTCGCGCCCGGCATACCTATTTTTATACTGTACAGCGGCTTTAACGTCGCCGAATCGAACTCCATACTTGCGTTTTCCATACCTTTGACGGTATAGGCAAACTCTTTTAAAGGCGTAAAATGCGTAGTGACTATGCCGCGCGCGCCGCAATCTATAAGCCGCTTGACGACCGCTTTCGCAATAGCCTGCCCCTCGTCGGGGTTTGTGCCGCCGCCCAGCTCGTCAATCAGAACAAGGCTTTTGCCGTCGGCTTCGCGGCAAATCGAAATCACGTTGGTTATGTGCGACGAAAAGGTCGAAAGGCTTTCCTCTATGCTTTGGCTGTCGCCGACGTCGCAGAAAACGTTTGAAAATACCGAAAGGCGCGTGCCGTCCGCGGCGGGCACGAACAAGCCGCACGCCGCCATAAGGCAGAACAGCCCGCACATTTTAAGCGTAACCGTCTTGCCGCCCGTATTCGCGCCCGAAAGCAACAGAAAATTATAGTCCTTTCCGAGTTCGATTGTGACGGGCACGACGGTATTTTTGTCGATTAACGGGTGTCTGCCCTTGATTATCGAAATTTCGCCGCGCGCGTTTACTTCGGGGCATACGCATTTAAGCCCGTAGGCGTACTCGGCGCGGGCAAGGCAGGCGTCGATTTCAAAAAGCGCCTCTTCGTCCGCAATAAGTCGCGGCGCAAGCGCGCCGACGCGGGCGGAAAGCGATTTTAAAATGCGTTCTTCCTCTTCGCGTTCGTCGCAGGTCAACGCCATAAGTTCGTTATTGAGTTCGAGGACGTATTCGGGTTCGATAAAAAAGGTTGCGCCCGTCTGCGAACGGTCGTGAACAAGCCCGCGAACGCGGTTTTTATGCTCCGCCTTTACGGGAATGACGTATCTGTCGTTGCGGATTGTAACTATGGAATCCTGCAAATATTCCGCGTTTTTGCCCGTGATATATTCGGAAAGTTTTGCCCGTATTCTTTCGTTGAGCGAGCGGATTTTAAGGCGTACGGTATAAAGCGCGTCGCTTGCGGTATCTGCAAGCGCGTCGTCTGAAAGGATTTTTTCGGTAATATCCTCTTCGAGGGCGGAGTCGAAATACAGACGGTCGGAAAGGCGGCGCATATTGACGATATCTTCGCCCGTTCCGGAAATGCTTACGAACGCCGAACGCGCCGAGCGCATAAGCGCGCATACTTTTAAAAGTTCGCCGCACGAAAGCGCCGACCCCTTTTCCGCGCGTTTCAAAAGCCCCGTCACGTCGTCGAAATATTCGATTTTACCTATGCCGTACGAAAACAGCAAAACGTCGCACTCGGCGGTTGTTTTAAGCCGCTCGCGAACCTCGGCGAGGTCGTCGGACGGCGCAACCGAGCGCAAGACGTCGCCGCCGCGCGAGGTTACGCAATATTTCGCCGCGGCGGAAAGTATTTTATTCAGTTCGAGGCGTTCCAAACTTTTAGCGTCCATATAAACCTACAAGACCTTTGCGGAGGAATGTCCGCGGGTATAATTTCCGAAAAGGCGCGAAAGCTTCCCCTCTTTAAATGCGGCAAGCGTTTGTTTCGAATCCGACAGCGTGCAGTCTATCAGTGCGCCCGCGGAAACGTCGGTGACAAGATTCGCGCAGTTGTATAATTCGAAGCGGCATTGCGACGTTGTATAGCGGCGAAGAGGAAATTTTCTGCCGTTTTCGTCCGTAAGCGCGTACCTTTCCCGCTTATCGCAGTTTTTGCAATCGCGGCAGAACGGGCAGTATATAAGGTCCATCACTTTTATATCGCCCGCGGCGAGATAAAAAGCGTTTTCGCAACCGAGCGCTTCCGCTTCTTTTACCGTAAGTTCTTTTGAAAGCGCGGCGTAGGTTGCGCCGAGTTCCGCAAGCGCGACTGAATTGGTCAGATTAAACCCCGTTCCCGCAAACAGCCGCTTGCCCCACTCTTTCGCAAGTTGCGCGCCGAAATATCCGTCGGCGTAAATGCCGTCGAAATTTTCGGCGATTTTTTTAAGCGTTTCGACCTCGTCGCCGCTTAAATACGGCGGCAGATACAAAAATTTTTCGCCTTTAAACCCCTCTGTCGCCGTTTTTACGTCGCAGTCGAAAGAAGAAAGTTTTAAAATGCCTATATCCGCTTCAAGCCCTGAAAGATTGCAAGCGATTACCGCGATTTTCGGGTTTAAACCGCGTTTTATCTGCGGAAAAGGCGCGATTTCGTCGTAATTTTGCGCGGGCGCGGAAAAGCTGTTATACAGTTTTGCATACGCTTCGCGGCGCAGAGAATTGAGCGCGGCGGCGGTTATAAACGCGCCGTCAGTTTCGATTTGTCCGAAAATCGGCGCGAAAGGATAGATATCGGTCTTTGAAAAGCTTTTTTTAACGTCTTCTTTTGTTACGGCGCGGTTTTCGGCGGCGGGCAAAACCTCGCCCTCGACCGTAAGACCGTTTACGCAGACCCGCGCGCGTTCGCCCGCGGCAAGACGTGCGGAAATTTTTACGGGCAGCAGACGTTCGCGCTTTAACAAAAGGTCGTTTAACGACGCGTCGGTGGTTATGAAAACCTTATCGCCGTTTTTCAGGCGTTCGCGCGAAGAAATCACAAGCGCAGAGCGCGATTGTTCCGCAAACCGAGCCGAAGCCGCCTCTTTGCCGTCGCGCAGAATCTTGAAACAGTCGCCCTCGGTAAACGTTTCGCCTGCCTTTACGGTATATTTCCCGTTTTCGACCTTGACTACGCCCACATATTCGCCGATATGTCCCTGCACCGAGGAAGAAATTAACCTTTTATCTTGTCCGAACGCAAGTCCCGTTGTGTAGTTGCCGCGGTTGTAAGCGCGCTTTAAATTGCTTAAATCGGACGGCGAACCGTTGCCGCACAGCAAATTTTTATAGTAACAGACTGCGGCGGCGACGTATTCTGGGCGGCGCATTCTTCCCTCTATTTTAAAGGACGATACGCCCGCCTGCACAAGCGATTTTATGTTTTCGCCTACCGAAAGGTCCGCAAGCGAAAGCGCGTAACGCATTTCTTCGAAGCCGTTTCTGTCCAAAGAATACTTTTTGCGGCAGGGTTGCTTGCATTTTCCGCGGTTGCCGCTGTTGCAACCCGCGAACGACGAAAGATAGCACTGTCCCGAAAAAGAACTGCAAAGCGCGCCCTGAATAAAGCACTCGCTTTCGATTATCGCGGAAATTTTTTCTATGTCGCGAAGCGTGGTTTCCCGCGCGAGAATTACTCTGTCGAAGCCGAAGTCTTTTGCAAGCCGCGCGGAATATTCGTTGCAAACGCCCGCCTGCGTGGAAAGGTGCAGTCGTATTTTCGGGTAAGCTTTTTTAATGAATTTGCCTAAATACGCGTCCTGCAAAATCACTGCGTCCGCGCCGCTTTTCCACGCGTTCAGAAGGTCCGAAAAAAAGCGCGACAGCTCGTCCTCTTTCACCAGCGTGTTCATAGCTACGTATACCTTTACGCCGAACGCGTGCGCATACGACGCGATATATTTGAAACCGCTTGCGGAAAAGTTTTCCGCCGCCGAGCGCGCGCTGAAATCGGACAGTCCCAGATAGATTGCGTCCGCACCCGAATTTATTGCCGAAATTGCGGCCTGTTTACTCCCCGCGGGGGCTAATATTTCAGACATAGTACTATACAAAACCGAATTTTTCTATTATTTGCGCCAAAGCGCCCTCGTTATTGGTCACAGAAACGAAGTCTGCCGCCGCTTTCAGCTCGGGTACGGCGTTGCCCACAGCCACCCCCGTTTTAGCCGCTTTTATCATACTTATATCGTTTAAATTGTCGCCGACAGCCACTGTTTTTTCAAGCGGCACGCCGTAGTGCTTCGCCAAAAATTCAAGCGCCGACCCCTTGTTGTCGGCTTTGGGCGAAACCTCTACAAGCACGTCCGCCGAGCAAGTTACGTCGTATTTTCCGCCGAGTTTTTCATTGAGTTTTTCATACAGATTTTTGCGCTCGCGCGGGGAAACGAGGCTTGCCGTTTTCTGACAGAACAAGTCGTTTTTATATACGAATTCGGACAGCGGCGAAAGAACGCACTCCGCCTCTACCTTGGTTATGTCTTCGTACAGTTTAAGGTATTTGTTGTTTCTCGGTATATTGGTATACAGCCTTTCGTCGGCGTAGACGTTTATGTAGGCGTTAAGCTGTTCGAGCGCAAGGCAGATTTCGCGCGCCTCGGCGGCGGTAAACCCGCCTTTTTTTATAAGTTGTCCGCTTTCGATATCGGCTATTACCGTTCCCTGATACGCCACCACTACGCCTTTTAAGCCGAGCGAACGCACCTCGGGCAATATCGAGCGGAGCATACGCCCCGTGCATACGGCAAAGATACCGCCCGCCGCGACGTACTCCGAGATGGCGCGTTTTACGTTTTCGGGTACGGTATGTTCGTCGGTTGTAAGCGTCGAGTCAAAATCGGAAACTATAAGCCCGCAGTTGATTTTTTTCATAATTCGTCTTCAAAGTAACGTTTGATTTTTTCGGCAAGCGCGGGGCTTATTCCCTCTATGCTCCGCAAATCCTCTTCCGAAGCGTTCATAATTCTGTCTATGGTTCCGAACCTTTCCAAAAGCCGCGCGCGTTTTTGCTTGCCTATCCCAGGGATTTCGCACAGTACGCTGCTTAAATTGCGCTTTGAATGCAGGTTTCTGAAATAAGTTATCGCAAAACGGTGCGCTTCGTCGCGTATGCGCTGTAACATTTTAAGCGAATAGTCGCGGCGGGGAATTTTTATGCTTTCGCGCGAAGCAAGCGTAAACACCTCTTCCTCGCGTTTCGCAAGGGAAATAAGGTCGATTCCCGTAACGCCCATATTTTTGAAAATTTCGTCCACGGCGGCGAGCTGACCTTTGCCGCCGTCGATTATGATAAGGTCGGGGCGGGCGAACTTTTCCTCTTCCTCGGTGCCGAGTTTGGAAAGGCGGCGGGTTAAAACTTCTTGCAGGGAAGCAAAATCGTTCGCGCCCTCCACCGTTTTTATTTTAAAGCGGCGGTAACTGCTTCTGTCCGCCTCGCCGTCGATAAATACAACCATAGACCCCACTTTGTCCACGCCGCTGATATTCGAAATATCGTAGCACTCCATACGCCGAGGGTAACGCGACAGGTTTAAAACGGATTGAAGCTTACGGCAGGCGTTTATTGTCATATCGTCTTTATGCTTGATTTTATCAACCGATTTTTCGAGATATTCGTCCGCGTTCTGGCGCGCCATATCAAGCAGTTTTGTCTTTACGCCCTGCTTCGGAACAGTTATTTCAACCGATTTTTCGAACTTTTCTTTGAAATAATCGGTCAGAAGTTCTTTTTCGCAGTACTCTGCGCAGATAATTTCGGCGGGCAATTCGTGGTTTGCATAATATTGTATTATAAAACTTGTAAGCGCTTCGCCGTCGGTCATATTCGCGCCCTCAATAGCATAGCTTGCGCCGCCCTGCATTACGCCTTTTCGGGTGACAAGCACGTTTACGGCGGCGTAAAGACCGTTGGAAACATAGTAAATAACGTCGGCGTCAACGTATCTGTTGAGCGAAGTTATACGCTTTGCTTCGAGTTTTGAAAGCATTGCAAGTTTGTTTTTATAGTCGAGGGCAAGTTCGAAATTTTCGCCCTCGGCGGCGGACAGCATTTTTTCGGTGAGAATTTTCTGCGCGTCCTTATAGTCGCCGTCAAGAAAGGCAAGCGCTTTTTTTACCTGCTCGGCGTACTCTTCTTTTGTAACTTTATGCGCGCAAGGCGCGGTACAGCGTTTGATATGATAATTAAGACATTCGCGTTTGGGCGCGGAATTTATTTGGGTTCGGCAGAGGCGAACGCAATAAGAAAGTTGAAGAACGTCGAGAATGTCCGAACAGTTTATCCCGCCCATAAAGGGTCCGAAATACCTTGCGCCGTCCTTTTTTATTCTGCGCGTAACCGAAAAATTCGGAAATTCTTCGCGCATATTCGCCTTTATATACGGGTAAGTTTTATCGTCCTTTAATAAAATGTTGTACTTGGGCTTGTACTTTTTGATAAGATTGTTTTCAAGCGCGAGCGCGTCTATTTCCGAAGCGGTTATAATATAGTTGAAATCAGCGATATTTTCAACCATTTTACGCACTTTTTCGGGCTTTTCGGAGTTATGGAAATATTGGCGCACACGATTTTTGAGAATGCGCGCCTTTCCGACGTAAATAACCGAGCCGTACTTGTCGAGCATAATGTAAACGCCCGGGTCGTCGGGTAAAAGTTGTAATTTTTCTTTTATAACGTCCATAACCGCTTTTAATATTATACCACCGTTGCAAAGAATTTGCAATGCGTTGCGTGAAAAAAGGCTTGCCGAAGCAAGCCTTTTACGGTATATTTGCATTTTACCCGTCTGCGCGTGCTTATCGGGCGCGGCTTACGGGCTTTCGGAAACCGCATACGGTTTTACGAAACCTTATTTTTATGCACGCCCGCAAGGGTAGGTATTAAGGTTGGAAGGTCTGCCGCTTCGTGCATTACCGTTACGTCGGATTTGCCGTTTTTATAATAGAACAGCGAACTATTTGTATCGAAGTTCTGACCGAACAGGCAATCGCCATGAGTAACGTTTTTGTACTCTGAAACGGCAGCTAACGACTCCGTTCTGCTTGTGACAACTTTAATAAAGTTTTCCCTAACCGCCCAACTTTGAGTTATACTGAAATTTTGGGAAGTCAATTGTTTTGATTCACTGCCTTTTTTAATATAACAATTATACAGCTTTGCATAGCCCGCCTTTTTAGAACTACTTAAATCTTTCTCACTGTAACAATCGATTATATTTGCAGAACTTTTTCCCGAAAGGTCAAAATAGCAGTTTTCGGCAAACACAAACGCCGTGGCGCGGACAGATATAAAGTAACTCGTCTTTGAACCGGCTTTGTAGTAATTATTATACATATGCATATTAGCCTGCCTGCCGAGCGGTAAACGGCTCCACGCCCCGTCATAATAGTTGTGGTGGAAAGTTAAATTTGCGGTTTTATCGCTGTCGGAACCGCCGACAAGTCCTGTTTTATGATTGTTGTAATAATGATTATAAGATATAGTTACGTTTGCAACTCCTTTAAAGTCTGTTGACCCGTCGCCGTCGTGCTTATCCTGCTCGTTACAAACGTCCCAATAATTTATTCCTTCAAGGAAAGTATTATGGTGAACCCAAATATTATGCGACGGGAATTCCGAAACCTTTGTCTTGCTCTTGTCGCCTTGAAAACTGCAAGCGTCTTCAGTATAGTCGTCAAAAGTAAGATTTCGCACCTCTATCGAACTACACTTATCCCATGTGAAGCCCCATTGGAAAATACGCGCGTCGGTACCAATACCCTCAACGGTGACGTCTTCTGCGTTCGATATGTCGCACATATTCCAATAAGAATCAAATTCATCCTTGCTTGTATTATAACTCATGTAACTTGTAAGACCGTTTATTTCGGAATATACGGAAGTATCAAGATCATTATACACGTCTTTCAATTCGCTTTGATTCCACTTTTTTTGAGAAATTACATTACCGTTCTTTCCCACCACTTTATCAGGCGTAATTTTGGTTGTCCCATACTTTTCTTTATAATCCATATCAGAATCATCTTTCCAAGTTGCAGAACCTACCGTACCTATTATGCGCACAATCACAAGGTTGGGAGAGTTTTCAAGAAGTTGGGCAACGCTGGTTCCTTTTCCGTCAACGTTGTTTTTATTCGATTCGGTGACGTAATATATTTTTGCGCCGTCTTTGGGCGTGCCGTCGTTTTTATAAGCCCCGATTCCGTCGGTAAACTTAAATTCTTTATTACTTCCCGAATAATTGAAATGCGCGTAGCCCGAACGGTCGTATTTCGTAACGGTTACGGCAGTAGCGGTCGCGGTTTTGTCGTTGCCCGTTACGGTGATATCGTAAGTGCCCGCGCTTATGCCTACGATATCCGCGCGCATACCGTCGCCGCTTTCACGTATAAGCTCGCGGTCAATCTGCTTTCCGCTACCCGAGCCGCCGCTTATTTTATACGTTACCGTATAATCGGAAGCGTCAAGCCCGTCAAGGGCGGAAAATTCGATATACGCCCCCTCTTCGTAACCGCCTTTATCGGTTATAGTTATGTTGGAGGGATCGACTGAAATATTGTGTTCAACCCAATGCGCGTAAAGCGTTTTATCGGCGGTAATCACGGTATTGAAATCGAACTTGCTTCCGCCCGTTGCCGCCGTATACCAATCGTCGAAAGTATATGATTTTTGGGCGGTCGGGGTGCGCGTAGGCGCGGTCGGCTTGCTGACCTTACCCGCATTATTTGTTTTTGCCGTCGTCGCAGCAGGCGCGCCGTCGTAATTATAATCGAATGTTACGGTATAGGTTACGGTAGGATTGTCTTCAGACGTTTTATCCGTCCAATGCGCGTAAAGAGTCAAATCGGCGGTAATCACGGTATTGAAATCGAATAATTCGCCGCCTTTGACTTTTGTATACCACCCGTCGAATATCTTACCGTTTTTTTCGGGTTGCGTAGGGTCCGCGGGTTTTGCGACTTTACCGTCCGCGCCCGTCTTAACGGAAACCGATTTGCCTCCGCTGAAATTTTCGTTGAAAGTTACGGTATAAGAAACGGCGGGTTGATTTTCGCCCCCGTTGCCCGTATCTCCGCTATCGCCGTCGCCGTCCGCGTCAGAGCCGCCCTGTTCTATTGGCGGAGGCGTAGCGCCGCCTTTGTCGTCTTCGCCGCCTCCGACGCTGCATGCAGCCGCCGTCATCATTGACGCCGCAAGAAGTATCGAAACTATAATTTTGCCGATTTTCATTTCCGTTATCCCCGATATTTTTAAATAGTTTAACACAAAGCCCGAAAAAATTCAACTGCATATGCAAAAAATTACGCAAAAAAAAGGCGGCTTTTTGCCGCCTTTTTATTTATTCGCGTTTATTGTCCGAGAAATTCGACGCCTTTAAGCATAACGTCGTTTACCGTATCGTTTACAAGGCTGTAAAAGATAATTTTGCCGTGGCGTTCGCTTTTTACTATGCCGAGATTTTTCAGAAGGCGAAGTTGGTGCGAAACCGTCGTCTGATTGATTTCGAGTACGCGCGAAAGATCGGTTACGCACATTTCGGAAATCGCAAGCGCGGAAAGCATTCTTACTCGCGTCGGGTCAGCGAAAATCGAAAAAAAGCAAACTATACTGTCAAGCACGTCGCCCTCGGGAACGTATTCGCGGACGAGGTCTTTTGTTCGTCTGTCAAGCAACATCATATCCTGCATAGGCACCTCCTGATTAATTATAGGGGAAAATATGCTGATATGTCAAAATCAGGCAGACGAAATATTTTGTCACAAAAATCCTTTTTTGCGATTAATTTGACGGCTTTTATATTACTTGACTTCTATCGAAGTGACCTTGTAGCCCGCGTCGGTTACAAGCGCTGTGATTTCAGCGTCGTCTACCTCTTCGCGGCTGCGGATTACGGCTATATTCTTTTTGAGCTTTACGTCCGCCGAAACTACGTTTTTTGCGGTGGAAAGTTTATCTTCCACACGTTTTGCGCAATGGTCGCAACACATTCCCTCGATATGAACTATCTTTTTCATAAAATCATCTCCGATTATAAATTTTTTATTTTTATACAGCAATAATCTTAAAGCGTTGCATACGACAAACAGCGAACTGCAACTCATACACAGCGCCGCCCACATAGGGTTGAACGAAAACCCGAGCGACGAAAACGCGCCCGCCGCAACGGGTATCATAATCACGTTGTAAATAAACGCCCAGAAAAGGTTTTGTTTTACGTTGCGCATAGTCGCGCGGCTTAAATCGAACACGGTGTCGAGTGCGCGCAAATCTTCGCTTACCAGCACAACGCCAGCGGAATCTATCGCGACGTCCGTACCGCTGCCCATTGCAATGCCGACGTCCGCCTCTTTCAATGCGGGCGAATCGTTTATGCCGTCGCCCACCATTGCCACGACGCCGCCGACTTTTCTGACGTTTTTAACGGCGTTGAGTTTATCTTCGGGCATAACTTCGGCTACGTATTCGTCTATGCCCACCTTTGCGGCGACCGCCGCGGCGGTCTTTTCGCCGTCGCCCGTAAGCATCGCAAGCCGCATACCGCGGTTTTTAAGAAGTTTTACGGCTTCCGCACTTGTCGCTTTCACGGTGTCGGCAACGGCTATAAGCGCAAGAACCTTTTTATCGTCGGAAAGATAAATTACCGTCTTTCCCTGCCCCGAAAGTTCTTCGGCGGGCTTGACGGCGGGTTTTAAATTTATGCCGTCCATAAGTTTTGCGTTGCCGAGGCGATAGGTTTTGCCGTTGTATTTCGCCCTCGCGCCCAGACCTACGCAATATTCGAAGTCCGAAACTTCGGCTCCGTCGGGCGCATAATCGGTCACGCACTTCGCAAGCGGGTGGTTGGAATTTTTTTCGACGCCGCCGGCGATAAAAAGCGCGTCTTTTTCGGATATTCCGAAGGTTATCACGTCGGTTACGCGGGGCTTGCCCTCGGTTATAGTCGCGGTTTTGTCGAGTAACACCGCGTTGATTGTACAAAGTTTTTGCAGACTTTCGGCGTCCTTATACAAAACGCCGAGCGAGGCGGCTTTACCCGTCGCGGTCATTATCGCCACGGGCGTAGCAAGCCCGAGCGCGCAAGGGCAGGAAACGACAAGCACCGAAATTGCGTACGTCACGCAGTGGTCGGGGTTGAAACCGCCGTCGATTACAAGCCATATTACAAAAGTAAACAGCGCGACAGCCGTAACCGCAGGCACGAAAACGCCCGCTACTTTATCGGCGAATTTCTGAATAGGCGCTTTACTTGCGCCAGCTTCGCGCACCATATTGATAATTTTGGAAAGCGTCGTTTCCGCGCCTACTTTTTCGGCGCGCATTTTTATAAGCCCGCTTTTTACAATCGCCGCGCTTGTTACCGCGTCCCCCGCCGAAACTTCGACAGGCAGGCTTTCGCCCGTAATTGCGCATTTATCGACAAACGAACTGCCCTCGGTTACCGTTCCGTCCACGGGGATATATTCCCCTTGTTTAACGACTACTGTATCGCCGACTTTTACGTCTTTTACCGAAACCGTGCGCGTTTCGCCGTTTATCTCTATCGTCACCTCGTCGGGGGCAAGCTTCAAAAGCTTTTCTATTTCGCCGCCCGTCCGCTTTTTCGACTTTTCTTCAAGCCATTTGCCGACGGTGACAAGGGTCAGAATCGTCGCCGCAGACTCGTAATGAAGTTGCATATGCATTTCGATAAAGTCCGCGTTACCCGTGGACTTACCGACAAACACAAGAACGGTGAGAACAACGGAATATATAAACGAAACTCCCGCGCCGAGGGCGACGAGGGTATCCATATTTGGCACGCGTTTGAAAAGCGCGACCGCTCCGTTTTTGAAAAAGGCGAAGTTTACTGCGATTATCGCGACGGTCAGAACAGCCTGATAAAGGGAAAACCACTGCTGATAACCCTTTGCGGGGTCGATGAAAAACGGCAACGGAAAGTTCACCATATGCCCCATCGAAACATATAAAAGCGGCGCGAGAACGCATACCGAAATTATAAACCTTATAAAAAGCTTTCTGTCGTGAGGAACTTCCTTTTGCCGAGGCTCTTCACCCTCGCGGTAAATCCCGTACCCCAAAGATTTGACGGCGGAAAAAATCACGTCCTCGGAAACCGCTGTTTCGTCAAACTCCACCTTCATACTCTTCGCCATAAGGCTTACTTCTGCAATTTTTACGCCGTCAAGTTTTGACACCGCGCGCTCGATGCCCGACGAACACGCCGAACAGGTCATTCCCGTCACGGTGTAGCGATTTACCGTCATTTCCGCCTCTCTGTTTACGAAAACAATTATACGGCTTAATTCCTATTTTGTCAATAGGAATTAAGCCGTATTTGCAATTTGGCTTTCCGCCTTTTGTCGCGTACCGCGGCTTAAATTTCAGAATTTGCGGCTTTTTTCATCGCGCTTACGAAGTCGCGGACATAAGGCACGCAGTCTTTTCCGTATTTTGCGATAATTTTTACTATTGCCGAGCCGACGATTACGCCGTCGGAAATCTTCGCCATATCCCGCGCCTGTTCGGGGGTGGAAATGCCGAAGCCTATCGCGCAAGGCACGTCTTTTACCTTTTTGATTTCGGCTATAAGCTTGCCGACCTCGTTTGAAAGTTCGGCGCGTTCGCCCGTTACGCCGAGCGACGATACGCAGTAGACAAAGCCCTCCGCCTCGTTGCCTATTCGCGCGGCGCGTTCGTTGGAAGTGGGCGCGATAAGCGAAATAAGACTTATGCCGTGTTTTTTGCAGCAGACGTCGAATTCGTCCTTTTCTTCGAAGGGCACGTCGGGAAGAATGAGCGCGTCCATTTCAAGCTCCGCCATTTTTCTGACGAAATTATCTATCCCGCGCGAGAAAACGACGTTGGCGTAGGTCATAAACGCAAGCGGGATATCGCAGTTTTTGCGCACGCGCGCGACCATTGCGAACACGTCGTCGGTAGTAACTCCGCCCGACAGCGCGCGCTCGTTAGCCGCCATTATCACGGGTCCCTCCGCCGTAGGGTCGGAAAACGGTATGCCGAGTTCGATTAGGTCCGCGCCCGCCGCCGCCATTTCGTATATAAGCTTTTCGCTTGTCGCTATATCGGGGTCGCCGCAGGTTATAAAGGGTATAAACGCCTTGCCGCGTTCAAACGCTTTTTGTACTTTATTCATACAGTTCCTCCCCGCGGTATCTTGCAATCGCCGCGCAATCCTTGTCGCCTCTGCCCGAAATATTTATTACTATTATGTCGTCCTTTTTCATAGCAGGCGCGATTTTCATTGCGTGCGCCACGGCGTGCGCGCTTTCGATTGCGGGAATCACGCCCTCGGTTTTTGAAAGGTATTCGAAAGCGTTTACCGCCTCGTCGTCGGTTACGGGCACATACTCCGCCCTGCCGCTGTCGTAAAGCGCGGCGTGTTCGGGACCTATACCCGGGTAATCAAGACCCGCCGAAATGGAATACACGGGCGCAATCTGCCCGAACTCGTCCTGACAGAAATACGACTTCATACCGTGGAAAATGCCGAGTTTGCCCGTGGCGATTGTCGCCGCCGTTTCTTTGGTGTTTACACCTCTGCCCGCCGCTTCGCAACCTATAAGGCGAACGGATTTGTCGTTTATAAAGTTATAGAAAGCGCCCATAGCGTTCGAGCCGCCGCCTACGCAAGCGAGAACCGCCGTCGGAAGCCTGCCCTCCTTTTCCATAAGCTGTTGCTTTATCTCTTTGGAAATAACCGCCTGAAAATCGCGGACTATCGTCGGGAAGGGATGCGGTCCCATAACCGACCCCAAAACATAGTGCGTATCGGCTATGCGCCTCGTCCATTCGCGCATAGTTTCCGACACGGCGTCTTTCAAAGTCGCGGTGCCGCTTGTCACAGGGTGTACTTTCGCGCCGAGCAAACGCATTTTATAAACGTTCAACGCCTGCCTTTCGCAATCGACCTTGCCCATAAAAATTTCGCACTCCATTCCGAAAAGAGCGGCGGCGGTTGCGGTCGCAACGCCGTGCTGACCCGCGCCCGTTTCGGCTATGACCCGCGTTTTGCCCATCTTTTTCGCAAGAAGCGTCTGACCCAAAACGTTGTTGATTTTATGCGCGCCCGTATGGTTCAGGTCTTCGCGTTTGAGATAAATTTTCGCGCCGCCGAGTTCACGCGTCATCTTTTCGGCGTAATAAAGCCGCGACGGTCTGCCCGCGTAATCGTTTAAAATACGCGTAAGTTCCGCCTGAAAATCGGGGTCGTCTTTATATTTCGTATACGCCTCGTCGAGTTCGGTGACGGCTTTCATCAACGTTTCGGGCACATATTGCCCGCCGTGTATGCCGAATCTGCCTTTTTGCATTTCAACCTCCCCGCGCCGCCCTAACGGCACGCTTGATTTTATCGTAATCTTTTATTTTGTCCGTTTCGACGCCCGAGGAAATATCCACCGCGTACGGCGAAAACCGCGCTATATTCGCGCCGATATTTTCGGGCGTAAGTCCGCCCGCGAGAAAAAACGGACGGTTGATTTTTTCTATAATGCCGTCGTCGGCAAGTCTGCCGCCGCCCCTGCCGCCGTCGTACATAACGTAATCGGCGGAACAGCTTTCGATAGCCTTTGCGGTAACGCCGCTTTCGCCGCCGACAAACGCCTTGATTATCGCGCTGTTTTTACCCGTCAACGCACGCAAAACGGCAATATATTCTTCACTTTCGTCGCCGTGGAGTTGCGCCACGGATATAACGCCCTCGTTTAAAAGCCGCGCCACCGTTTCAACGGGTTCGTTTACGAAAACGCCGACGGCTGTGATATGCGGCGAAAGGTCGGCGCGGAGTTGTTTCAAGCGCGCCTCGGTAAGGCTTCGGTGACTTTTGGGGTAGTTTATTACAAACCCCGCGAAATCGGGTTTGACTTCGTTTACGTAGTTGATATCTTCTTCGCGGAACAGCCCGCAAATTTTTATTTTAGCCATACTTCGCTTCCCGTATAAACTTTCCGCGGTCGACCGAGCGCATAAGAGCCTCGCCGCACAAAACCGCGTCTGCGCCGATTTTGAAAAGTTCCGCGATGTCCGCAGGCGTTTTTACGCCGCTTTCCGCAACGAACAGCGCTTCGGCGGGAATTTTTAAGGCGAGATTTTTACTGTTCGAAAAATCAACCGAAAAGTCCTTTAAATTTCTGTTGTTTACGCCGATAAGGCGCGCACCGCACTTCGCCGCAAGGTCGATTTGCTTTTCGTCGTGAGTTTCTACAAGGGCGGAAATTCCCAAAACCGAGCATATATCTTGATATTTTTCGATTTTTTCGCCCAAAATTGATACTATTAAAAGCACGCAGTCCGCGCCGAGCAATTTAGCCTCGTAAAGCTGATATTCGTCAACGGTAAAGTCCTTTCTGATAATCGGAATTTTTACTTTTTTGCGAATATCCGACAAGATTTTGTCGCTTCCCAAAAACCATTTTGGTTCGGTCAGAACAGAAAGACAATCCGCGCCCGAACGTTCGTAATCTTCCGCAATAGCGGTTGGGTGAAAGTCGGGGCAAATCATACCTTTCGAGGGCGATGCGCGCTTGACTTCGCATATCATCGCTTTTTTTGCGCGCCTTATGGCGTTTTCAAAAGCAAAATCGCCCCTCGGAAGATTCAACGCAAGCCTTTTGATTTCGGCAAGCGGCGTCTTTTTTTTGTTTTCGGCTACGCGGAACGCCGCGTATTCCGAAATTTCGGTTACAATATCTTTCATATCGAATTGGAAACTTTGATATATTCTTCGAGTTTTTTAAGCGCGGAGCCGTCGTCTATTGTTTTTCCGACTTTCTCCATAGCCTCGGCGACCGTTATACCGCGATACACGGACAGCGCGTAAGAAGCGTTGAGCAAAACGGCGTTGCGGCGCGTGCCTTTTTCGCCCGAAAGAACGGCGCGGGTTATCTTTGCGTTTTCGTCGGGAGTGCCGCCTATAAGCTCGCTCTTTTTGCCGAGCGTTAAGCCCATTTTATCGGGATATATGGTCAGATTTTCGAATTTGCCGCCGTCGAACCTGCACGCGAACGTGGGCGCTGACGGCGAAATTTCGTCAAGACCGTCCGTGCCGTAGAACACCATTCCCCTTTCTACGCCGAGGCGCGAAAGCACGTGCGCCATAGGCTCGACAAGTTCCGAAGAATATACGCCCATAAGCTGATATCTTATTTTAGCGGGGTTTGCAAGCGGTCCCAGAATATTGAATACGGTGTGTATGGGCAACGATTTTCTGACGGGCGCGACGTACTTCATCGCCGCGTGATATTTCTGGGCAAACAGAAAACATATTCCCACTTTTTCCAAAAGTTCGGCGGATTTTTCGGGCGATAAGTTAATGTTTACGCCCAACGCTTCGAGCACGTCCGCCGCGCCGCATTTTGAAGTCGCCGCTCTGTTGCCGTGCTTTGCGACTTTTACGCCGAGCGAAGCGAGAACAATCGCGCTTGTGGTGGAAATATTGAACGAATCGGACTTGTCGCCTCCCGTTCCGACTATTTCGAGGGCGCAAATTTCCGAGGGCAGGCGGGTCGCGTGGTCGCGCATAGCCTTTGCCGAGCCGACTATTTCGTCTACCGTTTCTCCTTTTATCGAAAGCGCGGTAAGGTACGCCGCCGTCTTGATTTCGGTCGTTTCGCCGTTCATAATCTCGTTCATTACCGCTTCGGCGCACTCGAAACTTAAATTCTGCTTTAACGAAAGTTGCATTATCGCGTTGTCAATCATATTTATAACTCCTTTAATTTAAGAAAATTGTTTAAAATTATCTTACCGCCGTCGGTAAGTATGGATTCGGGGTGGAATTGAAGCCCGTAAATGTGCGCGTCTTTATGCTTTACCGCCATTATCTCGCCGTCGTCCGCCACCGCAAGCGTTTTAAGACACGCGGGAAGTTTATCGGGCGCGGCGGCAAGCGAATGATAGCGCGCCACTTTAAGCATTTCGGGAAGTCCCGCAAAAATGCCCTCGGGTTTTATTCTTATTACGGACGATTTGCCGTGCATAAGTTTTTTAGCGTAAGTTATCTCGCCGCCGTACGCCTCGCATATCGCCTGATGCCCGAGGCACACGCCCAAAACGGGTATTTTACCCTTTGCGGCGACGGCGAGAGCTTCGCATATGCCCGCGTTTTCGGGTCTGCCCGGTCCCGGGGAAAGAATTACGTGCGAGGGGCGCAGCGAAAGCACCTCGTCAACGGTAGCCCCGTCGTTGCGTATTACTTTTACGTCGGGATTTATTTCGCCGACGAATTGATAGAGGTTATACGAAAAGCTGTCGTAATTATCTACGATTAAAATCATTTTGCCGCCTCGCTTTCAAGCACGCGAACAACGGCTTTCGCCTTGTTGCAGCTTTCCATATATTCGTTTTCGGGTATCGAATCGGCTACCACTCCGCCGCCCGAACGGACAAAGACTTTGCCGTTCTTTTTATACGCAAGGCGAATCGAGATGCACGTATCCATATCGCCGTTGAAACTCAAATACCCGATTGCGCCGCCGTATATGCCGCGCTTGTTGTTTTCGAGTTCGTTTATAATCTCGCAGGCGCGAATTTTCGGCGCGCCCGAAAGCGTGCCCGCGGGAAGTACGGCGTCGATAGCGTCGAGGGCGTCTTTGTCCGCCCTGATTTTGCCCGCGACGGTAGAACCGATATGCATAATGCAGGAATATCTTTCGATATTCATATATTTTTCGACGCGGACGGTGCCGAATTCGCACACCTTGCCCAAATCGTTTCTGCCCAAATCGACAAGCATATTATGTTCGGCAAGTTCCTTTTCGTCGGCGAGCAATTCGCGTTCGAGGGCTTTATCCTCTTCGTCCGTCCTGCCCCTCGGGCGTGAACCCGCAAGCGGGTAAGTCGTGAGTTTGTCGCCTACGAGTTTTACCAAAGTTTCGGGCGAAGCGCCCGCGATTTCCACGTCGCTCCCCGCAAAATAGAACATATACGGCGAGGGATTGGAAACTTTCAGGTCTTTATAGACGTTCATAAGGCTGCCTTCGTACTTCGCCGCCCACCTGTTGGAGGGTACGCATTGGAAGATATCGCCTTCGAAAACGTACTTCTTCGCGCGCTCGACCATATTGCAGTACTCTTCCTTGCTGAAAAGCGGTTTAAGCGGTTCCGAAAGTTTGCCGCAAGGTTCGCAAGGGGCGTTTACCGAACAGATTTCAGCCATAGTGCCGAGTTCGAACGACGCGCGGCTTATTTCGCGTTTCAAGTCGCAGTCGAGCTTGATATTCACTATGTAATATATCTCGCCGAGCGCATTGTCGAGGGCGATTACGTTGTAAAACAGCATCAAATCGACGTCGTTGAACCCCTCTTCGTCGAGTGCGTCGAGTTTGAGCGACGGTTCGGAAAACGTGATAAAGTCGTACGAAAAATAACCCACAAGCCCGCCCGTAAACGGAGGAAGCCCCTCTATTTTCGGGCTTTTGTTGTCCGCAATCGCCTTGCGTATATATTCGTGCGGCTTCTCGGCGGGGATTTCGAGCTTTATCCCCTCGTTTACGGTGACTTTGCCGTTGCGGTAAGTGAGTTCGAGTTTAGGCTCGTAGCCCAAAAACGTATACCTGCCCGTATTCTTTTTGTCGTCCGCGGATTCGAGAATGAAAACGTGCGCGGAAACGCTTTTAAGCGCAGACAAAATACGTTCCGACGAAAATTCAAGTTTTTCTTTGCGGACTACGGGGTAGGTTTTATAGCCCAAATCCCTGTATTTTTCCGCTTCTTTGAGTTGTTCAGAAAAATCCATATTGCTCCTATCGAACTTACGGCTGAAACAAGAAAAGCCCTTGACTTAAAAAAGTCAAGGGCGAAATTATCCGCTGTGCCACCTTGTTTCGAGCGTAAAGCTCCTTTTAAAGAATCCGACAATTCCCGCGCAAGTTACGTTTGCGCAATACGTCGATACATTTAATATCGCCCTCGGCAGTCCATATTGTTCGGCTCCGAACGCCCGACTTCCATCGACGCGGGCTCTCTTTGGAACGGTTTGACCGATTTTTTTCTGCCTCAACGGTTTACAGACTTAATATATCACTAAAAATTTGTTTTGTCAATCGTTTTTTTGTAAAAAGCCGCCGCAACCTAAGTTGCGACGGCTTTGAATTAATTTTTCTTCTCTTCTTTGGAAACGACTTCCACTTTATCGTAGTAGCCGCAGTTTCCGCAAACCCTGTGCGCCTGCATAAGCGAATGACAATGCGGGCACTCTACAAGCGTAGGTTCTGCCGCCTTGTAATTTGCAAACCTCTTATTGGTTCTGCTCTTGGACTGTTTTCTCTTGGGTACTGCCATACTTTACACCTCTTTTTAGTTATTTAACGTCAATACCCGCGCAGCCCTCTTTGCAGAGTAGCACACTCGGCTGACTGATAAGAATTGCATCTTTTACGGCGGGTTCAAGGTCGATGGAAATTCCGTCGTATCGATAGTCGTCGCCGTCGCGCCCCGTAACGTACAGCACGTCGGACGTATATGTTATTTCCTTTTCCGCGGGTTCGAGGCAGTACGAACACTGCCCTTTGAGTTTATACCCCACGGTCATGGTTACTTCCACATCGCCGTCGTCGAAAATTTCGTAACTGCCCGAAACTTTGATATCGGTCAGTTCCGCCAAAGGCACAAGACACAGATTTTCCGCGGGAGTATAACCGAAATTAAACTCGCCTGCGTATTTCTTTTGCGCATTTAACTTTCTGACTTCTATTTTCATGGCTTGACTGACTATAAGATTATAGTATAAGGGCGCGGCTTTGTCAACTTATTTGCTATGCGCAAACCTAAAATTTTATAAAAGTTCCGCCGTTTCTCTTGCGATTACAAGCTCTTCGTTGGTGGGGATAACAAGCACTTTGACGCGCGAATCTTTTGCGGAAATTTCGTGTATCGTGCCGTCGTTTTTAGCCTCGTTTGCCGCCTTGTCGAGCTTAACGCCCAAAAATTCAAGTCCTTCGAGTACGCCCGCGCGCACGACAGGCGTATTTTCGCCTATGCCCGCGGTGAACACTATGCAGTCCAGACCGCCCATAGCCGCGGCGTACGAACCTATAAACTTTTTGGTTTGATATTCGAACATATCAAGCGCGAGCGCGCAACGTTTGTTGCCCTGCTGCGCCCCCGCGATAAGGTCGCGGAAGTCGCTCGAAACGCCCGAAATACCTGCAACGCCGCACTTTTTGTTGAGATAGGTTATAACGTCCGCGTGCGAAAGTCCTTTCTTTCTTGCGAGAAATTCGACCGCCGACGGGTCCATATCGCCCGAACGCGTTCCCATAAGCACGCCTGCAAGGGGCGTAAAGCCCATCGAAGTATCAACGCACTTGCCGCCGTCTACTGCGGAAATGGACGAACCGTTGCCGAGGTGGCAGGTTACGATTTTAAGGTCTTTGGGAGCCTTTTTGAGGTATTTCGCCGCCTCCTGCGAAACGAATTTATGGCTGGTGCCGTGGAAGCCGTACTTTCTTACGCCGTAGTCTTTGTAATCTTCGTAAGCAACACCGTAGAGGTACGCCTTTTCGGGCATCGTGGAATGGAACGATGTATCGAAAACAAGCGCCATCGGAGTATTGGGCATAACTTCGAGGCACGCCTTTACTCCCGTTACCGCGGGAGGATTGTGCAGGGGCGCAAGTTCGAAAGTCTTTTCTTCGAGAGTTTTTATAACTTCGGGAGTTACAAGGGTGGTTTTGTTGAAAAATTCGCCGCTTGCGACCATTCTGTGACCGACAGCGCCTATTTCTTCCATAGATTTGATTACGCCGACTTCCTTGTCGCGGAGAGCGTGCAGAACAAGCTCGATTGCGACTTTATGGTTGGGCATATCCTGTTCGAAAACCTTTTCTTTGCCGTTGCCTTTCGCCTTTAAAAGCGAGCCTGCGATACCTATTCTTTCGCAGCCGCCCTTTGCGATGACTTTTTCGGTTTCCATATCTATAAGCTGATATTTAAGGGAAGAACTTCCCGCATTTACGACCAAAACTTTCATTTTACACCTCTTATTCGGCTTGAAGCGCGGTAACGGCTACCGTCGCAACTATATCTTCTACGTTACAGCCGCGCGAAAGGTCGTTCAACGGCTTTGCAAAGCCCTGACATACGGGTCCGATTGCCATATAACCGCCGAATCTCTGCGCGATTTTATAGCCGATATTGCCCGCGTTGATATTGGGGAATACGAATACGTTTGCGCAACCCGCAACCTTGGAACCGGGCGCTTTAAGTTTTCCGACTTCGGGAGCTACCGCGGCGTCGAATTGGAACTCGCCGTCGAGAGCGAGGTCGGGAGCCGCCGCTTTTGCGATTTCAACCGCCTGCTGTACCTTGGGTACGGTCTGATAGAACTTGTCGTCGTTGCCGCTTCCCTTTGTCGAGAACGAAAGCATCGCAACTCTCGGTTCGATACCCGCGATAGACTTCGCGGTTTTTGCGGAAGTTATCGCAATGTCGGCAAGCTGTTCGGCCGTGGGTTCGATATTTATCGCGCAATCCGCAAATACGGCGACGCCGTCGGGATTGTACGGATTTTTATTGTCGGGAGCAATCATAATGAAACAGCTGGAAACGGTTTTGATTCCGGGAGCCGTTTTTACTACCTGCAAACCGGGACGCAAAGTGTTGGCTGTGGAATGGCAAGCGCCCGAAACATAGCCGTCTACGTCGCCCGCTTTAAGCATAAGCGCGCCGAAAATGGTTCTGTCTTTAGCCTGTTCTTTGGCTTGCTCTTCGGTCATACCCTTTGCCTTTCTCGCTTCGTAGAGTATAGCCGCATATTCAGCGGTTTTTGCGCTTGTAAGCGGGTCGATAAGCGTAACGCCCGTCAAATCCACTTCGGGAGCAACCTTTTTGCACTCCGCCTCGTTGCCTATAAGCACGATTTTGGCGATGCCCTCTTTCGTGATACGCGCCGCCGCTTCGATTACGCGCTTGTCCTCTCCCTCGCAAAGAACGATTGTCTTTTTGCGAGCCGCCGCTTTTGCCTTGATTTGGTCAAGTAATGACATATCATTTCTCCTTAAAACACTTTATTTATCCGAAAAATTGGTGTATAATGCCTTTAACGGACTAATTTTTACCTTATTATTATATAATAATATTTCGCGATTGTAAAGTTTTAAATGAAAATTTGTGCAATAATTTGTGAATTTAATCCCTTTCATAACGGACACGCTTACCTTTTGGAGAACGCGCGCAGACTTTCGGGGTGCGACGCGCTTGTCTGCGTTATGAGCGGCTCGTTTACCCAACGCGGAGAATTAGCGGTTTTGGACAAATTTATCCGCGCAAAACACGCGGTTTTAAGCGGCGCGGACGTTGTTTTGGAGCTTCCCGCAAACTTTGCGGTTGCGCCCGCGGAAATTTTTGCGAAAGGCGCGGTGAAAATATGTCGGGCAATCGGCGCCGAAAAAATAGCTTTCGGGAGCGAAAGCGGAAACAAAGAAGCGCTTTGCGGCGCGGCACAATTGCTTATTTCCGAAAGCGACTGCTTCAAGGCGGCGTTGGCGCGCAGACTAGACGGGGGCAAAAGTTATATCCAAAGCTACTTTGCCGCCTTTTCGGAGTGCGGAGGCGACGGAAATCTGCTTAAAAAGCCCAACGACATACTCGCGCTCGAATACATTAAAGCGGTTTTGCGCGAAAACGCGAATATCGGAATACTGCCCGTCAAAAGGGTAGGCGCGGAATTTTCGGACGGCGAGCTGAAAGATAACTTTTCGTCCGCGGGCGCAATAAGAAACAACCTTTCTTCGGAGCTTGTAAAGTCGAACGTGCCCGACTTCGTTTACGGCGACCTCGCCGCTTGCGATACGCAAAAAGCGGAAGAAAATTTCCGTATTCTGGCGGCATACGCCGCTATGAACGCCCAAACCGTCGACTTAAAACGGATATACGGTTGCGGCGAGGGGCTTGAAAACAAAATAAAAAGCCTTGCCGCGGGCGGGTATTGCGAAACCGTGTCGGGCTGCACCTCGCGCAGGTATTCTTCGTCGAGAATTAAAAGGATTCTGTGCGCAAATCTTTTGGGGCTTTATTCGGACGAAACGGCGGAAATGTTGAAAAAGCCGCCCGTAAAACTGCTTGCGGTTAAAAAGAGTTCGGCGGACAATATACTCCCCGCGCTTTCGCCCGCGCTTACCGAAAGCGACGAAAATACGGCAAGGGCTTATAAGGTCTGGAATTTTTTGCACTCGGAAGTAAAAAAGAGCGGTTACGACAAGACAATTTACGTCTGAAACCGCTTTGTTTATTGATTTTTGAAACGGGAAGCGCCGCAGCGGACTACGCTGCGGCGCTTATAAAATAATATGAGTTTATCCGTAAGCCGAGTTCTGTCGTGTGCGGTCATCTATCTACCCTTGCCGTCGCCGGCAAGTTCAAGCGATATTGACGGATAAAAGCGGACGGGCAGCCCTCCGCATCAAAGCGAGCCTTTATCCCAATCTTGCATCGGGTGGGGTTTAACTGGCTCGCCGCGTTACCGCGGCGACGGTGAGCTCTTGCCTCGCCATTCCACCCTTACAGCTTGCGCTGCGGTATATTTCTGTTCACTTTCCTTGAAGTCGCCTCCTCCTGCCGTTAACAGGCACCCTTGCCCTGTGATGCTCGGACTTTCCTCACGCGGCTTTCGCCGCCCGCGACCGCATGGATAACTCAAATCATACGTATTTTAGCACACCGCCGCCCGCTTTTTCAAGTATTTTTAATTTAAATATTGATTTTTGGCGTTTTTTATATTAGAATGGTTATATAAAGGAGTTATTTAAATGAAAAAGACCAAAATCATCTGTACGCTCGGTCCTGCTACGGACAACGAAATTATTCTGTCGGACCTTATCGACGCGGGAATGAACGTGGCAAGACTTAATTTCTCGCACGGAACGCACGAACAGCACGCCGAAAAAATCGCCATGATTAAGCGCGTTCGAGAGAGAAAAAAGGTAGCTTTGCCCATTCTTCTCGACACAAAGGGTCCGGAATTCAGAATAAAGACGTTTGCGGAAGGTAAAATTACGCTTAAAGACGGCGACCCGTTTATCTTCACCACCGACGACATAATCGGCGACAAAACGCGCGTTTCGGTATCTTTTAAAGAAATGAACGCCCAGATGCTACCCGGCGATAAAATACTTTTAAACAACGGGCTTATGGTGTTCGAAGTCGTCAAAGTCGAAGGTCCCGACGTCGTGTGCAAAACCGTTATCGGCGGCGAGCTTTCGGACAGAAAAAGTATGTTCTTCCCCGACAAAGCGCTTGAAATGGTTTACCTTTCCGAACAGGATAAGGCGGACATAAAGTTCGGCGTAGAACAGGGCGTCGATTTTATAGCGTGTTCGTTCGTGTCAAAGGCGCAGGACGTCGTTGACGTGAGAAATTGGCTGAAAATGTGCGGCTCGCCCGAAAAAGAAATCGAGATAATCGCGAAAATAGAAAGCCGCGCGGGCGTAAACAATCTGGAAGAAATTCTTTCGGTTGCGGACGGAATAATGGTTGCGCGCGGCGATTTGGGCGTGGAAGTGCCGTTTGAGGAACTCCCCTCCATTCAGAAAAAAATCATAAACGCCTGCCGAGTCCGCGGCAAACGTTCGATTACGGCGACCGAAATGTTGGAGTCAATGATAAAACAGCCCCGCCCCACCCGTGCCGAAATTTCCGACGTCGCGAACGCCGTGTACGACGGTTCGTCGGCAATTATGCTTTCGGGCGAAACGGCGGCGGGCGCGTATCCCGTGGAAGCGGTTAAGGCAATGGCGAGAATCGCAAAACAAGCCGAAGCGAACACGCAGTACATAGCGCACATCGACGACAGCGAGTATCATATAAAAAATCTTTCGGAAGCGCTTTCGCATTCGGCGTGCACGCTTGCGCAGGATATAGGCGCAAAGGTTATAGTCGTCTGCACAAGAACGGGCGGCACGGCGAGAACGGTTTCGCGCTTCCGCCCTATGATAGATATAATAGGTATGACGACGGACGAGCGCGCATACAGAAAGCTTGCGTTAAGCTGGGGCGTTATACCCGTAATGAGCGAGGAATTTTATTCGGTTGACGTACTCTTCCATTACGCAAAACGCGCCGCGCTCGATTCGGGGCTTGTGGAAAAGGGCGACAAAATAGTGCTTACGGGCGGTACGCCGAACGGAAAAAGCGGCAACTCGAACCTTATCAACGTCGAAACGGTCTGATAAATTCCGACGGCAAAACCGTTTCGGTTTGACTTTTTATTAAAGCCGCGGCTTTAAACGCCGTTGATTCAAAAAGTTACAATAAAATACGGAATACCCCCGCCCGCGGCGTTTGCCGCGGGCGGGGGGGGGTTATGATAGGGCGGTTTTTGGGCGAGGTTTGCACGCGAAAGTTTACGGGAGGCGGTTTATAGACGGCTGTCTGCGTGCAATAGCTTGTGGGCGCGGCTTGTATATCGGAAAGCGTTTACGGGCGGGTGCGGACAGCGTATAAAGTTAAGAAGGCGGCGAAAAAATTCGCCGCCTCTTAATTAGAGAGAATATGAAAAAAGTCGTATAATCGTATGATTCGGTATGATTGTACAGCTTTTTTGTGTGAATTGTATGAAAATTTAATGATTTTTATATTTTCCGTAAATTTTTTCCGCGGTTTTCAATCCGTCGGCGGCGGAGCTTGTAATACCGCCCGAGTATCCCGCGCCCTCGCCGCAGGGGTAAAGCCCCTCGCAGGAAACGCTTTGACCGTCGTCGCCGCGCACTATTCTGACGGGCGACGAAAAGCGCGTTTCCACGCCCGTCAAAACCGCGTCGGGGCAGTCGAAACCTTTAAGCCGTCTGCCCATATCGGGTATAGCCGCGCGCAACGCTTCGCACGTTATTGCAGGCAACACCTCGTCAAGGGGCGCGAAACTGACGCCCGCCGCGTACGAAGGTTCGACCTCGCCGAAACGGTCGGAAACTCTGCCGCTTGCAAAATCGCCGTAAAGCTGGACGGGCGCGCGGAAATCAAAACCGCCGACGGTATACGCCAGACGTTCTATCTTACGCTGAAACTCCATACCGTCAAACAAGCCCGAACCGAAATCTTCCGCCTTTGTCTGAACCATAAGCGCGGCGTTGGAATTGCGTTCGGCGCGGGCATAATCTGACATACCGTTTACCACCACCCCGCCGTTTTCGCTCGCCGCGGGTATTACCATTCCGCCGGGGCACATGCAAAACGTAAAAACCGTGCGTTCGTGCGCGTGAGATACGAGTTTATAGTCGGCGGTGGGAAGATTTTTGTAATTTTTACCGTACTGCGCCAGACCTATTTGCGAGGCGAGGTGTTCTATTCTGACCCCGACCGCAAAATCGCGGCGTTCCATATGCACGCCGCTACCGTCGAGAAGTCGGAACGTGTCGCGAGCTGAATGACCTATCGCAAGCACGGCGCAATCGAATTTTTCTTCGCTTTCGGCGCCCGTGCGGACGTTTTTTATTTTTATGGCGGAAAGTCTGCCGTCCTTAACCGAAAAACCGTCGAAAAGGCTGTTAAAGCGGTATTCCCCGCCTTTTTCTTCGATATATGTCCGAATATTTTTAAGTACCGACTTTAATTTATCGCTCCCTATATGCGGTTTGGAGAGATATTCCACCTCTTCGGGCGCGCCGAAACGGGCGAATATGCGCAGAACGTCGCGGTTTAAACCGTCGTGGGTCTGCGTGTTAAGTTTGCCGTCGGAAAACGCGCCCGCGCCGCCCTCGCCGAATTGGACGTTGGAATTTTCGTCCAAAACGCGCGACGAAAAGAATTTTTGAGTGGTCGCCGCCCTTTCGTCCACGCTTTCGCCGCGTTCGAAGATAATCGGAGATATACCGCGCGCGACAAGTCCGAGCGCGCAGAAAAGCCCCGCGGGTCCGCTGCCTATGACCGCGACGCGGGGCGGGTTTAAAAGCTTTTCGACAACCCGCTTTTCAACGGCGGGCTTGTCCGAAAATTCGACGGCGTATACCCAGAAAATATTGTTTTTATCGCGCGCGTCGAGAGATTTTTTGAGTATTCTGAAATATCTTACTTCGCCGCCGAGCCTTTTTCGGGCGATTTTCAAAAGCTCGGTTTCGGACGAAAAAATACTTAATTTTATGTTGTCGAGCCGCATTTTTTGAGAATGGATTCCGCCGCCGCCACGCCGCTTGCAAACGCCCAATTCAGGTTGTAGCCGCCGCAGTCGCCGTCAACGTCGAGAATTTCGCCCGCAAAATAGAGGTTTTTGCAGAGCTTGCTTTCAAGCCCGTCGGAAATGTCGCGCATATCCACGCCGCCCTGCGTGACCTGCGCGTAATCGAAGCCGAGCGTACCCGTGACTTCGAGAGTGAAATTTTTTAAAAGCCCGACTGTTTTTGTTACGTCGCCGCCCGTGCGGGCGATTATAGAACGGGCAATCGAATTGTGCACTATGCCCGTAAGCAAATCGCGCGTTTCGACTCCCGCCGCCTTGCGGCTTTCAAGCGTTTTTAAAAGGACTTCCGCCGAAACGTCGGGCAAAAATCCGAGTTTAAGCGTGCCGCCCGAGGCGCAGAGCGCGCTCGAAACATAAAAAACAGCGCTCCCCGAAACGCCGTAATCGGTAAAAATCACGTCGCCTCTGCACGCCTTTACGATTTTGCCGCCCGTTTGCGCCGCGACGTCGCACTCCGCGCGCAGACCTTTGAACGTCTTTATGTGTTCGGTGTTTGTTTTAAGCTGTACGATGGCGGGGTAAAGCGGCGTTATTTTATGCCCGAAGTTTTCGGCGAGCTTGTACGCCGAACCGTCCGTTTTGTACTGTTTCTGAACTTTTCCGCCCGCCGCAAGCACTACAAAATCCGCCGAAAAACTTCTGTCGCCGCAGTCGACAACAAAGCCTTTTGAGATATTTTCGACGCGTGCCGAACAGACTTCCACTTTACGCGCAGTAAGTTTGCGCAGTAAAATATCCACGAGCGCGGAAGCCTGCAAGCCCGCGGGATACCCCCTTTTCGTCTTTTCGTCGATTTTGTATATAATCGGTCCGAAAAGATAGTCGCATAACGCCTGCGCGGGTCTGCCGTCGGGGCAGGCAATAGCCGCAATCAGCTTTTTATTGCCGCCGCGGTAATGTTCGGGCGAGTTATCCGTGTTAAAGATATTGCCCTGTCCGTTGCCCGTTGCGGCAAGCTTTCTGCCGACGCGTTCAGCCGCCTCTATGACCAAAATTTTAAGATTGCGGTTTTCGGAAAGCCTCACGGCGCAGGCAAGCCCCGCCGCGCCGCCGCCCACAATCGCAACGTCGAATTTCTGCATAATTCAATTGTACATAAAAGGCGGAATTATGTCAACTTTTAAGGCGCGTCAAAATTTCTTCAAGCGTTTTAAGGTGCAGTCGTTCGTCCTCGGCAATGCGCGAAATTATGTCCTTTACCTGCTCGTTTTTAAGACGGGCGCACATTCGCATATAGCCGTCGAGCGCGCGACGTTCGCCGAAGATATCGTCCTCTATCATATTTTTAAGATTACGCGAATACGCGACGTATTTTGCCGAGTAAAAATTGAACGCAGACGGCGGGCACTGCGTGTAGACGGGCGACGCGCCGAGAGCGGTTATCGTTTCGCCTAAAAGTTTAAGGTGCAGCATTTCGCTTATGGCGATTCTTTCCAAAGTCTGCGCGACTTCGTAATTCTTTTTGCTTAAAAAATGGAAATAGTGATAAAAATATTGCAGAATTGCGTTCAGTTCGCCCGTTGACGAAGCGTATGCGGGCGAGATGATTCTTAAAGAATAGGCGTCGGGCGCAAGCCCCTCGGTTGTGGGAAAAGGACTGTCAACTGTCAAAGGTTTTGCCATATGATTAATGTATTCAACAGCCGAAAATTTTGCCAATCGCGCAAAATTTAAGCGATTATGCGTCGCATAGTACTTTGTAAATACCCAAAAATGCAAAAAAGCGGCGTATTTTTGCCGCTTTTTGACTTTACGCTTATTGTAATGCGCTTTTGTCGGTTTTTTATTTTCCGAGTATTTCTTTTAAAAATTCGCCCGTATAACTTGCGGGATTATGCGCGACTTCTTCGGGAGTTCCGCAAGCGACCAATGTGCCGCCTCTGTCGCCGCCCTCGGGTCCGAGGTCTATAATATAGTCGGCGCATTTTATTACGTCGAGATTGTGTTCGATTACAAGAACGGTGTTCCCACCCTCGCGAAGGCGCAATAAAATTTTTATAAGTTTATCGACGTCGTAGGACGAAAGCCCCGTTGTAGGCTCGTCGAGAATATAGAAAGTTTTGCCCGTACTCCTCTTCGAAAGCTCGGTCGCAAGTTTTACGCGCTGGGCTTCGCCGCCAGAAAGCGTAGTCGCCGCCTGACCCAATTTTATATACCCCAGCCCCACGTCAGTAAGCGTTTGCAACTTATTGTGAATACTTGAAACGGGCTTGAAAAATTCGGTCGCTTCCTCTATTGTCATATCGAGGACGTCGGAAATATTTTTGCCTTTATAGCGTACTTCGAGCGTTTCGCGGTTATAGCGTTTCCCGCCGCAGACTTCGCAGGGAACGTAGATATCCGGCAAGAAGTGCATTTCAATCTGAATTATGCCGTCGCCCTGACAGTGTTCGCATCTGCCACCCGCGACGTTGAACGAAAATCTGCCGCTTTTATAGCCCCTCTCCTTTGCGTCGGGAGTTGCGGCGAACAGGTCGCGAATCATCGTAAATACGCCCGTATAGGTCGCGGGATTACTGCGCGGCGTTCTGCCTATGGGCTGTTGGTCGATGGCTATAACTTTATCGAAGTATTCAAGCCCCTCGAAACGTTCCGCCTTGCCCAAAAGTCTGCGCGCGCCGTTCAGATTGTTTTCGAGATAAGGATTTATTATCTCGTTCACAAGGCTCGACTTGCCGCTGCCCGAAACGCCCGTAACTGCTGTTATCAGACCCGCGGGAACGGCGACGTCGATATTTTTAAGGTTATTCTGACGGCAACCGAATACTTTAAGCCACCTGCCGTCGGGTTTTTTGCGAAGTTCGGGCGTTTCTATTTTACGCCGACCCGCAAGGTAATCTCCCGTTATCGAGCGCGGCTCGTTCATAATGTCCTGCACGGAGCCGCACGCCACCACCTCTCCGCCGTGTACGCCCGCTTTGGGTCCGATATCGACGATATAGTCGGCGGCGCGCATTGTATCCTCGTCGTGTTCGACGACGATAAGCGTATTGCCGAGGTCGCGGAGCTTCATAAGCGAGTTCAGAAGCTTTCTGTTATCGCGTTGGTGCAGACCTATCGACGGTTCGTCGAGAATGTATAAAACGCCCGAAAGCGCGCTTCCCATCTGCGTTGCAAGGCGTATACGCTGACTTTCGCCGCCCGAAAGGGTAGCCGCCGACCGCGCGAGCGTAAGATAACCGAGCCCGACGTTTTTCAGAAAGCTTAAACGGGAATTTATTTCCTTTATTATGCTGTCGGCAATCAAGCGTTCGGTTTTGCCGAAAAACGAAAAATCGGTAAAGTCGGCAAGTTCGTCCACCGACATTTCACATACTTCCATTATGTTTTTACCGCCGACGGTGACTGCAAGCGCCTCTTTTTTAAGTCTTTTGCCGCGGCAGACAGGGCAATCAGAGGTGCGCATATAGCGTTCGATATCCCACTTTACGCTGTCGGACGAAGTTGTGTTATAGCGGCGTTGCAGATTGGTTACAAACCCCTCCCACGCGGTTTTGTAACTGCCCGTAAAACGGTATGCGTTGTATTGCAGGTCGATTTTTTCGCCGCCGTTGCCGTACATAAGCATATCGTAAACGCCCGCGGGCAAATCCTTGACGGGCACGTCAAGCGAAAACCCGTAGACTTTCGCAAGCGAGTTAAGATACATTTGCGTGATTGCCGAACTGTCGAGATTCCAACCGCTTATCCTTATCGCGCCCTCGCGCAAGGTTTTGGTCTTGTCGGGGCAGATAAGGTCGGGGTCAACGAGCTGACGGAAACCGAGTCCCGAACATTCGGGACACGCGCCCCACGGCGTGTTGAACGAAAACAGCCGAGGTTCGATTTCCTCGATGGAAACGCCGCAGTCGGGGCAGGCGTAGTTGGAAGAATACAGCTCTTCCTTGTCGTCGCATTCGACGATTACCAGCCCCTCGGCAAGTTTCAAAGCCGCTTCGAGGCTGTCGGTTAGGCGTTTGAGTACGCCGTCTTTGACTACAAGGCGGTCGATTATTACCGAAATATTGTGGCGCAGGTTTTTTTCGAGGGCAATCTGTTCTTGCAAATCGTACACCGAACCGTCGATTTTCACGCGGGCGTAACCGCTTTTTTTGTAACCCGCAAGTTCCTTTTCGTACGCACCCTTTTTGCCGCGGACGACGGGCGCTTCGACCATTATTTTGCTGCCCTCGGGCAAAAGCATAACGCGGTCGGCGATTTCGTCCACCGATTGTCTGCGTATTTCTCTGCCGCAGTTGGGGCAGTGCGGAATACCGACGCGGGCAAACAGAAGTCGGAAATAGTCGTAGATTTCGGTTACCGTGCCCACCGTCGAGCGCGGATTGTGCGAAGTTGTTTTCTGGTCTATCGAAATGGCGGGCGAAAGTCCGTCTATCGATTCGACGTCGGGCTTTTCCATCTGCCCGAGGAACTGCCTCGCGTACGAAGAAAGGCTTTCGATATATCTCCTTTGCCCCTCGGCAAAAATGGTGTCGAACGCAAGCGTGGATTTGCCGCTGCCCGAAAGCCCCGTAAACACTGTAAGCGTGTTGCGGGGTATGTGAACGTCTATATTTTTAAGGTTGTTTTCTTTCGCGCCTTTAACGAAAATTTCTTCTTTCATTATCTTTGTTTGCTTTTAAGTAATTTCTTTTTGAGTTCGCTTATCGTATCGCGTATTTCTATCGCGCGCTCGAAGTCGAGTTGCGCCGAGGCGACCTTCATAAGCGCTTTCAGTTTTTCTATTTCCGCGGGGATATCGGCAAGCTTGATATCCTGCATTTCTTTCTTTTTGCCCGTTATGCCTATCGTATTTCTGACTTCTTTTATAATGGTTTTGGGGATTATGCCGTGTTCTTCGTTGTATTTTTTCTGAATTTCGCGGCGGCGGTTGGTTTCGCCTATGGCGCGCTTCATACTGCCCGTCATCTCGTCCGCATACATTATAACCCTGCCGTCGGCGTTTCTCGCCGCCCTGCCTATCGTCTGGACAAGCGAAGTTTCGCTTCGTAAAAACCCCTCTTTGTCGGCGTCGAGAATTGCGACAAGCTTAACTTCGGGCAAGTCAAGCCCCTCGCGCAATAAGTTTATACCGCAAAGAACGTCAAATTCGCCGCTCCTTAACCCGTTTATTATGTCTATTCTTTCGAGCGCGTCGATTTCGCTGTGCATATAACGCACTTTAAGCCCGTTTTCTTTGAAGTAATCGGTAAGACTTTCGGCAAGCTTTTTGGTCATAGTGGTTACGAGTACCCTGCCGCTTTCCGCAACCGTTTTTTTGATTTCGGCGTACAAATCGTCTATCTGCCCCTTTGTCGGACGCACCTCGACGGGCGGGTCCAAAAGACCCGTGGGGCGTATGAGCTGTTCGACGATATTTCCCGCCTGACCGAGTTCGTACGGGGCGGGCGTAGCCGAAACGCATATAAGTTGAGGCACGCGCGCGTCAAATTCTTCGAACGTAAGCGGGCGGTTGTCGTACGCTGATTTAAGGCGGAAACCGTAGTTTACAAGGTTTTCTTTGCGCGAACGGTCGCCGTGATACATTGCGCCTATCTGAGGAATCGTCATATGACTTTCGTCTATAAAAACGAGGAATTTACCCGCGGGAAAATAATCGAGCAGCGTAAACGACGGCTCGCCCGGGCTTCTGCCGTCGAAGTAACGGCTGTAATTTTCCACGCCCGAACAATAGCCTATCTCGCGCATCATTTCTATGTCGTAGGTGGTGCGCTGTTGCAGTCTTTCGGCTTCGAGCAGTTTTCCGTCGTCGCGGAAAGCCTTGACCTCTTCCTGCATATCGCGCTCAATCATAGCGAGCGCGGACTGCATTTTGTCGCTTCCGACGGCGTATTGGCTGGCGGGGAAAATCAGGACGTGTTTAAGTTCGGAAACGATATTGCCCGTAAGCGCGTCAACTTCGCATATTCTGTCGATTTCGTCGCCGAAAAAATCGACGCGGACGGCGATTTCGGAGTTGGAAGCGGGAAAAATTTCAACCGCGTCGCCGCGCACGCGGAACGACGAACGCTGGAAGTCGATATCGCGCCTTACGTACTGAATTTCGACAAGGCGGCGAATCAATACGTCGCGCTCCATCTCCGTTCCGGGGCGCAGAGAAATCGCCAGACGGAAATATTCTTCGGGCGCGCCCAAACCGTAAATACAGCTGACCGAGGCGACGACTATAACGTCGTCGCGTTCGCCGAGCGAACTTGTCGCGGAGTTGCGGAGCTTGTCTATTTCGTCGTTTAAACTCATATCCTTTTCGATATAAGTGTCGGTAGACGGTATGTAGCTTTCGGGTTGGTAGTAATCGTAGTACGAAACGAAATATTCCACCCTGTTATTGGGGAAAAATTCTTTGAACTCGTTGCAAAGTTGCGCCGCAAGCGTTTTATTGTGCGCGATTACAAGCGTGGGGCGGTTTACGTTTTTTATTACGTTCGCCATAGTAAACGTCTTGCCGCTGCCCGTAACGCCTACGAGTACCTGCGTGCGTATACCGTCCAGAACGCCCTCCGTCAGACTTTTTATCGCTTCGGGTTGGTCGCCCGTGGGATTGAATTTTGAGTGCAATTCGAACTTCATATCTTTACTGAAAATTATACCCCAACCTCGGGAATTTTACAACTTTTTCAAGCGATATTATATCACTCTTTTCAAGAAAAAGTCAAACGTTTGTTTATAACTTGAAAGCCGCCGCGCGGCTTGTACGCCGCGCGGCGGCTTTGATAATTTTTTATTCCGCCTGCGCGGATTGTTGCGTATTTAACCGACGGCGTTATTATCTACGTCCGATTCGGGCGTTTCGGGCAGGTTCATACCGTCGGGAGTTGACGGCACGGCGGGAAAATCCACCCAAAACGTCGCGCCCTTGCCCTTTTCGCTTTCGACGCCGAAGTCGAAATTATGTGCTTTCAGAACCGCTTTTACGATATTAAGCCCCAGCCCCGTTCCCTTAACGGCGCGCACGTGGCTGTCTTCGGAGCGGTAATATCTTTCCCAGATATTGGGCAGTTCTTCGGGCGAAATGCCCTTGCCCGTATCGCGGACGGTGAACTTTATCCTTTTGCCGTCGAGGCTCGATTTAAGGCTTACGTATACCGTTTTGTCCTCGCCCGTGTAGTTTACCGCGTTTGAAACGAGGTTGTAAATCACCTGACCTATTTTTTCTTCGTCGGCGCGGGTATACAGGTTAGGCTCGATATCCACCATTATCGAATAGCCCATTGACTGTTGCAGATATCCGAACTTTGAAATTATGCCGTACACAAATTCCGTTAAGTTAAATACTTTCGGCGATATTTCGTTGACGTTGGAACTTACTTTCGAAACGCTTAAAATGTCGTTTACAAGCCCCGTAAGCCTGTCCGCTTCGTCGATTATGACTTTAAGGTGTTCGTTGCGCTTTTGAGGGTTATCGCCCGAGATTTCCTGTATCATCGAGGCGTATGCCTTAATCATTGTAAGCGGCGTTTTCAGGTCGTGCGTGACGTTCGAGATTATTTCGCGTTGAAAATCGCCGCTTTTTTTAACTTCGTCGCGGACGTAGTTAAGACTGTCCGAAAGATGGGCGATTTCGGCGTAGTCGGCGTTGCTGAAATCGACGGTATAATCGCCCTCGGCAAGCTTGACGGCTTTGTCCGAAATGCTTTTTATGCTGTTTGTGATACGTTGCGAAAACATATAGGCGACGAAAAACGTAAGACCTATCGTTACAAGCCCCGTAAGACCTAAATAGAGTTGAAGTCTGTTTATAGTGCTTCGGATTACCTTGCGCGAAACGCTTACGGCAATCACGCAGGGCGAGCCGTCGAAATTTGCGCGCGCGGCGTAGTACATACGCCCGTCATACTTGAAAACTACGTTTTCGCGCGTGGATATGCGGTTGGAAATTTCAAAAAAGCCTATGTCTGCGTCGTTGTCGGAAGAAATAAGAAGTTCGCCGTTTTCTGAAAACAAATAGCTGTTTACGCCGTCTTCGAGCCGTTCGCGGAACACTTCGGCGACCTTGTTTTCGTCGTCGTCGGAAACGGTGGCGACAATCTGACGTCCCGCGTCCGACACCACCATACGGAGCTGACTTTCGAGTACGCCCGTAACGGTTAAATTTACGACTAATTCGATAAACACGACAAGCAGAACGACTATCAATATGAAGTACTTCCACATTGCGACGTTCAGACGGTTGGGTTTTTTGATTTTTTTGAATTTTTGCATCGATTCAGACTTCAAATTTGTAGCCTAATCCCCTTAAAGTGACAATGAATTTGCGGTATTGTTTAAGATTGGAGCGCAGCATTTTTATGTGCGTGTCAACCGTGCGGTCGTCGCCGTAAAAATCGAAGCCCCATACGTCCATAAGCAATTTTTCGCGCGTTAAGGCAATCCCCTTATTTTTGACGAAATAGAACAGAATTTCGTATTCCTTGGGCGTAAGTTCCGCCTTTTCGCCGTCAACGTAGACGTTTCTGCCCGCCATATCTATGGTAAGCCCCTCGAACGTAACGACGTCGGGCGTGGGCGGCGCGGAATGACGTTTTGTAACCGCGTGTATGCGCGCCATAACTTCTTTGGGCGAAAACGGCTTTGTAACGTAGTCGTCTACGCCTATTTCGAAGCCGAACAGCTTATCGTATTCTTCGCCGCGCGCGGAAAGCATTATAACGGGTATGTTCTTGATTTTTTTTATTTCTTTTACGGCGGAAAAACCGTCGAGTTTGGGCATCATTACGTCCATAAGAATTATGTCGAAATCCTGCTCGCGGCACATTTTGACCGCCTGCATACCGTCCTGCGCTTCGTAAGCGGCTCCGCCTTCGAATTCGACGTATTCTTTAAGCACGTTGCGAATCATTTCTTCGTCGTCTACGATAAGTACTTTCATCCCCTTCTCCCCCTCGTTTTACCGATAATAGCACACGCAAATAAACGAAAATTCAAGCCCTTATGAAATGTTTGTGAAATTTTGCTTTGCCGACTTAATTTTACCATAAAATTTAATTTAAGTCAATGGCAAAAAAATATTGACAAAACGCCGCGGCAGAATTATAATTACTATGTAAACAATTGTTTGTTTTTTACGGCTTATGTTAGACGAAACCACTCTTGAAATTTTAACCGAAAGCGCAAAGTACGACGTTTCCTGCTCTTCTTCCGGCTCTGCCCGCGCGAACAAAAAGGGCGGCATGGGAAACGGTTCGTACGGCGGTATCTGCCATTCGTTCACTCCCGACGGACGGTGTATTTCGCTTCTGAAAATTTTAATGAGCAACGAATGTCTTTACGACTGCGAGTACTGCCCGAACCGAAAAAGCGCGGACGTGCCGAGGGCGCATATTACGCCCGACGAGGTGTGCGCTCTTGTAATGAATTTTTACAAGCGGAACTATATCGAGGGGCTGTTTTTGTCGTCGGCGGTTTTCGACACGCCCGACAGAACGATGGAATTGCTTACCGAAACCGTCGCGAAATTGCGCAAAGTTTACAATTTCAACGGCTATATACACCTTAAAGGTATTCCGCACGCCGACCCCGTGACAGTTATGCGGGCGGCGAGGCTTGTGGATAGAATGAGCTATAACATAGAGTTGCCGAGCGAACAGTCGCTTAAACTCCTCGCGCCGCAGAAAACGAAAAACAGCCTTCTTATGCCGATGCGCGGGCTTAAAGAAGCGATTGACCGCGACCGCGAGGCAAAAAGGCGAAAGGTATTGCCCGCGGGGCAGACAACGCAGATGATTATAGGCGCGTCGCCCGAAAGCGACGGGCAGATTTTAAAGCTTTCGGAAGCGCTGTACCGCAATATGGACTTAAAACGCGTATATTACTCTTCTTATATACCCGTGGTGAAGAGTTCGCTGTTGCCGAGCGTGGGCGCGGGGCTTTTGCGCGAGCACAGACTGTATCAGGCGGACTGGCTTATACGCTTTTACGGCTTTTCGGTGGACGAAATATGCGCGGAAAACGAAAATCTTTCGCCCGAATACGACCCGAAATGCGCATGGGCGTTGAGAAATATGCACCTCTTCCCCGTCGAAATAAATACCGCGCCGCTCGAAATGCTTCTGCGCGTGCCCGGAATAGGCGCGAAAAGCGCGTACAGAATAACCGAAGCAAGAAAATTTACGCGTTTGGGCTTCGAAAATCTCGCGAAAATGCGCATAGTATTAAAAAGGGCGCGGCACTTTATTACCTGCAACGGTAAATTTTACGGCAGCGGCAGTCTTGCGCAGGTGAAAACCGCGCTGTTGATTGCGGGAAAAAGCGAGGTAAACGAACAGCTTTCGATGTTTTCCGAAGCCTCCACCGCCGTATCCGCGCTGACGGGTGAGCTATGAGAATATATCTGACCGACGGTTCGGCGTTGAGCTTTTATACCGCCGTTTTCGACGCGTTCCGCGACAAGGACTGCGTTCTGACCTCGCAGGAGGACGTACAGCTTTCGATAGACAGCGAAATCGTAAAGGTCGTGCCCGACGAAAAGAAATGCAATCGGGTACGCGCGGGGTTGGACGCGCTCGATAAAGGCGCGGACGAAGAAATTTTACTTTCGTTGAGAAGTTGCGACCCACTGAAAGAACAGACGGCGTTAGAGTATATCAGACTTATTTTCGCCTATAAACGGAGCGTAAAAAAGATGGCGCACCTGCCCGCGGTTATCGAATTCAACGATATAGTTTCGAAAGTGACGGGCGAAACGCATAAACTGAAAGGTTTTTTGCGGTTTATCGAAAGCGACGGCGGAACGCTGTACGCCCCCTATTCGCCCGACAACGATATAACCGACCTGCTTATGCCGCATTTCGCCGCAAGGTTGCAATCGGAAAAGTTCGTAATCCACGACCTCAAACGTAAAATTGCGGGAATGTACAACGGCAAAGAATGGATTATGTGCGAGGCGGGCGAGGCGGAAATTTACCTTTCGGAATACGAGCGTATTTTCGAAAATCTGTGGAAAAAATACTATAAAAGCGTAAATATCGCAAGCCGCCCGCACGAAAAACAGATGAAGGGCTATATGCCCGTGAGATATTGGAAATACCTGCCCGAAAAAAGAGATTAAAATACGGCGCAAGCTTATGCTTGCGCCGTCAAAATATCAATATATATTGTCACTTTTTGAGTTGAGCGACGATTTTGTCGAAAAATTCGGTCAGATAACCGTTTTCGAAAGTTTCGATTTTCCCCTTGTCCGCCGCCTCGGTCAAAGCCGCGTCTACGGGAATTTTCGCGACGGCGGGAATGGAATATTCCATTGCCGTTGCGTCAACCCTGCTTTCGCCGAAAACGGGTATTTTTCTGCCGCAGTCGGGGCATTTAACGTAGCTCATATTTTCGATGATACCCAAGATGGGAACGTTCATCATATTCGCCATATTTACGGCTTTCTGCACTATCATTCCGACGAGGTCCTGCGGGGTGGTCACTATTATTATACCGTCGAGAGGCAGGCTTTGGAACACGGTAAGCGGCACGTCGCCCGTGCCGGGGGGCATATCGACGAACATATAGTCTACTCCCGTCCATATTATGTCCGTCCAGAATTGCAGAACCGTTCCCGAAATAAGCGAGCCGCGCCATACGACGGGTTCGGATTCGTTTTCGAGCAGTACGTTCATACTTATAAGCTGTATTCCGCCGTCGGTTACCACGGGAAGTATACCGTTTTCGCTGCCCATTGCGCGCTTGTTTACGCCTAACATTCTGGGAATCGAGGGTCCCGTAATATCGGCGTCCATTATAGCCGTTACGTTGCCCTTGTTCTGGCAAACGGACGCAAGCAACGCGCAGGTCATCGATTTGCCTACTCCGCCCTTGCCGCTGACTACCGCTATTACTTTTTTTATGTCGCTCATCGGGTGAGGCGCTTTTTTAAGACTTGCCGCGTCGCGCGACGGGCAATTTTCACCGCACGACGAGCAATCGTGCGAACAATTTTCTGCCATATGTCAACCTCTTTTTGAAATCTATTTCATTTTAGAGTATGCACAAAAAATTGTCAAGTTAAATAAAAAATCAGTTGCAATTTTTTTGCATATTTGTTAAAATGATTGCACTGTGCTAAGTGGGGAGTTGGCGGCACCCTGTACCTGAAATCCGCCATAGCAGGACTGAATGCCTTTCCCGAGGAAACAAGTGGAAGGTCTGCGCCTTATAAGGAGCGTTGATACCAAGGTCTTATGCAACCGACAACTGCGAACCGTGTCAGGATAGGGATATAGCAGCACTAAACAGTCGCGTCGGTGTGCCATAGGGTAGCTTTGGAGTAGCCGCCTGTAAGGTTTACGCTTCGGCTTGTTTCCGCAAAAAAGGCTGCACAGCTTTTTTTATACAAAACGCCGCCCGCGCTATTTGCGCGGGCGGCTTAACTTATATTTATATGTACTAAACGGCGCCGAGATTGCCCGTAAAATTAAGCACGAAACAAGTTATCGCAAGCAATACAAGATACAGCGAAAACCACTTATAGTTGGCTTTTTGTATGGCTTTAAGCATTATTTTGATTGCGAAAAGCCCCGCAACCGCCGAGATTATAAAGCCTATCGCTATACTCCAACCGTATTGCACGCCGTTGGTCTGAAAATCGGCTTTAAGCGAACCGTCGCAAATTCCCGTGACGAGTTCGAGAAGAAACCCGCCGAGTATTACGGGGATACTCATAAGGAACGAAAATTTCGCGACTTCCTTGCCGTCCCCTCCCGCAAGCGTGCCTGCGCAAATCGTTGAACCGCTGCGCGAAATGCCCGGTATGACGGCGACGGCTTGCGCAAGCCCCATCGGAATTACGACTTTATAGCAAAGCGGCAACGTGCGCGCCCTTTTCTTCGCTATCATTTCGGTCGCAAACAGCACCGAAGCCGTGACAAGGAAACATACGCAAAGTAAAATGCCCGCATACCTGCCGTTGTAAAAGGCGTCTTCCCAATCAAGCAAACTGAATACAAGCCCCGTAACCGCCGCAGGTATGGACGCTATAACGAGATATAAAAGCGTTTTAAACGGCTTTTTGAACAGCGCGATAATATCTTTATAGAATATCACGCATACGGCGACGAGCGTTCCGAGGTGCAGAATTATCGAGAAAAACAATGCGTTGTCCGAAGAAACGCCGAGGACGTTCTGAAAAAAAGCCAGATGTCCCGACGAAGAAACGGGCAAAAATTCCGTCAGTCCCTGCACTAACCCAAGGACTATCGACTGCCATATCTCCATTATTTCAAAATCTCCATTATTTCAAATCCTTATAAATCGAGAAGGTCCTGATATCTGTCCTGATATTTCTTGACCGTGGCGTCCTTTTTGTATACGCTTATAAGCTTCGAGCGACGGGTTGTCGAAAGGTCTACAAGGTCGGTATCCTTGACCCATTCGTAGAACAGGTTTTCGAAAGTGCCCTCGTTGTTTATATTGCTCCAATCGGTCGAATGGCTTACCTGCGCGCCGTCGCTTACGTCGAATGCGTAGGTACAATAGATAAGGTGCCAGCCGTAATCGCCCGCGCATACGTTGAACGTGCCCGCGCCCCCGCGCACCGCTTTCTGCGCCGCATATTCGAATTCTGGAATGAAATTCGTGTCGGCGGTGCTTACTGAGTATCCGAGGTAAGTCGAAAGTATAGCCGTATCGGTAGTATATGCGAACTGCAATTCGTTGACGGCGGAAAGCGCTTTATACTGCGCGCTGTCCTTTTTCAATACGTTTTCGCGGGTATCTTGCTGGGTGGCGGTTCCGAAGTCAACCTTGCCCTCGGCATAGATAAACTTCGAGTAGTCGAATTTATCGGTTAAATTGTCGGAAGCGTCTTTCTTCCTGAATTCGTCGTTGGTGTAAAAGCTTGCGTCCGCAGAATATTCCACCGTCGCCGCGCCGTCGAGAACGTATTCCAGATACGCCGAAAACTCCGTTAAAAGTCCGTCGATATCGAGTTTTGCGGCGATAGGCACGCCGTTTTCGTTCACTTTGCCGTTGAAAGCGTATCTGCCGTCGTACTTCGAAAGAGATTCGTAGCGCGAAGAATCGGTAAGATTGTTTTCGAAGAAAAGATATTTTCTTGCGGAATCTTCGCCGTTATAAAAGCCGAGTTCTTCTTCCGACGCGTCGAAATAGTATTCGGTTTCGCCGTTAATCCAAACGCCGCGTTGGTCTTCGCCCTTTACGCTTTTTATAAGCTGATTGCGCTTATAGTAGTATTCGTCCTGCTTTTCTGGAGTTTCGAAAGTCCTTGTCTGCGAATCGTACCCCGCCTCGCTCTGCAATAAAGCAAGGTCGCGGTTCTGCACCGAATCGAAAGGCAGCAAAATGTTGTAAACGAAGCCGTAGCGGTTTTCGGCGATTTCGGGTTCGGGCGCGTAAAGAATAAGGTCGGTATCGGACATTCCGTCCATAGCCGTCGCAAACGATTCCGCGGTATTGTTGGAAATCGATTGGGAATCGAAAGTATTATTGAAAGTTTCGGTGAGATATTGAGGGGTCAGACTTTGTTCGACAAGCTCTTCGTATTTATCGTAATAGGTTGCGATAACGCGCGATTTAAGTTGAGAAACATACTCTTCCTGAACGTAGTCGAGGCTTAAAACGTCGTCGCTGTCCTCTTTTTCGCCCAAAAGATAGTTGCGCTTCAAGTTGGTAAGGAACGAGTTGTAAGCGCGGCGGCGGGTCGTGCGGGTCGAACCCTTTAACACGTCCTCCTGATATATGCCGCTTTTATCGAGAAGGTAGCCGTCGTAACCCGTGTAAACGCCGTAATCGAGCGCGCCTTCGGAGGTCTTGGGATAGTAGTCCTCTACTTCCGTATCTACGTTGCCGGGGGTCGTGCGGGTTCCCTCGCCCGAAGTCTTTTCTTCTTCTATTTCCCTTTGCTCGTAGCCGTCGATGGCGTTGTTAATCGTCGTATACAGAGTATATTTTGCGATATTTATCTGGTCCGCGTCCAAAAGCTGTTCGTACTTTTTCGCTTCGACTATCTGCGGGTCGTCTTTGTCCTCTGCGCTGACCACGGGATTGTTGAACTGCTCGGCGGTTAAGCCCTTTTCGTTAAGCAGATATATTGTCGAATACTGCGTAAGCACTTCGGTGTTTACGAGTTCGTCCACGAGGGTGGTGATAATCTGCGAATAACTGCTGCCGCTGTTGTAAAGCGAAGAGCCGGCATTTAAAAAGTATGCCACAAGGTCGCGCTTTATGATAGAGCTTTTGCCTATTGCTTCGCCGTATTTTTCGACTACTTCGTCTTTATCCGCAACGGAAGAAATATCCACTTCCGCTATAACCTGCTCCATATCCTTGCGGTTATTCGTGGAAGTCGAACAGCCGCCTATGACGGGCGTCAGGCATAAACATGCCGCGACTAATGCGCCTACGATTTTTTTTGTGTGCTTCATATAATTACCGTTATTTATTACAAACTAAAAACTATTATATAGTATTTGGCTTTATTTAGCAATTGTTTTTGGCTTTTTTTAAGTAAAACTTAAAACAAATTTCAAAAATTTTGTCATTGCGACCATCGTTTGGGTCTGATTTTCGCCCGCGTTGAACAAAATGAGAGGCGCTTTCGCCATCGAAAGTCTGACGTCGGTTTTATATCTGTCTACTGCGGCGGTGATTTTGCCGTCGCTTAAAACGTTTATCGACGGAAGTTCGAGCGAGCCGCCGTTTTTATCGACGGTTATCTTTCTGACGTTGAATTTCGAAGCGTAACTTTTAAGTACGGCTATCACAAGAAGATTAAGGACGGGCGAGGGTAGTTTGCCGTAATTGTCCTTTATCGAGTCGCGGACCCTGTTAAAATCGTCAATCGTGCGGATTTCGGCAATCTGCTTGTAGCAGTCGAGCCTGCCCGCGGACGATTCGACATAGCTTTCGGGTATATACGCCGTCGCCTTTATGTCGAGTTCCGCGGAAAGCACGCTTTCGCCCGTCAGCTCTTCCTTTAAAAGCTTGGAATAAAGTTCGTAGCCGACCTTGTCCATATGCCCGTGCTGTTCCGCGCCGAGGACGTTGCCCGCGCCGCGGATTTCGAGGTCGCGCATAGCGATTTTAAAGCCCGAACCGAGTTCGGTAAACCGCATAATCGCTTTCAACCTTTCGGCGGCGTCGCTTGTAAGCACCTTTTCGGGTTTGAACGTAAAATAGGCGTGGGCGAGCCGCGCGCCTCTCCCCACTCTGCCGCGCAATTGGTAAAGTTGAGATATGCCGAGGCGGTCGGCGTCGATTACGATTATCGTGTTTGCGTTGGGCAAATCTATACCGTTTTCGATTATGGTTGTGGTGACGAGTATGTCCTTTTCGCCGCGGTAGAACGAAAAGACGTTGTTTTCGAGGGTATCCCTTTCCATTCTGCCGTGCGCGAAAGTTATTTTTCCCTCGGGAACTATTTCCGAAATACGTTGAGTGAACGTGGCTATGCTTTCGACGCGGTTATACAGTATGAACACCTGCCCGCCGCGCGAAATTTCGCGTATGCACGCGTCGCGGATAAGCGTTTCGGTTTCCTCAACGACGTAAGTCTGCACGGGCAAACGCTTTTGCGGTGGCGTGTTTATCGTGGATATGTCGCGAATGCCCGCAAGCGACATATGCAGCGTTCGGGGTATGGGCGTCGCCGTCATTGTAAGGCAGTCGATATCGCTTTTAAGCCGCTTGATTTTTTCTTTATGCTCGACGCCGAAACGCTGTTCTTCGTCCAGAACGAGAAGCCCGAGGTCGTAAAATCCCACGTCCGCCGAAAGAAGCCTGTGAGTGCCTATTATCAAATCTATATCGCCGTTTTTAAGGGCTTTGATTGTTTCTTCCTGCTGTTTGGGTGTTCGGAAACGGTTCAATTTGTCTATTCGCAAGCCGAAGTCGGCAAAACGTTCGAGCGCGGTGTTGTAGTGCTGTTCGGAAAGTATTGTGCTCGGGCACATAATCGCCGCCTGCTTGCCGCCGAGTACGCACAGGTATACCGCGCGGAGCGCAACCTCGGTTTTGCCGTAGCCCACGTCGCCGCAAAGAAGCCTATCCATAACCTTTTCCGAGCACATATCCGCCTTTATTTCTTCGATTGAAACAAGTTGGTCGGGGGTTTCTTCGTAGGCGAAAGCGCCCTCGAACTCCTGCATCATTACGGCGTTTTCGGGAAAGCGGAAGCCCTTTTTCTGCGCGCGTTCGGCGTACAGCTGTTTTAAATCGAAAGCAAGTTTTTTTATCGACTGACGGGCTTTTTCCTTTACCCTTTCGAACTCCGCACCGCCTATTTTCGAAAGCTGCGGGTTGCTTTCGCCGACGTATTTCGAGAGGATATCCATCTGCTCGACGGGAACGTACAGTATATCGCCGCCCCTGTATTCGATTGCGACGTATTCTTTTATGCCGTCCGTCGTTTCTATTTTTTTCGTGCCCGTAATTCTGCCCACGCCGTGCTTTTCGTGGACGGCGTAGTCGCCGATTTCGGGCGACGAAAACATATCGCCCCTGCGGCGGCGGACGCGCTTTGTCGCCGACTTGGTGTAAAGGTCGCCGCTGCCTATTATTACAAGTTTACATTCGTGAAGAATCAAGCCGTGCGGAATTTCCTCGGAACTGACCGAAACGCTTTTGAGCGCGGCGAAATTCTGCGGCATACGGTAGACGGGAACGCCCTCGTCCACAAGCATTGACGTAAGTTTGTCGTACCTTGAAACGTTTCCGCCGAAAGCGAGAATTTTATAACCGTTCGAAAGCCAGCTTTTGCAATCCGCGGTAAACTGCGGCAGGGAATTAAGATACGACGGCGCGGGCGCAGAACGCAGATTATACGTCTTTAAGGGCGCGAAAAACTGCGTGCTTGTCATAAAAGTCTGCAACGCGAGATTTCTGAAATTTTTCAAGCCGTCTGCAAGGTTTTGTGAAGATATAAGCTGACTTTTGGAAAAACCGAACACTTCGCCGCCTTGTTTAAGGCTTGAAAAACGCTCGGTATGCTCCTTTTCCGCGCCCGTTATTCTGTCCCATAAAAGCTTGCATTCGTCGAAAACTATAAGCGTATCTTTGTCGATTAAATCGAAAACCGTGCGCGCCGATTTCAATAAAGGCATTACAAAACCCGCGCCCGAAAAAGGCAAGCCGAGGCTTAATTTTTCAAGCAGGTCGTCGGCTATTTTCTTTGCGCGTTCGTACGCTTTTATGTCGGCAAAATTTTTCATCGACGATTTAAGCGCGTCGGCTATTACGGGCAAATCGTCGTCGGTAAAAAACGCGTCCGTCGCGGCGATTACGGAAACGTCGGAAATTTCGTCGAGCCGTTCGCCCGAAACGGCGTCGTAAGGGCGGATTTTTTCTACCGTATCGCCGAAAAAGTCCACGCGCAAGGGGTTTTCGGAATTTACGGGGAAAATGTCGAGTATGTCGCCGCGTATTGCGAAGCTCCCCTTGCTATCCGCGGCATATTCGCGGACGTATCCCAATTTTACAAGGTTTTCGGACAGTGCGGAATAATCGTAGTCCTCGCCTTTTTTCAAGTATATGTACGGCACGTCCGCGGGGAAAAGCTGGGTGATAGCCTCGACGTCGCAGATTATAAATTCCGCGCCGTGCAACAGATTGAAAACCGCCGAAATACGCCTGTAAAGCGCGTCTTTTGATATCGCGTCTTTATACAAAAGCACCTCGTCCTTGGCGGGAAGCAGTACGCAATTTTTGCCCGATAAAGTCTTGATAGCCCCGTATGCGCGCGCCGCCGAAACAGGGTCGGGCGCGATATAAAGCATTTTGCTTTCGGTGAGCGAGGCGACAAGGTATTTTAGCGGTTCGGACACGCCGAAAACCGCCGTCGGCGTGCCGAGGCGGATGTCGCGGGCGAGATTTTCAAACTCGCCTTTCAAATCGGAATAAGTGAAAAAGTTCCTATCCATTATACCTTGTCATAACGGATTCGACGCTTTCGCCGCGCGCCACGGCGATAGCCGCCTCCGCCGCGCGGGTACTTGCGGCTATAAACAGACCGTAGTCGTCTTTTCTGACTTCGGATAAAACGTAATTTATTATAGGTATATCGACTTCTTCGTCGCGTATGCCTATTCTTATTCGGGTAAAGTTCTGCGTGCCGATTTCGGCAATCACCGAACGCATACCGTTGTGCGTGCCCGCGCTGCCCGACGGTCTTATACGCACGTGACCTTTGGGCAGGTCGTAATCGTCGTAAATGACAATAAGATTTTCGGCGGCGGCTTTGTACTTTGCAAGCAGTTGTTTGACCGCTCTGCCGCTTGAATTCATATACGTAACGGGGCGGGCGAGAATGACCTTTTCGCCGCCGACGTTCGCTTCGGCGGTGTACGATTCGCACTCCTTCTTTTTGAATTTTACTCCGAGCTTGTCCGCAACGTCGCCGACGGCGATATACCCCATATTGTGGAATGTTTTAAGGTATTTTTCGTCGGGATTGCCCAAACCTACGATTATATGCATAATTTCACCGCTACGGTTTTAAACAAAACGCCGCTTTTTCGCGGCGTCGGTGTTTTGTGTACTTTTTAAATCAGTCGTAAATTTTCGACATGGGTTTGTCGAGGTAGACGTTTTCGATTGCCGAAGCGAAAATCGAAGCCGTCGAGATTTTTTTGAAGAACGGCAACATTTTTTCTGCGGGAACGTCTATCGTGTCGAGCATTGCAAGCTCGGTTATGGGCGAATCTTTAAGTCTTTCGATTGCGGGACCCGACATAACCGCGTGCGAACAGCAGGCGTAAATTTCTTTCGCTCCCGCCTCGCGCAAAGCTTTCGCGCCCTGCACAATCGTGCCCGCGGTGTCTATCATATCGTCTACCATAAGGCAATTTTTGCCCGCGACGTCGCCTATTATGTTCATAACCTCCATAACGTTCGCCTTGGGGCGGCGTTTGTCGATTATCGCCATTTTCGCGTCCATTCTCGTCGCGACCTTTCTTGCGCGCGCAACCGAACCGATATCGGGAGAAACAACTACGAAATTTTCGTCAACCTTGGGTTTGAAGTGGTTGTAAAGCGTGGGTCCGCCTATGAGGTTATCGAGGGGAATATCGAAAAATCCCTGAATTTGCAGACAGTGCAAATCCATAGTCAGAACTCTGTCCGCGCCCGCGGAAGTTATAAGATTGGCAACGAGTTTTGCGGTTATAGGCTCGCGCGAGCGGGCTTTTCTGTCCTGACGGGCATATCCGAAATAGGGAATAACTGCCGTAATTCTGCCCGCGCTTGCGCGCTTTGCCGCGTCTATCATTATAAGCAATTCCATTAAGTTTGCGTTTACGGGGTAGGACGTGGACTGTATCAAAAAGACGTCTTTGCCGCGTATCGACTCGTCGTATCTGCAATAGATTTCGCCGTCGGAGAAATGGGTTACTTCAAGCTCGCCCAAAGTGGTGTTCAGTTTCGCGGCTATCGCTTCCGCAAGCGGTTTATTCGAGTTGCCCGAAAAAATTTTGATTTCGTTGCCGTGGTTAATCATAAGTGTATATAAACCTCCGCCTTTGTTGATTTCAGAATTGCTTATTTCGCCGATAACCGACTACTGAAATATTTTAACTTTTATTGCGGATAAAGTCAATTAAAAAAAGGGGCAAATGAAAAAGGGGGCAAAAATTTTATTCCCCCTCCCCGTTTGCGGACTTCGCGCGCAACGCCTCGAAAAATCCCGAAAGTATTCTGCGGCACTCCTCTTCCATAATGCCACCCTCGACTTCTATTTTATGGTTTACAAGGTCCGCCCCCGCAAGGCTTTCCGTCATCGAGCGGCCGCGCGCTTCGTATGCGCCGAAATACACCTTTTTTATGCGCGCATTGAGCATCGCGCCGAGGCACATCGGGCAAGGTTCGAGCGTGACGTAAATTTCGCACTCGGGCAAACGCCAGCTTTTAAGCTTTTTGCACGCTTTTTCTATGGCTTCTATTTCCGCGTGCGCCGTGGCAAGCTGTTTTTTTGTGCGGCGGTTGTGACCGCGGGCAATGACTTTGCCGTCCAGAACGACTACCGCGCCTATGGGCACTTCGCCCTCTTTTAAAGCTTTTTGCGCGCACTTCAACGCGCTTTTCATAAATTTATCTGCCATATTGTTTTATAAAGACTTTCAACGCCGAAAAACAGGGCGCGAGCTTATAAAGCCGCGTTATCGGGTGCGTAAGTGAATCGCTGCCGCACTCTACCGTATAAGACGGAATGCCCAACTTCTGTATGCACCAATCCTTGTAACCGCCCGCGCTTCCGTATATTATTCTGGGTTTGTAGCCCGTCGCCCGAGCGAGAATTTCCGCGCCACGTCCGTCGCCCTTGCCCGAGTACAGCCAATAAATTTCGTTGCCCTTGGTGTGAAAGCTCAACGTCACGAAAGGTCTGATTTTAAGGGTAAAATTTTTGAGAGCCTGCGTTTCGGTTTCGGAAAACGGATAGTCGCCTATACAGTTTTCCGCGCCGCGCGTTTTTGTATTCAGCCTGCCGCTCCCCCAATCGGCGTCGAAATTGCAATTCAAATCAACGCCGCGGGCGTTGGCTTTCCAAAGGGGTTTCGAACCCTGCGAAATTTCGGCTCCGTCGGGGTTTACAAGCGGAATCAGCCACCCGCCGCCGCCTTTTACTCCCTTTTTTATGTGTTTTATCGCAAGTCGGGCGCATATCCACTCTCTGCCGTGTATCGCGTATGTGGAAATAAACTGTCTGCCCGTATCTTCCCCGACGTGAAAAGCGAAAATTTCACGTCCGCAGAAAGAATAGCCTATTATGCACTTCTTGCCGCGGTAGCGGCGGTAAAATCTTTTGACCTCTTCGAATATCACGCTTTAAAATATGTTGAATTTATTTGTGATATTCGCTCCCGCCGATTATCATAAACGCGCGGTAAACCTGTTCCAATAAAATAACGCGCATCATCTGGTGCGCAAAAGTAAGGTCCGAAAAAGAAATTCTTTCGTCCGCGGCGCGCTTGACCTCGTCCGAAAGCCCGCACGACGAACCTATTATAAAAGTAATTTCTTCCCCTTTGTCCGTCGCAAGTTTTATCTTGTCGGCGAAGCCCTCGCTCGAACATTTGGCGCCCTCGACGCACAGCGCGAAAATTTTGCCCGAGGCGCGCCTTAATATGCGGGCGCCCTCCTCTTTAAGGGTTTTACATTCGGGAATTTCTATAACCTCGGTTTTCGCAAACCGCGAAAGCCGCTTTAAATATTCGTCGCACGCCTCGCGCAGGTATTGTTCTTTCAGCTTTCCTACGCAGACTATATTTATTTTCTGCATTTTACGCCCCGACTCCGAACAGGGTTAAAAGCCAAAGCATTGCGAAAACGCATATGCCGCCCGCCGCGAAAGCGAAGAAATCTTTTATTCCGCCCTTAACGCATTTTACCGTCGGCTTTTTATCGAGCGCAAGCCAGACTATGCCGCCGATAAGGCTTAATCCGCCGACTATTCCCAAAACTATTTCGGCGGCAAGCGGAATAGCAAGGTCGCCCGCCGCGTCCAGAAGTCCGCACGCCGCAAAGATTATTATTGTGGCGTTGTTTAAAAGGTGCATTGCCATTGCGGGCAATACCGACCCCGCGCGCACGGCGAGAAAAGCGAACGCGCAACCGCAGATGAACTGATATATGCACTGTTCGGGATTGCCGTGAAAAAGCGAAAAGGCGAAGCCTATTATAAATACCGTGCGGATTGTGCCGACAGACGGTTCGACGGTGTTCAGCATTACGCCGCGGAAGAACGCCTCTTCGAAAAACGCGGGAATTACGGCGATGACAAGCAACGCGAGAAGCACGCGCCCGCCGTCGAGGTTGGGAAGATAACTGCCCGCGTCCCTCTGTTTGTAACCGCAGAGCTTCAAAAGGTCTATAAACCAACCGTTTATTCTGTTGAACGAAAACAAAAGCCCGAAAACAAGCATAAGCGCAATCAGATAGTACTTCGGGCGGCATTTTACGGGAAAAGCGGCCTTAAAACTTACCGCGCGGAACTTCATTGTAAACGCAATCGCCGCGAAAAGCGCAACGGGAGAAGCGAGATAACTTAAATAAACGTATCCGTCCTCGGTGTTTTTCAGCCCGACAAGTTCGATTATGATAGACACGGCAAAAGTCGTCGCAAGCAGGGCGACGGCGACGACGGTATATGCAAAACCGCTCGTTTTGGAATTTATCTGGGGCAAAAGTCGTCTTTCCATATTTCAATTATAACATAATTTGCAAAATGGGCAAATTATTTAATTTACTTTTTTCAATAAATATATTAAAATTTAAGTATGCGTAAAATCGACGTTAAAATTATCGAAGATAAAATTTACGAAATGGCTTCGCATGCGGGGCTTAACCTTACGCCCTCCTGCCTTGCCGCCCTTAAAAACGCGGAAAAAAGCGAAAGCGGCGGCGCGGCGAAGTTTGCACTTTCGACCATACTCGAAAACGCGGACATAGCGCGCGAAAAGCTTATGCCCGTCTGTCAGGACACGGGTATGGCCGTGGTGATTATGGAAATCGGACAGCAGGTTTACCTCGACGGCAAACCGCTCCGCGAGGCGGTAAACGACGGAGTGCGACGGGCTTACAGGGACGGCTATTTCCGTAAATCGGTCTGCGACCCCATTACAAGACAGAACACCGCCGACAATACCCCCGCCGTTTTACATACCGAAATAGTCGAGGGCGACAAAATAAATATAACCTTTCTTCCCAAAGGTTTCGGCAGTGAAAATATGTCGAAGTTATATATGCTTAAACCCGCGCAGGGCGTAGAGGGCATAATTTCGGCTATCGTGGACACGGTAAAAACAGCGGGTTCGCGCCCCTGCCCTCCCGTTTACGTCGGCGTGGGCATAGGCGGAAGTTTCGATACCTGCGCTTTCCTTGCTAAAAAAGCTTTGTATCGCGACGTAGGTTCGCATAACGGACGTGAAGATATAGCCGAAATCGAGCGCGAGGCTTTAAGGCGCATTAACGCGCTCGGCATAGGTTGTCAGGGCTTCCACGGCGACGTTACCGCGCTGGGGGTAAGTTGCGAATGGGCGCATACGCATATTGCGGGGCTTCCCGTTGCCGTAAACATTCAGTGCCACTGCGTGCGCTGTGAAAAGGAAACTGTATGAAAAAGCTTACTCTACCATTGAAAAACGGCGAAGCGGCTGAACTTTGCGCAGGTGAAAACGTACTTTTATCGGGCGTTATTTTAACCGCGCGCGACTGCGCGCATAAGCGGCTTACCGAACTTATTCAAAAGGGCGAAAAACTGCCTTTCGAACTGAAAAACGCGATAATTTATTACGCGGGTCCCTGTCCCGCCCGCCCCGGACTGGCTTCGGGAAGCTGCGGACCCACTACAAGCGCGAGAATGGATTCGTTCGCCCCTATTCTTCTTGACCTCGGTCTGGGCGGAATGATAGGCAAGGGCGAAATGTCGGACGAAGTGCGCGCGGCGATTTGCAAAAACGGCGCGGTATATTTCGCCGCCGTGGGAGGCGCGGGCGCGCTGTACGGCAACGCGATTAAAAAAAGCGAGTGCATAGCCTTTCCCGATTTGCTTTCGGAAGCCGTTTACAGACTTGAAATCGAAAACTTCCCCGCCGTTGTGGCTTACGACTGCCGAGGCGGGTCAATATATTGAAAAAGCGGTTGATTTTTTGCGCGGTGCGGCAAAAACGCGCACCGTGCGCTTAATTTATTAAAGATACGCCGCATACAAGGCAAAAAAAGTTGACAAGAACGGCAATTATAAATATAATTTTGTTGTCGTTTGCGGGGCTGAACGCCTCGGCGGCGAAGATATCTGACGGAAACGTCGGAAAGTTTTAAAATATTAAAGGCGTTGAACGGGACAGACGAACGCGTATACCCCCTTTAAGAGAGAAAAATCCGCGGGCTGAAAGATTTTTCAAGGGAGTGCGGACGGTATTCACCCGCGAGCCGCGTGTGCGAAAGGCAAAACGATTAGCGCGCGCCGCAAACCTCGGCGTTACGGGGCAAAGAGGCGGCTTTTGCCGCGAAATCAGGTGGTACAGCGGTACGGACCGCCCTGTGTATGCAGGGCGGATTTTTTATACTTTAAAGGAGTTGAAATGCAGTCTGTAAAGGAAAAAATCAAAGAGATTAAACAGCATATCGAAGAAGCGCTCGAAAACGTTAAACTTTCGAAAAAACTGTACGAAATAAAGATGAAGTTTATGGGCAAGGGCGGCGAAGTTTCCGACCTGTCGAAGTCTATGCGCGACGTTCCCCCCGAAGAGCGCCCCGAAGTGGGAAAACTTATCAACGAGCTCAAAGTATGGTCCGACGGAAAATTTTCAGAACTTGACGAGCGGCTGAAAGCGGAAGAACTCAAAAAACGGTATGCGGAAGAAACCGTAGACGTAACGATGCCCGCAAAAAGGGCGGCTTACGGCGCGTTACACCCCAATACGCTTATAAGAAACGAACTTGTAGACGTGTTCTCGGGAATGGGATTCGAAATTTTCGAAGGTCCCGAAATCGAAAACGACTACTATAATTTTACCGCTTTGAACACGCCCGCGGACCACCCCGCGCGGGATATGCAGGACACCTTTTATATTTCGCCCGAACTGCTTTTGCGCACGCAGACTTCCGCGGGGCAGATAAGGGTTATGGAAAAGAAAAAGCCGCCCATAAAAATTCTTTCGCCCGGAAAAGTTTACCGCAGCGACGACGACGCGACCCACTCCCCTATGTTTTCGCAGATGGAGGGGCTTGTCGTGGACGAGGGCATCGCGCTTTCGGACCTTAAAGGTATGCTCGACGAGTTTGCGCGCAAAATTTTCGGCGAGGGCGTAAAAACGAGGCTCCGCCCCTCTTACTTCCCCTTTACCGAGCCTTCCGTCGAGGTGGACGTAAGCTGTTTTGCGTGCGGCGGCGCGGGTTGCAGACTTTGCAAAGGCACGGGCTGGATTGAGGTTTTGGGCGCGGGTATGGTAAACAGGCGCGTTCTGGAAGGTTGCGGCATAGACCCCGACAAATACACGGGCTTTGCGTTCGGTATGGGTATTGAAAGAATCGCTATGCTGAAATACGGCATTAACAATATGAAACTTCTGTTCGAGGGCGACGTGCGCTTTCTGAAACAGTTCAAGGATTGAGAGGTATATTATGAAAGCGCCTTTAAGTTGGCTTAAAGATTATGTTGATATCGACGTTTCCGCGGAGGAATTGCAGAAAAAACTGTTTTCCTGCGGGTTCGAAGTCGAAGAACTTATAAAGACGGGCAAGGATATTTCGGGCGTAGTCGTGGGCGAAGTCACAGAGTGCGAACCCGTCGAAGGCACTCATCTGCACGTGTGCAAAGTTGACTGCGGAAAGCACGGAATTTTTCAGATTTGCTGCGGCGCGGACAACGTTAAAAAGGGCATTAAAGCCCCTTGCGCGCTTGTGGGCGCAACCGTTTACGCCACCGCAAAAGACCATACGACCGTCGAGGGCGTAACGACAATAAAAAAGGGCAAGCTCCGCGGCATAGAAAGCGACGGTATGCTTTGCTCGGGCGTGGAAATAGGCGTAAACGGCGATTTGTTCGAGGGCGGCGATTACTGCGGTCTGCTTATTCTTCCAAGCGACGCGGAAAACGGCGCGGACGTCAAGCAAATCGTCGGACTTGACGACTATATTTTCGATATCGCCGTCACGGCAAACCGCCCCGACTGCCAAAGTATTCTCGGCATTGCGCGCGAAGTTGCGGCGGCGCTCGGAAAACCGCTGAAAGAACCCGATTATTCTTATTCGCCCAAAGGCGTTTGCGCGCCCGTAAATATTTCCGTCGAGGACGCGGACCTCTGCCCGAGGTATATCGGGCACTGTGTGACCGACGTTAAAATCGCGCCCTCTCCCGCCTTTATAAAAAAGCGGCTTGCGCTGTGCGGTCTGCGCTCCATTAACAATATCGTCGATATAACAAACTTCGTTTTACTTGAAATGGGGCAACCTATGCACGCGTTCGACCTGCGCGCTTTAAGCGACAGAACAATTGTGGTTCGCAGGGCAAAAAATGGCGAATATATTACCACTTTGGACGAAAACGAGTTTAAACTGACCCCCGAAAACCTTGTAATCTGCGACAGCAAAAAGCCCGTCGCGCTTGCGGGAGTTATGGGCGGTCTGAACAGCGAAATCGAAAACGACACAACCGAAGTTTTATTCGAGGCGGCGAAATTCGCGCGCGACAGCGTAAGAAAGACCTCGCGCGCGCTCGGACAGCATTCCGACAGCTCGGCAATATTCGAAAAGGGCGTTTACGAGTACACGACCGAACGCGCAATGGCGAGGGCGTTACACCTTATCGAACAGCTCGGGTGCGGCACGGTAACCGATATGCACGTCGATGTAAAAACCGAATTTTCGCACACGGGCGAAAAGACAATGAAAGCGAGCGTTAAAAAAATCAACGCGCTTTTGGGCGTTGACGTTCCCGCGGCAAAAACGATTGAAATTTTACGTCGGCTAAACTTCGGCGTAAAGCAGTCGGGCGACAGTCTTTCCGTAACCGTCCCACCCTATCGCGAAGATATCGACGGCGAGCCGGACATTGCCGAAGAAGTTATACGTTTTTACGGATATGACAATATAGTCGGCACTTTTTTGCCTACGGCAGCCATAACCAACGGCGGCTACACCGAAGCGCAGAAAGCCGTGAACAAGCTTAAACGCGTACTTGTCGGAAACGGACTTTACGAGATTTCAACCTATTCGTTCTACTCGGAAAAAGACCTCGATATGCTTAAATTCCCCCAAGATTCGGACGAGCGAAAGACGATTAAAATACTCAACCCGATAGGCGAAGACCTGTCTGTTATGAGGCGGACGCTTGCGCCGAGTATGATAAACACGATTGTGCGCAACCAACGCAGGCTGAACCCAGACGGTAAGCTTTTCGAGCTAGCGAAAATTTACATTCCGCACGAATTGCCCATAAAGAATTTCCCCGAAGAGAGAAATATTCTTTGTTTGGGCGCGTGGGGCGCGACCGACTTTTTCGAGCTGAAAGGCGTTTGCGAGAGCGTAGCGGACTGTTTCAATACGAAATTTTCATATTCGCCCAAGAACGATATCCCCTTCCTCCACCCCGGCGTTGCCGCCGCGATTTACTGCGACGGAGAATATTTGGGGTATCTCGGTATGCTCGCGCCCACGATAGCCGCCGAACTGTCGCTTGAAAGGAAAGCGTTTGTGGCGGAAATCGACTACGACAAGCTTACCGCGCACGCAAAAGCGTTCGAATACGTGCCCGTGCCCAAATTCCCCGAAGAAAAGCGCGACCTTGCGCTTGTATGCGACAAAAATATAACCTGCGGCGAAATAGAAGCCGAAATACTTTCGGCTTGCAAGTATGCGACCGAGGCGAAGCTTTTCGACGTATACGAGGGCGAGCAGGTCGGCGAGGGCAAAAAATCAATGGCGTTTACCGTCACCTTTACCCCCAAAGACGAGGATATCGGCGAACGCATAGACGGATTCGTGAAAAAGATATTGAACAATCTCAAATATAAACTAAACGTCGAACTCAGATAGTTTTATTAAAAAGCGGCGGGAACGGTCTTTCCGTTCCCGCCGCTTTTTAATTTCCGTTTGTATATGAGTAAATTCGCATTTAAGGTTGCGACGGCACAAGCGCGCCGTCGCCGCCCGCAATCGAAGCCTGAAAATAGGCTTCGGGGATTTTGCCCGCAATTACGCTTTCGCATATAAGCACCTCTATCGTCGAGGCGAGATTTGTGCTTTTTGACGGCAGTATTATAGAAATATCCGAAACTATTTCGAGATACAGCGAATGTTTGGTCTGATTTATGCCCGCCTGCACGAATTTCGAAACAAAACGGCATTCGACGTTGGAAATGGGAATTATTTTCAGATTAATCTTCTTGCCGAAACCCGCAAGCGCCTCCACTCCCGTAAGCGCGCCCATAGGCACCTGAATACCCTCCGCGCTCATTCTCGTCAGATTTTCCTGCGAAAGGTACGCCGTATCCCTCGCTATTCTGTTTATTTTCAGACTGTCGGTAGTTATGCTTGTAACGTTGCCCTCGGCGTCGCGCTCGATAGAAACAAGGTCTTCGTAGCGCATTTCGTCGTTTAAGGTGTAGTATATGGCGTCGTTTACGGCTACCGTCGTAATCGAGCGGATTGTAGCCTCGCTTATCGAGATAAGAACGCGGGTTACGTTGCTTTGAAAATAGATTATTACCGCCACCGCTATAAGCGAAATTATTGCGGCGAGAATTTTAAACCGCTTGAACTTTTTGTTTTTTTTGCGCTTCACGATATATTTTATTATTTTGTTCGGGCGATTAAAACTTATTTCGGTCTGCGCGTTTTGGGCGGAAGTTGCCGTTTTTTTATGCGCAGGGTGTATAAACGGCGGATTTTGTGAAAAACAAGCATAGAAAAATAAAAACTCAAACACAACGCGTTCCGTTGACATTATTTGCATAAAAAAGTATAATTATTGAAGTAATATTATACATAAGACCGACGTGTATGAACGAAAAGCTTAAAAAAGGCTTATATTATGCCGACAAATTTATAAATTCAGATTATTATATCGCGCTTATATCGGTCCTCATTCTTATAGGTTGGGGGTGTTCGGTATGGGTGCCTATGATATGCGTGGTATTCGCGCTTGGAATTTTTCCTCTTTTTATCTGCCGCAACACAAAAAGCGTGCTTATTCCCGTTATGCTGTTTACGTTTATCGTAAGCACGGGCAGACGGAATATCGACAGTTCATACGTTCCTCTGCTGATACTCGCGGTTGTGTTGGTTGCGGGTATGATTTTCAACGTCGTGCGCTTCAAACGCGATTTTTCGAGCCTCCACCCCGCTCGGATAAAGGGTTTTCACGCCGCGCTCCTTGCGCTTGCCGTACCCTTTGCCCTCGGCGGCGTCGGTTCTCCTTACGAACGCCCCGCGGTGGTTTTGGTTGCGCTTGCGCTGGTTATAGGGCTTGGGGTCGTTTATACTTTTCTGTCTTTGACCACCGCGGACGAACTCAAAGAGGTCGAACTGCCCGAATATCTGCTTAAAATTTTATTCGCCGCGGGAATTATCGTTTCGGTAGAACTTATCGTATATTTCGCGCGGCTTAAAAACTTCGACGCGATTTTCGACGCGATGTTAAGCAAAGAAATAAATCTCGGTTGGGGCGGAGCAAACAACGTTGCGCCCATACTTTCGATGACAATACCCGCAACCTTTTATTTCTGTATCAGAAAGAACTGCTTTACTCCCGTTTTCGCCGCCGTCGCGCTTATAGAATATGCGCTTGTATTCACCACGGGGTGCCGCGGCGTGATTTTGTTCGTTACCGTCGCGATGCCCGCGTTTCTTATGTACGTTGCGATAAAATCGGAAAACAAAGTTTCGTTCTGTCTTTCTGTCTGGGGAATTTTCCTTATTTTTCTTATACTCGTAGCTTTCCACGGCGCAAAGGTCGCGGCTTTGCTTACCGAAATTCTGCAAAAAGAATTGAAGAGTTCGGGGCGCGATATACTGTACCGCGAGGGCATAGACGCGTTTAAAAAATGGCCCGTCTTCGGCGCGGGTTGGGATTTCAGACACGGCGAACGCACGCAGGATATGTTTACCCCCTATTGGTATCACAGCACTGCCGTGCAGATTCTGGCGAATATGGGCGTTTGCGGCGCGATATTCTTTGCGATTTTCTATTATTGGCGTTACCGCACGCACATTGCAAAATGGCGCGACCCCGCCTGCCTTGCGCTGTTCGCGGGCGTGCTTTTGTTCGATTTGTACGGTATGATAGACACAAACTTCTTCGGTCCCACCTTCTTTATAATGCTTATGATTATGACGATGGTAGTCGAATTGAACGTAGGCGAAAACAGATGCCGCGCTTTCGGCGGGCGCGACCCCGTTGCCGATATCAGATTTTTTGTACGCTCGGCAAAACAAAGACTTGCAAATAAAAAAGCCGAAAAGAAAAACAAAACCGACAATGCGGAAAACGACGGTCAGAACGGACAAAGCGATAAAGAATAAAATGTAAAGGCAATGCGCCCGCCCCGAAAATCCTGTGATTTTCGGGGCGGGCTTTTTTAACGTCTTTCGTTATTAAAACCGTTGGTAAGCACCGTATGGAAAAATCGGGCTTAAATTTAACTGCGTTTTGTGCGCGAGCGGAATATAAGCGCCATTAAAAACGCGAAAACGACCGCGGCTGTAACGCCCGCCGCGGCGGCGGTAAGCGAGCCTGTTATTGCGTAGAAAAGCCCCTTTTCCGCTCCCTTTATCGCGCCGTTCGCAAGCAGATAACCGAAACCCGATATAGGCACGGTCGCGCCCGCCCCCGCAAATTCTACGAGGGGCTGATACAGCCCGATTGCCGTTAAAACCACGCCCGCAAGCATAAAATAGACAAGTATTTTACCCGCGGTAAGGTCGGTAAAATTAATGATTATCTGCGCGATAAGGCAGATTCCTCCGCCGACGGCAAAAGCCTTTAAATAGGCAAAAAGTATCGAAAGAATTTCCTGTTGCATTTAAAACTCCAATTCCACGGCGTGAGATATGCAGGGTATTGACTCGCCCTGCCCCGACGAAACTGTTGAAAGCAACGCGCCCGTCGCGGCGAAAAGCACCCTTTTATACAATCCCGCCTGCATTTTTGTAAGGACGTAAGAGTTCAGCACTACCGCCGAACAGCCCGCGCCGCTCCCGCCCTGAAATTCGTCCTCCACCACTTTGTAGATTATCTCTCCGCAATCGACATGGCGGGCGGAGATATCGTAACCTTTCTCCCAGGTCAAATCCTTTACTATTCTGCTGCCGAGCGCGCCCAAATCGCCCGTTAAAATCATATCGTAGTCGTCGGGCCCCGTCTTTGTGTCGATAAAATGTCTTATTATCGTATCCGCCGCCGCGGGGGTAAATGTCAATATTACACCATAATTTTCTTTAAAAATTTTTAGGGGGTGGGCAAACTTGCCCACCCCCATGAAATTTGCTTTATTTTAAACGACATTTTTATAGATACACTATTTTTGCCCCTACAATAACTATTGATTATTGGGAGAAAAATGATAAACAATGAAATTAATTATGAATGGATAGCAACGATTGTAATGTGC
>CANQHV010000006.1 GCA_947624005.1 uncultured Clostridia bacterium
CCTCCGAATAATTGTTAGTTATTTGTTTTAATTTGTTTTAATTTTTTTTGTAATTCTTTATAATTTGCAGTAGTAAAAAAAGGAGAATAACAATGGAAGAAACTATCAACGAATTTTTAGCCTATTGCAAATTAAGCAAAAATCTCGGCGAGAAAACAATCCTTTCGTACCGCTCGGACTTAACGTCGTATTTTTCATATCTCGGCAAAAACCCGAACGGCAATGTTATGGATTACATTTCTCTGCTGACCTCGACAAACCACAAGTGTTCGACTATCAAGCGACACCTTGCAAGCCTGAAACAGTATTTCAAATACACATACAGAAACGACCGCTTGTCCAATCCGATGCTTCAATACGAATTCAAATTGAAATCGGAAAAGGCGCTGCCGCGCACCATACCCGTCCACTGCGTTAAAAAACTGTTAAGCTGCGTTGAAAGCCGCAGGGCGCAAAAGCTTTCGGCTTTCGGAACCTTTCAGTCAACGCGCGATATGGCGTTAATCGACCTGCTGTGCTCCACCGGTATAAGGATAGGAGAGGCGGCAGCAATCCGTTTGGACGACATAGACCTTAAATCACGCATAATTTTAATTCACGGCAAAGGCAAAAAAGAGCGTCTGATTTATCTTTCTTGCCAACAGACCGTGGACAATCTGAAAAGTTGGATTTCACTCAGGAAAACTTATATTAAAGACCACAACTTTTTGTTCGTAAACAGAATGCTGTCGCCAATCTCCATCCATGCTATCGAGGACATTTTTTTCAAATACCGCGATATTGCAAAAATCAACCCCAAAGCCACTCCCCACTATCTTCGCCATACGTTTGCGACAAATTTACTTGCAAACGGTGCAGATTTAAGGGCGGTTCAGGAAATTTTAGGTCACTCAAATATTGCGATTACCGAAAGATATACCGAAGTGACCACCAACAGAAAAATCAAAGTTCTGAAAAAATACAATTACAGAAACAATTTTTAAGCTTGTTCATTATTAAGACGGCAAAAAAACGCAATTTGTTACATAAAAATTTAAATTTTGACAAAAAATTCGGAGAGCCGATAATAATCGGCTCTCCGCAGGCTTGGAAAAGCGCGTGCTATTGAAAGCAAAACGTTAATACAAACCGCCCGACGAGCAAATTTTGCTCGTCGGGCGGCTTTTTGTAGTATTTTTTATGTTTGCAACCTTTTTTATTTACGCCGCTTATTATGTTGCTACATTATTTCAATTGCGGCACTTTCTTTATTTACGCCGTTTCCGTTTGCGACACTTATTCTACGGGCGTTTTCCTATGCGCGATTTCTTCTGATTGCAAGCCGTTCTTCTGTTTTTGCCTTTTATACCGTTTGCGGCATTTTTATGCGCATTTTTCTATGCGGCGGACCAGCTTAACTCGCCCTCCGCTATTGTTATTTCGTAGTACTCGGTTACGTCCGCGCCGAAACTGTCGTATATATGCACGTTTTCCATTAAAAGCGTGTTTGTCGCGCGCTCTTCCTCGGGCAGTAAAACGCCCGTAACCGTCGCGTTTAAAATATGACCTTCAAGCAGTTCGCCGAACGATACGGTGTAGCTGTCGGCACTTGCATTGAACGGTTTTTGGGTCTTTTGACCGTGTTCGTCCTCGTAGTATTCCGGCGACATAATTATCGAGTTGGACCTTATGGTGATTTTGCGCTTTGTTATGCGCAGATAGTATGTCTGTCCGTCCTCTTCGAAGCCGCCCGTAAAGTCTATTCGGTTTACTCTGTCCTCGTCTTCTATTCCGCCCTCTTCAAGCGGCACCCAGCCGTTTATACTGAACCATTTTTTGCTGTCTTTGTACACCTCGTCCTTTGTAACTATGCCCGGTTCGGTTATACTTCCAATCACTTTAAACGAAACATTCCTCTCTGAAAGTCCAAAAGGAAGCGAGCTTATGTAGTAGTCGTCCTCGCCGAAAGTAAGCGCGGTGCCGTCGTACTCCCTCGAAACGGGGAAAACGAATACTTCCACGGGCGCTTTTACCCTTAACTTGCCGTAGACGTAATGTATATCGTAATTTCCCGTCACGTCCGCTTCTCTTTCGCCGCTCGTAAATACAATCGAGGCGGATTGCGGTATATTATCGATATACCCTTTCCCGTCCGCCGTATCGGTAGTTTTCGAAAGGTCGACGGTAATACCCTGTAATTTTAACCTGTGCGAAAACAGGTCAATGCCAAGCTGTTTCGCAAGAGAATAGTATTGAACTCCGTTCACGATTTCGTCTTTGGGGTCGATAAATCCGTCGAAAGTTATTTCGACTCCCTTTTGGGCTACCCATACTCTGTCTTTCGTAATAACCCTTATAGGGCGTTTTTCTATGGTAATCGTACCGTAGTCGTTTCCGTTTTCGCCCCAGAAAATATCGTAATTTGTCTGTCTGTCAACGCCGTCGGCGTCAAGAATGCTAAAAGTCGTGGGTTTGTTTTCGTACTCGCCCACATCGTATATATCCCTGTAAAAGTACGTATTTATTCTCTGCCCGTCCGCAAGACTGCACCCCGAAGCTATTTCAATCACATCAATCGTATCGGCAACTCTTAAAAGCGATATTGCGTCGTATGTCTTCGAATAATCTCTGGTCGAGAGTTTTAAAGGTCTGGCTTCTACGGTTATATCGCCGAAGTCGGTTGTAATATCGTAATTTGCGGTTACGTCGATTACGCCTTTAAAAATTGCCACGTCGAAAGAATTGCCCTGTGCGTATACCCCCTTTTCCGTAATTTCGGGGAAATCGGCGGGCGTTACGGTGTGACCGTCAAGTTGCGGATATCCGTCGGGATATTCTACGCCGCCGTCGGCTATATAGGTAACGCCGTCCGACTGTGTTTTCATTCCCGTATGCGACAGCCCGTCGTAAGTCCACCGCGCCGTGGGCGAAGTTATCTTTATCGGGCGGAGCATAATTTCCACTTCGCCGTAAACCCAGCTTATATCGTAGTTATCCGTATACTTGAAACCGTCGAAAGAATCGTTATTCGAACCGTCGGTAAGTTCAAACGAAACGGGTTCGTTTGTGTACGGCGCAACCGAGCCGCCGACAAAATTTACTTCCGTAAATTCGGGATATACAAGCGTAAGCTTATGACCCGCCGCCAAACCGCTGTCTTCGCCCGTCGAGGCGGTAAAGTTTGCGGCGGAATGAGGCTTGTCGTCGTAAGTTTGCGTAAGCGAACCCGTTGTTATCGTCACGGGTCGCTTTACTATTATCACCGAACCCCATTGTTCGGTTATGTTGTAATTATCGGTGGTATCGTCTTTGCCGTCCGTTACGGAGTACCCCGCTTTTAAAGCGTTTACGTGTACGCCGCAGTTATACCAGCCGTCGTATTCGGCTGTAAGGCTTTGACCGTCCGCCAGACCGTCGCCGAGGTATTCGCAGGTTTGGCAGGACTGTTCGGTTGCGTTATATATCACGCTTACCGAACCCGTTTTAAGGGTCAGATTGCGTTTTAATATGCGGATTGTGCCGCTTTGTACGGTAAAATCGTAATTACCGCTTACGTCGTTTCCGTTTATGTCGGTAATTTTGCAATTTTGCGCCGCGTTGGCGTAATTGCCCGCGGCTGTCCACTCGGAATAGTCCGCTTGCAACTTATGCCCCGCGACAAGGGTGTTTTCAACCTCGGAATACGTGTTTTTGGAATGAGGGTTGCCGTCGTAGGTCACGTCGAGGCTGTCGGTCGAAAGAATTACCGAACGCTTTGCTATCTGTATGCTCCCCGAAGTAATTTCGCGGATATCATAGTTTGTTGTTACGTCGTTGCCGCGCGAATCGGTTACCGTAAGCTCAAACTCAAAGGAATTTTGCTTGACGCCGTCCGAAACGTCTGTAACCGAGGTCAGCACGCTTGTTAACGTATGCGAGAAAACGTGCCCGCCGACAAGCCCGACGACCTCTATTTCGTCGCTTGACTGCGCTTCGCCGTTATATTCGAAAGTTTTCGGAACTATATTTACCGTTATCTCGCGCTTAATTATTGTAAGGTAGCCGAAGTCTTCGTCGATTTCGTAATTTGCGGTTACGTCCTTACGGCTGCCGTCCACTATTTTATAATCGGGGTTCTGCGGATAATTCTCGCCCACGTCCGTAAACGTGCGGTAAGCGGTTATCTCCAACCTATGCCCCGAAACAAGCCCGCCGTCGCCGTCTGCGGGCGTACATTCGTAGTCGGCGTATTCAAAGCTTTGCGCGCTTCCGTTGTACTCCGTTTGTTTTTCCGAAACAGAGGATACTTTCATTCCGCGGCGGCGTACGTTTATTTCGCCGTATTCGTAACTTATAACGTAGTTTTTGCCCTCTCTTTCGCCCGAGGCGGAAATAACGTCGGCTGTTATGTCGTTCAAGCCCGTACCCGCTTCGGTAAACGAACTTTCTCCGTTTAAGGCGACGGTGAGTTCTTCCCCGTCGGCAAGTTTGCCGTCGGCAAGGCTTAACGCCTCTTTGCCGTAGGTATGCGCCCTGCCGTCGTAAACAAAATCGTCGGCTTGGGTTTTTACCTTTATTTCAAGCGGATTTATAGTGATTTTGCCGAAGTCGTAGGTTATGCCGTAGTTGTCGGTGACGTCTTTGCCGTCGGCGAAAATGTTTATACTCGCGGAATTGACATAATTTCCCGCGTCCTTTTCGGTTACGCCGTTATACGATACTTCAAACGTCTGCCCGTCGCAGATTGCGCCCTTTGAAATTGTCGCTTCAAGACCGAATTCGTGCGCTTTGCCGTCGTAGTATATTTCGTGTGAGTTTGTGGTCACGGTGATTGCGCGCGCGGTGACTTCGATAAGCCCCGCCTCGCAGGTTAAGTTGTAACGGTCGGTGACGTCCTCGCCGTCGGCGTTTTCTATTTTTACGTCGCTTATCGTATTTTTCAGCGCGGATTTATCGGTTATATAAGGGGTCGAAAAACTTAAACTGTCGCCTTTCGCAAGCCCCCTTAAAGAGGTTATTTCGTACCCTTTGTCGCAGTGTTCTTTGCCGTCGTATACGAAAACGGCGCTTGCCGTTTTTACCGTAACGGGGCGGCGTTCCTCGCGCACCGTCTTTTCGAAATCGCCGAATATATACGACGAAGTTACGTCCTCGCCCGCGGAGTTCAGAACGCAGACGTCGCACGCGTCCGCCGAAAGAGTTACCTTGTCGCCGTCTTTACTTATGCGGTAATCTATTTGCAGTTTGTCGCCGTATTTTAAGTCGGCGGAGAACTCGGGGTCGTCGCCGTAAATAAGCGTATCGCCCGAAAAGTTTATTTCGCTTTCAAGCGGCAGAACGGTAAAGGCGTGCGCGGCGGTATAACGCTTTGTGCCCGCTATGGTCTTTGCAAAGCCGCGGCATTCGTACTCGCCCGCATATAACGGACGTTGTTCGGTCCACTCGCCGCCCTCCTCGCGGAATTCGAAACCGCCCTTTGCGAGCACGGCTTTGACGGTCGCCGAAAATTCGTCGCCGTAAACCACGCTTTGAGGAACTTTTTCGCCGTAAACTATGCCCTTTACGCCCATCAGCGCGCCCGCCGCCGCAAGAATAAGCAAAAAGCCGAGTAAAATCAGCAAACGGAAACGCCAGACCCGTTCGAAAATGCGCTTTCTTCTATTAAGTTTTTCCTTATATTCGTTATAGAGCATTTTCTCTCCGAAAGCCGTAAATTAAGGCGTTAAAGTAAGCCAACCTTTTTGCGTTTTTACAATGTAATTTGCCGTAACGTCCTCGCCGTCGGCGTTCAATATGCGGTAGCTTAAAATACCGTATTGCTTTTTCCCGGGTTCCGAAAGGCTTACGTCAAACCGCACGTCCACAAGTCTGTCGCCCGCGGCAAGCGCGCCCTCTGGTATTGCTTCGAGTTCGCCCGTCAAAGGCTTGCCGTCGAGTTCGGAAGCGGACATTGTAACATTCTTTAAAGTCAGAGTCAGTTCGCGCGGGGTAACCGTAAGCGTGCCGTACTCCACTTCGAAAATGTATTCCGAGGACACGTCGTGCCCGTCCGCATCCACAACGACGACGTCGTTTGCGAACCTGAATACGTTGCTTACGCTACCCATAATGCCGCATTGGGAATATCTCAACCCCTCGTAATTTATACGGTGACCTTCGTAAAGCAAGGTCTTGCCGTTGTCTGTACTTACGTCCGACCTGTTGCCCGCAAGCGGCTCGCCGTCGTACACCTTTGTTCTGCTTGCGCTTACAAGAGTTACTCTGTGCTTATTGCAGACCACGCAAATGTTTTTCGGCGCAAACATTCCCGTTTCGTCGAAAATGTGTTTATGACCCCAATCGGGGGGATAGAACCCCTCGGGGAATACGCCGTCGGGCACCATATCGGGGTTTATAAGCAGCCAAGGAAGCAGCAAAAGCGCTTCGGGCGGGAGATTTTCCCAAGGCAGCCTCGACCAGTCGAAGTCGGGCGGGAGATTGTTCCAAGGTATTCTTTCCCAAGGGAAATCCGCGGGCATATCCTCCCACGGGAGCGCGCCCCAATCGAAGTCGGCGGGCATATCTTCCCAAGGCACCGAATTCCAATCGAAGTCGGGCGGAAGGTCGTTCCAATTCATATTGTTCCAATCGAAATCGCCGGGTAGATTGCCCGCGGGAACGTCCTCCCAAGGGAAGTCCTCGGGCAAATTGTCCCAAGGTATATTATCCCAATCGAAGTCCTCGGGCATATTTTCCCAAGGCACCGAGTTCCAATCGAAGTCTTCGGGCATATTTTCCCAAGGCACCGAATTCCAATCGAAATCTTCGGGCATATCCTCCCAAGGCACCGTAGACCAATCGAAGTCCTCGGGCATATTTTCCCACGGGACGTTGTTCCAATCGAAGTCCTCGGGGAGTTCGTCCATCGGGATATCACCCCAAGGGAAATCGTCGGGCAAATCGTCCCAAGGCACGTTGTGCCAATCGAAGTTCTCGGGCATATCGTTCCAAGGAACGTTGTTCCAATCGAAATCCTCGGGCGCGTCGTTAAACGGGAAATTGTTCCAATCGAAGTCTTCGGGCATATTCTCCCAAGGGTATGTATCCCAAGGGAATGTTTCGGGGAGGCTATCCCAAGGTATTTCGTCGGTGGGAACCTTATCCCAAGGGAAATCCTGCGGAATATCTTCCCAATCCATATCGTCCCAAGGCAGTTCTTCCCAAGGAAAATCTTCGAAATCTTCGTAGGGGAAAGAATCCCACGGGAAAGTTTTCCAATCGAAGCTTTCCAGAATGGAACCTATCAACTTGTCTTCCCAATCGTCGCGTTTTTGTTTGGCAAAGCCCGAAAACAGTAAAAAGGCGCCCATAATCACAACCACGACTATAATAAGCAAACCGAGTATGTAAAACGGTTTGGATCTTTTCATTTACGGCGCCTCCTTTTTAAAAATTTTTATTTTATATTTACTGTTTCGCCATTCTTTCGAGATATGCGCGGCACACGGGCATTTTGTCCGCGCCGAACAGATCTTCGAAGTACTTCACCGCTTCCGCAATGTCCTTGCGGTAAAGCGACATATCTTTATAGGCAAGCTTGCGCAAAACCTTTTTGCACAGAATATCGTCAAGCGCTTCAAGCTCGTCGCCGCCGCAACTTGCGTAAACCGAAATATAACTGCGTATCTGGCGCATTATTCTGTTGCCGAACGTCAGTTGGAATTTGTTTATAAGATATTCGTCCAAAGCTTTAAGTCTGCGTTCGTTGCGCTTTGTCATTTCGTAGCCGCGGCGCGCGCTTTCCGAAAGCGCGTCGAACTGTCTGAACGTTATTTTCGCTGGCTTTTCGCGGTTTTCGGAAGAAAACGGCTGTGTGCGGCTGTCGAGGTTGACTACCATAGCTCGGTCGTAAACCTTGTCGGAAATAGCAAAAGTCGAATCGTCGTTGTTCGCCGTTCCGATAAACCACATATTTTCGGGCAGTTTTATTCTGCCGTCTTTAAGGTCGGGCGGGTCGTCTTCCCACACGTCGGGAACGACTTCGAGATATCTGAGTTCGGGGTTGGGGATTTCGAGAAGCGACAAAAACTCCGCAAAATAGTACTCTACCCGCGCTATGTTCATTTCGTCGAGCACGGTAAGGTAGATATCGTCGCTTTTATTCGCCTCGTACATCTTTTTAAGCAGGGGCGTTTCGTTGTATTTTTTGGTAAATTCGTTGAAGTAACCGAGGAGATCCGAACGGTCTTTCCACATAGGCTGTACGGGGATTATCGCCGAGGGGTTGCGCACATATTGTCCGAACGCATACGCGATAGATGTTTTGCCCGTGCCCGACATACCCTGAATTATGAGTATGCGCGAAACGGCAAGACTTGCCACGAATACGCGTATCTGTTCGGGGGTGTAGTAAAGTTTAAGCTCGGAAGCCGCAAAGGCGCGGAACCCCTCGCAAAGTTCTTTAAGCGACTGCACTTCGCGCGCTTCCCCTGCCGCTTCGGCGGGCGGCTCTATTTCGTTCAACGCGCTGAAACGCTTTGTGCGTTTCAATTTTTCCTGCTGCATTTCGAAATCGTGCTTTTCTTCCTCGACGGCAAGGCGCGCGGTTTCTTCCCAAGTCCGTCTGTAATTTCTGAACCGCAACCGCCTTATAAGGTTTATCACGATTATCAGAATAAGAACCGCGGGTATCGCGAACATCCAGAAGATGATTATCGTCACTTCCATATCGCGCGCGAACAGAAAAGCCTTTAAAATGACCGAAAGGCTGTCTAAAAGTCCGCTGAGTTTAAGGTGAATGAGTACGGCAAAAAGCGACCCTCCCGCGAGAATCACGAGAACGAGGGCGATAATCGAGCCGATATAACGCCTTTTCGAGCGTTTTCTCAACTTTTCCCACTTCTTTTCGAAATTGTCCGTATTCTTTTTACGCATTTTTACTAACCGTTATTAACCGTTGTCGTCGTTACCGTCTGCGCGCGTATCTTCGGGCGCGTCTTGCGAGCCGTCCTCTTGCCCGCCGCTTTTCTGACCTCGGGCGAGGACCTGACGTTTAAGCTCTTCGTACTCCTTTGTCTTTTGCGGCTTTTTTTTGCGCGTAGCCTCGCGAAGCCCCGCATAAAATTCCTTTTTAAGCATCTTTTTTACTTCCGTCCACTCTTCGCGCACAAGCCGTCCGAGAACCTCGAACTCGTGTTCGAGGGCGTTGAAACCCTCTTCGGTGGTGAAGTCGTCGGCTTCGGTAAGAAGCCCGTATTCTTTGCGGACGGCTGTCAGCCGCGCTTGCAATACGTCTTTTATCTTTTTTGTTTCGTCCAGCTCTTTTCTGACTTCCGAAAGCTCCGCCGCCGCCTTTCCGTAGCCGCTTTCGCTTTCGACAAGGCGGACGTTTTTTTCGGAAAGTTGAGCTTCGTAGTAGGATTTAAGCCTATCCGTTTCGGCGTTCTTTTCCGCTTCGACGGCGGAAAGCCGCGCCACATACGCCGAATTGACCGACGAAAGCTCGCTTGCGTGCGCTTCGTTCAGGCGCGCAAACTGCTGTTCGTAATCGGCTTTCTGCGCGGCGAGCTTTTCTTCGGACTCGTAACGTATTTTCGCCGTTTCCTCTTCGTTTCGCTTTATCAGAGCGGACATATTTTCGTCCGCCTCGGTTTTAATGCGCGTAATCTCTTCTTCGTATTCGCCCTTTATGCGTTCGGCTTCCCGTTCGCACTCCTCGCGGACGCGTTCGAGTTCGCGCCTGTGCTCCTCTTCGGCAAGTCTGAACTCCTCTTCGAGGCGCGCTATTTCGCCTTTCAGCCCCTCTATGTCGTCGAGCAGGACTTTGCGCTCGTCTTCAAGCCTTGTAATTTGCCCTTTGAGTTCTTCGTTTTCCGCACGCGCGGCGTTTAAAAGGGGTATGTTTTTTTCGAGGTCCTTTATTCTTTCTTCGAGCGCGAGCATATACTCTTCCACGCCCTTGCCCGAACTTTCGATACGCTTTTTCAGTTCGTTTATTTTGCGGACAAGCTCTTTCTGCGCCTCTTCTTTAAGTCTTTGCTCCTCTTTTTCGTACTCGGCTTTAAGATAGTCTTCAAGCTTCAAGCCGTGTTCGTAGACAAGAAACGCAAGCGCAATCACGGGCGCGGACAGCTCGCGCATATCGTCGCCGAGCACGGGGTCGAACGTTTCGACCGACCGTTCTACGGAATAGCCGTCCTTGTCGTAATTCGTTAAATATTCGTACAATAGCAACGCCTCGTGAAAGTTCTTGTTCATAAGGAGTACGTTGGTTTTGGTGATATTTCCCGATATCTTGTGCGACTGCGAAACCTCGGTCATAAGGGGCGTATTGAGATAGAACGACACGCTTTGTAAAATTTTGTCCATTCTTTCGAGCGCGCCCACGAACCGACGGTCGGCGGGCGCGGATACCACATCGTCCTGCTCGTCGATAAGTTTTATGCCGAAGTCGAGGCGGCGGGTCGCCGTCACCACGCTTTTTTTCGCCTCGTACTCGCCGCGGTATTCTTTATATGCGGCGTTTATCGCCTCGTACCTTACGCTGACGAAGCGTTGAATGTTGCCGAGCAAAAGGTATAAAAATCTGTTTTCGTATACGGCGTAATCGCTTTCCCTTTGGACGGTGTAAAGCTTGTCGGGGACTATTTCCTCTTCCTTTTGCTTGCGCGTTATAAGGTCGCTGTGTTTGGAGAGGTGCTGTACCGACTCCTTCGAAATTCTTTTTACTTTTTCGATGGGCTGAATTTCGCCCTCCGAACGGATAAACTGCCTGCTTTCGTCTATCGCCCTGCCTATAAAAACAAGCCCGCGCTCGATTGCGTCAAGCCAATCCTCGTCCACGTTGCACACGTTGTGTATAACGGTGAGTTTGGCGGGTTTGGGCGCGGCGACGACCGCGTCTATCATCTTCGAAACTGATTGGCTTTTTTCCACCGCGCCGAAAAAATTTCTGAATGCGCGGTAAAGTATATCGGATTCCGTCATTTTATCCCCTCGCAAGCCGTCTTACCGCCGCAAGGCAACGGACCATTCTGTCTTTTCCGAAATATTCGTCGAACGTGTCGCAAAGGTCGTCCAAAGCCGACTTTCTGTAAGTCATATTCTGCGTGGCGAGCTTGCGCAATACCTTTTTTGAAAGTATATCGTCGAGCGCGTCAAGCTCGTCGCCGCCGCACGCGACGTATACGGGAACGTACGTCATAATCTGTTTCATTATGCGGTTGCCGAACGTTATATGGTAGTTGTCGGCGAGGAATTTGTCTATTTTTTTAAGGTTTTCGATTGTTATGCCCGACACCCTGTAATCCTCGGTCGCCTCGGCGGCAAGTTGTTTGAATCTGTGCGCCGTAACGGGCGCGCACCTCGCGGCGGGGGCGGTAAAAGGTTCGGACTTGGAATCTATGTTTATAACCATCGCGCGGTCGTACACCTTATCGGAAATGGCAAACGTCGAGTCGTCGTTATTCGCCGTTCCCAAAAACCACATATTGTCGGGGAGTTTTATGCGCCCGTCCTTTATTTCGGCGGGGTCGTCGTCCCAATGGTCCGAAACGACGTCGAGATAGCGCGAATCGGGGTTGGGGATTTCGAGAAGCGACAAAAACTCGGCAAAGTAATACTCCACCCTCGCGATGTTCATTTCGTCGAGAATGGTGATATATATATCTTCCCTTTCGTTCGCCTCGTACATTTTCTGTAACAAAAGCGTTTCGTTGAACCGCTTTGTGAACTCGTTGTAATACCCGAGGAGGTCCGAACGGTCTTTCCACATAGGCTGTACGGGGATAACCGTAGAAGGGTTTTTCAGAAATTCGCCGAACGCGTACGCAAGCGAAGTTTTGCCCGTGCCCGACATACCCTGCAAAATAAGAATATGCGAAACGGCAAGCCCCGCGACGAACTCGCGTATTACGTCGATATTGTAATACAGCCTTAATTTGCCCGCGGCGAAATTGCGGAAGTCCTCGCAGAATTCCGCAAGCCCGATTTCCTCGATAAATTGCGTGCGCGGGCGGGCGGGCAGGTCTTCGTCGAGCTGTTTCAACATACTGAACCGCGAACCCTCGGGCACGTTATCTTCCCCCGACTTCCCGTCCTTTCTGTCCACTCTGCGCACAAAGGACGAAAAGCGGTATTCGTTTATCATTACCGTAACGATTATCGCCAAAAGCAACAGCACTATCGCGGCAATGTAAATTACTATAAACAAGGGGGAAGTAAGCGTGTCCCAAACGCTTTGCAACGATAAAAGCCTCATTCGCCCTCGCCCCCCTTTATAATCGCCGCGGTGTTTTTAAGCATATCGTCGCCGAAAATTTCGTGAATTACTTCGGGAAGATTTCCGCTCGTATATTTATTCCACACCGCCGTAAGCCACGCGAGCAGTTCCGTGCAAACGGCGCTGTCGAGCGCGTCTACGCCGTCGTCGCCGAACGCGGCAATAACCGACGAATGCGTTTCGAGCTTTACCCACAGACGGTTGCCTATATGCGCATTTCTGCACCTTTCGTCCAGCGCGTCCACCTTTTTCCACAGGTCTTCGTCGAGCGGATACATATCGCGCACGGGTTTGAGCATCGCGTCCATTCTTTCGTAACCTACGGTCTGCAATACCGTTTTACGCGCCGCCGGCTCGCACTCGCCGCAGACGGGCGACACAACCGCCGCCACTTCCGCTATCTGAACGGGGATATCGTATATATCTTCGTCGTCGAGTTCGGCGACTATAAGAATATTTTCGGGCAGAGAAATTTCTTTTCCGCCCGCGGTGGGCAGAGCCTCGACCCTTCTCGAAAGTACGTCCGCAAAGGGCGAAAACAGCGCGCCGAGCGAACTCTTTTTTATATGGCGTATTATTACCGTATGCAAATACGCCGTTTCGCGCCTTGCGGTGACAATCGCGTCGCTTAAATTGGTGGGATAGCTTGCGTTGCCGCCCTGCCGCCACTGCATAAACATATCGATATATCTTTCGTAACTTTCGGCGTTGTCGATATACGCGCTTTTGCCGAAGTACTCGGCAACCGCCGCCGCAAGCGCCGCGCCGCCGCCCGAGGGCATTATGATAAGGCGCGAAGAAAATATCGCCGCGATATAGTTTTTAAGCGACTGCTCTTCGGTCGGAAGCCCCCTTTCCGAAAGGAACTTAGTCAAATCCGTCAAAAGCCGCGTAAAATTAAGCTGTTTATCGTAAAACTGTACGCTTTCGCGAACGGGCGCGCTTTCGTCCTCGCGCGCCTCTTCGGCTTTTTTGCGCCTCGCCTCTTCGGCGACCGCAAACGCCTTTTCGAACTCGGCGTCGGAGGTTGTTTTGCCCTCTTTTTCACGTTCGAAATAATACTTATCCCAACGGTTTTTACCCGTCCGCGTGCGCCAGAGCTGATATTCTATAAGTGCGGCTACCACCGCCGATACGGGCACGCCCACGGCAAAGCATGTGACTATTCTCAACGCGATTTCTTCCGCCACGCCGCCGTTATGGGTGAGCAGTATGCCGCCCAAAACAAAGCATACGGCAATGAGTACGGGCGTAACCGCAAGCGCGAGCACGCGCATACGCATAAGCCGCTTTCTGTTAAGACTGCCGAGGAGGGGCACAAGCGCGAGCGTCGCCACGGCTATGACGTACAGCGACCACTCGACCGTAATTTCGTCCGCGGAGGACAGAAGAATGTAATCGAGCGCGTAAGAAAGTATAGCTATCGAAACCATTAAAAAGAACACGAGAGCGATTAACGGCATTGCGTAAATCGCCGCGGTTTTCGCCTTTTTTACGTTTTCGGGCAGGTCGGACGAGGCGCGGCTTATTCTGTCCGCGCGTTGCACTTCGGCTTTATCGTCCACGTCGCCGTCGGGGAAATAATCGGACAACGTTTCGTCGGTGGGTTCGCGTTTCACGCCCGCCGCTTTCACTTTGCCCGTAAGGAAAATATCCTGCACGGACGAGCCGATATATACCGTATACTCGCCCTCTTCGACGTCGTCGGAATAAAGGCGGGGATTATAGCTTTCGAAAACGCCTCGGTTCAAAGGCAGTGTGATTTTTACGCTTTCGCCCGCCTTTAAAAATACTTTCGTCAAGCCGCGGAGTTGCTTTTTTGGCGCGACGCGGGTTTTCGAGGGCGCGCCGACGTAGAGCTGAACCACCTCGAACCCGTCCCTTTTCGAAACGTTTGTAAGCTTGAATTGCGCCCCGTCCTCGGAAATAACGAGGTCGGAATAGGAAAATTCCGCGTAACTCAAACCGAACCCGAACGGATAGCGCACTTTTACGCCCTGCGTGTCGTAACGGCGATATCCGCAAAAACCGCCTATTCTGAACGCGCCCGCGTCCCTGTCGGCGCGCAGACTGCGGAAATAGCCGTCGCCGCCGTCGAAAGACGTGCGCGAAAGTCTGCCCGAGGGGTCGATATCGCCGCACAGCACGCGCCCCAAGGCTTCGCCCGCATAGGGTCCGTCGTCGGGCGCGAGAATAAGCGCGTTGACGTAGCCGTCGAAACTCATATCCACGGGCAGGTCGCCGAGAACCACGCCTATTACCTTTTTCCCGCCCTTTTTAAGCGCGTCCAAAAGTGCTATTCTGTTGGGCGGCAAAGCGAGTTCGCGCCCCGTCGCGTCGGGGGTCAGAAATACTATAACCGCGTCCGCTTCGACGGTTGCGCGCAAAGCCGTGGGCAAAAGCGAATCGCTCCTCGCGCGCGTGCGCTCGAAGCCTTTCGCCTCGCCGACGACGCGGTATTTGCTTTTAATGAGTTCGCAATTTGAGTATGCGTCGCCGAGGACGGCTATTTTCACGCCCTCTTTCAAGGGCAGAATACCGTCGTTTTTCAAAAGCGTTACGCTTTCTTCGGCGGTACGTCTGCACCAGGGCATATCCTGCGCAAAACCGCCCGTAACGTCGGCTTGCGCTTCCGTTCCGTACGCGTACGCTTCCGAAGCGCCGCCCGAATTTTCGAGCGCAAGCGCAAAATCTATTATTTCGTCTAAAATTCCGTCGAGTTTTTCTTCGGTTATCGCGCTGCCGTCGCTTACCGAATCTTCGATTTCCCTGTGCGCGATACTGCCCTCGGCTTCGTACTGTTTAAGTTGGGAATACCGCCTTGCCGCCCTTTCGAGGGGCAAAGCGCAACCGCCGAGAGTTATTCTGCCCGTCAGCAAAGACACCGCGTCGGGCGAGGGCGTACTGCCGTCGCCGACTATGAAAGCGTCGCCGAAAAGCCCGTTTTGCGCCTCGTTGAAAACCGAGCGGTTTACCGCGTAATATCCCCTACCCTCGCGCGAGGGGTCCAAAAACACCGCGTCGCACGGGGTTTTGCTTACTGCGAGCAAAAAGGGCTTGACGAACAGTTCGCGCACGGCGGAAATGTTTTCCGCACGGTCGAGAAAAGCCGCGTCCTTTACGTCGGCGGAGGGTCGGTAAAGCCCCGAAGCCCCGCCCGCGTTTTTAACGCCGCGCAGAATTTCCGCGCCCGTTTCGCCGTTTAAAAAGGGGTCTTCCGAAAGCCCCGCTTCGTACGGGTTGACCGCGGTTTTTAAGTCGGGCGTAAGGAAAAGCCTGCTCCCGTTCTCCGCTCCCATTTTTACGAGTTCTTCGGTCATGCGCCCTATAAGCGCGGGATTGAACGAACGCGCCGCGCCGCCGTACGAAACGCCGAAAGCCTTGCCCAATTCTTCAAGGCTCGCCTTTTTTACGGGGGGAATGCCCGCGTCCTCGAAAGGCTGTTCTTCGAGCGCGGAAGAGATGACGGCTATTTTTTGAAGTGTATTGAGTTTTTGTATTATATCGCTATGTTTCAACATTTTCCGTCACCGAAATAGAAGTATTCTCCGTTTGATTTTTTGCGGCTTTATCGAAAAACCCGAGCCGCCACGCCGCAAGCGCGGCGCAAAGCGTTACGCATATGACTGCCGCGACCGACAGCAACGCGAGCGCACGTTTGCGCTTTTTTACCGAACAAGCGGGTTTTCCGTTGAAGTAACGCCGCTCTTCTTCACCCCGCACGCCGTAACGCACCGTTACCCCGTCGCCGTCCACAATATATTCGTAAGGGTCGGACAGCGCGGCTTCGAGGGCGACTTCCAGATATGCGCAGTCCGCGCTTACCGCCGCATCCGCAACCGCGAACTCCGTTCCCCTTTCGGCGTTAAGCCCCCGCCTTTCGAGGGTGTATTCGGCTATGACTTTGCCGTTATCGTTCCTTTCCTTTACCGTAAAGCGCACGCCCGTCAGATACGCGTCGCTCCCGTTGTAAAAGCGCATAGCCGCGTGCGGTTTTTCGCCGCCGAACAGCACGTAACGCGCAAGATATACGGGAAATCCGCCGGGGTAGTCGAGCCGTTCGCCCAAAGGCTGGGTGCGCTTGCCGCGCCTTATTTCGATATTTTTCGCGGGTTTGAAACTTTCGCCGCCGCTTTTTTTGCGCTTTTTATCTTTCGCTTCCTTGCGGCGAGCCGCGCGTTCGGCTTTTTCGGCGCGCTTTTTTTCGGCGGCTTCCGCTTTTTCGGAAAGTCTGTTTTCTTTCAGTTTTTTCTTCTCCGCTTTGCGTGCGTCCACGCGCGCACGCGAAGAGTTGCCGTAATAGTTTTTCATACCGTCCCGCGTTCCTCTTCCGACGCGCCCCTTTGCAGCAGGAAGAACCCGCCGATAAAGATTGTCGCCGTAATTAAAATTATTATAAGCGCACCGAAGCCCAGAACGGTAGCCCAACCGCCTACGGAAACGCCGTAGGTCATACTGAACCCGTCAAGACAGCGGAGCGTGAAAGTAAGACAAAGCCAAATTAAAAGGTCGCACAGCACGGCAAGGCACGCGCACAGCGCGCAAACCCACAAGACGTATTTCAAATTAAACGCCCGTCTGCGCATAGGCACAGGCGTATCGTCCACGCAAACAATCCGCAAAGTCACGTAATCGGTTTTCGCGGGCAAGGGAATATCCTTGGTGAATTTTCCGTTATCGAATTTATCTTTGACGTGCAAAACTTCTATAACCGAGTTGTTTGCGCCGTACGCCGTGACTTCGTACTCGACGAAAGCCGAGTTCTTTTCCCACTCGCCGCGGAAGTAAAGCCCCTTGCCGTCGGAAATTACGCGGTAGCTTTTTATTACCTTGCGCGTAACCGCGTCGGGCATATATACCACGGTCTGTACGCCGCCCTCAGAAAAGCGGTCAACCGCTTTCACGCGGACGGGGTTTACCGAGGCGTAAATGCGGAAAATTATTTTGGGTATCACCCACGCCGAAAAGGCGAGAATGAACAATACCCCTATTACCAACCAAACAATCCAAAATGCCATATTAATATTCTAACACGGATACGCGTATATTGTCAAGTTTTCTTTTTTTGGCATTATTATAATAGATATAGTAATCGGTCAAAACGACAAGGCGCGCCGCAAATGTTGAAAAATGTCTGTTTTACACCAAAAAAACGCGGGGGCGGCGGGCGCAGTCCGCGCCCGCCGCCCCCCGCCGCTTTAAGACCTTTTTCTTTTCAGACCGCCATACGCCGCCCCGCGGCGATGCCGCCCGCGCATTTTTATTGCCGCTTTCAAACGCAAAACAAGCCCGCGGGGCGAACCCCGCGGGCTTTTGATTTTAAAACGCCGTCCGTCGTTCGGACGTATACAGCATACGCGAATCGGCTTGCCGCCGCGCGCGGTTATGCGGGCGTTCCGTTTACGGTGAACTGCTTGATGTTCAGATTTAAAGTAGCGTCCTGCAAACCCGTCGCGTCTACAAGCTGTACCTGCACGGTATCGCCCGCCGTCGCATTGTAAATATAGGTCGCGCCCACGCTCGAATCTTCGTTTACGACATCTCTCGACGTTTCGGGTACGACTACGCCGTTTACGGCTATCGCAACCGAAGTGTCCGCCGTCGCGCCCGAACCGTAGTTGAGGTTATAGATAATTTCGTACAACCCCGCGTCGTTTAAGGTTATCGTGTCGCCCGCGACGGTTATACCCGTCGAATCCGCGGGGAAAAGCGTGAACGTCGTAATGGGCACGGGCGACGCGCCGTCGGTTACCGCGTTGTTGGAAGTCAGAACCGATTCAAGCTCGATGGGAGCCGTTCCCGTAGCCCCTGCGGGACCTGCGGGACCTTGGGGTCCTACCGCGCCCTCGGGACCTGCGGGACCCGTTGCACCTATTGCACCCGTTGCGCCCGTTGCACCTGTCGCGCCCGTAGCCCCCGTTGCGCCTGTTGCGCCTGTCGCGCCTGCGGGGCCTACGGGACCCGTGGCGCCTGTTGCACCAGCGGGACCTGCGGGACCTGTTGCGCCCGTCGCGCCCGTAGCACCCGTCGCGCCCGTGGCGCCTACTGCGCCTGCGGGACCTGCGGGACCTGTTGCGCCCGTCGCGCCCGTCGCGCCCGTTATGCCCGTAAGGGTGTTAATATAAACTATTCTGCCCGAGTTGCCGCCCGAACAGCATCCGCCGCAGCCGCATCCGCCGCAGCAAGACATAAAAATTTTATCTTCAATCATTTTTTACCTCTCCGAGTTTTCTGAAATAATCGCGGTTGTACTTCACGCCCTCGTCGGAAGGCTTAATCGCCGCCGCCATTTCGTTGTATTCGAAAGCGGCTTTAATATCGCCCAGCCTGTCGCGCGTGGCGCACAGCCGCATGTATGGTATAAACCGTGAAAAATCGCGGTTTACGAAACCGCCCGCGCGCTCGTCGCATTCCGCCGAAAGCGCGGCTTTATACCAATATTCCGCGGTTTTGTATTTGCCGTCCGCAAACAGCAAATCTCCCGCTGCACAGCACGCCCGAGGTCTTGGCGGAGCGTAATAAAAGCTTCTGAAAACCGCTTCGAGCGCGCCTTTGCCGTCGCCGAGGGCGCGGCGGACGTCGGCAAGGTCGAGGCAGGCTTCAATTTTGTTTTCCACCCACCCCTCGCCGTCGAGATACGCGCATAACACCGCTTCGCTTTCGCGGTACATTCTGTGGAACATAAGCTCGCGACCGTAGTAAAACTGCGCGCGGGCGTCGAGTTTTTCGCCGCGCGAAATCTGCTTTTGATATATGCGCAAGTTCCGCATATCGTCGCCCGTCCGCACTTTCGCGTGAATTATTTTGGCGTCGGAATAGATTATTTTTCCCCTCGGCGTCACCGCCTCGTGCACCGCCCCGCCAAAACGGTTTTCGGGCGTGTTGCGGAATATCCGCTCGCGCACATAGCAATAAGTTCCGCCGTCGGGAGTATACGCGGCGTAAGTCAGAAAGACCATATCGCAGTCGGGCAGCGAGGGTTTCAACGCGTTTATTTTTTCGCAGTCGACGTCGGGTACGACGTCGTCGGCGTCCAGCCACATAACGTAGTCGCCCGTCGCCCTGTCGAGGCAGAAATTCCGCGCCGCGGAAAAGTCGTCGCGCCATTCGAAATAGTGGATATTCTGCGTATACCGCCTTACGATTTCCACCGTTTTATCGCGCGAACCCGTATCCGTCACGACTATCTCGTCGGCGAATTTTTTTACGCAATCGAGGCAGCGCGCAATCGTCGCCTCCTCGTCGCGCACTATAAGACACACACTTAACTTCATACCGCTCCTCGGTTATATATCATATGAAAAGCCGCCCGCCGTGTGTGACGCGGCGGGCGGCAAAAACAGTTATTTTAAGCAAAAGTGAGCATATATATCAATAATTTTTGGGTTTATGGAATTTTAACGACATATAAACGTAGCAGGCGAGCATACCGCACGCGGCAAGCGCGATGACAAGCAACGCCGCCCAGCCGCCCGCAATCGCGGTAAGGTCGGTATTCACCGAAAAATTACCGTCGGGCATTTTGCCGCCGCCCAGACCCGTCAAAAGGAACGTATAAAGGCATACCGCGACGGTAAATACAACCGTGAATATTACGCGGAATCCGTTCTTTCGGATATAGCTTAAAACCGCGCCCGCGCCGAAAATCAATATATATAAGAATAAATAAAACAGCACGCCGCACGCGTTGTATTTTGCGTTAAACAGCTGTCCCGTCGTTTCGAAGAAAGGCATTCCCTCGCTTAAACTTATAAGACCGGGCAGAAGTATGCCGAAAAGCGACATAAGAACCGCTATATAGGCAACGCATAACGCGTGTAAAAGAACCATTACGATAAAGTCGCAAAGGCACTTCTTTTTATAGCTTATCGGCACAAGACTTACCGCGGACGGCTTGTCGAAGCGGTAAAAGCCCATAGCGCCGCCGATAAGAAATCCGGGGGCTATGCCGAACGCTACAAAAAACCCGCTCATATCGTCGGACTCGATATTGCCCGCCGAAACAAACGCCGTAATCGTAAATATCGCCGCTATATAAAGCAACATAAGCAATATTCGCGATAAATTATAGCGGTTGTACGTGCCGTTGCCCAGCCACCACGCTTTTAAATATTTAAGTACAAAGTTTCCGCCCTGCTTTTTCATTGTCTGCCTCCTCCGAACACGTCGTCGGGCGCCGAGCCGTCGCCGATAAAGCCCAAAAACAGCTCTTCCACCGTCGGCGTTTTTACGTTTAAATTTTCGCCCGAAATTTCTTTGTCGGTTGTCAGAAAACTGTAACCGAACGCGGATTTAATCGGGTTTATGGCGATTTTTTCGAGTTGCGGCGTCATCTCGGGGCAATGCACCAGACGGTAGCTTTCCAACAGCCCGTTCTTTTCGCTGTCGAGAGTCTTTTTGCCCTTTTCGAGCATTACGATATAGTCCGCCACGGCGTCCAAATCCTCGGTTATATGCGTGGAAAAAAGCACGGTGTGGTTTTCGTCCATCATAAACTCCTGTATAAGCGAAATAACCGCCTGTCTGTCGAACGGGTCTACGCCCGCCGTGGGTTCGTCAAGAATAAGGACTTCGGGGTTCCGACAAAGCTCTAGCACAAGGCAGAATTTGCGCTGCATACCGAAAGAATAGCGATATATACGCTGATTTTCGGGCAATTCGAAGCGCGCCATAAGCTGTTTGTACCTCTCCTCGTCGAAGTTTTCGTACGCGCACTTATAATAACCCGCAACTCGGCTCGCCTTGACTCGGGTCGAGAAAAAAGGTCTGTCGAACACGCACGCGACCCGCTTCGACATCCCCTCTTCGTCATTTGAAAACCTTTTGCCGTCGTACAGTATTTCGCCCGTCGCGTCTACCTGCCGCATAATCGCCTTTATAAGCGTAGACTTACCCGAGCCGTTACGTCCGATAAGCCCCGTGATACAGCCCTTTTTTATTCCGAGGTTGACGCCGTCAAGTTTGAACTTGCCGTAATCTACCGTCAGATTTTTAATTTCGAGTGCATTCATTTCCAATCTCCGCCAAAATATTTTCGATTTCACCGTCGAACAGATTGTTTTCCCTTGCATAACCTACCGCCGATTGCACGCGGCGCGAAAACTCCGCCGCCGCATAATCGTGCGCCGCCTGCCTGTCGTAACCGTTTACGAACACGCCCTTGCCCTGCATCGACACCAAAAAGCCCTCTGCGCACAAGTCGTCGTAGGCGCGCTTCGCCGTGATTATGCCGATTTTAAGCCCCTTTGCAAGCGCGCGTATAGAGGGCATAACCTGCCCCTCTTTAAGCTCGCCGCCCAAAATCCGCACGCGGATTTGCGCTTTTATCTGCTCGTATATCGGCTCGCCGCCAACGGCAAGCGTGATTTTAAGGGGCGCTTCTTCCATCCGAACCTCACTGTTATTGCTGTTATTATACAATAGATACAGTTGTACGTCAAGCAAAACAGCGGAAAATTTCAAAAAAATTTACGCCGACGGCAAAAAGCCGTCGGCGCGCAGGTTACGTATTAACGCATTTATATATTATTTGAAAAATTCGCTGTAAATCGCCTTGATTGTTTTTTCGTAGTCGTCGTTTTTTACGCCGACTATTATGTTAATCTCGCTCGAACCCTGGTCTATCATACGGATATTGACGTTTGCGGCGGCGAGCGCGTTGAAAAGGCGCGCGGACGTGCCGACCGACGACGACATACCGTGACCGACGGTCGCGATAAGCGCGATATCTTCGATTACCCTTATGACGTCGGGGTCTACCTCCGCTTGTATGCCCTCGATTATTCGGTTCAGCTCGCCGAGTTTAAGTTGCGAGCTTTCGATGACAAGCGACATTGTGTCTATGCCCGACGGGATATGTTCGACGGAAATATTTTCGCGCGCGAGCACGCCGAGTACTTTGCACACGAAGCCTATTTCGGAGTTCATCATCGATTTTTCGATGAATATGACCGTAAAATCCTTTTTGCCCGCGATACCCGTTACGATGTTGCCGCTCGGCATATACCGCGAAATGGGCAAAATAGTAGTGCCCTCGTCCGCGGGCGCGAAAGTGTTTTTAATCTGTATGGGGATATTTGCCTTGCGCACGGGAAATATCGAGTCGGCGTGAAGCACGCTCGCGCCCATATAACTCAATTCGCGCAGTTCCTTATACGATATGTTTTTTATGCGCTTCGGGCTGTCTACAATGCGCGGGTCGCACGCGAGGAACCCCGAAACGTCCGTCCAATTTTCGTACAGCGAAGCGTTTACCGCGCGGGCGACTATCGAACCCGACACGTCGGAACCGCCGCGCGAAAAGGTTTTTACCTTGCCGTCCGCGCCCGTGCCGTAAAAGCCGGGGATGACCGCGCGGCGCACGCCCGAAAGCGCGGCGGCGACCGCCGCATAGCTTTTTTCGCCGTCGAACGCGCCGTTTTCCTTGAAGAATATCACGTCGGCGGCGTCTATAAATTCCGCGTCGAACGCGGCGGCGCATACGCGCGCGCACAGATATTCCCCGCGCGAGGCGGTGAAGTCGGGGCTGTTGTTTTCGACTATCAGATTTTCTGTTTCGTCGAGAACGCTTTTGATATCGAAGTCTGTGTTAAGCTCTTTTACAATGCTTTCGAAGCGGGCGCGCACTTTTGCAAAGCTGTCTTTGCAACCGCCCGTCTTTTCGGTTTCGGACTGACATGCGTACAGCATATCCGTAACTTTCACGTCGCCCGAATATCTTTTGCCCGGCGCCGAAACTACCACATATCTGCGGGCGTCGTCGCCGTAAATTATGTCTTTTACCCTTCTTATAACGTTGCCGTCCGCCATGGACGTACCGCCGAATTTACAAACTTTCAATGCCATAAGATTTTCCGTTGCGGTTTATTTAATGCTTTTAGCCTCGATATAATATCTTTTTTCGCTGCCCTCGCCCATCGAGAAAGTTTTGCGGGGCAGATTGCCGCCCGTTATTATAAGGCGGAAAAAATCGTCTTTTTTTATGGCGGGCAGAATTACGCCCGCGCCGAATGGACGTGAAAACTTTATCACCTCGTCCGCGCCGTGAACGTAGTCGGCTTCGCCGCCGTTAGCCTTTATAAACTCCGAAATATATTCGTCGAGTTCGCGTATTCCGCGCGGCACGTCCGCGGGGAAAGGTATTGCCGAAACTTCGCCGTTGCATACCGCTTGCGCCTTGCCCGTACCCGCGAAATGCAGACCTTTTGCGAATTTAACGCCGTCGACTCCCTTTACAAGCCTGTGTATGGGTTCGAATTTAAGCGCCTTGTCGTAGACGTTTACGACCTCGACGAGGGCGTATCTCGCGGGGTGGGTTTCGCGTTCTTTTTTCGAAAGCCCGACCTTGATATTTTCCCAGCAGGTCTTGGCTGTCGCAAGCGAATGGTTGCCGTCGCCCACCGCAAACAGCAGTTTTTCGTCCGCGCCGTATTTTTTTATCAGCCTGTCGGCGTCGAGAAGATTATAAAAAGCCTCTCTCACGCGTTCGGGATTTGCAATATGCGTTCCCTTTACCTTGCCGCCGCCCATATTCAGTTCGAAGTCGTACAGCGTTTCGCCGCGTTCTACGGTTTTCAAAACGCTGTCCGTTTCGTCGTCGTACAAAAGCATTACGTGCGGCAGTTCGATGGGCGCGTTTTTGCGTATTTCGACGCGCGGGGGAATGCGTTCGAGTATGGTTGCCTCGGTCGAGCGGATTAAAGTTTTCGCGCCTTTTTTGAAGGAATAGTCTTCGAGGTCTATCGAAAGCACGATTCCCGTGCGCGTGCCCGACGGCGTGCTTCTTTCCACCAGAATCATACCCTCGACCGTCTTGAAAACGCCGTCCGAAAGATAGTCGCGCATAGCTTTGTTTATGGCGGCGATACGCTCGGCGGGGCGGTCTTTTAAGTATATTTCGGGAAAAATGAGATTATATGTCGATAATTTGCCCGCGGTTATGCGTTCGACTTCGCGCCAATATTCGGCGTCGGAAGTGAACTGGTCGCAGGCGTTTACAGCCCACGCCGTCATATCGGCGGCGGCGGGGAGAAGAATTTTTGGTATTTGTACTGTATTCATATGTTTTTACAAATTGATAATTATTACGCAGAAAGCCGCAAGCCCTATGGCGAACAGTTTAAGCGGAATGTTTTTGGTGAATGCGTTTTTAAGGAATTCGGTAAACTTTTTCATCTCTTTCCCTCCGCGGTTAAATCGGACCAATAATAATCGGACAGCGCGTTTTTAAGGTCGGACGCGTCGGCGTACTTCTTTTTGACCGCGCCGTTTTTGACTATCGAAATTATGCCCGTTTCTTCCGAAACGACTATCGCCGTAACGCTTGCCACGGTGGTTACGCCCAGCGCGGCGCGGTGGCGGCTGCCCATATCCTTGGGGAGTTTTTCGCTTTGCGCAAGCGGCAGAAAGCAACCCGCCGCGTAAATTTTACTGCCCTCGATAATCATAGCGCCGTCGTGCAAAGTAGACTTGGGGTAGAAAATCGATTCGATAAGCTGCGAGGTAATCTTCGCGTCCACGACCGTGCCGCTTTCGATTATCCCCTCGGGCAGGTTCTCGTTGGAAAGCACGATAAGCGCGCCCACGTCTTTTTTGGACATATTCTGAACGGCGCGCACCGTTTCGTCTATTATCAGTTCTACGCCCGTTACGGTTGCGGACTGCTGTTGTTTGCTCTTTTTTACGTTCGAATCGAGAAGCGAACGCTTTATCTCGGTATGGAACATCGTGAAAACGAGTATCGCCATTAAAATTATGACGATTAAAAGTATCTGCGAGTCCATATCGGAGAACACGAACGCAAGCCCGAACAAAATTACGAAAAATACGAAAACCGCTATAAAGGTAGGCGCTTTGTTTGTTTTAAGCACCTTGAATACGAGGTAGAAAAGCACGGCGAGCATCAGAAACTGCAAAACATACGAAACGTATGCCAGAGCCACAGCGTCCGCTCCCTTGCCTTCCAATACCCACATATCGATAAAGTTGTCGGCAATTTCTTTGAAAGACATTTTCTTCTCCCGAGATATTATTTCCAAACTATTATATAATTAATTAACGAAAAAATAAAGCGTTTCGGGGCGTTTTTGAAAAAGTGCCGCCGAAATTTATTGTCCGCCGCCGAAAAAGATATAATTTTCGCACCCCGAAAGCGCGCTTTGCGGCGTGATTTCGCCGCATTTTACGCCCGAAGCCGCCGCGTACAGTTTTTCAACGTAAATTTCAAGTTTTTTTCTGCCTATCGCGCGCGCCTGTTCGCGGCTTTTTTTCACGCCGTATTCTTTCATTTTCAAAAGCGCGGACAGTTCGTAATCGTCGGCTTTCGACTGTAATATCGACAGCAGATTTTTGAAATAATTGAAAAGCCCGTTTATAACCGTAATTTCGTCGCCCGCTTTTTTTACGAGGTCGCGGCGTATTTCGCAGAATTTGTCGAAGTCGCGGCGGGCGACGGCGTTGGTCATTTCGTAAATCCTGTAATCGGCGTCTTTATAGACGAGTTCGTCAACGTCGGCGCGCGTTAAGGTTTTTTCGGGCGCGTAGTTTATAAGCTTTTCCACCTCTACGCTTACCCGCGCCATATCGTTAAGGCAGTACGCCGCAATGGCGTCGCACGCGGCGGCGTCAGCGGGGTATCCCGCGCGTTTTAGCGTGATATATGCCCACTTTGCCACCGTTTCGCCGTCGGCGCGGTTGCAATCCACATAAGTAACGCCGCCCCTGCGCTTTAAATCTACGCCCTTTTTCGACTGCGAATTTACAATTAAAAGTACGGACGAGGCGGGAAAGTCCGCAAACAGCGGCTTTAAAAATTTTTCGTATTCGGACTCGGAGGGGTAAAACTCCGACACTTTCACTATACGCTTTTCGCTCATAAACGGGAAGCTTTCGAGGGCGGAAACAAGGTCCTGTATCGCGCCGCCTTTAAGCGTTTCGCCGTCGAAAGAGGCGAAGTTGAGTTCGGGCATACTTAAAAAAGCGTCTTTCACTTGCTTTACGCCGTTTTCGCGGAAATACGCGTCGTCGCCCTCGAAGAGATATACCCCCCTCGCGCCCTCTTTTATATCGTTTTTCAGTTCAATATATTTCATAATTTACCGTCTGTCGTTGAAAAGCGCGAGAAATTCTTTAAGCGCGTAAGATACGGGAACGCTCTTGGGCAGGGCTATGCCCACGCCGCGGACGGGCAATGCGGGCGAAGTTTTGAGTTCGAACAGCTCGCCCGAAGAAAGCATATCGCCGCAATATTCGCGGGGAACGCACCCTACTCCCATACCCTTTTGCGCGAGTTTAAGCATAAAGTCCCAATTTGCGACCTCGGCGTCGGGGTTTAAGGCTATGCCGAGATTTTCGGTAAACGCGCTTAACGCCTTTCGCGCGACCGTGTTTTCCTCTATCATCAGAAGGGGATATTCCTGCAAATCTTTAAGCGGTATTTCCTTGTCTTTGAGGAACGCGTACTTTTCGCCCGCGACGAAAATATCCGAAAGGTGCGAAACCGCGCCGTAAAATTTTACGTCGTCGTCGTCGAGCGGGAGGTTTACAAAGCCCACGTCGCATTTGCCCTCTTTAAGCTGTGTGACCGTTTCGGGCGAGGTCGAGCTTAACAAATCCAGCTTGACCGCGGGGAATTTTTCGTTGTACAGCGCGATTTTGTCCGCGAGGAGATGCGCGAAAATAGAGTCAGTCGCGCCCACGCGGATAGTGCCTACCGCCGTGGATTTGAGTTCGAGAAGCTTGTTTTCCGCCTCGTCAAGCAGGTTCAGCGCCTCGTCTACCTGCTTGAAAATAAGCTTGCCGCCCGCCGCCGAAAGCTCCATTCCGCGGTGCGTGCGGTTGAAAAGGGGCGTGCCGAGCTGTCCTTCGAGCTGTTTTATCGCCTGCGATACCGCGGGTTGCGAAATGTACAGCTCCTGCGCGGCGCGCGTAAGCGAACCGCATTTGGCGACGGTGTGAAATACTCTGTAAAGTTCGAGATTTACCATTTGTTCCTCCTATTTTCCTACGCAGAATTTTGCGAACACTGTGTTTATTATCTCTTCCGAGGCGGTTTCGCCCGTGATTTCGCCGAATTGCGTCCACGCCTCTTTAAGGTCGATATATATAAGTTCGGGCGTCGCGCCGCCGTCTATCGAAGCCGCCGCGTCCGAAAGACTGTCCGCCGCGCGGCGGAGAGCGCAATAGTGCCGCTCTTCGAGTATATACGCCTTGTCCGAAGCCAACTCGCCCACGCCCTTCGATTTAAGGGCGGCGAAAAGCCCGTCCATACCCTCGCCCGTCAAAGCCGAAATTTTTACGTCGTACTCGCCCGAGGGCGCGGTTTTGTCGCATTTGTTGAATACCTTTATTACCTCTCCCGAAGTTTCGGGCGCGCAGTAAACGCCGTCGTCGGTTACCGAAAGCACGATATCCGCCGACTTCGCCGCCGTCTTCGCGCGGTCTATCCCCGCGCTTTCGATTTCGCCCGCGCGCTCGCGTATGCCCGCGGTATCGTAAAAGCGGAAAAGCACGCCGTCTATTTCGCGCGCCTCTTCAACCACGTCGCGGGTGGTGCCCGCCTTCGAAGAAACTATCGCCCTGTCGTAACCCACAATGGCGTTAAGAAGCGAGCTTTTCCCCACGTTCGGCGCGCCGCAGATGGCGACCGAAACGCCCGATTTTATCTTTCTTCCCGTGCCGTAAGTGCCTGCAAGGCGGGCGCATTCGTCCGAAAGCGAGCATATATCCCGCGATATTTTACCGAAATCAAGCCCGTCGGCGTCCTCTTCGGGGTAGTCGATGTTCACGGCGAGTTCGGCGAGAACGTCTTTAAGGCGGGCTTGGAGCGCGGCGACTTCCGAATTGAGTTTTCCGAAGTACTGCATACTGCCCGCGCGCAAAAGCGCGCCCGACTGCGCGTTAATCATATCTATCATACCCTCTGCGGAAGAAAGCGTAAGCTTGCCGTTTAAAAACGCGCGCCGCGAAAATTCGCCCGCCTCGGCGAAGCGCGCGCCGAGCGACACGGCCTTTTTCAGTACGCCGAGCGCAATCTGTTCGCCGCCGTGGCAGTGTATTTCCACGACGTCCTCGCCCGTGAAAGAACGCGGAGCCTTGAAGTATACGACGTACCCGAAGTCCGAAAACCCGTCGCAAACAATCCTGCCCGCCCGCATATAGCCGTGTTCGGGCGGCTTGCCCGCAGTCGGCTCGAACATTTTCCCGACGATTTTCAGCGGGTCGTCCCCGCTTATTCTGACGATTGCGACGCCTCCCCTGCCCGGGGGAGTGGAAATCGCCGCGATGTTTTCCATACAATCTCCTTATATATATAAGTTGAATTTATACCTGTTTGCTGAAATTATAACGCCGATTTAAAAAAAAGGCAACGAAAATGCGCGCACATACGGGCGCGCGCGCAAAATTTTTTTAAAATAACCCCGCAAAATAAATCTGCAAAATAAACACTTAAAATAACCCCCGCAAAAATAACCCCCGCGCCCGCGGCAGACAGCCGCGGGCGCGGGGGTTATACATATTAAAAGTCAAAAGCGGGGTCAGTGGCTGTCGAAGCCCTCGAAAGGGTCGTCGCTGTTGCCGCCCGAATTTCCGCCCGAATTTCCGCTTTGATTGCCGTTGTCGGTATTTGCGCCCACGCCGTCGTAGGGGTCGTCCTGCGGCGAACTCTTCGGCGCGCCGTCGTAGTCGTTGCGGTAAGGGTTGCGGTTATAGGGGTTCTGATTGAAATTCTGCTGTTGCTGCTGTTGATACTGCTGATACATTCTGTAACGTCTTTCCTGCTCGGCGCGAATGTACTGCTGATAGCTCATTCCCGTATTGTTGCGGACGACGAACACGAGTATGCCGAATATGGGGAACAGCACGCTTGTAATCGAAAACAGAAAGTATCTGCGCGCGGCGTAAGTCTGGAAGAAGCATACAAGCAAAAACATCTTCATTATCACGAAAACTATGTTTACGTAGCTTAAAATTCCGACTTTGTTTCCGCTTAAATAGTTGAACACCCACTTTGCCCACGCATATCTTGCGGGAACTACCGAAAGGTCGTAATGGTCGAACATTTCAAGCGTACCGAAAGCCGTTTCCTGATAGCTGTAAATTTCGGGAGGGTCGAACGAAAGCACTATATTCTGCGCGACGTAGTCGAGAATAAAGCCCGTAAACAGCACGACCTCGAACGAAGCCACGACTATCGCAAGAATTTTTGTGTTTACGCCGCGGAAACACCTGTTCCTCTGGGAAACGTAGCCCACGTAAAATGTGTTGAAGAACGGCACGAACGCCATCCACTTATGGTTGTAACCGTTTTTTACGGCTATGGTGTAAAGCCCGACCGCCTGAAAGATATAGACTATTGCAAAGCAAAGTCCGCCGACGAGCAATTCCACCCACATCGTCTTCAGATTGAAGAATATCGACGCATAGCTTATATACTGAAAGAAATCCATAATTACCTCGCGATAACAATTTAATACATTTTGTTGAAATTTACAGATTTTTTGTGTGAAAATCAGCCGAAAAGATTAATTCCGTAATCGACGTCGTAAAGGAAAAGACCTTGCGGCGGCATCGTCTTGCCCACGCACGAGCGGTCGGCGTTTTGTATCGAGCGCGCAACCTTTTCTCTGTCGAGCGCGCCCGCGGCGTACGCAAACACAGTCCCCGCTATCGTGCGCACCATATTATAAAGAAATCCGTTGCCCGTAACGGTTAACGACACGTCGTCGCCCTTTTTTTCAGCCGTCAAAGAATATATCTCGCGGACAGTCGTTTTTACCTGCGAACCGCTTGCGCAATAAGCCTTGAAATCGTGCTTACCCACAAAAAGTGAGCATATATCCTGCATTTTTTCAATATTCGGCTCGCCTTTAAGCCATACGGAATATCTGTCTTTCAAGGGGTTGCGGCAAGGCGAAAAATAGGCGCGGTATACATAAGTTTTCCGCTTCGCGCTGCGGTTGCAGTCGAAATTTTCGGGCGCGGCGGCGGAAGCAAGCACGCTTATGTCGGCGGGGAGATTGCGGTTTATCGCCGCGGCGAGTTTTTCCGCGGGCACCGTGGTTTCGCACGAAAATTGGCATATCTGGCACAGGGCGTGCACGCCCGCGTCCGTTCTGCCGCTCGCGGTCACCGCGCAACGTTCGCCCAAAGCCGCAAAAACCGCCTTTTCAAGCTCTTCCTGCACCGTGCGCGCGTTCGGCTGAATCTGCCAGCCCGAAAAATCCGAGCCGTCGTAAGCCGTTTTTATAACGTATTTCATCTTAACACCAGATATTCGTAGTACTGCGGCAGAATACGCGCACCGTAGACGTTGAACAGCACCACTCCCGTAATCAACGCGGCGAACAGCAGAACGCCTATCGCGTCGCGCCAGCCGAAAGTGAGTTTTTTGTACCGCGTGCGCTTTTTCGCGTAGGCGTAACAGCGCGCGTCCATCGCGTCCGCCAGCTCGTCCGCGCGGCGGAACGCGCTTATAAGAAGGGGTATAAGAATGGGTACTATTGCGTGTATTCTCTTGAATATATTGCCGCTTTCGAAGTCCGCGCCCCTCGCTTTCTGCGCCGCTATTATGCGGTTTGTTTCCTCTATAAGCGTGGGAATGAAGCGGAGCGCGATTGACATTACAAGCGCAAGCGCGTGCACGGGAATTTTTATAAGCGTAAGCGGTTTAAGCAGACTTTCGATGCCGCTGCAAAGGTCTACGGGCGTCGTCGAAAGGGTTAAAACCGTCGAACCCATTACAAGGAAAAACAGCCGCAATGTGAAAAATACGGTAAATATTATTCCCTCGCGGTAGATTTTTAAAAATTTCCAGTGCCAAAGAAGGTTTTCCGCCCTTCCGCTATGGAAAAACAGGTTTAAAACCGCGGTGAAAATAAGTATGAAAAACACCGCTTTCACAGATTTGAGAACGCGCAGTACGGGAACGCGCGAAAATAACGTCATAAGCGCAAGCGCTATGAAGCAAGCCGCAAGCCCGTAGAACGTCTTTGCGAGAAACAGCGCGACTATATACGCGACAAGCGCCAGAATTTTGACGCGCGGGTCCATTTTGTGAACGAAAGATTTTACGGGATAGTACTGTCCGAAAGCCACGTCGTTAAGCATTGCTATCACCCCCGTAAGCTTCGATACATTTCTTGCAGAAATCTTCCGCCGTACAGTCCGAATGTACGAATATATTATGACTTTTCAGTTCTTCCGCGATTTTTACGGTAAGCGGAACGTCCAGCCCGAGGGCTTTAAGCTCGTCCGCGCGGGCGAAAATAGCCGCGGGGCGGTCGCACGCCCATACCCGACCTTCCGAAAGCGCGGCGGCGAGCGTGCAGTTGGACGCGATTTCGTCCATATCGTGCGAAACTATTATAACCGTCTTGCACCATTCGCGGTGAATTTTATGGAGCAGTTCCATAATTTCCCACTTGCCGCGCGGGTCAAGCCCCGCCGCGGGTTCGTCTAAAACGAGTATATGCGGCTTTGTGACTATAACGCCCGCTATCGCGACGCGGCGTTTCTGCCCGCCCGAAAGGTCGAAAGGCGATTTATCCTTTACCTCTTCGTAGTCAAGCCCCACCATCGATATGCTTTCTTTTACGGCGGTTTCGATTTGCTCTTTCGAAAGGTTCTTTCTGAAATTTTTAAGCCCGAACGCCACGTCGTCCGCAACCGTTTCGGCGAACAGCTGATATTCGGGGTATTGGAACACCATTCCGACGTCCGCCCGCAGGGCTTTGAAGTCGGTTTTTTTGTCGGCGAGGTTATATTTGCCTATCGTAACCGACGGCAGAACGGGCGCGGGCTTGCCCTTTTTTTGGCGGGGTTTTCTGAAATGTTTTCCCGCCTGCGGAAGTTTTATAAGGGCGTTCAGATGCTGAATAAGCGTTGACTTTCCGCTGCCCGTATGCCCTATGATTCCGAAAAATTCGCCCTCGTCTATGTGAAGCGTAACCCCTTTCAACGCCTGCGTGGCAAAGGGGGATTTTTTGGAATAGACGTAGTTTAAATCGCGTATATCCACGTCCCAATCGTGCGCGCTTTCGGTTTTTTCGGGAACGTAGGGCGAGCTTTCGGCGCGGGATATTCCCCTTTCTTCGAAGTTCGCCGCGATTTTTTCCGCTATCTCGGCGGGTTGAAGCACGTCGCCTATTTTCATTCCCGCCTTTTCGAGTTCGCGGGCTATTTTGGTGATTTTAGGCAGGCTTAAATTGAACGTTTCGAGCAGTTCGCCGCTTTCGAAGATTTTTTCGGGCGGACCTTCGAGGACTTTTTCGCCGCGGTTTAAAACGACGGCGCGGTCGGCGCGCAAAGCCTCGTCCATAAAGTGGGTAATCAGAATTACCGTCATACCCTCTTCTTTGTTGAGCTTTGTCACCACGTCCATAACTTCGCGCCTGCCGCGCGGGTCGAGCATAGCCGTGGATTCGTCCAGAATTAGTATTTCGGGCTTTATCGCAAGCACGCCCGCGACAGCGATGCGCTGTTTCTGTCCGCCCGAAAGGCGGGACGGGTCGCTTTTTCTGTACTCGGTCATTCCGACCGCCGCAAGCGCCCACGATATGCGCTCGCCTATCTCTTCGCGCGAAAGCCCGATATTTTCGGGACCGAACGCCGCGTCGTCCTCGACTATCGAAGCGACCATCTGGTTGTCGGGATTCTGGAATACAATCCCCGCGTGGCGCCTTATTTCCTTTTTGAGTTTATCGTCCGACGCGTCCATTCCGAGGACGGTAATTTTCCCCGCGTCCGCGTCCAAAAGTCCGCATATAAGGCGGGCAAGTGTGGATTTGCCGCTTCCGTTATGCCCTATGACAGACAGAAATTCGCCACGCTTTACCGAAAGCGTAACGTGCGAAAGCGCGGGACTCGGCGCGTCCTGATACGAAAACACGACGTCCGAAAACTCTATTACGTTTTGTGCGTCGGCGGTCTGAGCCTCGCAGGTCGCAGCCGCATTCGAACTTTCCGACATATTTAATATTTTAGCAAAATTTACGCGAATTTACAAACGATTGAAAGGCAAATTATGTGAAAGGGCGGTAAAATTTGCAAATTTCGGGCGATATGTAAGGCGACGGCGCGCCCGCCGCGGGCAACCGATAAATTTTTATCGGTTTTGAAACAAAATTTAAAAAGTAATATTGACTTTTACGCGCGTATGTTTTATAATAATGTTTGCAATGAAAATTGCGGAAAAGTTACAAATTTTAAAAACTTTAATAAATCGGAGGTAATGAATGAAAAAATTGACTATCGACGGCAATACCGCCGCCAGCCACGTGGCTTACGCCTTTTCCGAAGTGGCGGCGATATACCCCATTACTCCCTCTTCCCCCATGGCGGAAGTTGCGGACGAATGGGCTACTGCCGGCAGAACCAACATGTGGGGTCAGAAAGTAAAAATCGCCGAGATGGAATCCGAAGGCGGCGCGGCGGGCGCGGTTCACGGCTCGCTTTGCGCGGGCGCGCTGACAAGCACCTACACCGCTTCGCAGGGTCTTCTTCTGATGATTCCCAACATGTACAAGATTTCGGGCGAGCTTATGCCTATGGTTATGCACGTTTCGGCGCGCGCGCTTGCGGCGCACTCGCTGAACATTTTCGGCGACCATTCGGACGTTATGTCTTGCCGCCAGACGGGTTTTGCAATGCTTTGCGACAGCTCCGTACAGGAAGTTATGGACCTCGCTTTGGTTGCCCACCTTTCCACCCTTAAATCGAAAGTTCCCTTTATGAACTTCTTCGACGGTTTCAGAACCAGCCACGAAGTAGCTAAAATCGACGTCTGGGACGAAGCAGACAACTATGCCGAAATACGCGCAATCTGCGACGAAGTAGGCATTGCCGCGGATATCGCCGATTTCAAAAGCAGGGCTTTGAACCCCGAACACCCCATTCAGAAAGGCACCGCGCAGAACGGCGACACCTATTTCCAGAACCGCGAAACGGCGAACAGCTACTATGCGGCTACTCCCGCCATCGTTCAGAAGATGATGGACGTGGTTTCGGCGAAGTGCGGCAGAAAGTATCACCTGTTCGACTATGTGGGCGCAAAGGACGCGGAAGAAGTTATCGTCGCTATGGGCTCGGGTTGCGAAACAATCGAAGAGTCAATTAACAAACTTAACTCAATGGGCAAAAAGTACGGACTTGTAAAAGTTCGTCTGTACCGTCCTTTCGTTGCGGACGCGTTCGTCGCGGCTCTGCCCAAGTCGGCTAAAAAGGTAGCCGTACTCGACAGAACGAAGGAACCCGGCTCCCTCGGCGAGCCTTTGTACCTCGACGTTTGCTCGGCTCTCCTCGAAAAGGGCAGAACAAACCTCAAAGTAGTAGGCGGCAGATACGGACTCGGTTCGAAAGAATTTACGCCCTCTATGGTGCTTGCGGTTTACAAGAACCTTGAAAAAGCCGAACCCAAGAACCACTTCACTATCGGTATTTACGAGGATGTTACCAATTCTTCCCTCGACTTCTCCGAAAAATTCGACGCGGCTCCCGCAGGCTCGACTTCGTGCAAGTTCTACGGCCTCGGCTCGGACGGCACCGTCGGCGCCAACAAGAACTCCATTAAGATAATCGGCGACCATACGGACAAGCACGCTCAGGCATACTTCTTCTACGATTCGAAGAAGTCGGGCGGCATCACCGTTTCCCACCTCCGTTTCGGCGATACTCCCATTCAGTCCGAATACTTAATAGATTCCGCCGACTTCGTACAGTGCTCGAACCCCTCTTACATAACCCGTTACGATATGACGAGCGACATTAAAGAGGGCGGCACTTTCCTTATCAACACCAACGCGACCACCGTCGAAGCCCTCGACGAATTCCTGCCCGCGAAAGTAAAGCAGGATATCGCGAAAAAGCATATCAACCTTTACGTTATCGACGCAATCAAGATTGCCGCAGACCTCGGTCTTCGCGGCAGGACGAACACCATTCTTCAATCTGCGTTCTTCCGCGTAAATCCCCAGATTATGCCCTACGACAAAGCTATCGAATATATGAAGTATATGGCGAAGAAGTCGTTCGGCAGAAAGGGCGACGCGGTCGTTCAGATGAACTACAACGCAATCGATTCGGCGGCGGGCGACAACCTCGTCAAAATCGACGTTCCCGCGGCGTGGGCAAACGCAAAGACGGGCGCGGAAATGGTAAAGGGCGCCGACAACGAATACTATCAGGAAATTATAAAGCCCATTCTCTATTTGCAGGGCGACAAGCTTAAATCTTCGCAGTTCAACGCCGACGGACACGTTCCCACGGGCACCACGAAGTACGAAAAGCGCGGCGTAGCCGTTCTCGTTCCCGAAATAGATATCGACAAATGTATCCAATGCGGCACCTGCTCGTTCGTATGTCCTCACGCCTGCCTCCGCCCCGCGCTTATAAAAGAGGGCGCGGCAAAACCCGCTACCCTTACCACGAAAAAGGCTATCGGACTTGCGGGCTACGAATACAAAATGCAGGTTTCTCCCCTCGACTGTATGGGTTGCGGCGTGTGCGCTACCGTCTGCCCCGTAAAGGACGGCGGCGCAATCAAGATGATTCCTCTTGCCGCGTCGCTTGAAAAGGGCGAGGACAAAAACTGGGAGTACGCCGTCGAACTTCCCGACGTCGATACCTCGAAGTTCAAGAAAGATACCGTCAAGGGTTGCCAATTCGCCACCCCGCTGTTCGAGTTCTCGGGAGCTTGCGCAGGCTGCGGCGAAACGCCTTACGTAAAAGTAGTAACTCAGCTGTTCGGCGAAGATATGATTATCGCCAACGCGACGGGTTGCTCGTCTATCTACGGCGGCTCGTCACCCACGTGCCCCTACACCACCAACAAGGCGGGTCGCGGTCCCGCGTGGGCTAACTCGCTGTTCGAAGATAACGCGGAATTCGGCTACGGTATGAACCTTGCGTACACCGCAAGAAGAAACGCCGTAAAAGACAAGGTCGCTCAACTTGCCGAAGTATGGCAGGACGCGGACGGCAAGGCGGCTTGCAAGGCTTACCTTGACGCATTCGGCGACAGAGAACCTTCGAAGAAAGCAAGCGAAGCGCTTATCGCAAAGCTCGAAGCCTGCAAAAACTGCGGTTGCGAAGCCGACGCGCTTGTCGCCGACATTCTCGCCGCAAAAGATTGCCTCGCGAAAAAGTCCATATGGATTTTCGGCGGCGACGGCTGGGCGTACGATATCGGTTACGGCGGTCTTGACCACGTGCTTGCTTCGGGCGAGGACGTAAACGTGCTTGTACTCGACACCGAGGTTTACTCGAACACGGGCGGTCAGGCAAGCAAGTCCACCAATATAGGCGCGGTTGCGAAGTTCGCTTCCGCGGGCAAGAGAGTAAAGAAAAAGGACCTCGGTATGATTGCCAAGACGTACGGCTACGTATACGTCGCGCAGTGCGCTATGGGCTCTAACCCCGCTCAACTGTTAAAGGCGTTGACCGAAGCCGAAGCTTACCACGGACCCTCGCTTATTATCTGCTATGCGCCTTGCATTAACCACGGTATAAATATGACCAAGAGCCAGCTTGAAGAAAAGGCGGCGGTTGACTGCGGTTATTGGCAGCTTTACAGATACAACCCCGACGGCGAAGTATTCACCCTCGATTCGAAAGACCCTACGGGCGATTATCAGGCGTTCCTCGCGGGCGAAACAAGATATACCTCGCTTGCGAAAACTCAGGGTCAGGAAGTTGCGGACAAATTGTTCAAGGCTACCGAGGAATCGGCGAAAGCAAGACTTGAAGGCTATAAAAAGCTTGCGGGCAAAGAATAATTTTCCCTTATATTAATAATATGGTATATAAGCCGCGGGGCGTTCGCCCCGCGGCTTATTGCTTTTTCCGCCCCCTTCGCGCGGCTCCCCTCGCCCTTTAACCGCGCCCCGCGGCTCCCCATCGCCCTTTAACCGCGCACCGCGGCTCCCCATCGCCCTTAACCGCGCCCCGCGACGTTACGCCCTTTAACCGCGCCCTTTGCGCAAAGCGGCTTTTTCGCGCGAAGGGGGCGGAAAAACGCGGGCGGCGCGGCGTGACCGCCGCGCCGCCCTTTCTTTTTTATCAAAAAATGCGAAAATTTTTCAAAGGGGGTTGATTTTTAAAACGGAGTATGTTACAATTAACTTGCGACACATCTTAATAGTTTCAGTCGGGCTATTATTATGCCCTTTTTTCGGCATAAAAAAAGCGCGGAACCGTTAAGGTATACAATTAAATAAACGTTCTGTCTACATTTACAGTTTACGCGCGTATGTAATGCAGAGCAATAACCTACGGTGGAAGTACTCCCCTTGCGTTATATTAGCTCTGCTTGCATAGTTTAATCTGTGTACCGAATCGTACCGAGTGCTTGACTGAACGTTATAACGATGTGTCGCAACTGTAAGGGAAGCTTTTACAGATGTCCGCAACCTTTACGGGTTGCGGCATTTTTTATGCAAGGGGGAAAATTATGACCACACGCAAGAGGAATATTTTATTAACCATATTATTACTTATACTGTCGGCAATTATACTTGCGACTTCGGTTATGTTTGCCGAAAAAAATAAAACCGAGGCTCACGCGGCGCCGTCGGACACCGCCACCATAGGCGAACTTTATATCGGCAACGGTAAAACTACGGTTTCAAGCAGTGAAAAAGTTTTCAACGCGAGAAATTTGCATGCAATTTACACAGCAATAGATTCCAAAGCCACGGGTTTAAGTTCGTTATCGGCAACCACTGCGGGTACGTCGCTTACTTTGAAAAAAATAACCGTTACTTTCGGCGGAATAGAGTGGCTTGCCACATACCTATCGAAAGACACCAGCGGTAATGTCGTACTCACTTTAATTGAGCAGACAGTAACTAACAGCTATTATTATACCTACGTCACCCGCACAGATATGTGCCCATACCCCGCTAATATGTACGGCACAAGCGCAATTCGTACATATCTGAACGGTAGTGGCATAATGTCAATGGACGGAGTAAGCACCAGAGATGATATAGTGGATGTCGAGGGGGATAAAAACCCTTATATCAGATTCAATACAGTCCATGAAACGACCACAACAGACAAAGTGAAAAATTTTTTGGTAACACCGAACAAAATAAGTTGGCAACATGACCAATCGCCGTCCGTTACGGGTTATCCTTCAGAACCTCTTTTTAATAACGAAAGTCTTGACTTATGTCATGATGATGCAACAGGCAACGAAAATTCATATTATTATAATAATTATTATGACGAGTGGAAAAACGACTATGTATGGCTACCGAGCCGCACCGAAATAAGGCTTTTATGGCGTTTAAACTCTGACCAATTAGATGGTGGCGACAGCGGATATATGACAAGAACAGCCCCTCTCGATACGTATAATAAAATTTACTCTGTAACTGATACCGGCGGTAATAAGTCGTTAGAAATACAAGCAGGTACTACCGAACCTACAAAACACGGTATCAGGGCGGGCATACACCTTAACCTTACCAAGGCAGACCAATACGCAACTTATGTATACAAGCCCTCCGGAGCTTCCAACAATGCGGGCGTTTATAACGGCATTGCACAAGGTATTACCTTTGATTATTTCCCTTCTGCGGCAGTATCTACTTCTCACACATTGCATTCAACCCTCGATTCAAATAGTTTTACCGCTATAAATGCGGGTACTTATACGCTTACCGTATCGCCTGTAAATACCTATCTATGGTCGGACGGAACTGCAGGTCCATTAACCTATTCGTTTACCATTTCAAAAGCGACATACGACAAGCACGAGATATCGGTAAGCAATAAAATCTATGACGGCGACCCTTGCACCGTCACGAAATCAGACTTGCCAAGAGGGTTTACCTCTACAATAACATATTCGGGCAAACTGCACGACGGAAGCAACTATTCCTCGACCACTACCGAGCCTACGCACGCGGGAACGTATACGGCGACCGTTACGTTCAGCGGCTCGAACGACAACTACGAACTGCCCGAGTCCAAGTCTGCAAGCTTTACGATTTCGCAAGCGACATACGACAAGCACACAATATCGGCGAGCGGTAAAACGTATGACGGCACCGCTTGCTCGGCGACAAAATCGGTGCCAGAATTACCGCAAGGGTTTACTTCTACAATAACCTATTCGGGAACGCTTGCAAACAGCAGCAGTTATTCTTCGACTACCGCCGCGCCGAAGGAAGCGGGAAGTTATACGGCGACCCTTTCGTTCAGCGGTTCGAACAACGACTACAAACTGCCTGTAAGCAAAACCGAAAGCTTTACCATAAGCAAGGCTAATTACAATGTAGACGGACTTTCACTTACGCGCGCAAACGACCTTACTTATAACGGAACTGCGAAAACCGCGACTTTAAGTGGCTCGGTTACGGGTTCGGACGGCAAGGCGTTACAAGCTACAATTTACTACCAAGGTACAAGCTCTACCTCGTATAACGAAACCACAGTAGCTCCCACACAAGCGGGAGATTACAAGGCATACTTAAAATATACTGTTTCGTCAAACAACTACAACACACCTACGGACAACAAAGAAATTACCTTTACCATAGGTAAAGCGGAATACGACGTAAGCGGACTTTCGATTACGCGCGCAACAAACCTTATCTACGACGGAAAAGCGAAAACCGCGACGATAAACGGTTCGGTTACGGGAATAGACAAATCTTCGCTTCAAGCTACAATTTACTATGCGGGTACGGGTACTACCACATACAAAGAATCAACCGACGCGCCGACGGAAGCGGGAACTTACAAGGCGTACTTTAAATATACAGTTACGTCCAACAATTATAATACACCAACTTCCAATAAAGAAATTCAATTTACCATAAGCAAGGCGAATTACGACGTAGACGGGCTTTCGATTACGCGCGCAAGCGGCGACTATGACGGAAACCCGAAAACAGCGACTTTAAACGGCTCGGTTACGGGTCTGGACGGCTCGCCGACAGTTACCGTTTACTATCAAGGCACAGGCTCTACTTCGTACAACGAAACCACCACTGCGCCCACGCACGCGGGTAGTTACAAGGCGTACTTAAAATATACCGATACGTCCGACAACTACAACGCGCCTACGGACGATAAAGCGGTTACTTTTACCATTGAAAAGGCGGACTACGACGTGAGCGGGCTTTCGATAACCGCCGCAAGCGACCTTATCTATAACGGAAGCCCGAAAACCGCAACGCGGAACGGAACCGTACAGCCCGTACACGCGGGCGACGGTCTGCCGAATTACACAATTTATTACGAGGGCATAAACGGCACCTCTTACGGCAAAAGCGTCACCGCGCCTAACGCCGCGGGCGAGTACAAGGCGTATTTCGGGTACAGCTGGTCCACCGAAAACAAAGATTATAATCTGCCTACCGATATTAAGCAGATAACCTTTACAATCGCAAAAGCCGATTACGACGTAAGCAAAATTAAAATTACGGTGCCCGACCCCTCGCACCTTGTTTACAACGGTTCGGGTATAGGCGTGACGGTAAATATTGCGGACCTCCCCCACGACGCGGACGGACAAACTCGACTGACGGCTACCGTACACTACATTGATTCAAGCGAAAGCGATACGACGGTCGCGCCCGTCAAGGTGGGAACTTACAGGGCGTACATTGTGTATGCGACTACTTCGACAAACTACAACACCCCCGCGGACACAAAAAGCGCGGCTGTAACCTTTGTTATAACCCCCGCGCAAATCAAAATGACGGCTTCCGCGGACGGTTCGCGCTCGAGCGACGAGGTACAGAAAACCATAACCGTAACCCACTTCTACGACCACAGTCAGGACTACGACTGGAAGTTCAAAACAGATTGGTTCGAAACGGTTGCGGCGGACAAGGCGAGCCTTGAAATACAGTACTCTACTACAAATTCGGGCTTTATGTCGGAAAGCGACTTCCATTTAAGTCTTAACGAGCCAAACTCCGACAATAAAACGGCGAAAACAGAATACTACATACGCGTAACTGCGACCAACCACGCGGAAAAAATCTATAAGGTAACTTATACAATTTCGCAGGAAAGCGTAACGATAGAGTTCAACGATTCGGCGATTACAGCCCATTACGGCGACGACCCGAGCGCAAAAGAAAACGACCTTTGGAGCAGGGTTATATCCGTTACGGGTCTGCACAAGAACGACAGCGACGATATGCAACTTTCCGAAGCAATTGCGCTTTTGAAAGAGGTAATCAAGCTTAAAATCAACGCGGATTCCACCTCGGTTGCAGGCAAATACGCCGTAACTTACAACTTTATAAACAACGAGGGCAGCGCGCACTATGTGTTCGTGCTTAAAAACGCGGACGACTTGTACGAGGTAAGCGAAATAGAGCTTGGCGCGGGCGACGTAAACTGGGGCGACGGGGTAGACAAAAAGTATCCCGACCAGACTTACGGCGATTGGCGCGACTCGGAAGCGCACAAGAAAAATCACCCCGCTCCCGAAATAGCCGAAAGCGCGCTTGCCGCGGCGGATAAAGCCAAACTTGCCACCTCGCGCGAGTTCATACAGTTCGATTACGAAATTATCGACGTACAGTCAAGCCACAGCATAGGCTCACGCAAAAATAACGTCCACGCGCACGACGCGGGCAACTATAAAGTAAAAATTACGGGCTTTATGAACGATTCCGCCGTTGCGGGCAAGTATAAACTTGCCGACGGTTTGACTTTGGAAATGGAATTAACCATTTTGAAGCGCACGGTTACCGTTACGGTCAACGAGCCGACGGCTTTGAAGTACGGCGAAAAGACCTTGCAGGAGATGAATGATTATCTTACCGCGCATTCAACCGAACTTTACACGTTCAACGCGGACGGACTTATAAGCGAAGCGGGAATTACACCCGTCGTGGAATGGTCGATTAGCGGCTCGGCGGACGGAAACGGCTACCTTGCGGTAAATGCCGACGGCTATACCGTTACGCTTACGTTTAAGGACGGCACGGACGGCAACGGGTTCAAACTTTCAAACTACAATATGAATACGTCGTACACGACGACATGGAAAGTTCAGACCGCCGATTACGGCTCTTCCCCCGCTCTCGACACCGAGCACAAAGACAACGCAGGCAAGTACGGACTTGCGATAGACAAATTCCGTCAACAGCCCAAATCGGTTGAAACGGGCACGCCGCTTGTTTCGATTGACAGCGATTTACCCTCTGACTTGACCGTAAAATACAGCTATATCGACGCTGCGGGCGACGATTGGGTGCACGCGTTTACGGGTCTGCCGACGACTAACGGCGTTTGGAAAGTGCGCGCGACATTCGAAAGTTCGAACCCGAACTACGCCGCGCCCGAACCCGTGGAAATAACCGTAACCATTGCGGACCACGTGCACAAGTTCAGCGAAACCGAATGGTCGCACGATAACGACAACCACTGGCACACCCCCACGTGCGGACACAACGAAGAGAAGCCGCAGGACGGCGTATTCCCTCACAATTATGACGGCGGCGTAGTCGAAAAGGAGCCTACGGTAACGGAAAAGGGCGTAAGAAAGTACACCTGCCTTACTTGCGGCTATTCCTACACCGAGGATATTCCCGAACACGTACACGAGTTCAGCGAAACCGAATGGTCGCACGATAACGACAACCATTGGCACACGCCGACGTGCGGACACAGCGACGCAAAGCCGCAGGAATCGGAAATTTACCCTCATAACTTCGGCGACGGCGTAGTCGAAAAGCCCGCCACGCTTACGGAAAAGGGCGTAATGAAGTACACCTGTACGGACTGCGGATACTTCTACACCGAGGACATTCCTCAACACACTTCCAAAACCGAATGGGCTTACGACGAAACCCACCACTGGCACGTTTGCAACGACTGCGACGAAAAAGGCGACTACGAAGAGCATTCGTTCAGCGAAGTGACGACCTCGGCGGACGGCAACGGCGAAACGACCTATACCTGCGATAAATGCGGCTATTCGTACACCACATCGAACTCGGGGCAGGTTACGCCGCCGAACAACACGCCAGATACTCCCGACGCGCCCAACTCGCCCAACGGCGGCGACAACAGCGGCGGTTCGGGCGGCGGTTCAAATGCCGCCGACGACGGCAAAGATAAAAACCTCGGGCTTATAATAGGGCTTTCGGTAGGTTTGGGCGCGCTTGCGCTTGCCGCGGCGATAGTCGCAATTATAATCGCGTTAAAGCGCAAAGCCAAAAACATTACCATAGTCAATCCCGACGACGGCGGCTTTTACGAGGACGCCACAGACGGTAAGCCCGACGGCGCGGACGGCGCGGACGGCGGTTCGGAACAATAATGTAACAAAAACGTTACAAAAAATAACAAAAATACGACAATAATGTAACAAACATAAGCCGCGGGGCGTTCGCCCCGCGGCTTATGTTTGTTTTACTTCTCTTATTTATGCGCTCCCGCGGCTTATTGCTTTTTTGCGCGCCTTACGCGGGGGGGGGTTGCGCGTTTGTTTTATGTATTATAGGTGCACGGCGCGGCGGTGCGCTTTAATCGCGCTCTTACGCCCCGCGGCGTATTGCCTTTTGCGCCTTACGAGGGCGGCTTGCGTTTGTTTTATGTATTATAGGTGCGCGGCGCGGCGGGAGTACCCGCCGCGCCGCGCTATTTTAAAATTCAACCGATTTTTACTTCGAATCTTTTTCCGCCGCGGCGTTGCCGTCGGAAACGCCGCCTTTTCTTCCGAACAGCAAACCGAATACAAGGCGGACAAAGGGCTGTATGAAGAAAAGTTGGGTAAAGAAAGCGAACGGGAAGTTAAAGCATACAAGTTTAAGCCAATTCGCAAGGAATGTGGCGAAGTTGAACGGCGTGTACGCATACGGGTAGTAAATCGCCGCGGCGATAAGGCTCATCGAGGGGCACATTACGGCGACGGTCGCGCATATTACCGCGCTTTCGAAAATAACGGGGTTTTTCGCGGGGTCGAATACCTTTTTTGCAAATTTAAGCGAGAGCGGGCTTCCGACAAGCATTTCAAGGGTATACGCGAACGCAAATTCTATAAGTATAATCGCCCATATCGGCAGGTTGCCGCCGAAAGCGGGCACGCCGCCCATCGCGTTTATCGCCTTTATAACGCCCGTTTCGTGCGTCGTATTCATAAACGTGTTTCCGTTTATCACATACAGACTGTAAAAGACGTAGGCGTGCACGGTTATAACTACCGTTATGAACGCGTAAAGCGCGTGTTTTAAAAAGCCTGCAAGTTTATAATTTTTCATAATTTCTCCTATGCGAACGGTTTTTTGCACATAAAAAGACACAAGCGCGTTCCGTAATCAGATTTACGCGGTTGCCCGCCACTTGTGTCGTTTCCGTGATTTTAAATTTTTATTTTCCGCCGCGGCGCGGCGGAGTTTTCGGCAAGCCGCATTCAAAACGCTTTGACTGCGGCGGTTATACCCTTACTCCCATTCGATTGTCGCGGGGGGCTTCGAGGTGATATCGTAAACTATGCGGTTTACGTGCTTGACCTCGTTTACTATTCTGTTCGAAATTGTTTCGAGCACGTCGTAAGGAATACGCGCCCAATCCGCCGTCATTGCGTCCACGCTTGTTACGGCGCGTATCGCGACGACGTTTTCGTAGGTGCGGAAATCGCCCTGCACGCCCACGGTTTTGCTGTCGGTAATTACCGTAAAGTACTGCCAGATTTCGCCGTCCAGACCCGCTTTTGCTATTTCGTCGCGCAAAATATAGTCGCTGTCGCGCAGAGTTTCAAGCTTTTCTTCGGTTACCTCGCCCATTATGCGTATCGCAAGCCCGGGTCCGGGGAACGGCTGGCGCATTACGACGGACTTGGGAAGTCCCAGCTCGAAACCGACCTTTCTCACCTCGTCCTTGAACAAGTCGCGGAGTGGTTCGATTATCTCTTTGAAATCGACTACCGAGGGCAGTCCGCCCACGTTGTGGTGGCTTTTTATCACCGCCGATTTACCCTTGCCGCTTTCGATTACGTCGGGGTAAATCGTGCCCTGAACAAGAAAATCGACTTTGCCTATCTTTTTAGCCTCGGCCTCGAACGCGCGTATAAATTCTTCGCCTATTATCTTTCTCTTGCGTTCGGGTTCGGTTACGCCCTTTAACTTTTCGAGGAAGATTTTGCCCGCGTCCGCCTTTATAAGGTTCATTTTAAGCCCGTCGCGGAACACCGACATTACCTCGTCCGCTTCGTATTTGCGGAGCAGACCGTGGTCCACGAACACGCAGGTAAGCCTGTCGCCCACCGCCTTGTGTATAAGCGTGGCGGCGACGGCGGAATCCACGCCGCCCGACATAGCGCAAAGCACCTTTTTGTCGCCTATCTTCTTTTTAAGCGCCTCTATCTGGTTCGCGACGAAGTTGGACATTGTCCAATCGCCCTTCGCACCGCAGATTTCATAGAGGAAGTTGCGTAAAATTACCTTCCCTTGTTGGGTATGGTTTACCTCGGGGTGGAACTGAACGCCGTAAATACCCCTCTTTTCGTCGCCGAACGCCGCGTAAGGGCAATTTTCGGACGAAGCTATCTTTTCGAAGCCCTCGGGGAGCTTTGTAATTCTGTCGGTGTGGCTCATCCAGCACACCGCGCGCGAGGGCATATCCTTTGTAAGTTTCGAGAACGTGTAGTCCACTTCGGCTTTGCCGTATTCGGAAGCCGAAGCCCTTTCGACAGTGCCGCCCAGAATGTGCGCGGTAAGCTGACAGCCGTAGCAAATTCCCAAAACGGGTATTCCGAGTTCGAAAATTCCGGGGTCGGCTTTGGGGCTGTCCTCTTCGTAAACGCTGTTGGGACCGCCCGTAAATATAATGCCTATCGGCGAATATTCCTTTATTTTTTCAAGGCTCATTTCGCACGGCATAAGGTCGCAGTATACGCCCAGCTCGCGCACCCTGCGCGCGATAAGCTGGTTGTATTGCCCGCCGAAATCGAGTACGAGTATCTTCTGATGTTGCATATTTTCCTCTTGTAAATTCAAGCCGTAAAACGCCTGCGCGCTTTAATTTTTGGGCGAGTAGTTCGGGGCTTCTTTGGTTATCGAAATGTCGTGGGGATGGCTTTCCGCAAGCGAAGCCGCCGTCATCTTCACGAATTGCGCCTTGGTGCGCAGTTCTTCCACGCTCTTCATACCCGTATAGCCCATACCCGCGCGCAAGCCGCCCATAAGCTGGAAGATAATTTCGGCTATCGCGCCGCGGTAAGGAACTCTGCCCTCGACGCCCTCGGGTACGAATTTTTTCGCGTCCGCCTGAAAATATCTGTCTTTACTGCCCTTTGCCATTGCGGGAAGCGAACCCATTCCGCGGTAGGTTTTAAAGCTTCTGCCCTGATAAATTTCAAGCTCGCCCGGGCTTTCGGCCGTGCCTGCGAACAGCGAGCCTATCATAACCGCGCTGCCGCCCGCGCCTATCGCCTTTACTATGTCGCCCGAATACTTTATGCCGCCGTCGGCGATTATTCTCTTGCCCATTTTATCGGCTTGCTCGGCGCAGTCCATTACCGCCGTAAGTTGAGGCATACCTATGCCCGCGACTACGCGCGTGGTGCATATGGAACCCGGTCCTATGCCCACTTTCACCACGTCCGCGCCCGCCTCGATAAGGTCGCGCGTGGCTTCCGCCGTAACTACGTTTCCCGCGACGAGCGGGAGATTGGGGTAGGCTTTTTTGACTTTTGCGACCGCGGCAACGATGCCTTTCGAGTGACCGTGAGCCGAGTCGAGCACAACCATATCCACTTTCGCTTTTACAAGCTCGGCAACTCTGTCGAGGACGTCGGGCGAGCCGCCTATCGCCGCCGCCGCAAGTAAACGTCCGTTTTTGTCGCGCGCGCTGTTGGGATACTGTATCGATTTTTCGATATCTTTTATCGTGATAAGCCCTTTGAGATTGCCCTCTTTGTCCACTATCGGCAATTTTTCGATGCGGTGCTTGCCGAGGATTTTCTGCGCCTCTTCAAGCGAGGTGCCCTCGGGCGCGGTGACGAGATTTTCTTTGGTCATCACGTTGTAAATGGGCTGAGTGAAGTCTGTTTCGAAGCGCAAATCGCGGTTTGTGAGTATTCCGACGAGCTTTCCGTTTTCGGTTATCGGAACGCCCGAAATTTTATACTTTGCCATCAGTTCGCACGCCGCCGAAACGGGCTGGTCGGGCGTGAGATGGAAAGGGTCGGTTATTACGCCGTGCTCGCTCCTTTTTACCTTATCGACCTGCAAAGCCTGATCTTCTATGGACATATTTTTGTGAATAACGCCTATGCCGCCCTCGCGCGCCATCGCTATCGCGAGTTTGGATTCGGTAACGGTATCCATAGCCGCGCTTACAAGGGGAATATTGAGATTTATTCCCTTGCACAACGTCGTGCGCAAGTCCACCGTCGCGGGCAGGACGTCCGAAGCCTGCGGAATGAGAAGTACGTCGTCGAAAGTTAAAGCTTCTTTTACAATTTTGCTCATATCTGCTCCTTTGTTATATCGTTGCCGCGCGTGCGGCGTTGAATTTGTATTGTGTTACGCTTTTTCGAGTCGAAGCGCAGTTTCTTTAAGCAATTGCGTTATATCCGCAAGCGCTTCGCCCGTCTTGAATTTTTCTACTTCGGGAAGAAGTTTCCGCGCGGTTTCCGCGTCGTCCTTTTTTATAACCTCGACCGAAAGCGCGGCGAGCGCGTTGCCGTACGTGAAATCGGTTACGGACGAAACGGCGTCAAGCGCAACCTTAATCGCCCCCTCCGCGTCGCCCCGTCTGTACTTTGCCGAGGCAAGACTGCCGCAGATAAACTGTTTATAGTCGCCCACATAGTCCTGCGCTTCCGTAGTGGACAGATATTCGTTCTGTTCGGCGCAGTATTCGTCGAAATCCGTTTTAAGTATAAGTTTGTCGCCGTATTTTACAGTCTTTTTGTCGTTACCCGCGAAAATCGCGTCTCTTACCGTCCGCGCGAGGTCGTCGGTGTCGCCCGTGTATTTATAGCGAAGCGACGAAAACGCGGTCGCCGTATTGTAGTCGCCCGTGCGTTCGGCAAAGGTCGCCATATGCTGCGGGAAGCCGAGGAAAAGTATCGTCAGCCCTATTACAAGCGCCGCGGCGAGCGCCGCAAGCGTTTTTAACGCGGTTTTCAGAATAATTTTTTTCATTTGCGTAATATTTCGTAAAAGTAAATTTAATTTATTTTATCATAGCCGCGGGCAAAATGCAACTGTTTGAAAGTATTAAAATAATATGCATATTATTTTAGCGGGCAAATATAATATCGTATGAGAAAAGTTACCGTTGCGGCAATTGTTGCCGCGCTGTGCGCCGTATTTGCGGCGGGGTGTTCGAAAAAGGTCGATTATAACGACTATATTTCCGAAAAACGCGAAAACATATACTTCTACTCAGCCGATACCGTCGATTTTACACTGCATACGGGCGTAAGAGAACAGCCCTTTTCCGCCGACGGCGTGCGCGGGGATATGATTAAAGTCGCCGAGGCGTACGTAAGCTTTGCCCAAAACCCGTCCGAGGTGGAAATTTCGATAGACGGCGCGGGCGGCGAAATGAATTACGATTCGGTAAAAAACAGATATTCTTTAAACTTCCCCGACGGCGATTTTTCCGCAGACCGCGTGGAAGTTACGCTTACCTGCGACGGAGCCGAGCAGAGCTTTACGGCGTTGAGCGTGCTTTACGACGGAGTTATGGACTGCGAAACCGCGCTTAAATGCGTGCGCGAACACGCGCCCGAACTGTTTTCGTCGATGACGGACGGCAATCTGTTCAAAGGCGAAATATTCATACGCCTTTTATGCGACGAGGGCTGTTACTATTACGTCGGCATATGCGACCGCGAGGGCAAAATAACCGCTTACCTTTTGGACGGCGAACGGGGCAAAATCCTTGCGGAAAAGAAAATATAAAAAATACGCACTTTGCGGGTATTCATAGAAAATCGGAATTAAGCGGTTCGGCGGTTAGTCAAACCGCTTTTCCTGCGTAATAAAAAAGAGAGGAACGAAATTTTTATATATCGGTGATTGAAAATCATTGACTTTAATTCAACGGAAACGGTATAATGTAAAAAAGATTGGAGGAATTTTACTATGATTGAACAGGTTCTTACAAAACACAGCGCGGCTCTCCGTCGCAGGAAGGCTTACGTTCCTCGCCGTAACAGCCGTTTTCCAAAGCGTTTCTCCCCTTTCGGCGGCAACGGTTTGGTCGCAGATACAAACGGGACTTTTGGGTATGGTTTTACAAGCCGTTATCGTACCCTTCATTGTTATGGGACTGCGCCTGCTCCTTATAAAAGACAAGGAATAAAAGGCGCGTTATGACCGAAATGTCGACGCCGCTCGCCCTGTTGCGCGAGCGGCTTGAAAACCAAAATCTGACGTGTATTGTGCAAAAGGACGACCGCGTCCTTACCAGCCGACTGCGGGGTATACGTCCGCTTTTGGACTGGATAGCGCAGGGAGAAAACCTGCGCGGCGCTTACGCCGCAGACAGGATAATAGGCAAAGCCGCCGCCATGTTGTACGTTCTGATGGGCGTGAAAGGCGTATTTGCCGAGGTACTTTCCGATAGCGGTCTTGCCGTGCTGAAAAAATACGGAGTATGTGAGGAATACGCCGCGCTTACGCCGAACATAAAGAGCCGCGACGGAAGCGGGCTTTGCCCGATGGAGCAGACCGTTCTTACGATAGACGAACCGTTTACGGCATACGTCGCGCTTTCAAAGAAAGCCGAACAGCTACGAAAGGCGGCGCAGGAACACGGAGAACTTACGTCTGAAAAAATGACTAACAGAAAGATTGCCGCTTTGGAAACAAGAAAAAAACTTTTGGAAACGGCAAAGGTTATCATACGCGAAAAAGGACTTGTAAATACCTCTATCGAAGAGATAACAAAGGCGTGCGGCGTTGCAAACGGTACGTTTTATACCTATTTCAAGCGCAAAGAGGACGTGGTATTTGCATTAAGTCACGATATATTCCGTGAAATTTACGATGAGGCTCAACGATACGACGGACCGTTTATGGACCGTTTGGCGTTTTATATGGTAACGTTTTCGGGACATATCGAAAGGAACGGGCTCAAACTCTGTCAGGAATGGGTGCGCAATACCGTTGACCCCAATCTCGTGGAGAACCCATACGACAAGGAAAAACTCCGTATGGACAACGATTCAATGAAAGGAATGATAAAAAACGGCGTCGAAAGGGGCGAACTCAAAGAGGACGCGCCGATAGACGCGCTCGCCGACGCCTTGACGGACGTCATTTACGGCGAAATGCTCTGTTGGGATATGTCGGGCGGAGCATACAGTTTTGAGGAGCGCACCAAAAAGTTTTGCGCTATGTTTCTGCCCGCAATGATGAAGCCGTACTTAAAGGGCAATGCCGAACAATAAAAAAGGAGAAAAAGCGGAGCTTTCGATGTAAACGCCGCTTTAAAAGAAGCCGTAAAAACGCAGTTTGAAAACAGCTTTCAATCCTATACGGATTGATTGGTCGGGGTTTTCCGTTCACCGCGTAAAAAAACGCAAGCGACAAGCAATCAAAAAGTATCCGAAAACGGCGGGGAAATTTCCCCGCCGCTTTGTAATTCACTATAATACGCGCTTTGCGGCGCGTATTTTTTATTTGCTTAAAAATTCTACTATTATGGAATTCTGAACAAACAGATATTGGTCTTTTATCCTTATTCTGTCGGCGGAAATATCGAGATATATGCCGACTTTTTGCAATTGCGCCGAAAATTCGTCGCAGAAATCCTTTCCGAAAAGGGCTTTGTATTCCGCCCTTTCAATTCCGTCCGAGGTGCGCAGAGCAAGCATTATATACTCGTCTTTTATATCGTCGCCCGCGATTTTTTCGGACGATATCACGGGAAGCGCGCCCGAGAGTATGCATTTAAAATATTCGTCGAGGTCGAAAGTGTCGGTAAACCGCACGCCGTTTATAAAGCTCGAAGCGGACACGCCGAAGCCTATGTATTCGCCGCGCTTCCAATAGTTCAGATTATGGCGGCTCCTTTTGCCGTCCTTTGCGAAATTCGAAACTTCGTACCTTTCAAACCCGAGCGATTTGAGTTTTTCACAGCCCGCGGCGTACATTTGCGCAACCTCGTCCGAGTCGGGAAGTTCGCCGTTGAGATAGTCGGTATATATGGGCGTGCCGTCCTCGGGCGAAAGGGCGTACATCGAAATATGGCTTGCGCCGAACGCCGCCGCCACATCTATTGTCTTTAAGATATCGTCGATAGTCTGACCTTTCAGCCCTATCATTACGTCCACGGAAAAATTTTCGCCCTTTAACAGCCGCGCGCAGGTTATAAATTCGTTTAAGGTGTGTATTCTGCCCAAATCGCGAAGTTGCGAATCGACAGCCGTCTGCAACCCCACCGAAAAGCGGTTTATGCCGCATTTTTTATATAAGTCTACCTTTTTTTGGCTTATCGTGCCGGGATTTATCTCGACGGTTATTTCGGCGCCTTCCGAAAGTCTGAAATTTCTTTTCGCCGCCGCGACAAGCATTGCGATATATTGTTCGTCTATGACCGAGGGCGTGCCGCCGCCTATATACAGCGTGTCGAACGTTTTGCTTTCAAGCTCTGACTTGCGCATAGCCATTTCGCGGTATACGCACGCCATATAGCTTTCCGCAAGGCACAGTTTATCGGGAAAAGACGTAAAGTCGCAATACCTGCACTTGGATTTGCAAAAGGGAATATGTACGTATATACCCGCCATTATTCGCCCTCCCAAAGATATTTTTTCATATCTACTCTGCCGTCGGGCAAAAAGCCCACGCCCTCCGCTTCGAGCAAGGCGCGCTGTACGCCGTCGCCGCCGAAAGCGAACGACAGGGCAAGCTTTCCGTCCGAAAACACCACCCTGTGACAGGGAATTATACCCGGTTCTGGGTTACGGTGCAAAAGCCGCCCGACCTGCCGCGGCGCGCGCGGATTGCCCGCAAGCGCGGCGACTTCGCCGTAAGTTGCGACCTTGCCGCGTGGGATTTTTTTTACGATTCCGTATACTGCGCCCGCGTCCATATCAGTCCTTGTTTGTCTTTAAAATCTGCATAAACACTTCGCTGGGGACTTCGACGCTGCCTATCGAGCGCATGCGCTTTTTGCCCTCTTTCTGTTTTTCCAAAAGCTTTTTCTTCCGTGTAATGTCGCCGCCGTAACACTTGGCAAGCACGTCTTTTCTGACCGCCTTTACCGTTTCGCGCGCGATTATCTTGCCGCCTATCGCCGCCTGTACGGGCACTTCGAAAAGCTGGCGGGGAATGGCTTCCTTTAAGTTTTCGCACAGCGTTCTGCCGCGCGCGTAAGCCGAATCCTCGTGAACTATCATAGAAAGCGCGTCGCACGCTTCGCCGTTTAAAAGTATGTCGAGCTTGACAAGCTTCGAGGGCTTGTAACCTATAAGCTCGTAGTCGAAACTCGCATAGCCGCGCGTGCGCGATTTTATGCCGTCGAAAAAGTCGAAAATAATCTCGTTCAAGGGCAGTTCGTATTCGAGCTGAACGCGGCTTTTGTCGAGATATGTCATCTCTTTGAACACTCCGCGCTTCTCGCGGCAGAGGTCCATTATCTGACCGAGGTAGTCGGGCGGCGAATAGATATACGCCTTTACGATAGGCTCTTCCATGCGCTCGATTTCCGAAGTCGGGGGCAGGTGCGAGGGGTTGTCTACGTACAGCTCTTCGCCGTTTGTCTTTATCACTTTATAGCTTACGGACGGCGCGGTTGTGATTATTTCCAGCCCGAACTCGCGCTCGATGCGCTCTTGTATAATCTCCATATGCAAAAGCCCCAAAAACCCGCATCTGAAACCGAAGCCGAGGGCGACGGAATTGTCGGGTTCGAACAAAAGGCTTGCGTCGTTGAGTTGAAGTTTTAAAATCGCGTCTTTAAGGTCGTTGAAACGGCTCCCGTCGAGGGGATATATGCCGCAGAACACCACGCTCTGCACTTTTTTATAGCCGGGCAAAGGCTCCGCGGCGGGGTTATCCGCGCCCGTCACGGTGTCGCCGACGGCTACGTCCTGTATGCTTTTTATCGAAGCGGCGATATAGCCGACCTCGCCCGCCGACAGCCCGTCGCAAGGGCACAGCCCGGGCGCGAACACTCCCGTTTCGACCACTTCGTAGATTTTATCCGAGCGGAAAGTTTTTATTTTGTCGCCCGCCTTTATTTTTCCGTCCTTTATTCTTACGAATAAAATTACGCCCTTATAGTTGTCGTAATAGCTGTCGAAAATAAGCGCTTTCAAGGGGGCGTCAGCGTCGCCCGACGGCGCGGGGAAGTATTTTACGATATCTTCGAGTACTTCGCCTATATTCGTGCCCTCTTTAGCGGAAACGAGGGGCGCGTAAGACGAATCGAGCCCCACCACGTCCTCGATTTCCTTTTTCGCTTCGTCGGGGCGGGCGCTGGGCAGGTCGATTTTGTTTATAACGGGCAGAATTTCGAGGTTGTTTTCGATTGCGAGATAGACGTTTGCAAGCGTTTGCGCCTCTACTCCCTGCGTTGCGTCCACAATTAAAATTGCTCCCTCGCACGCGGCGAGGGAACGCGAAACTTCGTAGGTGAAATCGACGTGTCCCGGGGTATCTATAAGGTTAAAGACGTACTCCTCGCCGTCGGAAGCCGTATAAAACATTCTTACGGGCGCGAGCTTTATGGTAATGCCGCGCTCGCGCTCGATTTCCATAGAGTCGAGAAGCTGCGCCTCCATATCGCGCTTGGATACCTGACCCGTCATCTCCATAAGACGATCGGCAAGCGTGGACTTGCCGTGGTCTATATGCGCTATTATGCAAAAATTGCGTATTCTGCTTTTGTCCATATTACTGCTTATCTAATTTTTTGCCGTATAACGCCGACACGTCGGACGAATACTTGTTCATTTTCGAACACGATTTCAAAGGCACGCTGTCCTCGAATTCCGAAAGCTTTTTAATCTGGTCGCGCGAAAGCCGCGAGGGGATATCTATTTCGACCGTGACGTACAGATTGCCCGTGCCGTTTACCGTGCGCACGCCCTTGCCGCGTATGCAAAAGCGCGTGCCCGACGGCGTGCCCTCGGGGATATTCAGCTCTAACGTGTCGTCTATGCCGGGCACGGAAATTTTGCCGCCCGAAACCGCGGTTTTATACGAAATGGGCACGGTTACGAACAGGTCTTTGTCCTCGCGCTGTAAAAGTTTGTGCGGCTCTATTCTGAAATAAACGTATAAATCGCCGCTTTCGCCGCCGTTGCCCGAAGCTTGACCGAAGCCGCGCTTGCGAAGCGAGGAATCCTTGTCCACGCCCGCGGGGATATTGACGAGAAACGCCGTTTCGCGTCTTACGTAGCCCCTGCCCTTGCAGTCGGGGCACTTGTCTATTATCTTTTTGCCCGTGCCGCCGCAGTCGGGGCAGGCGCCCACCTGTATGGTGCGCCCGAACAGCGTATCCTGCTGGAATTTGACCTTACCCGAACCGCCGCAACGGGTACACTTCGAAAACGAAGTACCGCCCTTTGCGCCCGTTCCCTTGCAGGCGGCGCAGGGTTCGTTGCGCATATAGCGTATCTCTTTCGAACAGCCCTTTATCGCGTCGAGGAACGAAAGGTTTATCGTCTGTTCGATATCCGCGCCGCGCGCGGGACCGCGGGTTGCGCCCCCGCCGCCGAAGCCGCCGCCGAAAACGGAATTTATAATGTCCTCGAAACCGCCGAAGCCGCCGCCGAAGCCGCCGCCCTGTCCGCCGAAAGGATTGCCCGAACCCATACCCGGATGGTCGAGCTCGAAGTCGTACTGCTTGCGCTTGCCCTCGTCGGAAAGCACGGCGTTCGCCTCGTTTATCTCTTTGAATTTTTCAGCCGCCGCCTTGTCGCCGGGGTGAAAATCGGGGTGATATTGCTTGGCAAGTTTTCTGTATGCCGACTTTATTTCGTCCTGACTTGCGGTTTTGGAAACTCCCAATATGTCGTAATAATTCTTTTTGTCTGCCATTTAAGTACTCTCTGCGGCAAATCGCCGTAATTTATGCGTTTTTATTAAAAAGCCCGAAAAAGCTTTAAAGGGGTGTTAAAATTAACACCCCTTGAAAAGGTTTTGTCAGTGCTGACGGAATTCCGTGTCGTCGCCGCCGTCCGACGCGTCCCCGCCGGGAGCCGCGCCGCCCTGCGCGCCCTGATACATCTTCGCGATTATGGGCTGAATCTGCTGTTGAAGCGCTTCGGTTGCCGCCTGTATTCTGTCGTTATCTCCCGATTCGAGTTCGGTTTTCGCCTTGGCTATCGCTTCCTCGATGGTCTTTTTGTCGTCATCCGAAAGCTTGTCGCCCGCGTCTTTAAGCGTTCTTTCAAGCCCGTCTATCATACCTTCGAGATTGTTCTTCGCGTCTACCGCCTCTTTGCGCTTTTTGTCCTCTTCGGCGTATTTTTCCGCGTCTTTTACAGCCTTGTCTATCTCCTCTTCCGAAAGGTTCGTCGAAGCCGTTATCGTTATATTGGTCGATTTGCCCGTTCCGAGGTCTTTCGCGGTGACATTCACTATGCCGTTCGCGTCCACGTCGAAAGTAACTTCAATCTGAGGAACTCCTCTCGGCGCGGGGGGAATGTCGGTAAGCATAAACCTGCCGAGCGATTTATTGTCGCGGGCGAATTTTCTTTCGCCCTGCAAGACGTTTATCTCAACGCCGGGCTGATTGTCCGCCGCGGTCGAGAATACCTGACTCTTTTTAACGGGAATGGTGGTGTTCCTCTCGATTAAAGGAGTGGAAACGCCGCCGAGCGTTTCGATACCGAGTGTAAGGGGCATAACGTCGAGCAAAAGCACGTCTTTTACCTCGCCCGAAAGCACGCCGCCCTGTATTGCCGCGCCTATCGCAACGCATTCGTCGGGGTTGATGCCGCGGAAAGGCTCTTTGCCCGTAATCGCCTTTACTTTATCGAATACGGCGGGAATACGGGTCGAGCCGCCGACGAAGATGACCTTGCCGATATCCGCGTAGGTAAGCCCCGCGTCCTGCATAGCCTTTCTCATAGGTTCTACCGTTCTTTCCACAAGGTCTTCGGTAAGCGAATTGAATTTCGCGCGGGAAAGGTCTACGTCGAGGTGTTGAGGCACGCCGTTTACGACGGTTATGAACGGTTGGTTGATATTCGTGGTGGTCTGACCCGAAAGTTCTATCTTCGCCTTTTCCGCCGCGTCTTTCAGCCTTTGCATAGCCTGTCTGTCGCCCGAAAGGTCCACGCCCGTTTCCTTTTTGAAAGTATCTACAAGATAATCGATGATTTTGTTGTCGAAGTCGTCGCCGCCGAGGTGGGTGTCGCCGTTGGTTGCAAGCACCTCGAACACGCCGTCGCCGATTTCGAGAATGGAAACGTCGAACGTGCCGCCGCCGAGGTCGTAAATCATTACCTTCTGGTTGCCCTCCTGCTTGTCAAGACCGTATGCAAGCGCCGCCGCGGTGGGTTCGTTTATGATACGCAGAACGTTAAGTCCCGCAATCTTGCCCGCGTCTTTGGTCGCCTGACGTTGGGAGTCGTTGAAGTATGCGGGGCAGGTGATAACCGCGTCGGTTACCGTAGAGCCGATATAAGCTTCGGCGTCCGCCTTTAACTTCGAAAGAATCATCGCCGAAATTTCCTGCGGCGAATAGCCCTTGTCGATATTTACCTTATACGCTTCGCCCATATGGCGTTTAATCGAAATGACCGTCTTGTCGGGTTGAGCCACCGCAAGCCGCTTGGCTGCCTGACCGACTATTCTCGAACCGTCGGCTTTGAAAGACACCACCGACGGGGTGGTTCTGTTGCCTTCGGAATTGACTATGACGGTAGGCTCGCCGCCTTCCATTACAGCCACGCACGAGTTGGTCGTGCCCAAATCAATGCCTATTACCTTTCCCATAATATCTCCTTTTCGCATAATACGCGGTGCGAAAGCCGCTTATGTTTTATTTTATGTATTCGCGTTTAAGCCTTAAACGGTTACCGCAACCTGCGCAAAGCGTATTACCTTTTCGCCCTGTTTGTAACCCTTTCTTAAAACGGTCTTTATTTTATTGGGCTTGTCTCCCTTGCCGCAGGGTTGCGACATTATCGCTTCCGCCACGCTTTCGTCAAAGTCGTCGCCCTCGGAAATTTTTATTTCCTCTATGCCGAACGACGAGAGTATGGCGTTGAAGTTTTTGATTATTTTATCTATTCCCGCCTTTGTCTTTTCGTCGCGTGCGGACGAAAGGGCATAGCCGAAATTATCGGCGACGGGCAGAAGTTTTAAAACCGCTTCCGCAACGCCGTCCGAATAGGCTTTCGCCACCGCCGAGGCATTTCTTTTGCGGAAATTATCGTATTCCGCCGAAACGGAATACCACTTCCTTTTATAGTCCTCGGCAAGCGCGGTTAATTTTTCGGTTTCGGAAAGTTCCGCGCCCTCTTCCGCCTGCGCCTCTGTCGGCGTTTCCGCCTGTTCCGCTTCCTGCTCCGCGGTTTCTTCGGCCGACTCCTCTTCCGTCTGCTGTTCTTCCGCGCGCTCTTTTCTGCTCTTTTTAGTCATATTCCCTCGTCAATTTTTTACGATACATTATTAATATAAACCGCAAAAGCCGCCTTAAACAGAAAAATCACATTTTTTTTGACCTTTCGGACTGAATTTTACGCAAAAATCCGCGCCCGCGGTCGAAAACCGCGGGCGCGTAAAATTTTTGTATATCGGAATCCGCGTCAGAAAAGCGGCTTTTCGGGTGTCGGCGCCGTTCCGCCCAAAGCCGCAATAACGGAAATTGCGCAGATAATCAAAACCGCCGCTACGCAGATTGCGATATATGCGCCGTATTTATACAGCCATACGCGCGCCTTATTCGGCGTTATAGAAGCAATTTCGGACTCTTTGCCGTCGAAGTCGGCGTTTTTCTTCTTTGCTTTCGCATACAAATGCGCTTTGTAATTGTATATCGCCATAAGGCGTACATACTCTCTGTATTCGTCGTAAGCGGTTATCTGTTTTGCAAACTCTTCTTCGTTACAGCTCATATTTGTTATGCCCGCTTTGCCTTTCAGCCCCTTTCCGACGCCGTAAAGCAAAGAAAACAGCGTGGAATGATTCAAAAACATAAGAACCGAAAGGACTGCGCCGCATACACAGCATATTATGTTTATAACTCCCGCAACCTTACCCGCGCCCGTTCCCGTCATTAACGATAAGCAAAAGGCGAAAAACGTAAATACGGAGGTCAAAATGCAAACGGCTTTATACAAGCCTCCTTTTTTAAGCATTTTATTTACGTTATCTGTCGTTTTTATTCGTTTCGAAGCTTGTCCGCGACTTATAAATACGCTTAAAACAAAAGCCGCCGCTCCTATTGCGGTCAATACTGCCGAAATTATTACTCCCGTTTCAAACGCCGCGCCGTTTCTTGCGACAAATCTTGCCGCAATTACCACAAGAGCCGCCGCAATCATAAAAATGCAACACAGAGCCGCATTTTTCAGTGAATAATGTTTTACTGCTATTGCGTAGAGTTCGGGTCTTTCCTTTGTTTCGGGCGCGGGAACCGAAGAAGCGAATTGCTTTAAATCGGCGCGATAGGCAAAATCTTTGCGCGCTTCGGGATAGCGGCGTAAAACGACAAATTCGTTAATAATAACGCAAGCCGAAACAACCGCAAAAGAAACCACTGTAAAGCCAAGCCCGATTTTCAGCCACGAGGTGGGTTTTAAAAGACCCATACCCTCGTCGGCTCCGTTGATTGAAGCAATCCCGCAAGCATACGCTATAAATTGCGCCGCCAAAAACGCCGCGGCGGAAAATTGCACCAACAGACCCGCCCCGCATTTACGCCCGAAAATTCGCACCGAACCTGTCGAAAGCGAGCGGACGTATCTGAATAATATCGAAAGCGCCGCAATTATAACTTCCGCCGCCGACAGAGCAAAAATTGCGCCCGCTGCGGTGCCGAGCCCGTCGATTCCCGAATAATCTTTGTATCTCCATTCTTCGAAAAACGTAATATCTATGCCGTCAATCATATTATAAGAAAGCGCCATAAATCCGATATATGCGCACAGAAACGTTATTACAATCGGCAGTACCGATAAAAACGCCGACAGCCGTCTTGCCTTGATTATATTCAAGGGTGAAGTTTTTTCAAGTTTATACCCGCAATTGGGACAGAAGTTGCGACCCTCCTCCAACTCCGACCCGCAGTTCGGACAAAAATTCCCCGTGCGTTTTTCGCCGCAGTCCGGGCAGAAATTACCTTCGTACTCCCGCCCGCATTTTTTGCATTTGTACATATATACCTCCCGAAAATAATTTTCAGGCGCAAAAAAAGAGCGCCCGCAAGGGCGCCCGCAAGGGCGCCCGCAAAGAAGCACCCTCTTGTCGCTCTACAATTTTTATATACAGTCCGAAAAAAGGCGTATATAAGGATACAACTATGCCTATAAGGTATAGCCTTTTTCGAACATAATTAATTATACGGTCGCATTATAAAAATTGTAGAGCATAAAGATTATAACACCTTTGAATTTTTTTTGCAAGAGCTTTTTGCGTATTTGCACCAGTCAAAAGATTTTAATATATTTAAACGCGGCGTGCGGGCTTGCCTCGACCGCCGCGCCCCGCCGCGCACGAAAAACGCCGCCCGCGCATTACTTTTGCGCGGGCGGCGTTTAAAACAAGGTTATAAAAGATGCTTTCTTATCGCCTTTATCGCGGTGTCGGCTATAAGGCGCGAGCCGCGGTTGGTGGGGTGAACGCCGTCAAGCGAATACTCGGTATAGGGAATTGTCTGCGTAAGCCCCGCAAACATTTCGTCGTACGCGACAAACTCGTCCGAAAGCGCAAGCGCGACGCGGTTTATGATTTTAAGCTCTTCGTCGAACAGCTTGCGGACGTGAAGTTTGTCGGGCGCGTTAAGAAGAAACGGTTCGAGAAAAATCACGACTATACCCGCCTCTTTCAAAAGCTTTAAAAGCTCGGTAAGGTCGCTTTCGAACTGCGCGAAATTGAGTTCCTTTCCGTACTTGAATTTATGCAGAGCGTTGTTTATGCCAATCATTATGACTACGGCGTCGGGTTCGAGCTCGATAACGTCCTTTCTGACGCGCGCCAAAAGGTCGCAGACCTCGTTGCCCGTAACGCCCTTGTTTATTATCTGCAGTTCGGTATCGGGATAAATGGGTCTGAGTTTGTCGGCAAGAATTTTAACGTAACCGTTTCCGAGCGACTTTTCGTCGTTTCTGTCGCGCTCGCAATCGGTTATGGAATCGCCGAAAAATACTATTTTCATTTTTTACCTCTACGGTAGTATTGTAACACAGCGTCAAAATTAATGCAATAGGCAAATCAAATTTTCCCCAAAATGTTTTGACAAACCCGTTTAATTATGATATAGTGTAAAGGCTTTTAAAAAAAGCTTGCAGTTGTACCCAAGTGGCTCAAGGGGCTCCCCTGCTAAGGGAGTAGTGCGGGAAACCGCAGCGAGGGTTCAAATCCCTCCAACTGCGCCAAAAACAGCGACACGTTTTTGTGTCGCTGTTTTTTGTTTGTAACCTGTCTTTGGAGGGATTTGAGGGACGAGCGAGGCATTTCATAACACAGCGCAGTGCGCTGTGTGTGCCGAAGCGAGATGAGTGAGCGCATAACGCACAGCGCGAACGGTGCCCCAGCCGACGGTTTTTCCTTGCCGTCGGCGAGAAAAACGCGAGCGAGAGCGAGCGGTTTGCGAATCAACCTGTTAAGTACCGCGTAAACGGAAGTCTTAAATGTACCGCCGAAAAAAACAAATAGTCAAACCGAAATCACGAAAGCATTTATCAGTTTCCTGCTGTTTTCATCAACATCATAGGAAAATTCGGGATGCCATTGAACGCCCACTATAAACTTACGCGACGGCATATATATACCCTCAATTAAGCCGTCTTCGGAAACTGCCGTTTCTTGAAAATCGGGCGACAGCTTTCTGATTGCCTGGTGGTGATAACTGTTTACACCCATTTGTTCCGTGCCCAGAATATGATAGAGCGGTGTGTCTTTTTGTATCGTGACTTGATGTGCCACCCTGTTATACGGCGGTTTCATATGATGGTCGATACAGCTGTTATGCTCTGTTTTCAAATCCTGATATAAAGTTCCGCCATAGCAAGAATTCATAAACTGAATGCCTCGGCAAATACCTAAAACAGGTTTATCCGCTTCTACGGCATTCTTTAAGATATATCGCTCCATTTCATCCCGTAATTCGCAACATTTACCGCACCACGGTTTCTTTTCCGTATGATAAACGGACGGAGATACATCATGTCCTCCCGTCAGCAGAAATCCGCCGCATATTTCAAGAAAATAATCCAATTCCTCCGATTTAGACGTAAGAGGCAGCATCAAGGGTATTGCATTTGCCGCCTCTATCATTTTCATATATCCGGGCAACATCCAATAGCTTTCTTTTTCATCGTCATAAAGCGGCATAACGCCAATTACTTTTCTCATTACTTTTTCATCTCACAACGCAGATTTATTCGCCTAACCGACATTTGACATTATACCACTCAAATATGAAGAAATCTACTGTACTTTAAGCGGTTTTTGGATAACCTCACAAAATATTATTGCCTTCCCGCACTTTGGCTTACGCGATAAAACAAAAAACGGGCGCGCAAGCGAACTTGCGCGCCCGTTAATTTAAGCGGCGGCGGAGCGCAAAATTGCGCTCCGCCGCCGCTTTTTGCAATATATATTGCCTTTTTTCGATTTTAAGGCTATCTGCGGGGGTCGTCGGCTTTGCCCTCGGGCAAAGCGGGCGCGCCGTCGCCGTCGGTAAAGCGGTGGCGAACGCCCGACTTGTCTTTATAGGCGATTACCGTCGAAAGGTTGACGTTTTCGGCGCTTTTGAAGATATTCTGCTCTATTTCGGGGTCCTCGGCTTTAAGCGCGCGTATAAGCCGTTTCACTTTAAGGCGTTTTGAGTTCGCGCCGCCCTCTACCGAGCAGGTATCGGTGAATCTGCACGCGCACTGCAAAAATTTAAGACCGTAAAAGTCGCGCCACGCCTTTATGTCGTCCTCCCGCACGAGGTACATAGGTCTTATAAGCCGCATACCCTTGAAATTCGCGCTGTCTACGCGGGGCATCATAGTCTGCATCTGCCCGCCGTATAACATTCCCATAAGTATTGTTTCGATTACGTCGTCGTAATGGTGACCGAGCGCGATTTTGTTGCACCCGAGCTCGCGCGCCTTGGCGTAAAGGTGCCCGCGGCGCATTCTTGCGCAGATATAGCAAGGCGATTTTTCGATATTGTACACGCTGTCGAATATGTCGGTTTCGAAAATTGTCAGCGGAATATTCAGATTTTTCGCGTTGCGCTCGATAATTTCGCGGTTTTCGGGGCTGTAACCGGGGTCCATAAGCAAAAAAACGAGGTCGAAAGGTATTTTGTTGTGCCTTTTAAGCTCCTGAAACAGTTTAGCCATCAGAAAGGAATCTTTGCCGCCCGAAATGCAGACGGCTATTTTGTCGCCCGCGTCGATAAGGTTATAAGTTACAATGGCTTTGGCGAACTTCGAAAACAGCTTTTTGGAAAATCTGCCCCTTATTCCCTCTTCGGTTTTTTGCGCGATATCGGCTTGCGCCTCGCCGAGGCAGGCTTTAAGCCAGCCCGCGTATCCGCCCGCAAGCGAATACGCCTCGAAGCCCCTTTTTGTGAGTTCTTCCGCCGCTTGCACGCTTTTTCTGCCCGTAAGGCAGACTATGTAAAGTTTTTTGCCGCGGGGGAAGTCGTATTCGGAAATTTTTGCCGCGGGAACGTTTATTGAATTTTCGATATGACCGTATGCGAACGAATTTTCGTCGCGGATATCGACTATAAGATTATCGCCGCCGTCGGGGAGGCTTTCGCAAATTATGTTTTCCATATCATAAATTATAAAATACGGCGGGCGGAAAGTCAACGTATCGGGGCTAAAAGCTTTACAATTGATTTTTGCGCGAGTATAATTAAGCGCGTATCCGCCGAATAGTGCGGCGTGTATGCCGAAAAAAATAACTGCGAAGTGTAAAATGACGGCGACCGTTATTATCTGCGCGGCGACCTGCGCCGCGATGATCTGCGGGATTCTGTTCTTTCCCGAAATACGCATAAAAAAATTCGGGGTTGCGACCTATTGGCTTATAACCGTGGTCGGAGCCGCAATTTTGCTTGCCACGGGGCTTGCCGACCCGAAAGAAGTCGGGCGCGCGCTTATCGCCGACAACGCCGTAAACCCGCTTAAAATACTTGCGCTGTTTATTTCGATGACCGCGCTGTCGATTTATCTGGACGAATTGGGATTTTTCAGACTGCTTGCAAGCTTCACCTTAAAAAAGGCGCGCTCGGGGCAAAAACGGCTTTTTCTGTATCTGTATCTTACAGTTTCAGTCCTTACGGTGTTTACCTCGAACGACGTTATCGTGCTGTCGTTTACTCCCTTTATCTGCTATTTTTCGAAAAGCGCGAAAATAGACCCCGTGCCCTATCTCGCCGCGGAGTTCGTGGCGGCGAACACGTGGTCGATGGCGCTTATTATAGGCAACCCGACAAACATTTATCTTGCGACGGCTTACGGCATAGACTTTGTAAGTTACCTTAAATACAGCATACTCCCCACCGTTTTTGCGGGACTTACCGCTTTTTGCATACTCTACCTTATGTTCCGAAAACGCCTTTCGTCGCCCGTTTCGGGCGAACCCGAAAGCGTGCAAATAGAAAACAAGCCACTGCTTATAACGGGCGTAGTACACCTTGCCGCCTGCACGGTATTGCTTGCGGTAAGCTCGTACATAGGCGTTGAAATGTGGATTGTTTCGCTGTGCGCCGTGGGAAGTCTTATAATCTGCACCCTTATAATAAAGGCGTTTACCAAAAAGCCCACGCCCCTTGTAGGCTGCGCGAAGCGCACGCCATATCAGCTTGTGCCCTTTGTGCTTTCTATGTTCGTGCTTATAGTCGCGCTTACGCAAAGCGGGGCGACGGCAAAAATTGCGCAGGCTTTAAGCGGCGAACTGCCGATAATAAAATACGGCGTCGCTTCGTTTGCGGCGTCGAACCTTATAAACAACATACCGATGAGCGTTTTGTTCGCCTCGGTGCTTTCGGCGGCGGACGGTTCGGTCGCGGCGGTGTTCGCGACGGTAATAGGTTCGAACCTCGGCGCGTTTTTCACGCCGATAGGCGCGCTTGCGGGCATTATGTGGACGAATATTCTGAAAAGTCACGGCTTGAAATTTTCGTACGCCGACTTTTTAAAACTCGGCGCGGCGGTCGCTTTGCCCGCTCTCGCCGCGGCGCTCGGCGGTCTGTATTTAAGCGTAACTTTCTTTTAGCGTCGATATAATTTAAAACGCGCCGCGCGGCGACTGCCGCGCGGCGCGCGTTTTTATTGCTTCGAAACGGATAGGGTATAGCCGAACGTCCTGCCCTTTTCGTCCGCGAAGTTGATAAAGGGTTTAAGCGACAGTTCGCGCGGGGCGGCGGGGAAGTCGTTTATGCCCCACCACGGCTCTACGCAGATATAGTCGCCGCCGTCCTCGTTTGACCAGAACGCGAACACGGGGCAGTTTGAACGGTACGTATATACGTAACCGTCGCGGGTGCGCGCGTAAATTTTCCCGCCCGACAGTGAGCCGAGCTGAAAGGTTTTGCACTCCTTGAAAAACGCCTTGTTCGCGATAAAGCGTTTGAGTTTTACGGGCACTGCCGCGTCCGCGCCGAGCGGGTATATAAGGCAGTGTTCCTCGTTTTCGAACTCGATTTCCGCCTCGCCGCCCTCCGCTTTAAGTCCGGGGTGTCCGCCTATGTAAAAGGGTATTTTGCCGCCGTGCGAACGGACGTAGTACCGCACGCTTATTTCGCCGCCCTCTACTCTGTACGAAATTTCAAGCGTGAAGTCGTAGGGGTAAGTTAAGCGGGTGACCTCGTCCGACGACAGCGAAAGGGTTATAAAATTTTCGCCCTTTTCTTTAAGCGAAAACTCGGCGTATCTCGCCACGCCGTGAGATTTGGGGGCGTAGCTTTTGCCGCCGACGGTATATTCGGAAGCGTGCCCGACTATCGGGAAAATCACCACGTCCTGACCTTTCCACGCCTCGCCGCCCTGCCATTGCCGCTCTTCGCCGTTGTATTTTATCGACGTCATACTGCCGCCCGCGGTGTTTACCGACAGCGACAGCGTGCCGTCGGATACGGTATATATCATATCTCCTCCTTACCACGGCAGGCTTTCGCCGCCGAGTATGTGTATATGCAGGTGGAAAACCGACTGACCCGCGCTTTCGCCCTGATTTACGACAAGGCGGAAGCCGTTTTCGCAACCGTTTTTCCGCGCCGCTTCGGGAATTACCGAAAGGGTGTGAAACAGCGCCTTTTTACCTTCGTCGTCGGCTTCCGAAATAAGCTTGAAATGCGTTTTGGGAACAGCCAGAAGGTGAACTTTCGCCTTGGGCGCGATATCTTTGAATATCAACGTCTGCTCGTCCTCGTACACCTTTGCCGAGGGGATTTCGCCCTTTATTATTTTACAGAAAATACAGTCGTCTTTATACATTATCTTTCCTCCGCGATAATATTTTCAATACGGTAAACGCGGCGACTCCCGCCGCGGCAAACCCTGCGCCAAACGAAAACAGCCAATTTTCCGCCGACGTGTAATCGTTTGTATTGTAAAAAGAATACTCTACCTTTCCATCCGTAAACCCGACGCCGCGTATGTCGTCGTTCAGAAGAAAGAAGTAATAGTGTATGCCGTCGCCGTCGTGCGCCACCTGACAGGTGTCCGCGTCGGGTTCGCCCACGAAATGGAATTTATACGCGACGTATTGCTCTTCGCAGTACACCACGTAAACGTCCGAAAGCTCGGGCAGCGTGGAAACGTCGTAAAAAGTGGGAAAATCGCCCGTATAGTAATAGTAAAACTCGCCGTCTTTCTGCACGGCGGTAACCTTTCTGCCCTCGATATATTCGCTGTAACAGTCGGTCATTAACGGGTTGTACGGTCTGCCGTCCTTATATTCGAGCGATTTTCCCTCCTGCGCAAGGGTTATAAACTCGCCCACGCTCGCCTCGCGGTACTCCAACGTATCGCTTAAACCGTCGAGATATACGGCCGTAAGCGAAAATACGCCGAAAAGAAGCACAGCCGCAAACGCCGCGCAATCGGCGGCGATACCGAGCCTTAAACCGCGCGAGGCGGTCGGCGGCGGTTCTTCGCCATTTACGGGCATAGTCTGCAAAATAAAGCCGCGCGAATAGATAATTATGACGACGGTTACGACGAAAATAAATACCGAGCAACCCGCTTCGAGCAGTACCGAAAGTTTGTCGCCGAAAGGCAGGTTCCAGATAAAATGCAGGCAAACGGCAAGCGCGAACGCGCCGTACACCCGCCAATTGATATACGGCTTTTTAAAGGTTCCGACCGCCCAGCCGAACAGTCCCGCCCACATAGGGTGACCGAACGGCGCGCCCGTCGCCCTCGTCACCGCCGAGGCGACCCCGCCCCCGAACACGGAAGCTTCGAAAATATAGCCTATATCTTCGAAAAACGAAAAGCCCACGCCCACCGACGTGCCTATAAGAAAGCCCAAAAACGGACTGCGGCGTTTAGCGATAAGTATAAGCGCGATTGTGACGGTTGCCTTTGAAAACTCTTCCAAAAACCCCGTCCATATCTCGCCGACGTACGCCGCGGAGGGGTCGGCGATAAAGCGGTAACCGAGGACGGCTATGCATATCGACAGCGCGCCGCCCGCAATCATACAAAACACAAATCCAAAAAGCGACAAATCGCGCTTGGGGTAGAGTTCGAAACACAATACAAGGTAAGAAAAATTTACGAACGCGCCGCCGAGAAAGACGACCGACGGAGCGAAAAGCGCGTTGGGCGCGAAAAATTCCACCGTCGCGCACACGGCGTACAGCGCGAAAAGCGCCCATATAACGCGGGAATACAGCCACGGATACCGCGACCTGCGCAGTCCGTCCGCGCCCCGCGTAAAAACTTCCGAATAGTCCGCGAATTTACGCGGTCGGAAAGTATTTGAAAGATAATTTTTTACAGCCTGTCTGAATTTCGCCATTTACCTTCACATTTCCGAGGGCACGGCAAGCGCGCCGTCCTTGCATTGCCCGACGATTTTAACGCTGTACAAACCGCCCTCGGTAAGTTTGCCTTTTACGAAAGTTTTTATATAGTTGCCCGTGTATCCGCAGGTGTATTCGCCGTCGAAACCCTCGGCTACAATTGACAAGGTCGCGCCCAAATGTCGGGATATATAACGACTTTCGGCTTTTTTGCCCTCTTCGATAAGCCGCGAAAGCCTTTCTTTTTTGACCTCGGCGGGAAGGTCTTTCAATTTAAACGCCGCCGTACCCTCGCGCGGAGAATACGCGAACGCGTGAACGCGCGCAAAGCCCGCCTCTTCTATTATCGAAAGACTTTGCGAAAAATCTTCTTCCGTTTCGGTGGGAAAGCCCGCTATTATATCGGTAGTTATCGCCGCGTCGGGGAAAACCGAGTATATATCTTTACATTTTTGCAAAAATTCGTCGCGGGTATAATGCCTTGCCATACTTTTCAGAACCGCGGTGCTTCCGCTTTGGAGCGACAGGTGGAACTGCGGCGCGAAGTCGTAAAGCCCGCCCGCCGCGCGCAGAAAACCGTCGCTTATAACCCCGCATTCGAGCGAGCCGAGGCGTATTCTTTTTTTAACGCCCGAAAGCGCGCGCAAAAGCCCTTCAAGCCCCTCTCCGCGCTTGTCGAACGCAGAAAGGTTTATGCCCGTCAGCACAACCTCGTATGCGCCGCAATTTTCGATTTCCGCCAATATATCCTGCGTTTTCCGCGAAACTTCTCTGCCGCGCAAATAGGGAATTATACAGTACGAACAGAAGTTGTCGCACCCGTCCTGAACCTTTATAAAGGCGCGGGTTTTGGTGCGTTTGGGGTACACGACCCGCCCGCAGGGGATTGAAAATTCCCGCGCCGCCGCCTGCAACGCCTCCCGTTTGTCGCGCGCGCCGAAAACGCCCGTCGCACCGCATTTTGAAAACTGCGCGGCGTTCTTTTCGGAAGCGCAGCCGCAGACGAAAATTTTCGCATTCGGATTGTATTTTTTTGCGCGCGCCACAAGCTGGCGGCTCTTTTTTTCCGCCTCGCGCGTGACGGCGCAGGTATTCAGAATATACAAATCGGCATAGCCGAGCTTGTCCGACACTTCGTACCCCGCCTCTTCGAGCGAAGCCATAAGCCCCGACGATTCCACTTCGTTTACTTTACAGCCGAGGGTAAACACCACCGCTTTCATTTAAGTTCCCCCAGAAAAAAGGCGGCAATCGAAAGCGCGGCTATAGCCGCCGTTTCGGCGCGCAGTATTCGCTTGCCGAGGGTAAGCCCCTTGAACCCGCGCCTTTTCGCGCTTTCGAACTCCTCTTCGGAAAATCCGCCCTCGCTCCCCACGACTATTGCGACGGAACCCTCGATTTTCGACGGGTCTTCGTCCGAAGCCGAGGCGAACTCGCAGGCGAAAAGTTTATGTTTACAGTCCTTTGCGTAATCGAGCGCGTCGTCGAGGGCGTCGAAATACGTTATCTCTGGCGCGCGCGAACGCAGGCACTGTTTTGCCGCTTCGCGGGCGACTTTTTTAAGGCGGTCGAGCTTGTTGGCGTTCATATACGCCGAGCAGTAGCGCGAGGAAAAAACAGCTATTTCGCTTACGCCCAGCTCGGTGGCTTTCTGCACGACGAGTTCGGTTTTGTCGCCCTTCAACGCGCCGCATAAAAGGCAGATTCTGCTTGTCGGCTCGCGCGAACCCGCTTCCGCGCGAATAATATGCGCAAGCAGAGAATTTTTGCGGACTTCCGCGATAATCGCGGTATATTCGCCGCCCTTTCCGTCTAAAAGCACGACTTCGTCGCCCGCCGCGACCCTTAAAACGGTTTTGGCGTGCGAAAATTCCTCGCCCGTGATTTCGGCTTCGGTCGATGAGGGAAAGTCTATGTTTTCACAGAAAAAACGGCGGGGAGTACTCATAATTCAAACGACAGGGCGAACCACTCGCCCTCGCGGAGTTTATCTTTGAGTTTAAGGTTCTGCGCGCCGAACGCCGACAGAACTTTGTCGAGGCGGCTTTCGATTATGCCGCTTAAAATAAGCACGCCGCCCTCTTTCAGATTTTTGGGAATCGACGGCGCAAGACCGCACAGAATTTCGGCGGTAATGTTTGCAAGCATTATATCGCCCTTTACCGAAGCGTCGTCAAGGAGATTCGAGTGCGCCACCTCCACTCTTTCCGAAACGCCGTTTATTTCGGCGTTATGCTTCGCGCTTTCGACGGCGAGGTAGTCGATATCGGTGAGATATGCGAACTTCGCGCCCGATTTTACGGCGGATATGCCTAAAATACCGCTCCCGCAACCCACGTCTATGCACACGCTGTCGGGCGTTACATATTTTTGAAGAAGTTTTACGCACATTGCGGTGGTTTCGTGTTCGCCCGTGCCGAACGCCATATTGTTGTCGAGCTTGACAATCTTTTCGCCGTCGGCGGGAGTATAATCTATCCATTCGGGGCAGACGACTATATTGCCGAGCTTTATCGGTCTGAAATGGCGTTTCCAGATATCAATCCAATCGTCGCCCTCGACCTCGCGGCGGGAGGTTTCGAGAGTGCCGAAGTTTATGCTCCCCTGCGAATTTTTTACCGCCTCGTCTATATCGGCGCGGATAAGCGGCAGGATTTTTTGCGTTTCGTCAACGGGAATAAACGCCTTTATAAGCGCCTCGCCCGTATCGCGCAGAACGTCGTCGTCTATGTAATCCCAATAGACTTTGCCGCCGTTTTGCAGGGCGACGACGTCCTTTACGTCCGAAATCGCCACGCCGTAGTTGGTGTAACGCCATAATATGTCGGCGATAATCTCGCTTGCCTCGCTTGCGGAGTGTATTGTCAGTTCGGTAAATTTCATAAAAATATTGTAACATTTATACGCCGTGCGCGCAAGCGTTTGCAAAAGTTTTACTGCGCAAAATTACGGCGGGCGCAATTTATTGCGCCCGCCGTTCCCGCCGCCGTCAAATTTTGCGGTTATTTAACGCCGTCGATATACTCCGCGGCGGAATGGGCGGCGACATTGCCCTCGCCCACCGCTTTTGCGTACTGATAGGGCGCGCCCGTGCAGTCGCCCGCGGCAAAAACGCCCGCAAGGTTAGTTGCGCATTTTCTGTCTGCGATAATGCGCCCGCCTTCCGTTTCTATGCCCTTTACAAGCGTTGCGGGCGCAACCGAGGCGCGCAGCACGAAAAACCCGTCAGCGGAAACCGAGGTTGACGACGTCTTTAACGTTTCGGCGCGCAGTCCGCCCGAAATTTCAAGCGGTTTTCCGTCTACAAAACGCGCGTTTTGCGCAGATATATTGCAATTTTTGTACATAGGCAGGACGTAAACGGCGTGCGCGAGCGAACACAGATACTCCGCCTCGCGCTCGAACTTTTTATCGTATATAACGGCGCATATGGTCTTGCCCTTATATAAAAACCCGTCGCATACGGCGCAGTACGAAACGCCTCTGCCCAAAAATTCACTTTCGCCTTTAAGGGGCTTTGACGTAACTACGCCCGTGCATAAAATTACCGTCCGGGTATCGTAACTTTCGTCGCCGACAAGAACGGAATACTTGCCCACCGTGTCGAAAACGCCCGTCGCGACGCCGTCGGTAAGACGCGCGCCCATACTTTCGGCGTGATTTTTAAGCGCCCAGCACAGCTGTTCGCCCGTGACGTCGGGAAGCCCGGGGTAATTTTTTATAAGCTCGGCGCGCGCCGCCTTTAAGGAAGTCGGCTCGGAGGCGACCCAAAGAAAATTCTTACCCAAAAGTTTAAGATTTATAGCGGCGGAAATCCCCGCGGGTCCCGCGCCTATTATAACTGCGTCGTACATATTTTCCTCTATCGGAATTATCGCCGTAATGCGGTATATTTAAACGCCCCGCGCGGCGACTGCCGCGCGGGGCGAACGGTTAATCCATTTTCGTCAGCATTTCGGCGAGGTCTTCCATCTCTTTCGGCGGAATTTTCGTCTGGCTCGAATTTACCATCTGGTCCACGGCTGTTTTCGCCTTTTCGGGCGGGATTATGGTGCCTACGCCCGCGACGCAACCGCCGGGGCAACCCATACCCTCTATCATATACCCGTTAAGTTTGCCGCTCTTTGCAAGCAACAGCATTTTGCGGCAGTCGGCAAGCCCTTCGGCGTGCTGTATTTTGACTTCCGTGCCGGGGTAAAATTCGTTTATGCAGTTTTCGATTGCCTTCGAAACGCCGCCCGAGCAGGCATATCCCCTGCCCGCGCCCGTCGCCTCGAAATTTACGGGCAGTTCTTCAAGCTCTTCGAGTTTTAAATTCTTCGCGTCGAACATACCCGCAAGCTCTTCGAAAGTTATTACGAAATCGACGTGACTTCTGACGGTCGTTCTGCTCGCCTCCAATTTTTTGGCGGCGCAGGGACCTATAAACACTACACGCGCGTCGGGGCGTTTTGACTTTATCGAACGCGCCGTCGCGACCATAGGCGTAAGCTCGCGCGAAACCTCGCTTGCAAGGTCCGGGAAGTAGTTTTTTATAAGCACCGCCCACGCGGGGCAGCAGCTTGTGAAAAGGAAAGGCAGATTGCCCGTCGCGACTTCGCTCGCGTAGTGATGAGCTTCGGCGACCGCCCCCACGTCCGCGCCGACAGCCACCTCGTACACGTCCTTGAACCCGAGCGCAAGTAGCGCCGACTTCATTTTGCCGGGCGTGACGTTCGCGCCGAACTGCCCCACTATCGCGGGAGCGACGGCGGCGACGACCTCGTCGCCCTGCTTTATCGCCTGTATAAGCTGGAATATCTGCGATTTATCGGCTATCGCGCCGAAAGGACAGGACGACATACACTGTCCGCACGCCACGCATTTATCGGTGTCGATATGCGCCCTGCCGTACTCGTCGGAAGAGATTGCGTTTACGCCGCACGCCGCCGCGCAGGGGCGTTTGTGGTGCGCAATCGCGTCGTAAGGGCAGGCGGCTTTGCATTTGCCGCACCTTACGCATTTTTCGCGGTCGATAAACGACTTGCCGTTGACTATCGAAACAGCGCCTTTCGGACACGCCTTTATGCAGGAGTGCGCCACGCAGTTGCGGCATTGGTCGGTCACGACATACTCGTTGTCGGGACACTTGTCGCACGCGGAGGGTATAACCTGCATAAGGGGCGGTTCGTAATATTTGTCGGCGATTGTGGTGCGGTCTACGCCGTCGGTTATGTGTACGGGTTTGTTCGCGGGGCGGAGCGAAAGCCCCAACGCAAGGCGGACGCGTTCCGAGGCTATCTGCCTTTCGCGGTAGATGGACTCGCGGTAGCGCGGTTCCTCGCTGGGGGTTATAAGGTAGGGTATCGCCTCGATATCGTTGGCGACGTTATCGCTTTCGTACGCGACCCGCGCGATTTCGGTAAAAATTTTGCGCCTCAATTCGGTTACGACGCTTTGACTTTTCATAGTGCTCTCCCTTAATCGTTCTGTAAGATATTATACCACAGCCGCGCGCCCATTTCAATAGGAAAAAGATAAAATTTAATCTTTTCCGAAGTAAATTCGGGGCGGCTTGCGCGTATTTTACGCGCAAGCCGCCCCGCAAATTATTTTTTAAAGGTCGGTTACAGATTGAAATCGTTTTGCTCGGCGGCGCGGAGCGACGAATACAGGTCGAACTCCTCGTCTATGTCGAATTCCGAATCGTCGTCGAAAGCGGCGAGTTTGGAAATGGACACCTCGTACGCGGTCATCGTGACGAAACTTTCGTCGGGCTGTTTTTTCTGGTATTCGCGGCTTTGTATTCTGCCAGAAAGCGCGACTCTGTCGCCTACGGACAGCCCGCGCACAAACCGCGCGTTCCTGCCCCACGCGATTGCGGGGATATAGTCCGACTTGTTGTAACTGCGGTTTACGGCAATCAGAAGGTCGGCGATTTCGCGGTTGAAAGGGGTCGTGCGGTAGACGGGCGGCTTGCAGATATACCCCGAAAGCACTATGGAATTGGGGTTTTTGCTTGTCTGTTCGGGCAGAAGTTCGCGCACGAACACGGTAAGCATAAGGCGGGATTTGCCGCCCTCGAGTTTGTTATAGCTTCGGAACTGTCCGAGCGCGCTCAATTTCGCGCCGGGCTTCATATCGTCTGTCATAATGCGCTCGGAAACGGTGACGGGCAGAAGGTCGGGCTGTCCCGAAAGGCGCATTACCTTTACGGTGAATTCGTAAAAGCCCTCGCCGTAGACCTCGTGCGAGAATTTCGCCTCGGACGCTATTTCGCCCGAAATGTAAACTTTGTTGTTTTTTTCCGTATTGTAATTCATATATGCCTCCTTAATTGTTTTTCGCGTTGAAATTGCGGCTTTACGCCGCGGGCTGTTGGCGACCCGTTGCGTCGATTGTGTAGTTTTCCCTGTATATAAGTTCGGACACGGGTACGAACGTATAGCCCTGTTTTTTAAGCGTATTTAAAATTACGGGCACCGCTTCGGCGGTGTGCAAGCCGTTGTTGTGCATTAAAATAATGCTTCCGCTTTTTACGCCGTTGACGACCCGTGCGGCGATATCCGACGCCGAAAGATTTTTCCAATCGAGGCTGTCTACGTCCCACTGCACGGTGTAAAAGCCGAGTTCCGAGGCGGTCGAAATAAGCTCGTCGTCATAGTCGCCGTAGGGCGCGCGGAAGAGTTCGACTTTCTGCCCCGTGATTTTTTCGATTGCCTGCGAGGACGACAGAAGTTCCTTTTTTATCTCTTCGGCGTTTTGTTTGGACATATAGGAATGGGTAGCCGAATGAGTGCCTATCTCGCAGCCCGAATCTATAATTTTTTTGGCGTACTCGGGGTATTTTTCCACCCAGAACTGAACGGTGAAGAACGTGGCGCGCACTTCGTTTTCTTTAAGCGAATTTAAAATTTCGTCGGTGTACTCCACGCCCCATGCGCAGTCGAAAGTCACCGAAATGAGTTTATCGTCGCGCCCCACCGAATAAATAGGCACAAGGCGGGACGACGTTGCGCCCGTATATACGGCGTACGCGCCCGTGAAGCGCGCCGAAAGCGCGAGCACCGTTATTACGGCGACAGCCAGCAAAAACGTAACCACACTTTTGAGTTTTACAGCCACAGCCACTTTTCTTCCCCCATAATATCAGTCCGATTCGCGAAAAATTTAGTAAAGAATAGCCGAAAATTTCGCATTTTGTCGCATTTGACGGGCGCGGGATTTCCACGCCTACTTATACTTATTTCGGCGGTTTGAAAATTATGATAAAAAAGCCCCGCGCATTTGCGCGGGGCGTAAAGTTATTTTATTTTAAGAAATGCACGCGCGTATCTGCTTTAAAGCCGTTTTTTCGAGGCGGCTTACCTGCGCCTGCGATATACCGACTTCCGAAGAAATTTCGGTCTGGGTTTTGCCCTCGAAGTATCTTAAAAACAGAATCCTTTTTTCGCGGCGGTCGAGGCGGGATATCGCCTCGTACAAGGCGGCTTTTTCCGTCCATACCTCGTCGTTGTTTTTTTCGTCGAAAATCTGGTCCATCAATAAAAGCGTGTCGCCAGACTTGTTGTAAACGGGTTCGTACAAGCTTACGGGGTCGGATATGGCGTCGAGCGCGTAGGCAACTTCCGACACGGCTATCTGCATTTCGGAAGCGATTTTATCGTAAGTCACTTCCTCGTCCGCCTCTTCAAGCTTTTCGCGCACTTTGAGTATTCTGTACGCAGTGTCGCGTATCGAGCGCGAAACCCTTAACGAATTACCGTCGCGCAAGTACCTTTTTATCTCGCCGAGAATCATCGGCACGGCGTACGTCGAAAATTTTACGCCCACCGAAAGGTCGAAGTTGTCAATCGCCTTTATAAGCCCCACGCAACCCGCCTGAAACACGTCGTCCGCGTTTGCGTTTTTTGCCCAGAATCTTCTGACAAGCGACAGAACAAGCCGCATATTGCCCACGACGAATTTATCGCGCGCCGCCGCGTCGCCCGCTTTAAGCCTTTTCATAAGTTCGTCCTGTTCGGCCGCCGAAAGCAGGGGAAGCCCGGACGTATCCACGCCGCAGATTACAACTTTTTGCAACATATATCACCTCTTTTTTATATGTACAAAAAATCGTGCGGCGAAAGTCGGTTCAGATTTGTTTGGATATGTCCTTTCTTAATTTGGAAATTATCTTTTTTTCGAGTCGGGATATGTAGCTTTGCGAAATACCGAGGGTATCGGCGACGTCCTTTTGGGTCATACTTTCGCCGCCGTCAAGCCCGAAGCGCATAACCATTATCTTCTGTTCGCGGCGGGAAAGCTTTGAAAGCGACGATTTTAAAAGTTCGCGCTCGACCCCGCCCTCTATGTCGGAATATACCGCGTCCGCGTCCGTTCCGACGACGTCCGACAGAAGCAGTTCGTTGCCCTCCCAATCGGTGTTTAAGGGTTCGTCGAAGCTTACCTCCTGTTTAAGGCGCGAAATGCGCCGAAGATACATTAAAATTTCGTTTTCTATACACCGCGAGGCGTAGGTGGCAAGCTTTATGTTTTTGTCGGACTTGAACGAATTAATGGCTTTTATAAGCCCTATCGTGCCGACGGAAACAAGGTCGTCGCCGTCCACCCCCGCGCCCTCGAATTTTTTGGCTATGTACACGACAAGCCGCAGGTTATGCTCGACGAGTTCGGCGCGGGCGCGCTCGTCGCCGCCCTCCATAAGCGAAATTCTGTCGCTTTCCTCCTCCTGCGAAAGGGGAAGAGGCAACGCCTCGGTGCCGCAGATATAGTCAAGCGTGTTTTTGCCGAATATCAGCGATAAAAGGTGCTTTATTTTGTCAAACATTCAATCCTCCAAAAGGTCGGGGTGAAGCACCGCCCGCGCTATGCGGTTGGGGCTTACGCCCAGCTCTACGTTACGCAAAATTTTTCGGGTATTTCCGTCGTAGATTATCACTTTGTCGGCTGTAAACACTTTTATCGTTCTGCTTCCCGCCACAGTATGTATTTTTACGCCCTCGTTTATACTTTCGGCGTCCACAAGTTTTTTCGCGGCGGCTTCGGGGATTACGCTTACGGGTCTGCCTTTGTAAAAAACTTTGTTGCCGCTGTCGAAAAAGGCGGGCAGCTCCACGTCCGATTGCCCCGCATATATGCGGCAGCGAACGGTATTCGGAGAACTTTTCGACAGCCTTTTTGCAAGGTATTTCGCAAGCAGTACCGCCATAAGCGCGCCGAACATCGGAATGCCCACGGGAATTGACGAAATCAGGTATCCCGCGCCGCTTTCCGCTTTTAATCCCGTAAGCGAAAACAACGCGGTCAGCGCGCCGCCCAAAAGAAAGGTAAACCCGACGAACGCGCACGAAAATTTCAGATACGCCCCGAACGAGGACATATTGCAGGCCAAAAGCGCGATAAGAAATCCCGCGGCGATTTTTATTATCACGGCAAAGACGGCGCCGACGGGAATAATCGGAAACACAACCGCGAACGCCGCGCCCGCCGCCGCCGCAAGGACAAGCCTCAACCGCCGCGCGCGGTTTTTCGTCACCGCCTTGGCGCAGTACAGCAGAGTGAAGTCCATACAGAAATTTTCCAGAAGGCTCAACTCGATATACGCCTGCATTGCAAAAGGTATTATAGCGTATGCGGCGTGACGAAAAGTATAAAATAAAGCCGCAATTTGTCGAATTGCGGCGATTACGGTTGTCCGTTTTGATATGTTCGGGGGCGTACCCCGTCTTTTAAAATTCAGTCGTCCGCTTTCGCAAGGCGGGTCAAAAGCTCGTCCGAAGAAAGTATCGCGCCACCGCCTATAACCGCGGCGAGCTGGGCTTCTTCGGGGAGATTTACGGGGATTTTAATCTTTTCTTCTATATATTCGGGCACGCCGTCGAGTTTGGCAAGCCCGCCCGAAAGATATATGCCTCCCCTCATTACCGCCGACGCGACCTCGGCGGGGAGCGACGAAAGCACCTTCGAAACGTAGCTTAATATTTTGTCGAGAAATTCGGTAATCGCGCCGTAGATTTTATCGGAATTTATCGCGACCGAAGCGGGCGCGCCCGTCTTTACGTCGCGGCCGTCCACAACCGTCATCTTGTTGTCGTCGTGAAGCAGACTTCCGACGGTGTTTTTAAGGCGTTCGGCGGTAAGCGCGCCTATTTTTATATTGAAGTTTTCCGCGAGTTCGTCTATAAGGCGCACGTCTATGTTCGAACCGCCGATATTGACGTTCAGCCCCGAAATTATTCCGTCGCGCGAAAAAGCGGCGATATTTGTAAGCGTTTCGCCTATATCGAGCGAAAAGGTGGGCATCGCCTCGGAAATACCCACGTTATGCCCCAAAACGGCGGCAAACGGAGTTACCGTAAAGTACGCGAGGCAGATATTGCATTCGTCGGCAAGGCGGCGGTATTTCGCCGCGACCTCGGGCTTTACGCCGCAGGGAAGTATAAACATTACCTCGGTATGGCGCGCGCGGCGGGGCGAAATTTCGATTTTTTCGAGGAAATACTGCAAAAGTTCCGCGGCAAGACGTTCGTGAATTATGTCGCCCTCGCGCACGGGGCGGACTATGCGGGTATTTATCGCCGCCCTGCCCGAAAGCGCCTTTGCCTTGTCGCCGTAAGCCTTTACCGACAGCGCTCTGCCCGCCTTATCCTCGTATTCTTCCACGGCTATGCAGGTTGCCTCCATAAGCACCACGCCGCAACCGGGCATATATATTTTGGTTACGCCCGAGCCGAAATCTATTGCAATCCTCTTCATACGTTTTTGACCTCTTCAAGCATTTTTCTGACTAAACCGACGGGAAGTCCGACTACGTTTGTATAGCTTCCGAAATACTCTTTCACAAGCCCGCCGTCCTGTATTCCGTAACTGCCCGCCTTATCCAAAGGCGAACCGCCGTCGACGTAGATTTTTATAAATTCGTCCGACAGTACGTTGAATCTTATCTCCGTCTTGTCGTATTCGATACGTTTACCGAAAATATTGCGCACGCACACGCCCGTTATGACGAAGTGAGTTTTGCCCGAAAGCCGCTTTAAAGTTCTGAAAGCGTCGTCGCGGTTTGCGGGTTTCCCGAGAATTTCGCCCTCGAACACTACTATCGTATCGCAGGCTATCACGGTGGCGTCGGGATGCGACGAAAACACCTCGTCGCACTTGCGCTCGGCAAGCGAACACGCCGTCTGTTCGGGAAAAAGCGAAAGATTGAATTTTTCGTCCGTCGCCGCGGGAATTACCTCGAAATCGCTTAAAATTCCCGAAAGCAGTTCTTTTCTGCGGGGCGAGCCGCTTGCAAGTATATATTTCATAGTCGCCGTGTTTCAAAGATAAATGCCGCCTTTTAAAGCGGCATCGTCTTATAATATATCGAGATTTTTGTGGAAAGACTTCTTGAACTCCGCCCCCGCCGCCAAGGCGTTGCGGATTTCCAAAGTGGCGTCGCCGTCCACCTCGGTTTTCATTATCACCGAATCGCCCAATATGTCGCAGTTTATGGATTTTATCGTGCCCGACATCGACCTGTCGAGGCTTTCGGCTATGCGGAGCATAACGCCGAGCTTTTTGACTATTTCGAGGTCGTCGTCGGTCACAATCTCTTTAAAACGCGCCCAATCGTACAGATTTATATCCTCTTTTTTATGGCAGCAAGCCGTAAACGCCGCAAGCACTATGTCGCGGTGCGATACGCCGTACAAAGTGGAATTGAGTATCATATACCAGCTGTGGCGTTGGTGATTGTAGTATTTTATGCGCATACCGCAGTCGTGAAGCATTGCGGCGATTTTAAGAATACGCAGGTGCTGTCTGGGGAATTTGTGCAATACCCTTAACTGTTTGAACAGCTGTATCGAAAGATTTACGACGTGTTCGACGTGTTTTTCGTCGCAGTCGTAATATTTTACAAGCGTGGTAAGCGAATAATTCAGAACGTCGGCAATGGGCTTTTCGACGGTCATCGGCAAGGCTTGGTTGAACATAATGCCCTCCCTTAATCCCGCGCCCGAAAGCGTAAAGCCCGTGACGTTCATATAATTCACAAACGATTTTATTACCGCAAGCGCGGCGGGGAGAATGTCCGCGCGTTCGGCGGAAAGCCCCTTTATCTTCTTCTTTTTGTCGAGGTCGAGCACCTTTATCATATCGTAGACGGGCATAAAATCTTCGACTTCCATATTGAAGTTATGCACGGTGTCCAAAGGATATTTTCTGACCATCTTGTTTATTTTGAAAAGGTTGCGGAACGAACCGCCAACGCCTATCATACGCACGTCGGGGTCTACTTCTTTTAGCCATTCGACGCCTTTAAGCTGTTCGGTGAAAAATTCTTCGATTTTTTCGGCTTGCTCTTCGGGGCGCAGACCGTCGCCTTCGAAAAGCCCCGTCAAAGTGACCGCGCCGAAAGGCAGGGTCGCGTAATTCAGCATATTTCTGCGGTTATAGTAGACGATTTTTGTAGAACCGCCGCCTATTTCGAGAATTATGCCCTTGGGGATATCCATCGTGTTTATAACGCCGCGATATACAAGGACCGCCTCTTCCTCAGCCGTAAGCACCCTTATCTTAATGCCGCAACTCGCCTGAATTTCGTCGAGAAACGAACGCTGATTCTTTGCGCGGCGCACCGCTTCGGTAGCCACGGCGATAATGCGCGTCACGCCCGAGGCGTCGCACAGTTTTCTGAACATCTTCAAAGTTTTTATGGTTTCAGCCACGCGCTGGGGCTTTAAAAAGCCGTCCCGCTCCATATCCTGACCCAGTCTGACGCTCTCTTTCAGTTCGTCTACCACCATAAAGTAGCCGTCCGCGAAGAGATTGACGATGACGAGTCTTGCCGAATTCGAGCCTAAATCTATAATGCCGATTTTTTCCAAGTTCCTACTCCTCACGGGCGCTTTCAGCGCCTCTTTCTTTCCGAAAACGTACACTTTCCAATGCTAAAAAATTATAACACAACTAATTTGTTTTGTACAGTTTTTTAAAAACTTTTTGTGCAAATTGACTATAAAATTTTTAAAAAACAGGGCGGTTAAAAGCCGTCCTGTTAAAATTTAACATAGTATATACTGTTACTTTTTTCGCAATACGGGAATTGCGCTTTTATATTACGGCAGATTTTTCAGCTGTACGCCCTTGACGGGGCATACGAAGTCGGGGGCGATTTCTTTAAGGGGCGCAAGCACGAAGTCGCGTTCGAAACAGTAGGGGTGGGGAATGATAAGCCCTTCTTCGCGCACAATTCTGTTTCCGTAAAAAACTATGTCGATATCGAGCGTTCTGTCCTCCCATTTTACGTTCCGCACTCTGCCGCATTCGTCCTCTATGCGGAGAATTTCCGAAAGCAGGGCGCGCGGAGGAAGATAGGTTTCGATTTCCGCGGCGCAGTTCAGAAATTCGTTTTTCGCCACGCCGCCGAAGGGCTTCGAGGCGATATAGCGCGAAACCTTAATAATCTTTATTCCGCGCACGGCGGCGAGTTTGGAAAGGCCCGCGTCGAGAAACGCCTTTTTGTCGCCGAGCGACGAGCCGAGCGACAAAAACACGCGTTCGCGGAAGAGTTCGCACTCCACCCCCACCGAACCGAATTTAAGCTTTACGGGCGCGTCGGGTTTGTAAACCGTGATTTTAACCCCGCGCACAAGGTCGTTATCGAGAAGAGCCGCGGCGCATTCGTAGGCGAGGGTTTCGATTAAATTGAAGCTGTTGTGCGTGGCTACGCCCGCGATAAGCTGGCAGGCGGCGGCGTAATTTACCGTGCGTTGGAGGTTATCGCCTTTCGCCGCGGCGAAAAAGTCGCAATATATATCCGCGTCGAACACAAAACGCTGCGCTTTCAGCTTTTCTTCGGCGTATACGCCGTGTCGGGCGGTTACTTCAAGCCCGCGTATTAAAATTTTATCCACCGTATGCCTCCTTTATCGCTTCGACGTTTTCTTTCACGTCGTGTACGCGCACGAACAAAACGCCCGACTTTGCCGCAAGTTTTGTAGCCGCAAGGGTCTGCGGAAGTCTGTCCTCTACTCTGCCGCCGAACATCGATTTGCGGCTTACGCCTATAAGCGTGGGGTAGCCGAGCGCATTTAGTCGGGCGTAATTTGCAAGAAGTTCGAAATTCTGCGCTCTGTCCTTTGCAAAGCCTATGCCGCCGTCAACGATTATTCGGTCCTTTGCGACGCCGCAGGACAGCGCGTAATCGGTCTGTTTTTTCAAAAACGGCAATATACTTGCAAAAATATCGCCTTGAAGCGGGACGTCGGAGTTATGCATTATGCAGGCGGAAGCTCCGTATTCGGCGACTGCCCGCGCAATTCCCTTTTCCCTTGAAAAGCCGTAGATATCGTTTATCATATCCGCGCCCGCAGACAGCGCCGCCCGCGCGGTTTTTTCAAAATAGGTATCCACCGAAACGGGGATACCGAAGTTGCGCTTTATACCGTACACCGCGTCGCCAAGCCTTTCGATTTCGCCGTCGGCGGAAATTTCGCAATACCCGGGTCGGGTGGACTGCGCGCCTATATCCACGACCGCCGCGCCCTCGTTTACCGCGCTTTCAACGCGGCGAAGAACGTCGTCCGAAGTCGCGCGCGAAGAGGGATAAAAGCTGTCGGGCGTAAGGTTGATTATCGCCATTACATAAGTGTAATCGGCAAATCCGAAGCCGCCTATCTTCATTTCAGCAGAGAAAATACCTGCGCGCGCTTTTCGGCGGGGAAATCGCCGCGGACGCAGTACGTCGTAGTTTTCGACCCGAATTTTTTAACGCCGCGGCAGGTCATACAGGTATGCTCCGCCTCGCACACCACCATAACGCCCTTGGGCGAAAGATACTTCATTACAGCCTCGGCTATGTCGTCGGTCAGCCTTTCCTGCAATTGCAGGCGTTTGGAATACAAATCGACGGTGCGGGCGAGTTTTGAAAGCCCCACCACCTTTTTATCGGGAATGTACGCTATCGCCACCGTGCCGAAAAAGGGCATAAGATGATGCTCGCAGGTGGACGAAAAGGCGATATCCTTTTCGATTACCATTTCGCCGCCGTCGCACGAAAAGGTTTTGGAAAGAATCTCTTCGGCAGTACCCGTGCCCGAAAGAAATTCCGCGTACGCGTCCGCCACCCTGCGCGGGGTGTCTTTAAGCCCCTCGCGCGTGCGGTCCTCGCCGAGCGCGTCCAAAAGCTCGCCGACCGCCTTTATTACCTTTTCTCTATCCATTTTTTCGCCTCCTTCAAAAGCGTAAAAGAACCGCAGACCGCGCACACCTTTCCGCGGCTTTTTCCGAGAGCCGCGCGCACGCTTTTTTCGCGGTAAGTATTTTTGTTGTATTTCAAGCACGCGGAATATATCTTTTCGCCGTCCATCGCGCGCGCGCTCGGGGGTTGAACGGCATATATGTTGCGGGCAATCGGGGCGAGCTGCGATACTACCCCGTCGATATCCTTGTCCGAAAGACAGCCGTACACTATGTCCGCCCCGCAACCTTTTAAAAGATTTACAAGCGGCTTTACCGCCGCGGGATTATGCCCGCCGTCGAGGATATACACCCTGTCTTTTTTTATCACTTCTATGCGCCCTTTAAGGCGCGCGGCAAAAAGTCCCGCCTTTATGCTTTCGCCGTCTATATTCAGAATTTCCGCCGCCTCTATGGCGCACGCCGCGTTGTAGGGCTGAACGTCGCCCGCGGCGCAAAGGCGGTATGTTTCGCCCTTATATACAAAGCTTTGACCGTCAAGCCCAGACGAAAGAATTTGTATGCCGTCGCCCGCAAATACGGGCGAAAACCGCGAAAAATACGCCCGGCCCTCGCTTGTCTGAAGCGCGGAAACCACCTCGGGACAGCCGTTTGCAATACCCTGTTTCTGCGCGCAGATTTCGGGCACGGTCGAGCCGAGAATTGCGGTGTGTTCGAGCGACACCGACGAAATTATTGCGACCCGTTTTTTAAGGACGGCGTTGGTCGCGTCCGTTCTGCCGCCCAGACCGCATTCGACGACGGCGTATTCGCAACCCGCGTCCGCAAAAGCGAGCATAGCCGCGCAGAACGAAATTTCGAATTCGGTCGCGCTTAACGCCTTTCCCGCCTTATACGCCTTTTTAAGCCACGGCGCGATTTCCGCCGTTTTGCAGTCTATTTCGTATTGGTCGAAATAAGAGTATATCTCGGGCGTGGAAAACGAACCCGTTTTTTTGCCCGCGGCGCACAGAATATGCGAAATATATTGCGAGATTGCGCCTTTTCCGTTGCTGCCCGCAATATGGATTATTTTAAGACGGCAATCGGGCGCGCCCAAATAATCGAGCAGTCTGCGCGTGCGTTCAACGCCGAAATCCATTCCGCGCCCGCCGCGGAGAGAAAGCATTTTTTTTACGACAGAAAACATATTCGCCGTTCCTTTGTCATTCGCTGAAATTATATCACAACGCACGCGGTTTTGCAAGAATATTGCCCGAATTTTTGCCGATACTTAAATTATGGCGCTTATATTTATCAGAACGGCGGTGATTTTTATAACCTTGCTCGCCGTTATGCGGCTTATGGGCAAAAGTCAGATAGGCGAAATGCAACCTTTCGAGTTCGTGATAACCCTGCTTATCGCCGAGCTCGCCTGCATACCTATGGCGGATTCGTCCATTCCCCTTTTGTACGGAATAGTGTCGATAGTCACCATTTTCATACTCCACCAGATTATCTGGCTTCTGGACTTATGGTTCAAACCTATGAAAACGGTTATCTGCGGCAAGCCCTCGGTGGTGATAAACCGCGACGGCGTGGACTATTACCAGCTGAAAAAGAACAACCTTGACGTAAGCGACCTTGTAGAAAGTATGCGGGCGGCGGGTTATTTCAATCTTGACGACGTATACTACGGCTTGTACGAGGCGAACGGCAGTTTTTCCGCGCTCGAAAAAGAAAGCAAGGGCGAAGAAAAAAATTCGCTCCCCCTGCTTTTAGTGGACAGCGGAAAAGCGGACAAAAAAAATCTCGCCAAGTGCGGGCTTGGCAGAGAGGAATTTTACGGGTTTTTGAAGTCGCAGAACGCGCGCGAGCGCGACGTTTTGGCGATGACCGTCAACCCCGAGGGCAGGGTCTATTTCCAGAAAAAGGGCGAAAAATACAAAATACTTAAATTAAAGGTGGAAAAAACGTGGTAAAATCCATAAGTTACACGCTTGCGGCAATCGCGCTGTGCGTCGGGCTGTTTATATTTTACGAATGGTATCTGAACAAGCAGTTTACCGAATTTTCCGACGCGGTCGAAACGCTTTACGAAAAGACCGAAAACCGCACGGCAAACCGCGAGGACGGCTACGCCGTAAAAACAATGTGGGCGGACAAAAAAGCAAAGCTGAACGTGTTCATTCCGCACAACGACATATCGTATGTGGATTATTGGCTTTCCGAGGCTTGCGGGCACATATATGCGGGCGATTACGAGGGCGCGCTCCCCAAAGTCGAGGTTCTGCGCGAAATTTCCGTAAACCTCCCCCACGCCTACTCGATAAGGCTTGAAAACGTGTTCTGATTATTCGTACTCGTCGAAATTACGCCTCGGCTTGGGCGGGGGCGGCGGCGGAACGGGCGACGGCGGCTGGGGCGGCGGACACGCTTTGGGCGGCGCGTCTTTGGGCGAGAAATTGACAAGCACGGCGTCTTCGCCTATTCGGACTATGCAGTTTACGGGCAGAAAAATTTCCTGCCGCAGAAATCTGAAAATGCGGCTCCCGCCCGACACGAAAAGCCCCGTGACCCTGTTTTCGGGAAAACACAGCCCTATATCGCTTACTTTGCCGAGATTTTTTCCGTCGGCGAGCGAAACGACGTCCTTTTGCTTCAACTGCGAAAAATTGATTTCCATAATACCGCCTTTAAGCTATTATATGCGGGCGGCGTAAAAAAGTTGCGCGGGTTTCCGTATTCGGAAGCCCGCGCAAAGGCGTTATATAATGTCAGAAAGTATCTTTTATATACTTCACAAGCGAATTAAGGGGGTTATGTTCGAACAGTCTGTCAAGGCGCAGCCAGCCGTGGAGATTTTCCACGAAGTCGGCTTCGGTCTGCCCGCCTATCCAATCGACTATCTGGAAAACGAACATAGTGAAAAGCAACGTTACCGCGACGAACAGAACCGCGCCGAGTATTCTGTTTATAACCTTCATACCCTTCGCCTTCCACTCGAACACCTTTGAAATGAGGTGGACGATAAGAATCCTTACAAGCTGCGCGACGAAGAAAAGTATGATATAGTAAAGTATTATTTCGAGATGCACGGCTTTTAAGAAGTCGTAAAACGCGCCGCGTTTGTCCCACGTCGAGGCAAGCAGTTTTAAAAGTTTTGCCACAAACGGCAGTTTGAGAATTATTCCGCCGAATACGTAGCAGAAGAAAAAGGACAGAATAAAGCCCACTATGCCCTTTGTGAACCACCTCAATCCCCTGCCGAATCCCGCAAGCGAGCCGATAAGCGCCGCCGCAAGCACTATAAGTAAAAACGTCAAATCCAAAGTAAGATGCATACCTTTTAAATTATACCACCTTTACCGCAAAAATCAAACCTATTGGGCAAAAATTCCGTAAATTTCCTCATCGGTAAGCTCCCCGCGCTCCGCGTCCGCAAAAAGCGCGGCGGGAAACGACCATTTCACCCGTCCGTCTATGCACAAATCGTGCGCGCACGGCGCGAAGTACATTTTAAGCTTTTCCGCCGTATCCGTAATAAAAAAGGGCGACGACTGTTCGTCGAAAAGGTACCAATCCACAAACGGCTTTCCGCAACGGCGGCAACCGTTGGTGTAATACGAATAGCCGTAAACTTCGGAATAAAACTTACGCACGCCGAACTTGTGCGACATAAATTTAAGAACCGCGGCGGGAAGTTTTTCGAAACCGTATAATATGTTCAGGCAGTCCGAGCCGTATAATTTTCCGTCCCCTTCGGTATAGGCTCCCGTCGCCACCGCAACCGCTTTCGCGGGTTTTTTACAGTACGGGCAGGGGAATTCCGAAACGAGAAAATAAAGCCCGCCGCGGATTATAAGCCCGCCTTTGAGCCACCGCGAAAATTTTTTGTAGTCGGCGTAGTCGTCCACCCTCCACTGCCAGCGGGTAAAATCGAACGTTGCGCCGAGCGCCGAAAGCTCGGCTCTGTCGGAATAATCGGCGGTAAAATATATCATACAAACATTCTAACACGCCCGCCGCATAATTGCAATGCGGAAAACGTAATTTTTCACATACCGCCGACCCGAATCGCCGTTTTTCGCCATATTCGGGCGTTTACGCCGAAAAAAACTACCGCAAAAACACAAGCGCGCTTTTTTTGTCGTATCGCTTGCAAAAATTCCCGCGGTATGTCATAATACCTTTAATCATAAACGCGCGCGAGGAAAAATATATGACTATTACGGTCGTATGCGACGTATTGGGCAAGGAGAACAACGGTTCTACGGTTGCCGCAAACAACCTTATAAATTATCTTAAAAGCAGGAACCATACGGTAAAAGTTCTTTGCGCGGATAGCGACAAGCAAAATACCGAGGGCTATTTTATCGTTCCGGGCAGAAATTTCCTGATGTTCAACAAATACGTCGAAAGCAACGGCGTAAAGCTTGCAAAGCCCGACGAAGAAGTAATCCGACGCGCCGTCGAAGGCTCGGATATAGTGCATATAATGTTCCCTTTCGCGCTCGGGATAGCCACGGCGAAAATCGCAAAGAAAATGCGCCTCCCCATAACCGCGGGGTTCCATATGCTTGCGGGGAATTTCACCTCGCAACTCCACCTCGAAGACCTTGACCTTGCGGATAAAATCACCTATAACCACTTCCATAAGCTCTATAAAAATTGCGACGCGATACACTTTCCGACGGAATTTTTAAAGGACCTGTACGAGGGAATGTACGGCAAAACCGTAGGCTATGTTATTTCGAACGGCGTGAACGATATGTTCAAACCACACAAAGAAAAGAGCGGCGACGGCTGTTTCCGTATTCTGTCCATAGGCAGATATTCCAAAGAAAAGTCGCAGAAGACTATAATCGACGCGGTAAAACTGTCGCGGTATTCCGACAAAATACGCCTTACGCTGGCGGGGAGCGGTCCGCTTAAAAACAAACTTATGCGGCGCGCGGAAAAATTGCCCGTGCCCGCCGTTTTCGGGTTCTACCCGAGGAACGAAATGGTAGAGGTCATAAACAATTCCGACCTATACATACACTCGGCGAAAATCGAAGCCGAGGGAATAAGCTGTATCGAGGCGATGGCGTGCGGCGTGGTGCCCGTCATATCGGATTCGGGGAAGTGCGCGACGAAATCGTACGCGCTTACCGAAAACAGCATTTTCAGCTTCGGCAACGCCGAAGATTTGGCAAACAAAATAGATTGGTGGATAGAACACGACGCCGAACGCGAGAAATACGGCGACATATACGCCGACTTTGCGAAAGAAAAGTTCAATCAGAAAGCGTGCATGCTTCAGATGGAAAATATGCTGTTGCAGACGATAAAAGCCCACTCCCCGAAAGAGGTTTAAGGGCGCGGCGGACGTGCAAAACTGTTGACAAAGCGCGCCGCGGTCTGTTAAAATGTAAAAACGGCGGGCAAAACCCGCCGCAAATATGCGGAGGCGTATCGAAGCGGTCATAACGAGGCGGTCTTGTAAGGAGCCGTAGGCGACGGAATAGCGATTGTTCGCCTTTGGCGCAATCGCGTCAAACCGTTTGCCCGTTTACGGGTTCCGCAAGGCTGAACCGTTTGTAATTAAAATCGAATATTTTCGGAGGCGTATCGAAGCGGTCATAACGAGGCGGTCTTG
>CANQHV010000007.1 GCA_947624005.1 uncultured Clostridia bacterium
TTAGGGGAGTAGCTCAACGGTAGAGTCGCGGTCTCCAAAACCGTCGGTTGCATGTTCGAATCGTGTCTCCCCTGCCAAATTTCCGACCTGAAATACGGTCGGAATTTTTTTGTTATTTATACCGCATATTGTGTACTATGCGTGACAAAGTAACAATATATTATACTTTTACTTCACCCTTGCGCCCGAGAAAAGCTTTGTTTTCTTCGAGAATCGGGTCCACTTCGTTTTTGATAAATTCTTCCGTCTGCGACGGCGCGCGCCCTATGAATTTTTCGGCGTCGAGAATATCGTCGAGTTTGGAATGTACGGCGGCGAAAGCTTCGTCTGCCTTTATTAAATCTATAAGATTGTTTTCTTTGCCGAGTTCTTTGACGTTCTTTCCCGCCTCCATCGAAAGCACCCTTATCTTTTCGTGCAGTTCCTGTCGGTTGCCGCCCGCTTTTACGCACTCCATCATTATATTTTCGGTTGCCATAAAGGGCAGTTCCGCGGCGATATGTTTCGCTATGACTTTGTCGTAAACGACGAGGTTTTCCGAAACGTTCATATAAATATTTAGAATACCGTCCAGCGCGAGGAACGCCTGCGCAATCACTATTCTTCTGTTTGCAGAATCGTCAAGCGTTCTTTCGAACCATTGGGTGCTTGCGGTTACCGCGCAGTTTACGGGAAGAGAAATCACGAAGCGCGCAAGCGAGCCTATTCTTTCGCTACGCATCGGATTGCGCTTATACGCCATTGCCGAAGAACCTATCTGCGACTTTTCGAACGGCTCTTCTATCTCTTTCATATTCTGCAAAATTCTTATATCGTTTGAAAATTTGTACGCGCTCTGCGCAATCTGCGACAGCACGCACAAAGTGTTGTAATCGAATTTCCTCGGGTAGGTCTGACCCGTCACGCCGTAAACTTTATCGTAACCGAGTTTACCGACAACGCGCTTTTCGAGTTCCTTAACCTTGTCCTCGTCGCCCGAAAACAGCTCCATAAAGCTTGCCTGCGTGCCCGTTGTGCCCTTTACTCCGCGCAATTTGAACGAATTTTCGAGGTTTACAAGGTTGTTGTAGTCCATCGTAAGGTCTTGAAGCCAAAGCGTCGCCCTCTTGCCCACAGTCGTAAGTTGGGCGGGTTGAAGGTGCGTGAAGCCCAAAGTCGGCAGACTTTTGTATTTCAGCGCAAAACTTTTAAGCTTATCCATTACGTTTACAAGCTTCTGCTTTATTATGCTAATCGCGTCGCGCATTATTATAAGTTCGGAATTGCAATCGACGAAACAGCTTGTCGCGCCCAAATGAATTATAGGCATCGCGCTTTTGGCTTGCGCGCCGAAAGCTTTGACGTGCGCCATAACGTCGTGCCGTACTTCCCGCTCGTATTTTTCGGCGAGTTCGAAGTTTATGTCGTCGGCGTATTTCTTCATTTCGTCAATCTGGGATTGAGTTATGTTAAGCCCCAACTCCATTTCCGACTCGGCAAGCGCAATCCAAAGCTTTCTCCAAAGTCTGAAACGCTTTTCGTCTGAAAAATTGCTCGCCATTTCGGCGCTTGCGTACCTTGTTATAAGAGGGTTGTTGTAAACCGAATTGTCCATAGTTTCTCCGTCAACGTTTTTCGGGTTCGGGGAATTCCTCTCCGAAAGTTTCCACCGTCATTTTTTTGATAATCTGTTTATTTACGGGTTTATCGTGCCAATCTACGCGCGTTGCCGCTATTTCGTCGATTACCTCTAATCCGTTGATTACTTTTCCGAACGCCGCGTACTGTCCGTCGAGGTGCGCCGCGTTGTGGTGCATAATGAAAAATTGCGAACCCGCGCTGTTGGGGTCGGGCGTGCGCGCCATCGAAATCACCCCGCGTTCGTGCTTTATGTCGTTGCGGCTGTAACCGTTAAGCTTGAACTCTCCGATTATGGTATACCCGGGACCGCCCGTGCCGTCGCCTTTGGGGTCGCCGCCCTGAATCATAAACCCTTCGATAATGCGGTGAAATCCGAGTCCGTCGTAAAATCCGCTTTTGACAAGACTTATAAAATTATTTACGGTATTGGGCGCTTTGTCGGGATAAAGTTCGACATCCATTTTTTTGCCGTTTTCCATTTCAATCGTAACAATAGGATTTTTCATTTCAGCTCCTTATAAATCTTCGTATTTGTCGAGTTTAACTCCCGCTTCTTCGAAAAGCTGCAAAGAGAAACTGTCGGGATAGCCTTCTTTATATACAACCCTAGTAATTCCCGAGTTTATGATTATTTTCGCGCAGATTACGCAAGGTTGGTGGGTACAGTAAAGCGTGCATCCCTCTACGCTGCAACCTACCCTTGCCGCCTGAATTATCGCATTTTGCTCGGCGTGCACGGCATAACAGACTTCCTGCATCGTGCCGCTTGCGATATTAAGCTTTTTTCGCAGACATTCTTTTTTGTCCACACAACTTTTAATGCCCTGAGGGGCGCCGTTATAGCCCGTAGCTATAATTCTTTTGTTCTTGACGATAACCGCGCCGACGTGTCTGTTTTCCTGATAACAGCTCGACCAGCCGCCAATCTGCTCGGTCATCTCCATAAATCTTTTATCCCACTTATCCATAGTCAAACCCTTAACCTTGAAGCATTATACCATATTTTAAATAAAAAAGCAATTTTTTAAATTCTTGTGTTTGACTTTATTTAACGAAGTTTATAAAATATTTGTGACAAAAAAGAATTTTCCGGAGGAAACTTAAAAATGACAATCAAACCTTTATTCGATAAAGTTGTCGTAGAAGGGCTTAAAGCCGAGGAAAAAACAAAAAGCGGGCTTTATCTTACCGCGGCAGCGCAGGAAAAACCCGCGACCTGCGTGGTAATCGCAGTAGGTCCCGGCGGCGTAGTCAACGGCAAAGAAGTCAAAATGCAGGTTAAAGTCGGCGACAAGGTTCTGCTTTCGAAGTACAGCGGAACCGACGTTAAGTTCGACGATAAAGAATATACGATAATCAGCCAAAGCGACATTTTGGCGATTGTCGAATAATTTTCAGCGAGGTTATAAAAAATGGCTAAACAGATTAAATACGGCGACGAAGCGAGAAAAGCCCTCGAAACGGGCGTAAACGTTATCGCGGATACGGTTAAAATCACTTTGGGACCCAAGGGCAGAAACGTAGTTCTTGACAAAAAGTTCGGTGCTCCCCTTATCACTAACGACGGCGTGACAATCGCAAAAGAAATCGAACTCGAAGACCCGTTCGAAAATATGGGCGCACAGCTCGTCAAAGAAGTTTCCACCAAAACGAACGACGTTGCGGGCGACGGCACCACCACCGCTATGGTTTTGGCGCAGGCGATTATACGCGAGGGTCTGAAAAACCTTGCCGCAGGCGCAAACCCCATAATTCTTAAAAAAGGCATCGCTTCGGCAGTAGATACTTCGGTTGCGAAAATTCAGGCTATTTCAAAGCCCGTTGAAAACAAACTTGCCATTTCGCAGGTTGCGTCAATCTCGGCGGGCGACGAAAAGATAGGCGAACTTATCGCCAACGCAATGGAAATCGTCGGCAAAGACGGCGTTATAACCGTTGAAGAGGGCAAATCGATGACCACCGAACTCACCACCGTCGAGGGTATGCAGTTCGACAGAGGTTACGCTTCCGCCTATATGGTAACCAACACCGAAAAAATGGAAGCCGTACTCGACTCCCCCTATATCCTTATAACCGATAAAAAGATTTCGGCTTTGCAAGAAATTTTGCCCGTAATCGAGCCTATCGCTCAACAGGGCGCAAGACTTCTTATAATCGCCGAGGACGTCGAGGGCGACGCGCTCGCGGCGCTTATTGTCAACAAATTAAAGGGCGTTTTGAACTGCGTTGCAGTCAAGGCTCCCGGGTTCGGCGACAGACGGAAGGCTATGCTTGAAGACATTGCGATTCTTACGGGCGGCACCGTTGTTTCGAGCGACCTCGGTATGGAGTTCAAGGACGTGACGACCGATATGCTCGGCAGAGCGGCGCAGGTCAAGGTTGACAAAGACAACACCACCATTATAAACGGCAGCGGTTCTTCCGACGCCATAAAAGCGCGCGTTCAGTCCATAAAGGCGCAAATCGCCGAAACGACTTCCGACTACGACAAAGAAAAGTTGCAGGAACGCCTTGCAAAACTTGCGGGCGGCGTTGCGGTTATAAACGTCGGCGCGGCGACCGAAGTCGAAATGAAAGAAAAAAAGCTCCGCATCGAAGACGCGCTTGCGGCAACCAGAGCCGCAGTCGAAGAGGGAATCGTCCCCGGCGGCGGCGTTGCACTCCTTTCTACCATTCCCGAACTTACCAAACTTATAGCAAAGCTTGACGGCGACGAAAAGACGGGCGCGCAGATTGTTTTAAAGGCTATCGAAGAACCCGTTCGCCAGATTGCGAAAAACGCAGGTTTCGACGGCTCGGTTGTGGTAAACAATATCGTAAATTCTAATAAAGCGAATTACGGTTTCGACGCGCTTAAAAACGAGTACACCGATATGGTAAAAAGCGGTATAATCGACCCGACAAAGGTTGCGCGTTCGGTATTGCAGAACGCCGCTTCGGTTGCGGCAACCTTGCTTACCACCGAAAGCATCGTAACCGACATTCCCACTCCTCCCGCGCAAGGCAATCCTATGGCAGGCGGACCCGACATGGGCGGAATGTATTAATAAGGAATAAAAATTTGTAATAACGCCCCGCGGCAATCTGCCGCGGGGCGTTGTGTTTGCGCGCAATTTTAAAGCTATGCGCACGCTTTTATATTGATTTTACTTATTTTCAGCCGCCTTTTTTGCCTCTTCCACTCTTTCACATTCAATCTCATAAACTTCCGAGCCGTTGAGCACAACGGGAACCTCTTTACCTTTTTCATATTTATCGGTATTTACGACAATATCATATACATTCCCACCAGGTACATTCGCTTGATAGGTTATAACATCAGTAACGGCAACATCAACATCTGTTTCAAATGTAAATATTTGTTTAGTATGTTTATTTTTAAGTAATGCATAAAAGTCAAATATATAATACTCTAGATTTTGCCAATTATTAGGTTCTGTCAATCCCGCGACTATTATTTCATAATCTTCGCCGACCAATTTTTTAGTCATTGCTTCCAGCAATTCGGGATTAGTTTCATAAGTTTCCACACCTTTATTGTAATTACGTCCAACAATTTTAAAAAGTGACTTATTTGCTTCTAATATTTCTTCCGAAGTTATTTCATCTATATTATCAGCATGTATTGTTGAAAATCTATAAGCATAAGTAGCACCATTTTCATTATTGTTCTTTGCAACACAAGCAAATCGACCGTTGTCAATATATATCGAAATTATCTCAATTAAATCGCGGTCAGTTTTGTTAATTTCTGCAAGTCGTGTTTTAAGCGCGTCAACAATATCCTGATAGGCGTTTATAAGTTCATTATCGCCGTCGGTATCCCCGTCGGAATCTTGCCCGCTCTGTTCGCCTTGCTGTTTGTCGTCGGTATTACCGCCGTTACCGTTGTCACCCTTATTATCTTCGCCCGAATCTTTATTGTCGTCTTTATCCTCCACGTCAGGCTGTTCGTCTTGATTGTCGTCTTTGCTGTCTGATGGAGAATTATTTTCTTCGGTGGTCGGAGTTTGGGGCGTAGTTTTTGACGGGTCGGGCGTATTTTCGCCGCAAGCCGCAAGCGAAAATAGCATACAAAAAGCCGCAATCAAAGTTAAAATAACGCTTAAAAATCTGAATTTCATACTATCTCCTTTGTGCGGCGTAAAAAAATAAGGTGTGCTCCCGAAAGAGCACACCGCACGGTATCTCTTACGGTTACCACACCTTCAATACAATTTTCGTTAGCCGAAATTTTTAATATCAAAAGAGATACACAATGCCAGATTGTGTATTTCGACCAACGGGTATGCACAGAGCAAAATGCCTTGCGATTTGTATTGAAAATGTGGTAATAAAAATATATCACTTCGGGGGTAATTTTGTCAAGCGGCTGACGGAATTATTCGCGGCAAGCAAACAGCCGCGGGGCGGAAGTCGCCCCGCGGCATATTAACGCGCGCCGATATTTAAAATGCGCAGGCTTTATATAGGCCTGCGCGAAAAATTATTTTAAAAGTTTGTTTAGTATGCGGGTTAATGCGTATTTGCCGTGTTCATAGGTAAGCCCGCCCTGAAAATACGCAATGTACGGCGGTTTGACGGGTCCGTCCGCCGAAAGTTCGATTGACGAACCGCCGACAAACGTGCCCGCCGCCATTATTATTTTGTCGTCATACCCCGGCATATCCCACGCCTCGCAATCGACAAAGCCGTCTACGGGCGAAGCGTGCTGTACTTCGCGTATAAAATTTATCATTTTTTCCGCGCTGTCGAATTTTATCGCGCGCGTTATGTCGTGCGGCGTTTTATCAAGCGACGGATAATTTTCGTAACCGAGTTCGCCCATAGCCATACCTATAAGCAGACTGCTTTTAAGCGCCTGCGCCACGGTGTGCGGCGCCATAAACAGACCTTGATAATAATATTGGTATCCGTACGCGTAAGAACCAACTTCAAGACCTATCGACGGAGCCGTCAGACGTTTGCCGATAAGATTTATATACTTCTCTTTCCCGCAGATATAACCGCCCGTGGGCGCAAGCCCGCCGCCCGCGTTTTTTATGAGCGAGCCGACGATAACGTCTGCGCCGACCTCGGTCGGTTCGCGCGTTTCGACAAATTCGCCGTAGCAATTGTCCACAAAAATACAGCCTTTAAAGCCGTTTTTGCGCAAAAAGTCGCACAAAACGCCTATTTGTTCGCACGAAAGCGCGTCGCGGAGTTCGTACCCCCTCGACCGTTGCACGTAAACCGTTTTGGGCTTTTCGGCAAGCCGTTCTTTTATCGCTTCAAAGTCGAAATCGCCGTCTATAAGGTCGCAGTATCTGAACGTAATGCCGAAATCTTCAAGCGTGCCGTCGCCTTTTCCGCTTATTACGCCGCGCAAAGTATCGTAAGGCTGACCCGTTACGCATAAAACAATATCGTTCGGGCGCAAAATGCCGAAAAGCGCCACCGTAAGCGAGTGCGTGCCCGAAAGCAGGTGCGGCGAAACTATTCCGCTTTCCGCGCCGAACGCGCTTGCGTACAATTTGCCAAGCGTATCCCTGCCCTCGTCGCCGTAACCGTAACCCGTGGTGCCGTTAAAGTGCCGCGCGGCTACTCGGTGCTCGGAAAAGGCGTTTAAAACCTTTTTCTGATTGAAATGCGCGATATTTTCTATTTCTTTGAATTTTTCCGAAAGCTTACTTTCGCACTCTTCGATAAATTTTTCGTTATCAGTCATTTAACAACTCCAAAACTTTGTCTGCGGAAAAAGATTCGGGTTTAAGCCAAACCAAGTCGGGCAATTTTTTAAAAAACGTAATCTGCCTTTTTGCGTATCTGCGCGTATTTTGCTTGATTATGTCACGCATAGTACTCTCGTTATCGCCGTTTTTCAAACATTCGACCACTTCTTTATAGCCTATGGCTTGCATACATTGGCAATTTTCAAAACCTTGAAAAATAAGGTTTTTTACCTCTTCCACAAGCCCCTCTGCAAACATTTTGTCTACCCGCTTATCTATTCGCGCGTATAATTCTTCGCGCGGAAAATCGCAGGCGACGGCAAGATAGTTGTATTTAGGCACTAATTTATCGTTCTGTTCCGATTTTTTCTTTCCCGTTGCGTCGAATATTTCAAGCGCGCGTATTATGCGCTTTGTATCGTTCATATGCAGTTTTTCGGCGGTTTTTTCGTCCTTTTGCCTTAAAATTTCAAAAAGCCGTTCTTTCCCCTGCTCTTCAAGCAATTTTTCGTAGTATTTTCTTATATTTTCGTCGGCGCGCGTATGCCCGTAGCCCATATCGAAAAGTATCGAGTTGATATAAAAGCCCGTGCCGCCGCAAACGACGGGAATTTTTCCCTCGCCCTTTATGCGTTTAATTTCGCGCTCGGCAAGCTGTTCGTAGTCAGAAACGCTGAAATTTTCGCTCGGGTTCAATATATCTATAAGGTTATGCGGAACGCCGCGCATTTCGTCCTTTGTCGGCTTTGCCGTGCCGATATTCAAATTTCTGTAAACAAGTTGCGAATCGGCTGAAATCACCTCGGAATTCAGTCTTTCGGCACAATCAACCGAAAGCGCCGTCTTGCCCGACGCGGTTGCGCCGCAAATTATCAACAGCTCTTTCAATTGACAATCCTTTTGAACATTTTTTCTATCTGTGTTTTCGAAAGTTTAACGCAAATCGGTCTGCCGTGCGGACATTTAAGCCCCACGTCGCCTTTAAGCATTCTGAACAGCACGTCTACTTCGAGTTCGGTTAGCTCTTGCCCGCCCTTCACGGCGTGCTTGCAAGCCGTCATTGCGAGTTTGTCTTTTAAAACGTCTTCAAGCTTGATTGACTTAAACGAATCGACGTTTTTAAGCACCTCGTCGAAAAATTCTTTTACGTTCATATCGGCAAGGTCCACGGGCACGGCGTCGATTCTGAACGACGACGGACCGAATTCGCTTACCGTAAAGCCGATTTTTTCGAAAATCTGTAAGTTTTCGCTTAAAAACAGCTTTTCCTGCGTGTTGACGTCCAAAATATACGGCACAATCAAGCCCTGCTGCATTATCTTGCGCTTTTTAAGGTTTGCGCGCAGGTTGTCGTATAAAAGTCTTTCGTGCGCGGCGTGCTGGTCGATTAAATATACGTCGTCGCCCATTTCGAATATAAGATACGTATTGAAAATACTGCCTTTATACTTGCATTTTTCAAATTCTATAAGCCGACTTTCGTAATCCGCGCGCTGTAAACTTTCGTCGTATTCGCGGCGCGCGCGGTCAAAGCGGTCGGGAGCGTGCGGACTTTCGCCGAGAACAAGCGACTGAATTTCCTGCGCGGGCAGAAACGACGACAAATTGTCCTCGGCAACGGGATTATAATACCACTGCTCTTCCTTTTTTTCGGGTTCAGGTTCGGGCGGCTTGGCGACGGCGTTTTCAGCCGCATAAAGCCGCGGCGCGGTATCGCTTTCGCGCAAAGTCGAACGCATTTCGGGTATTCTTGTACTGTCGACAACGAAATCCGCGGCTTTCGACGTGCCGTCGAGCACGCTTGACACAATTTTATAAACGGCGCCGAAAACGGCGTTACCGTCGGTAAAGCGCACGTCGGACTTGTTCGGGTGAACGTTGACGTCAACCATATCTTCGGGCACCGTAACGTTTAAAACGTAAAAAGGATATTGCCTTTTCATTGCGTAACTTGCGTACGCATTCGAAAGCGCGGTCGCAATGGCGTTGTTTATTATGTAACGCCCGTTTAAAAATACCGATTGATAGGTTTTATTCGGCTTGAAAAAATTCTGATTGCCTATAAAGCCCTCGACTTTTATTCCGTGCCTTTCCGCGCTTATTTTATAACATTCCGCAAGCGTTTTCGCGCCGTAAACCTGCGCCAAAGCCTCGTCAAGCCCACCGCCGTACGATTGCAAAGCGAGCTTGCCGTCGATAAAATATCTGAACGAAACCGTGGGATTTCCCAAAATAAAGCGAGTTACAAAGTTTGTAATGTCGCTTTCTTCTTTTTTGTCGGGCTTTAAAAATTTTGCGCGGACGGGCGTATTGTAAAAAAGGTCGCGCACGGTTATTACGGTGCCGCGTTCGAGCGCGGCAGGCTGAATTTCGCCCACCTTGTCGTCCTCGACGGTAACTTTGCAAGCCTGATTGCCCGCGGTCACCGAAACAAGTTCGACGCGCGCGATTACCGAAATGCTCGCAAGCGCTTCGCCTCTGAAACCGAGAGTTTTTACCTTTTCAAGGTCGTCTGCCGACGAAATTTTACTTGTCGCGTGCGGCAAAAAGGCGGTTTTTAAGTCGCTTTTTTCAATTCCCGAACCGTTATCGACGACTTTTATTAACTGCTTCCCGCCTTTTTCTATGTAAATTTTGATTTCGGTCGCGCCCGCGTCAAGACTGTTTTCGACAAGTTCTTTTACCGCGGAATAGGGTCTGTCGATAACCTCGCCCGCCGCAATACGGTTGTAGACTTCGCGCGAAAGTACGTTTATCTTTCCCACTTTTTCACCTTTTCGACCAAATCGCCGACAAGCAGAAACGCCTGCATAGGCGACAGATTGTTCAAGTCAACTTCCGAAAGTATTTTTTCAACTTCGGTAGGCTGTTCTTCCACGACTTCCTCGGCGGGCTTGGGAACGCCGCCGTTTTCTACAAGTTTAAGAATTTCCTTTGCCCTGTCGGTTACGGTCGCTGGTACGCCCGCAAGCGAAGCGACTTCGATACCGAAACTTCTGTTTGCGCCGCCGCGCATTATTTTTCGGAGGAAAACCACCCCGCCGTTTATCTCTTTTACGGCGATTTTATAGTTTTTTACGCCTTGAAGTTTGTTTTCGAGTTCGGTTAGCTCGTGATAGTGCGTAGCAAACATTGTTTTCGCGCCTATTCTGTTTGTAATGTCCTCGATAACCGCCCACGCGATGCTTAAACCGTCGTAAGTACTCGTGCCGCGCCCAACTTCGTCCAAAATAAGAAAGCTGTTTTTTGTGGCGTTTCTTAAAATCGAAGCCACCTCTATCATTTCAACCATAAAAGTGCTTTGGTCGGAAATAAGGTTGTCGCTTGCGCCTACGCGGGTAAAAATTCTGTCCAAAACGGGTATTTGCGCCGCTTTTGCGGGCACAAAAGACCCGAGATGCGCCATTATACAGATAAGCGCGGTCTGGCGCATATATGTACTTTTGCCCGCCATATTGGGTCCCGTGATTATCATTGTCCGATTTTCGCCTTCGTCTAAAAGCGTATCGTTGGCGATAAATCTTTCGGACGAAATCTGTTCGATTACGGGGTGCCTGCCCTCGCTTATTTTAAGCGGTTCGCCGCTTGCGACAATCGTGGGGCGGACATAGCGGTTCGATTTGGCAATCTCGGCAAAACAGCATAACAAGTCGAGCGCGGCGATTGCCTCGGAAATCTTCTTCAACTTTGCAATATTGTCGGAAAGCACCGATTTTATACTTTCGTAAAGCTCCGTTTCGAGTTTTACCGACAATTCTTCGCTTGAAAGTATTTTGCTTTCGAGCTCTTTGAGTTCTTCGGTAGAATATCTTTCGGCGTTCGAAAGCGTTTGGCGGCGTTGATAATGGGTCGGTACTTTGTCTTTAAACGACTTCGAAACCTCGATATAGTAACCGAAAACGCGATTGTATTTTATTTTGAGCGTGCGTATGTTTGTTACGTCGCGCTCCCTTGCCTCCATTTCGGTAATAAGGCTTGTTCCGCTTTTTTTGATTTTACGCAGTTCGTCAAGTCGCGCGTTATACCCGTCTTTTATTACCAACCCCTCTTTAAGCGTAGGGGGCGCGTCCTCGGAAATCGCGCTGAAAATAAGCTTGGCGACGTCGGAAAGGTCGAAAAGTCCCGCCGCGACGTCGCTTAAAATTTTCGAGTTAAAGCCCGAAAGTTTGAATCTTAAATCGGGCAAGTGCGAAAGCGAGCGCGCAAGCGAAATACAGTCGCGCGGAGTGACGTTGCCGTTGCTTATTCTGCCCGATATCCTTTCAATGTCGCTTATGTCTTTAAGTACGTCGATAACGGCAAGACGGACAACCGTCGCGTTGAACAGCTCTTCCACCCCGTCAAGGCGATAATTTATGTCGTCCGCCCGTCCGAAAGGCGAAATTACCGAATTTTTCAATAATCTCGCGCCCATAGACGTGCTTGTCTTGTCAAGCAACCACAAAAGCGAACCGTACTTTTTCCCGCCGCCGATAGATTGAAGTATTTCGAGATTTTTTATCGCCGTCGGGTCTAGTTGCAGGTACTTTTCGTTGACCGAATACTGCACGTTGTCGATATTTTTAAGAGCGTGCTTTTGCGTTTCTTTAAGATAGTCCAAAAGCGCGCCCGTCGCGCAGATTGCCGCGCGTTTTTCAGAAATCGGGTATGCGGAAAGCGTTTTTGCATTGAACTGTTCAAGCGTTCTTCTTTCCGCGGCGGCGTAATTGAACGCGGTCGCGGGATAGCTTGAAAAGTGCGGCAAAATCTGCTTTTTTACTTCCCGCTCGTCTTTCGAGGCAAATATCATTTCGTCGTTTGCGATAATTTCCCTTACTTGAAGATTCGCCATTTTTTCAATAGCTTTCGCAACGCAGTTTTCGCCGTAAAATTCCGTCGCCGTCAACTGACCCGTCGTAATGTCCGCCCAAACTACCGCAACGCAGTCGCCCTCTTTGTATACGCAACAAATATAGTTGTTTTCGCGCGAATCGAGCGATTCGTCCGCAATAACCGTACCCGCGGAAACGACCCTTACGACTTCACGCATAACCATTCCTTTTGCCGTCGCGGGGTCTTCCATCTGTTCGCATATCGCAACCTTTTTGCCGAGAGAAACAAGTTTGGCTATGTACGTTTCCGCCGCGTGATAAGGTATGCCGCACATGGGCGCGCGCTCCGTCAGCCCGCAATCTTTGCCCGTCAAGGTCAAATCGAGCAGTTTCGAAGCATCTACCGCGTCGTCGAAAAACATTTCGTAAAAGTCGCCGAGGCGGTAAAAAACTATGCAGTCTTTGTACTTTTCTTTAACACCGATATAGTGTTGCATCATTGGCGTCAAACCCATTTCAGTGCATTAACTCCCCCATCAGCGAAACTCCGTTTGCATCGAAAATTTTTATATCGACAAATTCGCCTATAAGATTTTTATCGCTTTTGAAATAGCCCATTCTTCCGTACTCGTCGCGACCGAGATAACATTTTTTCTTTTCATCGTATCCCTCGCACAATATTTCGACTGTCTTTCCGATATATGTTTTAGAAATCTCGCGAGTCTGCGCGTTTACAAGTTCGACAAGGCGCATAATTCTGTCTTTCGAAACCTCGTCCGAAACCTGATTTTTCATTCTTGCGGCAACCGTCCCCTCGCGCGGGGAATATACGAAAGTAAACGCAGACGAAAATCCCGCTTCTTTGACAAGGCTTAACGTATTCAGAAATTGTTCTTCCGTTTCGCCCGGGAAACCGACAATTATATCGGTTGTTACCGCGCAGTCGGGAACGTATTTTTTCAGAACCGCAAGCTTTTCGAGATAGTCGGAACGCGTGTATTTGCGGTTCATTGCTTTTAAAATATCGTCGTCGCCGCTTTGCACGGGCAAATGCACAAGGTTGCATATTTTACCGTTGCGCGCGATTACTTTTGCAAGCTCTTCCGAAAAGTCTTTGGGGTGGCTGGTCATAAACCTCAATCTGAATTTGCCCCCGATATTTGCGACTTTTTCCAAAAGTCCGTAAAAGGGCATACCCGTTTCGGGGTCGCGGTAAGAGTTTACATTCTGCCCCAAAAGCGTTATTTCTTTATACCCCGCGCGGACAAGTTCCTCCGCCTCTTGTAAAATATCGTCGGCTTTTCTGCTGCGTTCGCGCCCGCGGACGTACGGCACAATGCAGTAAGTGCAGAAATTGTTACAGCCGTATGTAATATTTATCCAAGCGTTCGGGTAGCTTGTACGCAGAATTTTATCTTCTTCGCAAATCGGACCCTCACTTTCGTCGATTTCAATTACGGGCTTTTTCGAATGCTGTTTGGCAAAAAGCATATCGCGAAGCCTATTCAGATTGTGCGTACCGAAAATTATATCGACAAACGGAAATTTTCTGTGCAGAATTTCGGCTTTGCCTATCTGTTGGGGAAGACAGCCGCCCACGGCGATAATCATATCTTTTTTGCGTGCTTTCAGCTTTTTAAGCATACCGATATTCCCGAAAGCGTGATTTTCGGCGTTTTCGCGTATACAACAAGTATTGAAAACCGCCACGTCCGCTTGTTCGATATCGTCGCAACTTTCGTAACCGAGGTCGGAAAGAATGCCCGCGATTTTTTCCGATTCGTGGACGTTCATCTGACAGCCGTAAGTTGTTATATGGTAAAATTTCGACATATTAATCTTCTCATAGAAGATTATACAGTTTTTACGAATTTTTTTCAACTTGTTTGCAACAAATATTTAATTTTATAAATACTAAATTTAAGATGAAAAAGACGTTGAAAGTCCTTGCAATCGTTGCGCTTACATTAATAATACTTTTTTTGTGCCTTTTATTGACGTTCGCGATTATTACGGGCGGAGCAAAACTTGACGAAAACAAACTTATAAAACCGTCGCAAACGCTTGTTATCTGCGACGAAGACGGAAATCAGATTACCTCCGTTTCTTTGGGCGGCAAAGAAAGCGTAAAATTGGCGGACCTTGACAAAAATACCGTAAACGCCTTTATCGCTTCGGAAGACAGAACGTTTTATAAGCACGGCGGACTGAACTATAAGCGAATGGTTAAAGCGCTGTTCAAAAATATAAAGTCGGGGTCGTTTAAAGAGGGCGCTTCCACCATAAGTCAGCAGTTGATAAAAAATACGCATCTTACGGGCGACAAGACGATTAAACGCAAACTGAAAGAAATAAAACTTACTAAACAGCTTGAAAGCAGATATTCCAAAGACGAAATCCTCGAAATGTATCTTAATACCATTTATTTCGGGCACAACTGCTACGGTTTGCAAAGCGCGGCGCATTTTTACTTCGATAAGCCCGCAGAAGAACTAACGCTTACCGACAGCGCGACAATCGTCGGGCTTTTGGCGTCGCCGAACAACTACTCTCCATTTAAAAATCCCGAAAAGTGCCTGACCCGCAGAAATATCGTTCTTAAAGCTATGCGCGAATGCGGTTATATAAGCGAAAATGAGTTCGAAAGCGCAAAAAAAAGCCCTTTGAACGCTGTAAAAGGCGGGTCGGGGCAGTATTACGGTGATTATCTCGACGCCGTTTTCGACGAAATTGACAATATCGACCTCAATTTTTACAGCCTCGGTAACGGCGATAAAATCGTAACCTACCTTAACTCGGATATGCAGGAATTTATCGAAAGCCTTGATTACGGGTGCGATAATTCGGTTGTTGTCACTGATAACCGCTCGGGCGGCGTTATCGCATACAAATCGACAATCGGAGGCGCAAAAAGGCAACCGGGTTCAACTATAAAACCCCTCGTCTGCTACGCTCCCGCAATAGAAGAAAAACAGATTTCGCCTTTTACTAAAATTCCCGACGAAAAAATCGACTACAACGGCTATTCACCCGAAAATTTCGATAAAAAATATCACGGTATGGTCACCGTGACCGAGAGTCTTAAAAAAAGTTACAATATTCCCGCCGTAAAAACTTTAAATGCCTTAACGATTGCAAAAGCCGAAAAATACCTGAATCTTATGGGAATTTCGCTTGAAAACGACGAAAAAAACCTTTCTCTCGCGCTCGGCGGTATGAAATACGGTTTAAGCCTTAAAGAACTTACGGATAAATATACCGTTTTTGCCGACGGCGGCATATACAGACCGTCGAGGTTCGTAAAAGAAATAGTTTCCGACGGCGGTAAAACAATTTACAAGTCCGAAGCGCAAAAAACCCGCGTATTTTCAGACGGCACCGCCTCGCTTATGAACGGAATGCTTGAAGAAACGGCAAAAACAGGCACGGCAAAAGCGCTTAACTCCCTTAATTTCGACGTAGCGGCAAAAACGGGAACTTGCGGAAACTCGGAAGGCAACACCGACGCCTATGCCGTCGGCTACACGTCGGAAAATACGGTCGGAGTATGGCTCGGCGACAAAGACAACGCCCGAACTGACGTTACGGGCGGCGGGGAAGCGTGCGACAAACTTTTAAAAACGCTTGAAAAACTGTATGCGGAAAAAATACCCGCCCCTCTCGATACCGAAAGCGGAACGGCAACTGTAAAAATTGACGCGGGAGAATACGCGGACAATAATCGGGTTATTTTGGCTGACGATAACTCACCGCTTTATAACATTTTATCGGTAAAGGTTTTAAAGGGCAACGAGCCTGTCGAAAAATCAAACAAGTTTTCAAAGCCCCAAATAAAATCGCCTTCGATATCGGTCAAAGATAATACCGTTACGATACAATTATGTCAGGCGATGTACTATTCATATTTGATAAAAAGGGGGTTAAACGGGCAATTTGAGCAGATTTACGACGGAAAATGGAAAGAAAGCATTTCCGATACGCCGAGCGGCGGAAGATACACTTACACCGTTACTCCCTACTTCAAATCGGGCGATAAAACCTTTTTCGGCAACGAAGTGGTTTTGCCCGACGTAACGGTAAACGCTTCGGGTTCCTCCCCTCAAGTAAAAATTCCCGATATAATAGAAAAAGATTGGTTCGACCTGTAACTTTAAAGGCGCGCGAAGAATACGCGCGCCTTTTTATATACTCAATATTTCGGAAGTCTTTAACGCCTCGTCCACAAGATAATCTGCGTCGAGCTTGCTTTCTTCTTCCTCGATGTCTTTACGTTGCGGTCTGATTGCAGGGTGTTTGGGAAGAAATACCGTGCAACAGTCTTCGAAAGGTTGTATTGAAGTTTCGTACGTTCCTATCTTGCGCGACCTTTCGATAATTTCGTCTTTATCGAAACCGCATAAAGGTCTTAAAACGGGTAACGTTACAACGCTGTTCGACGAGGTCATACCCTCTATCGTCTGGCTTGCGACCTGCCCGAGGCTTTCGCCCGTTATCAGACACTGTAAACCGTTGCGAATTGCAATCTTTTGCGCAATCCTCATCATAAAACGCCTTAAAAGAGTGACCATATACTCGGGATTGCAATTTTTATGAATTTCTTCCTGTATATGAGTTACGGACACAATGTAAAGTTTTGTACTGCCCGTGAATTTCGACAAAAGCTTTGTAAGTTCTATAACCTTATCCCGCGCCTGTAAATTGGTATACGGGTAGCTGTGAAAATGTATGCAGTCCACCTCCATACCTCGGCGCGCTATCATATGTCCAGCCACGGGGCTGTCGATACCGCCCGAAATCAATAAAAGCCCTTTGCCCGCAGTTCCGACAGGCATACCGCCCGCGCCTTTTATGAATTTACCGAACACGAACGCGGTTCCGTTTTCGCGCAAATCTATATTTATCGTAAATTGCGGATTATGGACGTCAACTTTAAGGTTGTGATTGTAATCAAGAAGTCTGCCGCCTATTTCCGCGCTTATTTGCATTGAATTTAAGGGAAAAGTTTTGTCCGCGCGGTGAGTTTCGATTTTAAATGTTCCCTCGCTTTCGCTTACCTTACATACCGCGGCAAAAATTTTATCTGTGTCGCAAGCCGTTTTAAGACCTACGCTTAAAGAATGTATGCCGAACACTTTCAGAAGCCGCGAAACTATTGCATCTTCGTCGTCCTCGTCGAAATTTTCTATAAGATATCTTCCGCTTTGCCGCCTAATTTCGTGTTTGATTCCGCGCAATGATTTTTCGATATTAATACAGAATGCGCGTTCGAAAAATCCGCGGTTATTTCCCTTTAAATGTATTTCGGCATATCTGATTATGATTACTTTTTCCATATTATTCCATAATAGATTTTCTGTTTTTTGCTGTAAAATTGAGTATTTCGGCGGCTTTTTGAACTTCTTCAAGGCTGTTTTCGGGCGAAAAGCTTATTCTCAATACGCCGTCGGCAACACTTTCGGGCTGTCCGCAAGCGAGAATTACGCGCGAATAACGTTTTTTATCGTTTGACGAACACGCCGCCCCGTTACCTATTACCAACCCCTTGTCGTCGCACTCGTGCACAAGCGTTTCGCCGCGCAAGCCGACTGCGGAAACGGTCAGAATATACGGCGAGCCGTTTGCGGGGGAAATTATTCTGAAAACGTTTTTATCAAGACTGTCCGAAAGACGTTTTTTCAACTCGGAAACATACGCGAAAGCTTTATCGAGTATTGCGTAACGTTTAAGCGCCGCAAATTCGAAATCTTTTATCGCAAAAACATTTTCGGTGCCGCTACGTAAACCGCTTTCTTGCCCGCCGCCGAAAATAAACGGCTTCAAAACCAAATTTTTACGCTTGAACAGCGCGCCGCAACCTTTTATTCCGCCGATTTTATGCGCGCTGACTGAATACAGGTCGATATTCCTCGAAAGAGTAAACGCGAATTTTCCGAATGCCTGCACGCCGTCGGAATGAAACAGAGTATACTTATTCTTTGCTTTGACCGCGGCGGCTATTTTGTTGATATCGTTAATTGCGCCCGTTTCGTTGCTTGCGTGAATTACCGACACCAACGAAGTTTTTTCGTCGATAAGCTTTACAAGTTCGTCCGAATTGACCGAACCATCCCGATTGAGCGGTGCAAACCGTACGTCCAAACCGCGCTGTTTAAGCTCGTTCGCGGCGGCAAAAATCGCCGAATGTTCGCCGAGCGTCGTAACGACGTTCCCGCGTTTCCCGCCGCAAAACAACGCTTGATTATCCGCTTCGGTGCCACAAGAAGTAAAAATCAGTCCGAAATTTTCGCTGTCGGCTATTGTAGAGATTATATTTTCTTTTGCCGAAGCAAGCTCCTTGTGTAAATTATAACCTCCCGCGTACACGGCGGAAGGATTATAATAATCGGTATACAGATATTTTTCGGCCTTTTTCAAACATTCCTCGTCGGGTTTGGTTGTCGCCGCATTATCCAAATATATCATCAGATTTCTATAGAACCCTCGTATGAAAGTTTAACCGTGCCGTCAAGTTCGACTTCGCCCTGCCCGTTAAGTTTTACAAACAAGTCGCCTCCCTTTAATTTGACGGTTATAATTTCGCCTTTTCTGCAACGCCCGTTCTTTATTGCGGCAACCGCAACCGCCGCCGCAGCCGTGCCGCAGGAAAGAGTTTCGCCGTTGCCTTTCTCCCATACGCGCATTTTCAACGTCAAATCGTTTACGATTCTCGCAAACTCGACAAACACTCCGTGCGGGAACTTGCCGCTGTCGGTAATTGCCTGCCCTATCGCCTCGATATCTATATCGTCAACCTTGTCGCAGAAAATCACGCAATGCGGGTTGCCTACGTTTACAAGCGTAATTTCCTGCTCGGTTTCGCCGAATTTAACGGTTTCTGAGATTACTTCGCCGTCGAAAAGCGCGGGAATTTCTTTCCCGTCGAATTTAGGCTTACCCAAATTTACCGAAACGGAGCTTGCTTTGCCGTTAAACGAGCTTACGCTTAAAGTTTTAACGCCGCTGCACGTTTCGATTGTCAGAGTATCGCCTTGCGTCAACCTGTTGTCGTAAAGGTATTTTGCAACGCACCTTACGGGGTTTGCCGCAAAGCCGCCGTCGCTTCCGTCGCGGTTAAACACCCTCATTCCCGCGTCGGCGATATCGGATTTTTCAATCATTACTATTCCGTCGCCGCCGATACCGAAATGTCTGTCTGAAAAGTTTATCGCAAGCGATTCGGGACAGGTTATCTGATTGTCCATATTGTTGAAGAATATGTAATCGTTGCCGCCCGACTGCATTTTGCTGAATCTTAACTTCAACTTTTCCTTTCTTAAATGGTTTATATCGACAAGTTCGGTATTGAATTGGTTGTATCTGCCCGCAATTACGTCGGCAAGCGCGTTTGTCGTATCAAGCGAAGTCAAAACGGTTATGCCGAGCAAAATCGCGTGATGGTGCAAACTCATATAGTTGGTTATGGACTCGATATCGGTTTTGCCCGTATAAACTATGTAGTCTATCTTGCCCTCGTCCATAAGTTTGAAAATTTCGTCGTTTGTGGAAAGCCTTGCAACGTCCGTACACTGCAAGCCGAGGCTTCGTATAACGTTTGCCGTACCCTTTGTAGCGTACAGTGTAAGACCGAGGTCCGCAAACTTTTTGACGATATTTACGATTTCGAATTTATCCTGATCGTTTATCGTAAAGTAGATGCCCGACGGGTGCTGTTTTGTCGGGTGCTTCATATTGAATCCCGCCGAAACAAGCCCTTTGAACAACGCCTCTTCTATTGTCTTGCCTATTCCCAGAACTTCGCCCGTGGACTTCATTTCGGGACCGAGTTGCGAGTTTACATTATTTAACTTTTCAAACGAGAAAACGGGCACTTTTACGGCTACATACGGCGAGTTGGGGTAAAGCCCCGTACCGTAACCGAGCCTTTTGAGTTTTGCGCCCATAAGAATTTTGGTTGCAAGGTCAACCATCGGCACGCCCGTAACTTTTGAAATATAAGGTATGGTGCGCGAAGCCCTCGGGTTTACTTCGATAACGTAAAGTTCGTTATGGTAAATAAGGTATTGAATGTTTATAAGTCCCTTTGTTTTAAGCGAAATTGCAAGCTTAATCGAAATATCGACAACTTTTTTAAGCATAGCGTCGCTTAAATTATAGGGCGGGTAAACCGCAATCGAGTCGCCGCTGTGTACGCCCGCGCGCTCGATATGCTGCATAATTCCGGGTATCAGCACGTCTACGCCGTCGGAAATGGCGTCAACTTCAAGCTCGGTGCCCATAAGGTACTTGTCGCACAGAACGGGGTTTTCAATCTTCTGCGAAAGAATTACGTCCATATATCTTTCGATATCGTTCTGAGTAAAGGCAATCGTCATATTCTGACCGCCGATAACATACGACGGGCGCAAAAGCACGGGATAGCCAAGCGTTTCCGCGGCTTTAACCGCCTCTTCCTTGGTCATTACAGTAAGTCCTTTCGGGCGCGCGATAGCGAACTGTTCCAAAAGTTCGTCAAACCTTTCTCTGTCCTCCGCAAGGTCGACGCTGTCGGCGGGAGTGCCGAGTATTCTTATACCTTTTTTATCGAGATAAGAACACAGTTTTATTGCCGTCTGACCGCCGAAAGTTATGACTACGCCGTAAGGTTTTTCGATATCTATTACGTTTTGAACGTCCTCGGGCGTAAGCGCTTCGAAATACAGCCTGTCCGCCGTGTCGAAGTCGGTTGAAACGGTTTCGGGGTTGTTGTTTATTATTATAACCTCGTAACCAAGACGTTTAAGCGCCCAAACGCAGTGAACGGACGAATAATCGAATTCGATACCCTGTCCTATTCTTATGGGTCCCGAACCGATAACTATAATTCTGCGCTTTGTACTGCGTTGAACAAAAGGCTTTGCTTCGTCGTGTTCTTTTTCGTCGTAAGTCGAGTAGAAATAAGGCGTTTGAGCCGAAAATTCCGCGCCGCAGGTATCGACCATTTTAAATACGGCGGAACGTTTTGCGGGCAACTTGTTACCCGAAATTTTCGCAAGTTCTTTATCGGGGTAGCCGAGTTTTTTGCCGCGGACGTACTCCTCACGCGAAATCGCTTTGCCCGCGATTTCTTTTTCGTAATTGACAAGATTGAGAAGTTTATTTAAGAACCATTCATCGATTTTGGTTATTTTATAAATTTCGTCTACGGTTATTCCGCGCTTTAACGCCTGAAAGACCACAAAAAGCCGTTCGTCCGTAACTTCGTACAGTTTTTCGCGGATTTCGTCGTCGGAAAATTCGGCGATTTTAGGCATATTTAACGTAGCGATTGAAATTTCCGCCCCGCGGACAGCTTTCATTATTGCCATTTCGAAGCTTGTGCCTATCGCCATAACCTCGCCCGTCGCTTTCATTCTCGTGCCGAGGTCGCGTTTTGCGTAAAGGAATTTATCGAAAGGCCATTTGGGAAGCTTTACGACGACATAGTCGAGCGTAGGCTCGAAGCAGGCGTAAGTTTTGCCCGTGACGTCGTTTTTGATTTCGTCGAGAGTATAGCCGAGCGCGATTTTGGTCGCTACCTTTGCTATCGGGTAGCCCGTAGCCTTTGAAGCGAGCGCGGACGAACGCGATACGCGCGGATTGACTTCGATTACGGAATATTCGAACGAATCGGGGTTAAGCGCGAACTGACAGTTGCATCCGCCCTCTATTCCGAGTTCGGTTATTATATCGAGCGACGCGGTGCGCAGCATCTGATATTCCTTGTCCGAAAGCGTTACGGCGGGCGCGATAACTATCGAATCGCCCGTATGTACGCCGACTGGGTCGAAATTCTCCATCGAGCAGACGGTCAGAACGTTGCCCGCGCCGTCGCGGAGAACCTCGAACTCGATTTCTTTCCAACCGCCGATATATTTTTCTATCAGAACCTGCGTAATGGGCGATAAAATCAAACCGTTATGCGCTATAAGCCGCAATTCTTCCTCGGTTTTCGCAACGCCGCCGCCCGCGCCGCCCAAAGTATACGCGGGGCGGACTATTACAGGGTACCCTATCTTCTTTGCGATTTCAACGCATTCGTCTACGGTATACGCAATGTCGGACGGAACAACGGGCTGATGGATTTTCTGCATCGTTTCTTTAAACAGCTCTCTGTCCTCGGCTCGGTCGATTGAATCGAGATTTACGCCGATAAGTTTTACGCCGTGTTCCGCCAAAAAGCCCGATTTCGCAAGCTGACAGCCGAGCGTCAGACCCGTCTGACCGCCGAGCGAAGCAAGCACGCTGTCGGGCTTTTCCTTGATTATTATTCTTTTTATGGTGTCAACGGTAAGCGGTTCGAGATAGATTTCGTCCGCAAGCGCGCTGTCCGTCATAATCGTTGCGGGATTGGAGTTGCAAAGTACGACGTTTACGCCCGCGTCTTTAAGAACGCGGCACGCTTGCGCGCCGGCATAATCGAATTCCGCCGCCTGACCTATAACTATCGGACCGGAACCTATAACCAAAACCTTTTTAATATCTTCTCTTTTAGGCATTGTACTTCCCCTCCTTTATGTTTTTAATGAATTTGTCGAAAAGGAAGGACGCGTCCTGCGGTCCGCCGCACGCTTCGGGGTGGAACTGCACGGTGTAAGCGTTCAATTCGGGATATTCGAACCCCTCGCAGGTGTTGTCGTTCGCGTTGATATAACTTAATTTGCCCACTCCTTCAAGGCTCGACGATATTACTTCATAGCCGTGGTTCTGGCTCGATATATACACCCTGCCCGTATCGAGATTTTTAACGGGCTGATTTGCGCCGCGGTGTCCGTATTTCATTTTCTTTGTCTTACCGCCCATAGCGAGCGCAAACAGCTGATGTCCGAGGCATATTCCGAAAATCGGAAGCTTGCCCGCAAGTTTTTTGATATTTTCGATAATTCCCACGTTTTCGGCAGGGTCACCGGGACCGTTTGTAAGCATCAGTCCTTGGGGATTCAACGCAAGAATCTGCTCTGCCGTATAAAAGGACGGCACGCGCATACAGTAGCAACCGCGTTTTACAAGCTCGCGCGAAATATTGTCTTTCGCGCCGAAATCCCACACCGCTACCCTTAAACCGTTGGGGTCGCCGCTGTACTCGACTTCCGTGCAAGTAACGCTGTTTACTGCGTTTACAATACGGTATTTTTTAATCTCGTCGAAATTTTCAAGCGGTTTCGAGGTTATAGCGGCGTTCATAACGCCCGTTTCGCGCACGATTTTGGTAAGTTCGCGAGTATCTATGCCGTATAAGCCTATTATCCCTTTTTCTTCGAGATATTTTTCAAGCGTTTTTTCGCATCTGAAATTTGACGGCTCGTCGCACTTTTCCCTGACGATATAGGCGGAAACCCACGGCTTTTTACTCTCCTGATCGGGAGAAATCATGCCGTAATTGCCTATAAGCGGGAAAGTCTGCGTAACTATCTGTCCATAATAGCTCGGGTCGGTCAACGTTTCGATATAGCCCGTCATACCCGTGGTAAAAACAAGCTCGCCGACGATTTCACCGTCCGCGCCGAAACGCTTTCCGACGAATTGCTTTCCGTTTTGCAGTGTTAAATAAGCTCTGCCGTTTTTCATAGTAAGTATCAATCCTCGAAATTATTTTAAAAGTTTAACCATTACGGCCTTTTGCGCGTGAAGTCTGTTTTCCGCCTCGTCGAAAATTTCTTTCGCGTGCGCTTCGAAAACTCCCTCAGTTATCTCTTCTCCGCGGTGCGCGGGCAGACAGTGCATAACCATAACGTCGTCTTTTGCCGCTTTTATGTTCTTTTCGTTTACCTGATAACCGACAAACGCGTGCTCGCGTTCGTTCTTTTCTTTCTCCATACCCATCGAAGCCCAGACGTCGGTATAGATTACGTCCGCGCCTTCAAGCGCCTCTTCGACACTTTCGGTTATTTTGAAATCGCCGTTCGCCGCCGCCCATTCCGAAATTCCCTTGTCGGGTTCGTAACCTTTCGGGCAGGCGATTGTGTAAGACATTTCAAGTTTGATTGCGCCGACCGCAAGGCTGTTTGCCATATTGTTGCCGTCGCCGATAAACGCCATTTTAAGCCCCTTGAAACTGCCCTTGTATTCGCGGATTGTCATAAGGTCGGCAAGTACCTGACAAGGGTGCGCATAGTCGGTAAGACCGTTGATTACGGGGATAGAGCCGTATTTTGCAAGGTCTTCTACTTCTTTTTGGGCAAAAGTACGTATCATTATACCGTCGAGATAGCGCGAAAGCACGCGGGCGGTATCCTGAACGGGCTCGCCTCTGCCTATCTGCAAATCGTTGCTCGAAAGGAAAAGACCGTATCCGCCGAGTTCGAAAATGCCCGCCTCGAAAGAAACGCGCGTGCGCGTTGACGCTTTCTGGAAAATCATTCCCAACTTTTTCCCTTCAAGATACTTCTTTATAATACCGTTGTTGCGTTCGAATTTAAGTTGGTCCGCAAGGTTTAAAATCGAAAGAATATCCTCGCGCGACAAATCCGAAAGTTTTAATAAATGTTTCATTCAGAAATCACCTCATTCAAAATTTTCAAAGCCTCGTCCATTTCGGGTTTGGTTATAATCAACGGCGGCAAAAGCCTTACCCTTTTATGCGCCGTCAGAACTATAAGTCCTCTGTCGAGGCATTTCTGCGCAATCTCGCGCGCAGGTTTGGTCGTGCCTATACCTATCATAAGCCCCTTACCCGTAACTTCCGTAACGTTTTTGATACGTTTGATATTTTCGGTAAGGTATGCGCCTTTCCCCTGCACTTCAAGCAAAAGCGCGTCGTCTATACGGTTTATTATACTGTAAGCTCCCGCGCAAGCCACGGGGTTGCCGCCGAAAGTCGAACCGTGGTCGCCCGCCGAAAGCGTATATTCGGTTTTACCGAACATCATACACGCGCCAATCGGAAGCCCGCCGCCGAGCGCTTTCGCCGTCGTAACGATATCGGGTTCAAGACCGTAAGCCATATAAGAATACAGATACCCCGTTCTGCCGTTGCCCGTCTGCACTTCGTCTATAATCAAAAGAATATCGCGTTCTTTACAGAATTTTTCAAGATTTTTCAGAAAATCTCCGTCGAGAACATTCACTCCGCTTTCGCCCTGAATTGTTTCAACCATAACGGCGCAGGTTTTATCGGTATAACACTTTAATATGCCGTCCATAGTCGGCTCGGCGTATTTAAAGCCGTCCACAAAAGGCGCAAACTTTGTATGGAAAGCGTCTTGCCCCGTCGCTGAAAGAGTCGCAATGGTTCTGCCGTGGAAGGATTCTTTCAACGTGATTATTTCGTATCTTCCCTCGCCGTATTTGTCGTAAGAATACTTGCGCGCGGTCTTTATAGCGCATTCGTTGGCTTCGGCTCCGCTGTTCGAAAAGAAAACCTTTTTCGCGCCCGTGCGCTCGCACAGTAGTTTTGCAAGTTTTACCTGCGGTTCGGCATAATAAAGGTTGCAAACGTGCTGAATACGGTTGATTTGTTCCACAACCGCGTCTTTCCACTCTTCGTCGTTTATTCCGAAAGCGTTTACGCCTATGCCCGTGGCAAAGTCCAGATACTTTTTGCCGTCCGAACCTATAAGCGTGCAACCGTTTCCGTCGGTTATCGCGACGTTGAAACGCGCGTAAGTATTTGCAACGTACAATTTATCGTCTGTAAATATATCAATTTTGCCCATTAAAGCACCTCTTTACTAAAAGAAAGACTGATTAAAAAATTAATCAGTCAATCAAAGGAACATCGTTCCGCTGCCCTCGTCGGATAATATTTCAACTAAAATGGAATGGGAAACCCTGCCGTCCGTGATAAACACTTTTTTCACGCCGCGACGTATTGCTTCTTTGCAACATTCTATTTTCGGAATCATACCGCCTGAAATAATTCCCTGTTTTATAAGCGCAGGTATATCGGAAACGTATACCTTTTTGATAAGACTGTCGGGGTCGTCCTTGTTCTCCATAAGACCTTTTATATCGGTCATAAGTATAAGACCCTCTGCGTCAAGCGCACCTGCGATTGCCGCCGCCGCAGTGTCCGCATTAACGTTATAAATATTTCCGTCGTCGTCGCAACCGACCGTGGAAATGACGGGGATATAGCCCTTATCGAGTAAATCGATAATTATCTGCGGGTCGATACGGGTGACTTTTCCCACAAAGCCGAGGGCTTCGTCCTGCTTTTCGCATTGAAGAAAATGCCCGTCCTGTCCGCAGATACCGATTGCTTTTCCCTCGTTTCTTTCAAGAAGGTCAACAAGCGATTTGTTTACTTTACCCGCAAGCACCATTCTTACTATTTCCGCCGTTTCTTCGTCGGTATATCTTAAACCGTTGACGAATTTCGACTCTTTGCCCATCTTTTTAAGCGTGTCGGAAATCTCGGGACCGCCGCCGTGAACAAGCACGACTTTGATTCCGAGCAAACGGAGCGCGACGAGATCGCGCATTACGGACGATTTCAATTTTTCGTCTATCATAGCGTTCCCGCCGTATTTTACGACAAGTATTTTATTGAAATATTTTTTAATATAAGGTATTGCCTCTATTAAAAATTCGGCTTGTTCTATCTGATCCATTTAAGTTCTGTAATCTCCGTTGATTTTTACGTAGTCGTAAGTCAAATCGCAACCCCACGCCGCCGCTTTGCACGCGCCGAGTTTTAAGTCGATATTAATTTTGATTTCGTCTTCCGATAAAAGCTTTTTTGCAAAATCTTCGTCGAAATCCACGCCGTAACCGTCGCGGCAGACAAGAAGTTTGCCGACTTTCGAGGCGAACTCGACGTCAATAGATAAGGGATTGATTTTTTCGCCCGAATAACCTATTGCGCACAGCACCCTGCCCCAATTGGCGTCGGCGCCGAACATCGCCGCCTTTACAAGCGAGGATTTTATTACCGTTTTTGCGACGGTTTTAGCCATTTTAACGGTTTTTGCGCCGCGAACGTTACATTCAATAAGCTTTGTCGCACCCTCGCCGTCTTTTGCAATCATTTTCGAAAGTTTGACGGAGCAATGACGGAGCGCACGGCAGAAAGCCTTGAAATCTTTGCCGTCCTTTGTTATTTTTTCATTCCCAGCAAGCCCGTTTGCCATAATACAGCAAGTATCGTTCGTCGATTGGTCGCCGTCCACGCTTACCATATTGAACGACGATTTAACATCGGCGGAAAGAGCCGCGCGAAGCATTTCGGGGCTTATCGCCACGTCGCTTGTAAAAAATATCAGATTTGTCGCCATATTCGGACAAACCATACCGACGCCCTTCGCTATGCCGCCTATTCTGCACTTCACGCCGTTCAAATCAAACTCGACCGCAACCGACTTTTTAACCGTATCGGTTGTCATTATAGCCTCGTTCGCGTCCTCGGAGTTATTGCCGAGCGCGGCGTAAAGTCCGTCTATGCCCTGTTCCATCGGGTCGAGGGTCATTTTCATACCGATAACGCCCGTGGAAGCGACAATTACGTCCTCGGCTTTAATGCCGCTTACCCTTTCGACAAGCGCACACATACCCTCGGCAAGCTCGATACCGTTGGAATTGCAGGTATTGGCATTGCCGCTGTTGCAAATTATAGCCTGCGCCACGCCGTTTTCGAGGTTGCGTTTGGTAACCACAACGGGCGCGCCCTTTACAAGGTTGCTTGTATAAACGCCCGCAGCCGAAGCTTTGACTTCGCTGACAATAAGCGCAAGGTCTTTTTTTGTTCTGTTTTTTCTCAAACCGCAGTGAATCCCCGCGGCTTTGAAACCTTTGGGTGCGCAAACGCCGCCCGAAATTTCAATTATACTCATTTCTTCCTAAATCAGCGAATAAGTTTCGTCCAGACCGAGCATTATGTTCATATTCTGAACAGCCGCGCCCGAAGCCCCCTTTCCGAGGTTGTCCAAAACGCTTGCCATAAAAATCTGCTCGTCGTTTCCGCTGACGTAAATTTTCAGATAGTTGGTTCCCGCAAGTTCGTTGGCGGGTATAAATGCGGGAGTATCGTCTTCGGAAGCCACTTTTATAAAATTCTGCGACGCATAGTACTCTGCAAAATACTCTCTTATCGATTTTACGTCGTATTTTTTAGCCAAAAGCTTCCTGTAAACGGGTACGGTAACGCACATTCCGCAATAGAAATCGCAAATTTCGGGAATGAACAAGGGCTTTACGGAAAGCCCGCATTCCTTTACCATTTCGGGCAAATGCTTATGCGAAAGAGTTACGGCATACTGCCTCGGCGAATCCAACGCCTTATCCCGTTCGGTATTTTCATAGACCGCAATGGTCTTTTTGCCTGCGCCCGAATACCCAGAAACGCCGTGCGCCGCAAACGGATAGTCAGGCGCAGCTATACCGCCTTTGACAAGCGGAGCGACAAGCGATATAAAACCCGTCGCATAGCACCCGGGGTTAGCCACCCGCTTCGCCTTTGATATGCGTTCTCTCCTTTCCCGTGAAAGTTCGGGAAGCCCGTATACCCAATCGTGGTCTGTTCTGTGAGCCGTCGAAGCGTCTATTACGCGCACGTCGGGATTATCTATAAGCGAAACAGCCTCTTTTGCGGCGGCGTCGGGAAGACACAAAAAGCAAATATCGGCAGAATTCAGGCATTTTTTTCTGAATTCGGGAATTTTTCGCTGTTCTTCGGGAAGGGTTATGATATTTACGTCGCCGCGCTTTTCAAGCCGTTCGTAAATCTGTAAACCCGTCGTACCCTCTTTCCCGTCTATAAAAACGTTGTACATTATTTTAATTTTTTGCTGTCGAGAAGAGCCTTAACCTTGATGGGAAGTCCGAAAAGATTTATAAAGCCCTGCGAATCCATCTGATTATAGCAATCGTCCTCGCCGAACGTCGCGATATCTTCGCTGTACAGCGAATACGGCGACGTGATACCGGCATTAATTACGTTACCCTTGTAAATTTTAAGTTTTACGTCGCCCGTCACGGTTTCCTGCGTTTTATTCACAAACGCGTCCAAAGCTTCGCGAAGAGGCGTAAACCACTGTCCGTCGTAAACCATTTCTCCGTACTTTACGGCGATAAGCTGTTTATAATGTTGAGTAGCCTTATCGAGGCAAATCGATTCGAGAAGTTCGTGCGCGGCATACAAAATCGTACCGCCGGGCGTTTCGTATACGCCCCTCGACTTCATTCCGACAAGTCTGTTTTCAACGAGGTCAACAAGACCTACGCCGTTTGCGCCGCCGACTTCGTTGAGTTTGCCGATAAGCGAAACGCTATCCATCTTTTTGCCGTCGATAGCCGTCGGGATTCCCTTTTCAAAGCTGATTGTAATGTAAGTTGCCTTATCGGGAGCTTTCCACGGCGACACGCCAAGCTCGCAGATTTTATCGTAGTCGGGTTCGTTGGCGGGATTTTCGAGGTCAAGCCCTTCGTGCGACAGGTGCCAAAGGTTCTTGTCTTTGGAATAGTTGGTTTCCCTGTTTATTTTAAGGGGAATGTTATGCGCTTCGGCATAGTCAATCTCTTCGTCGCGGCTCTTTATTTTCCAGATACGCCAAGGGGCGATAATCTGCATTTCGGGAGCAAACGCCTTGATTGTAAGTTCGAAACGGACCTGGTCGTTACCTTTGCCCGTGCAACCGTGGCAAATCGCGTCCGCGCCCTCCTTTTTGGCGATTTCGACTATTCTTTTCGCGATTATGGGGCGCGCGAAAGAAGTGCCGAGAAGATACTTGTTCTCGTAAACCGCGCCCGCTTTCATCGTGGGGTAAATATAATCTTCGATAAATTCTTTTTTAAGGTCGAGAACGTAAAGCTTCGACGCCCCCGTCTTAATCGCCTTTTCTTCAAGCCCGTCAAGCTCCGTCGTCTGACCGACATCGCCCGAAACAGCGATAACTTCGCAGTTATCGTAGTTTTCTTTAAGCCAAGGTATGATAATCGATGTGTCAAGTCCGCCCGAATAGGCAAGGACTACTTTTTTGATTTTCTTTTCCAAAGTTTATATCCTTCTCGTTAAGGTATTTTCGGACGTTTTCCGCCCGACCTGAAAAATTATACAATAATATATAATATCAAGTCAAGCAAATTACGCCGCAATTTAACTTCAAATTAAACAATTTTTTGCATAAAATTGTATAAATGTATTCATTATGCATAATTATACAAAAATGCAACCGAATAATGCATAAACCAAATCAGTACAGCGTGGTAAGAAAATCATACAAACTCATTCTGTCGCGCAAGGCTTTATAGTCGGGCAAACATTCGCCGACAAGTTTCCAGAATGCGTGCGAATGATTATGGCAGATTGTGTGACACAGCTCGTGTACAATGACGTAAGTCTGCAATTCGCGTGGCAGCATAAACAATAAAAAATTGAAAATAAGGTTATTTTTCGCGTCGCAGCAGCCCCACCTGCCTTTATAACTTTTTACCGAAACGCTTGCGGGAGTTGTTTTTGTCTTTTCGGCGAGCGTTTTTACTTCGTCCGACAGCCTGCCGTAAAAATGCGCCTCGTAAGTTTTTTCGACGTCGCGCAATGATTTCAAATGAACGCAGTCGGAAAAAATGCCGTTTTTATCGCCTATAAAAAGCGGCAAGGGTTTGCCGTCCACAAGTATGCTTTTATAGTCGATTATATCGCCGTTGCGGCTGAATTTAAGCGAGTTGCCGCGGACGACTTTTTCTATCCACCGCTCTTTGCTGTCAACAAATTCGGCAATCTGTTCGGTATGCATAGACCATGGCGCGCGCACGGTAATCTGATTATCGACGGAAATGCTTATTGCAACCGACTTTCTCGCACTGCGGATTATTACATATTTATACTTCATCGAGATAAAGCCTCATCTGCACTCGCAGTTCGTCGCCGACAAGCCCTTCGACAAGCCAAACCCCGTCGCAGAATTTCCGAACAAACTGCAAATTTTCGCCGTATTTACACTGTTTGACATAGGTTATCTGCACGTTTTTGATATATTTGCCTTTGAGTTCGTCAACCGAGAAAACGTCCATAAGGAAATCGGCGTATTTAGTGTTGTTCAGATGGTTGTAATGGTCGTAATCGGAATACGAAACGCGGCGGGAATAAATATTTTCGCCGTCGCTGACGCGCGGAATTTTCCAGCCGACAAATTCAACCGCACGGTTTGTATTGTAATCGTCGAAAGCGTTGTCGCCGAAAAACGCCGTCGTGGGCAGCATCGAAAAATTTTCCGTGCTTATCATACACCAACGGGTTGTTACAACTCCCACCTTTTCGCCGTTGCAGTAAAGTTCGAAATCACGGAAGAACGTAAGACGTTTGGGCGGCAAGGGCCACGTACGGACTTCGAGCGTTTCGCCGAGCTTTATGTTGCGTTTTGTTTCTATATACCAATTTACAATTATAAAGCCGATATGTTTGGGCGTCAAAGCGTCGTAACCGAAACCCAATTCGTCGGCGGAAAGACATGCAGATTCCTGCAAAAAACCGAGCAACGACGAAAGTTTCAGGTTATCGAAAACGTCTACGTCGGTATATTTCAATTCATACGTTTTTATATGCTGATACATGTTCACCTCCGCACTTGACAATATTTTATCACTATGGCGCGAAATTGTCTATTATTTTGAGTAAATTGGGGCGATTATGTGTGACATAGTACTTTTTATTTGCTCAAAACGTTGACATATATTGTATATTATGGTATACTGAATACAACTTACGGAGGAAAAACGTAAAATGGACGAAGAAAAAGAGGAAAAAGGCTCTACTATAAGTTCGGACCTTATTCGCGGTCATATAAACACGATAATTTTGCGTACTTTGTACGACCGCGACAAATACGGCTACGAAATTATAGAGGAAATCGAAGCTAACAGCCACGGTCAATACACGCTTAAACAACCTACGCTTTACAGCGCGTTGAAAAGGCTTGAATCGCAAGGTTACATAAACGCTTATTGGAAAACCGACGAAGTTTCTTTGGGCGGCAGAAGAAAATATTACACCCTTACCGACAGCGGCAGGGAAATTACCGAAAAAAATCAAGCCGAATGGGAATATTCGAGGACGATTATAGACAGTCTTATTTCCGACCGTTCGTTTGATTTTTCAAACCCCGCCCCCACTCCCGTCGATTTCAATATTTTAAAACAGACGACGTCGCGGGTGCCCGTAATCAAATCGGAAGATGAAGAAAAGACGGAGGAACGCGACGGGCAAGCCGCCGAAACGGTCGTTTCCGAAACAGCTACGGAGGAAAAAGACGTAAATACTACCGAGGGCGAAAGTTCGGTTACTACCTTAAGTTCCGAACAAACCGTAAGCGAAGAAACTGCGGTTGTGACCGAAACGGCTGAATTTTCCGATACAACCGAGGAACAGAAAAGGATTCAACACGAAAATTACCTTAAACTTATTTCCGAACCCGTTCCTCCCCCCGTCCGCGAAACCGAGTCTATGCCGTCCGCAGACGAAATCGACACTCAACGTTTAATATACAACAATAAACCCGAAACCGAGCGCGATTACAGAAATCTTGTCAATAATCTGTTTGTGAGGACGGTTGACAGAGTTCCCTCATCGCCCAAACAGAATCCCGCCGTACAAACGCAACCCGTTACCTCGGCGGAAGCTCCCAAAACCGCTACGGTGCGCGTAAGCGGCGCAAGCGTTGCCTCGAACTCGGACGGTTTCTCGGTCAATACAAACGATTACGCCGTTACGGGAACGCGCAGAAACCGCTACAACCGCGGTAACGCGTTGTTTATAAGCTCTCTTATCGTAGGCGCGGTTATGCTGTTTATTACGATTATGAGCGCGGCGTTTACAAAGCAGCTTAAAGTCAATTGGACTTACCCCGTCGTTATAGCGGCAATCGCGGTAACGCAATGCCTTATCTTCTTTGTTCTGCGCTATACCGACATAGGAAAAAACAACAGACGACCCGTAAACAACTCGTATCTTGCGGCTTGTATCGTGGTGACCGCCGTTGCGATTTTGGTCATTGTTATAGTTTCGGTGCTTATAACTAATTTCAATTCCGCGGGCGAAGTAATGGCAAAGCTTGTAATTCCCTCGTTTGTAGCTTTGAATATAACCGTTTTCGGCGTTACATTCTATCTTTTAAGCAAATAATATGAAAATTCTTTTAATAGTCGAATCCCACCACCGTCAAAATACCTTAAAGGTCGCCGAAGCGATTGCAGAGGCAGCGCCCGTGACAATAGCCGAGCTTAAAGATATCGCAAGTTATAATCCCGAACAGTATGACATAATCGGGTTCGGCAGCGGTATTTATGCGGGCAAATTTGATAAAAAACTTATAAAATATGCCGAAAAAGATTTTAACGTTAAAAAACCGTGCTTTGTAATAAGTACAAGCGGCACGGGAAAATACGAAAAATACAACGCGGCCTTTATTAAATTGCTTACCGATAAAGGTTGCGAGGTTTTGGGCAGTTTCGGTTGCAAAGGCTTTTGTAAGTGGTTTATATTCGCCATTGTCGGCGGCATAGCCAAAGGCAAGCCCGATATCGAAGATTTTTCGGCGGCTCAAAGCTTTATCGAAGACGTTATGCGTAAAGCCGAAAACGCGAAAACAGCCGATTGATTATCGGAAACAAAACAGATTAATAAACTACTGCCCGCGATTGTAAATCGCGGGCAGTTTTAAGCCCCTTTGCCGTCGTAGCAAAGGGGCTTAAATTTATATTGATTTGTTTATTTAGCGTATTCGCTTGCTCTGAATTCCCGTATAACGTTGACTTTTATCTGACCGGGATATTCGAGTTCCGCCTCGATTTTCTTTGCGATATCTTTGGCAAGGAACATTGTTTGCGCATCGTCTACAACTTCGGGTTTGACTATTACGCGCACCTCTCTTCCCGCCTGAATCGCATAGCATTTATCGACGCCGTTGAAGTTAGAAGCAATCGATTCAAGCTTTTCAAGACGTTTTACATAGTTTGTGCCCGTTTCACGCCTTGCGCCGGGTCTTGAACCAGAAATCGCGTCAGCCGCGGCTACAAGCACGGCTTCGACCGTTTTAGGCTCGATATCGCCGTGGTGAGCGGCAATGGCGTTTATAACGTTCTGGCTCTCTCTGTACTTCTTGGCGATATCCGCGCCGAGCTGTATGTGCGTGCCCTCTTGCTCGTGGTCAACCGCTTTACCTATATCGTGCAGAAGCCCCGCGCGCTTAGCGAGATTTACGTCAAGCCCGAGTTCTTGCGCCATAAGCCCAGCAAGTTGGGCTACTTCGATAGAATGCCTGTATACGTTCTGACCGTAGCTCGTTCTGTATTTAAGTCTGCCGAGGAGCTTGATAATTTCGGGATGAAGTCCGAAAATGCCTACCTCGAACATTGCGCTTTCGCCCGCCGCCTTGATTTCGGCGTCCATTTCCTTTTTGACTTTTTCGACGGTTTCTTCTATCCTTGCGGGGTGTATTCTGCCGTCGGAAATAAGTTTTTCAAGCGAAAGTCTTGCAATTTCACGCCTTATTGGGTCAAATCCCGAAAGAATGACAACCTCGGGCGTGTCGTCGATTATAAGTTCTATACCCGTTGCATTTTCGATTGCGCGGATATTTCTGCCCTCGCGCCCTATTAAGCGCGCCTTCATATCGTCGCTGGGCAACGGTACGACCGAAACGGTAATTTCCGATGTGTGTTCGCTTGCGCAACGCTGTATTGCAAGCGAAACGATTTTCTTTGCTTCCGCCGTTGCCTCTTCTTTTGCCGTTTGCTCGATATTCCTTACCTGCAATGCGACGTCGTGGCGGGTTTCGTCCAAAATTTCGTCCGAAAGCAATTTTTTTGCTTCGTCTTTGGTCAACTGCGCAACTTTTTCGAGTTCTTCTATCATCAATTCGTGCTGATGATTGATTTTTTCCTGTGTGCGCTTTATGTCCTGCTCTTTATTTTGCAGAGATTTAATCTGCTGATCCAAAGCTTCGTTCTTCTTCGTAAGGGCGTCCTCTTTTTTGTCGAGGTTATCTTCTCTTTGCAAAAGCCTTTGCTCTTGCTTTTGTAGTTCCGCTTTTTTCTCGCGCGTTTCCCTTTCGAATTCGTTTCTGAGTTGCAGTTCCTGTTCCTTTGCCTCTAATAATGCCTCTTTTTTAAGTGCTTTACATTCCAAAGATGCGTCTTCAATCATCTTTCTTGTGCGTTCGCTTACTTCACCGAGTCTTTTTTCCGTGCTTTTTTTACTGAAAAAAATACCGCAGAATATACCGACACCGAGCGCAATAAGAATGCCGACGGAAAGTCCGACAGACACCCCTATAAGTGCGCCGTTTGCAAGAAACAGGGTGCTTAACAGAGATGTGTTCATGTAAGCCTCCTGTATTAAGATATTAAATATATACGATACCGCAATTCAATCGCGGCAGTTTATATCCGTTTATTATTTTACAACATATTGTCGCGGTTGTCAATTTATTGGCAGACTAACTTTATTTTATATTTTCAAGCCAGACTGCGGCAACCGCGTCGGACGGCATACGCCAATCGCCGCGCGGCGAAAGCGTTACCGACCCCACTTTTACGCCGTCGGGTATGCACGAACGTTTGAATTGCTGTGCAAAAAAGCGACGGTAGAAATTTTTAAGCCACTTCGAAATTTCTTCTTCCGAAAACTCGCCTTTAAAAGTTTTGTTTGCGATAAACTGCACCTTTTCGGGTTCGAATCCCCAACGGACGGCGTAATATAAGAAAAAGTCGTGCAGAATATAAGGTCCGATAAGGTCCTCGGTTTTCTGCGAGATTTTTCCGCTTTTATCGGGCGGAAGCAGTTCGGGGCTTATTTCGGTGTTCAGAATATCGTATAAAACGGTTTTCGCTTGCCCGCCGAGCCTGTCCGCCTCGTATTTAACAAGGTGTTTTACAAGTGTTTTGGGAACCGAGCAGTTTACACCGTACATACTCATATGGTCGCCGTTATAGGTTGCCCAACCGAGCGCAAGTTCGCTTAAATCGCCCGTACCTATGACCATGCCGCCCGTTTTGTTCGCCAAATCCATTAAAATCAGCGTACGCGTGCGCGCCTGCGCGTTTTCGTAAGTGACGTCAAGTTCGTCTTTATCGTGACCTATGTCCTTAAAATGCCGCAATACGCTGTCGGTTATGGGAATCACCTTCGCCGTCGCGCCGAGCGCGGAAATAAGCTCGGACGAATTGTTTTTCGTCTTGCCCGTCGTGCCGAAACCGGGCATCGAAACGCAAATTATGTCTTTTGTATCTTTTTTTAACGCTTTGAAAGCGCGCGCCGTCACCAAAAAAGCAAGCGCGGAATCAAGCCCGCCCGATATCCCTATGACAGCAGTCTTCGACCGCGTATGTTTAATTCTTTTTTCAAGCCCCTTTGCCTGAATCGAAAGTATAAGTTCGGTGCGTTCCGCAAGCGCGCCGTTATCGTCGGGAACAAACGGAAGCCGAGGAAAACGGCGGGTAATTTCGCCCTCTTTGTCGTCCGTTCTGAAAGATATTTCTCTGTAACCCGAATTATCGTCGCCTGCAAAAAAGCCCGTGGAAATTCTTCTTCTTTCGCCCGACAGCATTTTTACGTCGATTTCCGAAACTGTAAGGCAATTTTCGAAAAGTTTGCTCTCGTTTAAAATTCTGCCGTTTTCGGCGATAAGATTATGCCCCGAAAAGACCATATCGGTAGTGCTTTCGCCGTCGCCCGCGTCGCTGTAAACGTAGCCCGAAACAAGCTTTGCCGACTGCATTTTAATAAGGTCGCGCCTGTAATCCGCCTTGCCTACCGTTTCGTCGCTGCAAGAAAGATTGACTATAATATTCGCGCCCGCTTTGGCGTGATATACCGACGGGGAATCGGGCGCCCATAAATCTTCGCAAAGTTCGCACGCCACGCTGAAATCGGGGTTATTTTCGGCTCTGAAAATAAGTTTACTGCCGAAAGGCGCTTTTTTGCCGCATAAAATAACCTCGCCGCACTCTTTTGGCGCGGGAGAAAAATGTCTGCGCTCGTAAAATTCTCCGTAGTTAGGCAGAAAAGTTTTGGAAACTACCCCCAGAATATTTCCGTCCAAAACCGCCACCGCGCAATTAAACAACTTGCCGCCGTAAATTACGGGCGCGCCGACAAAAACAAGAGTATTTACTCCCTTTGTGGATTTTACGATTTCGGAAAGCCCGTCTTGGACGGCGTTTAAAAGCGCGCTTTGATTAAATAAATCGCCGCAGGTATAACCGCACACGCAGAGTTCGGGAAATACGGCAAGCTGCACGCCCGCCGCATTACATTTTTCTATATCGGAAATTATATTCCGACAATTGTATTCGACGTCGGCAACCCTAATATCGGGAGTTGCCGCGCAAACTTTGATAAAACCGTATTGCATCAGTTTGAAGTACGTTCCTTATGAGCCTTTCTGATAAGCGTTTCGAGTTCTTTTGCCGCTTCGGCGTTTTGTTTTAAGTATTCGCGCATTTTTTCGCGACCTTGCGCGACTTTTTCGTCCTTGAAATTGAACCACGCGCCGCTTTTTGTCAAAATGCCGTATTCAAGACCGAGGTCTATAAGGCAACCTTCCTGCGAAATACCCTCGCCGTAAATTATATCGAATTCGGCGACTTTGAAAGGAGGCGCAACCTTGTTTTTTACAACCTTGCATTTGGCGCGATTGCCTATTATCTCGCCCTCGTCTTTAAGCGCGTCTGCCTTTCTTATATCGAGGCGGACAGAAGCAAAATATTTAAGAGCTTTACCGCCGGGGGTCGTTTCGGGGTTGCCGAACATTATTCCGACTTTCTCGCGCAATTGGTTAATGAATATAACGCAGGTTTTCGAGCGGTTGGTTATCGCGGTAAGCTTTCTGAGCGCCTGCGACATAAGTCTTGCCAAAAGTCCGACATGCGTATCGCCCATATCGCCCTCTATTTCGGCTTTGGGCGTAAGCGCGGCAACCGAGTCAACTACTATAACGTCAACCGCCGACGAGCGCACAAGCGATTCGCATATATCAAGGGCCTGTTCGCCCGTATCGGGTTGCGAAAGGTACAATTCGTTTATATTGACGCCGAGTTTAGCCGCATACTGCGCGTCGAGGGCGTGTTCCGCGTCGATAAAAGCCGCCACGCCTCCCGCTTTCTGCGTTTCGGCAATTATATGCAACGCAACGGTGGTTTTACCCGAAGACTCGGGTCCGAAAATTTCGAGAATCCTGCCGCGCGGCACGCCGCCGACGCCCAAAGCAAGGTCAAGCGAAAGACAGCCCGTTGTTATAACTTCGATATCGGTGTTTACGTTGTAATCTCCGAGCTTCATTATCGCGCCCTTGCCGTACTGCTTTTCAATCATTGCAACGGTAGAATTCAACGCTTTGAGTTTTTCTTCGTTCATATCTTACTCCTAAATTATTTTAACTGTTTGTAAGTCAAAAACAGCGCAAGATTTATCGCCGTATTTGTTATTTCGTCCCTGCTCCCCTTTAAATTGTATTGGAACACGGAGATTTGTTCCGCCGTACCGACGGCAATATATATAAGCCCTACGGGTTTGGCGGTATTGTCCGATTTAGGACCCGCAATACCCGTCGTCGCTATACTTACGTCGCAATTGCCCGTCTGTAAAAGCCCGTCCGCCATCTGGTACGCCGTTTCTTTCGAAACCGCGCCGTTTTGTATAAGCGTAAGTTCTTTGACGTGCAGTCTTTCGCGTTTCGAGTCGTTCGAATAGGTATTAAGCCCCTCGTAAAACACTTCGCTGACGCCGGGAACTTCGACAAGCTTTTTGCAAACGCCGCCGCCCGTAAACGATTCGGCTACGCTTATTCTCATTCTTCTTAACTTTAAAAGCTGAAAAAGCCTTTGCGCAAGCGTAACATCCTCCATTGCGTAAACGTAGTCGTTCAGCGTGGTCAAAAGAGACCTTATAACTGCGTCAACGCTCATTTTGGGGGTTTGTTCGGAATATATAATGCGGATTGTACATTCGCCGTACTGCTCGCTTACTTCGAAATTTACGTCCGCAAGTCCGCTGGCGGCGTTTATCGCGTAAGCAATCTCTTCCGAGCTTGCGCCGACGGTTTTGACATAGGCGCAGTCAAATTTAAGATTATATCTTCTGTCCATGATATCTATTATTTCGGGACAGTGAAGTTTATTTTCACCGTCCGAAAACAAAAGATATACGTAAACTTTATCACCTTTAAGCACGCCGCGTTCGTCAAATTCGCAACCCGTAAGATTTTCTAAAAAGCTTCGGATTGTTCCGTCCATAACCGCGGGGCAGTGTATAAGCAGGTTGTCGTACCGCTCCGCTCCGTCCGTAAGCGCGGCTACGATTTCGTCGGACGAATCGTATGCGATAAGACTGACCTTATCGAAATGAAATCCCGCCGCGGAAAAAGCGTCTAAAATCGCGCCCACTTCCGCGCTGTTATTGATTTTTTTGTTTCTCATCGAAACGAGGCAATTAGGCATAGTTATTTTTTAAGAACCTCTTTGTTTTTTACGAGGTAATAGACGCCCGAAATTATCGTAAGTATTACCGCAAGCGCAAAAAACGACAAACCGACATAGTAGAAAATCTTCGTTGCAAGCCCCGTGGTAAGCTCGGCAAGCCCCGCGTAAAAAATCAGAATTATTACAGCCGCGTCTTGCGTACAGGTCTTGTATTTGCCTATTTTGTCTGCGGCTATAACAAGCCCCGAGCTTGCGGCGACCATTCTGAAACCGCTTATGATTATTTCGCGGGCGAGGATTACCGCCACCCCGCAACCCGCCACGATATTCACCCAATCGCCCTGAAAGCCGTAAAAGATTTCGGGACGGGCAAGCAGCAGACACAGCGCGGACAAAACAAGCACCTTATCCGCAATCGGGTCCAAAAATTTACCTAAATTAGTCACAAGACCGTATTTTCTTGCTATTTTGCCGTCGAAAAGGTCGGTAAGGCTTGCGACTGCAAACACCGCAAGCGCGATAAAATAGTGTGAAGTAAAGTCCACGCAAAAAAGAACTATAAATACGGGTATCATAACCATTCTCGAAATCGTAAGCTTATTGGGAAGGTTCATAACGCCCTTACCTGCGGCAATTTTATAACCGCGGGTATTTTTTATGTCTTCGTTTTGTTTTTGTTCTTCGCTCATTTCACATAGTCCTCCGTAGTTCCGAATAAATCGTAACAGTCGGCGTGCTGAATTTTAACATCGTAATATTCGCCTTGCATCGCGTGCGGCGCGTTGAAATAAACCTTTCCGTCGATATCGGGAGCGGAAAAATACGCCCGCCCGATAAAACAGTTTTTATTGTAATCTATTCCGTCGCATAAAACGCGCAATTTTTTGCCGACAAAGCCGCTTAAAATCTCGGCGGAAATACTTTGCTGAACGGCATAAAGTTTTCTGACGCGCTTTTTCTTTTCGGAATAGGGCAATTGACCTTTAAGCTTGTACGCGGGCGTATCGGGTTCGCGCGAATACGCGAAAAACCCGCAGTTATTAAGCCTTGCCTCTTTTAAAAAGCCGCACAGCCCCTCCGCTTCTTCCTCGGTTTCGCCCGGAAAACCCGATATAAAGGTCGAACGTATGGCAATCTGCGGTATTTCGTTGCGGAGTTTTTCCACAAGACCGAGATATTCCGCCCTCGACCCATTTCTGTTCATAAGTTTTAAAATTCTGTCTTCGCTGTGCTGAAAAGGAATATCGACGTATTTTATAATTTTCGGATTGTCGCGTATTTCCTCGATAAGCCCGTCGTCAATCATATCGGGGTAGCAGTATAATAATCTTACGCTTTTAATGTTGACAAGTTCTGTCAGCTTTTGCAAAAAAGTCCGTAATTTTTTTTCGCCGTATAAATCAATGCCGTAACGCGTTATGTCCTGCGCAACCAAAATGAGTTCGGAAATTTCGCCCAGCTCCTCCGCTTCGGTTAACAGCTCGTCCATAGGCGCGCTTTTGTATGCGCCGCGGATTTTGGGTATAAGACAATAAGTACACCTGTTATCGCAACCGTCTGCAATTTTAAGGTAGGCGTAATGCTCGGGCGTAGTCAGAACGCGCGACGCGCCGCAAGCGCCGTTGCCGCTGTTTACGTAATTCACCCGCTCGCCGCCGTACGATTTTTCCAACGCGTTGAAAAAATTCCCGTAATCGTTTACGCCGAGAAAAACGTCGGCTTCAGTAAGAGCGGAAAAAGTTTCGTCAATAAACTTCTGCGGCAAACAGCCGCAAAGCACAAGTTTTTCAAGGTTTTTGCTTTTGTATGCGGCAAACTCCAACGCGGTTTCAATCGACTCTTTTCGCGATTCGTTCAAAAACGCGCAGGTGTTGATTACAAGAACCTGCGCCTCGTTTATATCCGAAGTCACAGTACAACCCGCCGATTTAATTATTGACAACAGTTTTTCCGAGTCAACCCTGTTTTTATCGCAACCGAGCGATATAAGCCCGAATTTTTTTCGGGTGAAATCAATCATCAATGTCACCGTAGGTGTTTATAAATTCTTCCTTGGACATAAGGACTTTTCTCGGTTTGGACCCCTCGGACTGAGTGACGTAATTCATATTTTCCATCCAGTCGATAATTTTGCAAGCCTTTATGTAACCTACGGGAAAACGCCGCTGAATCATCGAAACGGACGCCTGATTTGAAGTAACGCAATATTTAAGCGCCTTTATAAAGGTTTCGTCTATCTTCATATCGCCGCCCTCGCTTCCCTCTCCGCCGTCGCCGACGGGATTTGCGGCAGGCTCTTCTTCGACCTTGTTTATGAAGTCGGAAACGCTTTGGTCGAAGTAAGTTTCGTTATTGGCTTTGATAAAGTCGGTGACAGCCTGCACTTCGTGCGTGTCGATAAAGCAACCCTGTATTCTCGCAAGGTCGGGATTGTCTGCCGAACGGAAATACATATCGCCCTTGCCGAGCAATTTTTCCGCACCGCCGATATCGAAAATGGTACGCGAATCGTCGAAAGAGTTGACTTTGAAGCCTATACGCGTAGGCAGGTTAGATTTGATAAGACCCGTAATGCAGTCAACCGACGGGCGCTGGGTTGCCAAAATAAGGTGAATACCGCACGCGCGCGCCTTCTGCACAAGTTTTATAATTCTGCTTTCGATATCTTTTTTGGCTTGAAGCATCAAATCGCCGAACTCGTCGAGGACGATGACGATTTTTGGAAGCTTTTCTTCGCCGTCTGGCAGATGCGCGTTGTATTCGTCGAGATTTTTGGTCGCCACGCCGCGCTCGGTCATTTCCTTGAAAAGCGTGTATCTGCGCTCCATTTCCTTATTAGCCCAATTCAACGCTTTGATGGCTTTATCGACGTCGTACAGAATTTCGTTTATCATAAGGTGGGGCAGTTTATCGTAAGAAATAAATTCAACCTGTTTGGGGTCCACAAGTATTAGGCGCAGTTCCTCGGGACCGTACTTATACAAAAGACTGATAAGAAGCGCGCTGAGGCATATACTTTTACCGCTGCCCGTAGTACCCGCTACCAAAAGGTGCGGCATTTTTGTTATATCGGGGCAAACGACTTCGCCCTCTACGTTTTTGCCGAGCGCAAACGACAGGCTGTTTGTCTTGGCGTTTATAAATTTGGGACTTGCAAGAATGGATTTAAGCCCCACAATACTGCGGTTGTTGTTCGGAACTTCGATAGACAGCGCGCCTTTCGAATAATTCAAATAGACGTTTACGTTGTCCTTTAAAAGCGACATTGCCAAAGCGTCGCGGTAATTAAGCGCGCGCTTTATGTTGGTTTTGTCGGCGATTATAACGTCGTAACGCGTAATTGCGGGTCCTATGACGACGTTTGCGACTTCGCTTGTTATTTTAAAGCGTTCAAGCGTTTCGACGATTGTACGCTTGTTGTCGTCGATTTCTCCCGTGTTCACATTGTTGTTTTCGGGATAGTCGTCCAAAAGGTCGAGGGTCGGGCGCACGTATTTTTTCCAAACGTGTTTGGGCTTTTCCTCTTCGACCTCTTCTTTGGCGGCGGGCGCGGGAGCAGGCTCTACGCGGCGAAGGTCGCGCGTATCGCGCCTGTCTGTATTCAAAGGCGACGGCTCGGGCGTACGCGGTACGCTCGGGCGCGTAGGCGCTGTATTGTCGGGCGTTCTCGTCGAGAACAGATTGTCGCCCGAAAACATATCGTCTTCGTCGTCGGCTTCCTCGCTCATTTCCGCGCGGTCTGTATTCTGAACGCGGTCTATATTCTGAATGCGGTCTGCGCTATCGGCGCGTTCGCCGCGCGAAAGCCGCGAAGTATCTGGATTGACCCTGTTTTCGCTTGCGCGGGGATTTTCCGCGTTGAAAATGCTGAAAAGGCTCGACCTGCCCGTTTCGCGCGGTTCGTCGTCCCTTATAACCTGACCGTAGCGGCTCTCTTCGGGCTTTTCGGGAGCGCGGCTGTCCGTAAACCCGACTTTCGTTTGCTCGTCGGATTCGGGTTCGGCTATATCTTCCACGTCGTTTTCCGTTTCGTCGGAAATGCTTTCGGGAACCTGTTCGGGTTCAATCTCTTCGAAACGTTCGGAATTGCGAATACTTTGGGAATAGCTTTCCTCTTCCCTTGCGGGCGGCGCAGGCTCGGCGGGTTCTTGCAAGGCGTTGCCGTTACCCGTAAAAGTGGGCGCGCCGTTTAAATTGTCTATCGGTTTTTCGCCGAATACATAGTTCGAGGGCATCGATTGCGCGGGAGAATTTAAAATCTGTTCCTGATAACTTTCGGAATACGTCTGCGTTTCGCGTTGCGCGGGTTTGTTGCCGCTCGAAAAACTTGCGAGATAATCGTTTTGGTTTTCAACGGGGTGATTGAAATACGAACTTTCGTTGAAAATCATATTCCGACGGTAACTTTCGGCGGCAAATTCGCCGTTTTCAAACAGAATTTTTCTGCCGAGATTTTTCTGCGAAAATCTGTCGTTGTCCTCTTCGGGTTGCACGGGCGCGGCCTCTCCGTATTGCGGTTGCTGTACATACTGCGACTGTTGCGGCTGTACGGCTTGCGTATACTGCTGCCCGTCGCGGGGATATTGCGGCTGTTCCGCCTGCGCTTCTGCCGTTTCGGCGGGTTGCGCGGTTACGGCAACCTCTTCTTCGGCAGAGCCGACGTCCGCCGAAACTTCGTCCGTTACGACGATTTCGCCCGCGCGCACGCGCTTTTTGGGGCGGCGGACGACGTAAAACACGAGATAACAGCTTGCAAGAAAGAGTATGGTATAAATCACATACGCGCCGACGAATGTCGTCAGTTTGGCGACGGGATACACAAATATTGCGGAAATTACTCCGCCGAAAGTATAACCCGAAATACCGTTTTGCGCGTTTTTATAGCAGTCAGAAATATACGCGCCATAACTGCCGAGCGTATACCCGCGGGTGGAAACCGCGTGGAAAAGCATAAAAAACAAGAATACGGAAAGCGCAACCGACAGAGCGACGGAAACCCTTACTTTGAACATTTTTTCGAAAACGAGTTTAAAACCGAGGCAAGCAAAAGCCGCAATAAGCAAAAACGAGCCGTAGCCGAAAGTTCCGTACATAAACGTACAGATTGACCTGCCAAGCCCCGCAAAAACTCCGCTGCCCGTGACCAACGTCAATAAGACGATACCGCAGAAAAGCAATATCGTCATACCGAAAGTTTCGCGTGTGAAAATCAGGGAAGAATTAAACCCATTCCCTTTTTTCGATTCATTTTTCCCGTCGTTTACGTCGTTCTTCACCGTCTTTCTCCGCTAAATCGCAAAAATCGTATTTTTTCATTTTTATTATATCATTTTCAATCGGAAATAACAACAAAATCACGCTAAAAAAATCAACTTTTATATATTTATATATAAAAAGGCGGACCCGTTCGGGTCCGCCCTCAATTTCCGATATATTATAACTTGCTTTTGCCTGTTTCGGCTTTGGCGATATTCGATTCGTCGTTCCACGAATACATTTTACGGATTTCCGCGCCGACTTTTTCAAGCTGGTGGTTTGCTTCGAGTTCGCGCTTTGCGTTGAAGTGCGCTCTGCCGTTATTGTTTTCGGCAATCCACTTTGAAGCAAAGGTGCCGTCCTGAATTTCGGAAAGAACCTTTTTCATTTCTTTCTTGGTTTCGTCGGTTATAAGGCGTTTGCCCGTTTCGTAGTCGCCGAACTCCGCGGTGTCGGAAATGGAATATCTCATCATCGAGAAACCGCCTTTGTAGATAAGGTCTACGATAAGCTTCATTTCGTGAATGCACTCAAAGTATGCGTTCTTGGGGTCGTATCCCGCTTCGACAAGCGTTTCGAAGCCCGCTTTCATTAAAGCGGTTACGCCGCCGCAAAGTACGCACTGTTCGCCGAACAAGTCGGTTTCGGTTTCGCACTTGAAGGTCGTTTCGAGAACGCCCGCGCGCGCGCCGCCTATACCTGCCGCATAGCCGAGCGCGATATCGAGGGCGTGTCCCGTAGCGTCCTGATGGATTGCCACAAGGCAAGGAACGCCTTTACCGTCCTGATACTCGCTTCTTACCGTATGACCGGGACCCTTGGGCGCAATCATAAAAACGTCGATATTCGCGGGGGGAACAATCTGCTTGAAATGAATATTGAAACCGTGAGCGAACGCGAGAGCCGCGCCGTCTTTGAGGTTGGGTTCGATACTTTCTTTATATACCTGCGCCTGACGCTCGTCGTTGATAAGTATCATAATTACGTCGGCTTTTTTGGTAGCCTCGGCAACGGTAAGCACTTCGAAACCCGCGGCTTCGGCTTTCGCCCAGCTCTTGCCGCCCTTATGCAGACCTACTATTACTTTTACGCCGCTTTCTCTGAGATTGAGCGCGTGGGCGTGTCCCTGACTGCCGTAACCGATTATAGCAACGGTTTTATTCTTCAACGCGTTGATATCGCAGTCAGACTGATAATAAATTTTCGACATTTGAAACTCCTCCAAATTTTGTTCGGTTTCAATTATAGTATCATTAAAATTTTAAGTCAAGTAATATTAAATTTTATCAAAAAAAATCTGCAAAAAAATTGCAAATACGCGCGAAAGCAATTATAATTAAATAAAAAACCCGAGGAGCGTTAAAATGCCTTATTTCGGTTTACGGAACCTGACCGTTTTACGGGGAATACTTCGCGACGACGTGGTATCGTCGCTTAACGGCTGTCTGATAAGCGGAAGCGATATCGACCGTTCGGTCTTTTTGCACTCGCTTTATCTGTGCGGCGGCGAAAACAATCTTACCGAATATATACAGAATGTTATTTTATATGACGAAAACCCCGTTTCGGTTGCCTTTGCCAACAAAAAAACGCCCTCGGACTATCTTCTGAAAGCGTATAAAGGCGACCTCGGCCGTATTTTCGGCGCGATAAACGCAGTCGCGCCTTTCGGCGAATTTTCTATAGGTTGCTTTTCGGCTCCGTTTTCCGCCGACGCGGACGAAACGGTCAAAAATCTTTCGGAGTTCTATTCGCGGTTCGGTTACGGCAAATTTATAAACAACGCGGCTTTCAACTTCGAAAACGGCGAGCTTGTTCCCATTAAAAATACCGCCGATATTTCGCTTTCCGAACTCAAAAATTACGAAACGGAAAAAAATATCATCGAAAGCAATATCGTAAATTTTTTACACGGACTTCCCTACTCGCATATGCTTTTGTACGGCGACAGAGGCACGGGCAAATCGTCAACCGTCCACGCGATGCTTAAAAAATATTTCCCGTCGGGTTTGAGGATTATAGAAATAAACAAAGAGAATATGTTGCAGATTCCGAAAATCAGGCAGCATATTCTCGCCAATCCTCTTAAATTCATAATTTTTATCGACGATTTGTCGCTTAACGAAAACGACGATAAAATTTCGGCTTTGAAAGCAAGCCTCGAAGGTTCGGTTTCCGCGGCGACCGACAATACTATGATTGTCGCGACTTCCAACCGCCGCCATATCGTTAAAGAAAGCTTTTCCGACCGCGACAACTCGGTTCACGCCGCCGACTCGATTCAGGAACAACTTTCGCTTTCGGACAGATTCGGCATAACCGTTATGTTTTCGACTACCGACAAACAGAACTACCTTTCGATAGTTTCGCAGCTCGCCGCCGACGTTAAACTTAAACTTCCAACTGACGAACTTTTGTCGCTCGCCGAAAAATGGGCCATTGTAAAAGGCGGCAGGTCGCCGAGGCGCGCAAAGCAGTTTGTAGACCTTGCTTTTTCGTGCGAAGTCAAGGGCGAGCCGATAGATTTCTGACGATATTTTTTGCTATATCGTATATATCTCCCGCCCCGAGGAAGATTACCGTATCCCCCTCCGTTGCTCTCGAAATAAAATTCACTATATCCCGCTCGCATTCGCCGTAGCGGGATTTTTTTATTGCGTTCGAAAGCGTAAGCGCGCTTCCAGCGTCGTCAAAATACTCGCGCGCGGCGTAAGTTCTGTAAATAAGCAGATTGTTCTGCATAGACAGCGCCCTTACAAATTGTTTGAAAAGATTTTTGGTTCTTGAATAAGTATGCGGCTGAAAGACAATAAACAATCTGCCGCGCGTAATCTTGCGCGCCGTGCGCAAGGTGGCGCGTATTTCCGTCGGGTGATGGGCGTAATCGGCAAAATAATTTACGCCGCCTATGTAGCCTATCTTTTCGAATCTGCGCTCTACGCCGCAGAAATCCGCAAGCCCCGCGGCTATATCGCAAAAGTCTATTCCTGCGCTTCGCGCAACCGCTATCGCCGCGAGCGCGTTTAAAATATTGTGCTTGCCGTAGACGTTAAGTCTTACGTTGCCGAGCATATTGTCGCCCTCGTAAGCCGAAAATGAATATATACCCGCTATATTTTTGATATTGCGTGCGTTAAAACGGGCGTTTTTATCGTAACCGAAAGTTATACCGCCCTCCACCGCGCCGTCCTTGTAAAGCGAAACGGCGATATCCGCGCCGTCCGCAAATTCCGCGTATGCGCGTTTCAATTTTTCGGCGTTGCCGTAACATTCGAGGTGGTCGGCGTCGCTGTTCAACACCACGGCGATATGCGGTTTTAAAAGCAAAAAGTTCTTTTTGTATTCGCACGCTTCGGTAATAAAATAATCGTCGCCGCAGTAGTACGAATTGGAAAAAGCGCAGTCGTTTCCGCCGATATGCGCGCAGAACTTCTTCTTCGCCGCCGAAAAAATATGGGCGAGCATCGATGTACAGGTGGTTTTGCCGTGACAGCCCGAAACCGCAATTACCGTACCGAAAGTCCGACTGACTTCATACAAAAGCTGACCGCGCGAAATTACGGGTTTTCCGAGTTCCACCGCCTCGCACAGTTGCCTGTCGTTTTCGCGCACCGCGTCGGTATAGACTATAAGGTCGAAATCTTTTACGCTACCCCTTTCGTCGCCCGTTTCGACGGCTATCCCGAGCGATTGCAGCGAGCGCGTAAAAACGCTTTCGCATATGTCGCTTCCCGCTACCGTTTTCCCCGTAATTTTAAGATATTTTGCAAGGGCGGACATACTTACTCCGCCTATTCCGATAAAATAAATTTTATCGTATTTTGACGTAAAAACAGCGTGCATAATACATTTTATTATGAAAAATGTAGAAATAGCACGAAATTTCCGCATAAATTACAATTTAAATCAAAATTATTTTATTTAGCGTTGAAATTTTTCACCTTTTATTGTAAAATCATTTTAGTAGTATTATCTAGGTGGTGTTTTATGGAAATCACAGATGTACGAATCAGATTAGTTAACAAGGAGGACAATAAACTTAAAGCAGTAGCATCCGTTACTATCGATAATTGTTTTGTTATACACGATATAAAAATTATCGAATCTGCGGAGGGCGAGTTTATTGCGATGCCCAGCAGAAAAACTAATGATGGTGAATATAAGGATATTGCGCATCCACTTAACACCGCGACCCGAGAACTTTTTAAAACAGCTATCCTTACGGCTTACACTGATGAACTTAAAAAATAAGACCATTGGTTTTCCGTTAGTTAAATAATACTGAATTCTGCAAAAGAAAATACGCACTCGTCCGAGTGCGTATTTTCTATATAACCGAATAAATCTTAATTGTTATCTCTGCGTTTACCGAGATTGCGTATCATCTGCGCAAACTTGGGCACATTGCGTTCGGAACGGTCTATCCCCTCTTCTTCAACGGGTTGAACAGGCTGAACAGGCTGTTGATACTGCTGTTGCGCAGGCGGTACAGGTTGCGGTTGAACGGGCTGCGCCGTTTGTATAGGTTGAACGGGTTGAACGGGCTGAATAGGTTGCTGATACTGCTGTTGCGCTGGTTGAGCATACTGTTGCGGGCGTTCGGTATTCTGACGGCTGTAATAAGGTTCGGAAACGCTCATTCTTTTGGGCGCGTTACCGTAATTCTGCGTGGTGTAGAGCGCGCCGCTGTTATACGCGCGCTGTTGCTGTTGCTCGTCGTTTTTATTGTCGTACCCGGGGAATCCCGTGGCTATGACTGTAATCTCTACCTCGTCGTGAACGTTGGGGTCGATTCTTGCGCCGAATATTATGTTCGCCGACGCGTCCACGACGCTCTTGACAAGTTCCGCCGCGTCGGCAACCTCGTCAAACGTCAAATCGGTGCCGCCGACGACGTTTAAAATAACGCCGCGCGCGCCCTCGATTGTAGTTTCGAGGAGCGGGCAGTTGACTGCCACCCTTACCGCCTCGATTATTCTGTTATCGCCCTTTGCAACGCCTACTCCGAGGTGCGCCACGCCCTTATCTTTGAGAATGGTGCGGACGTCTGCAAAGTCGAGATTGATAAGCGAGGGGTTGACTATAAGTTCGGCAATCCCCTTTATGCCCTGTTTTAAAATTTCGTCCGCCACACGCAAAGCTTCGGTCATAGGCGTGTTTTTAGCCACGACCGTTTTGATTTTGTCGTTGGGGATAATTATAAGTGTATCGACGTATTTTTTAAGGTTATCAAGACCCTTTGCGGTATTTTCGCCGCGCTTTCTGCCCTCGAAACTGAAAGGTTCGGTAACGACCGCGACCGTAAGGATTTTCATTTCCCTTGCGATTTGCGCGATTACGGGCGCCGCGCCCGTACCCGTGCCGCCGCCCATACCAGCGGTTATAAACAGAAGGTCGGTGCCTTTAATGGCTTCGGTAAGCGCTTCCTTGCTTTCTTCAGCCGCCATTCTGCCGACGTCGGGTTCCGCGCCCGCGCCCAAGCCTTTCGTAAGCGACGCGCCTATCTGTATTTTATTTTCGCACGGCGAAAGAGCGAGAATCTGGCTGTCGGTATTAACTACGTAATACTCCGCACAATTGATTTTCGCTTCAAGCATACGGTTTACCGCATTGTTACCTGCGCCGCCGACGCCTATAACCTTGATTTTCGCCCTGCCCGAAATAGCATTGTTATTCTGTTGGGGCGCGCTCTGTTGAGGTTCGTTCCCCGAGCCGTAACCCGAACCGTAGCCGCCTGACTGATAATCGTTGAACATATGTAAACCTCCGTAACCCTCTATTGTAATATATCGTTTAAAGCAATATCGAGCAGGCTGAACAGCGAGCCGAACTGCGGTTTATCGTAGTATGGAACGCGCGGCGACGCGATTTCGACCGTTTTGACAAGACGGTTCGAAATATGTTCCGCCGTACCCCTTATGACCTTTACTCCCTCGCCCGTCAGAAGAAGAGGTTTGCCCTCTAAATTGCGGTCGGTGAAATTCTGTCTGCATTCTTCGATGGTTTCGCATATACCGTCAAGACCTTCGCGGATTTTATCGCGCAATAACATAGTCGAAAATCCGTAAATTTTGCCTTCGTACATACACTCTTCGAGGCTTGTAAGCGTTTCTTTCGCGTTTAAGTTCACTGCGGACAAAAACGACGAAGCCACGTCGAACGGTATATCGAGTTCCCCCATAAGAAAGGCGGCAATATGCCCTATGCCGAGCGAAAACGATTCGGAATACAAAAGCCCGTTTCCGCAAACGACGCTGTAAGTAGACGATATATACCCCAAATCGAACAGCACGGCGCATTCGTCCCTTTTTTCGGGCTCGACAAGATACATACAATTTGCGTGGTTCGATGGAATCAGATTTATATCTTCGACGTCGGGGAACTGCCTGAAAAGCCGCTTTATAATCTGAATGAATTTATCGTCGCATTTGTAAAAACAGAATTTGCCTTGCAGACTGTCGCTTACCGCGCCCAAGGGGTTTATGACTTTGCGCTTGTCCGAAAGAACGTAGTAAAGACAACTGCGGCGTATGACGGGGTAATTTTTATCCGCGGGCGGAACGGACATTTCTTCCAAAGCGCGCAAATCTTTTGCGTTGATTTTTTTTGCGGTGTTGAACGAAATAACCTTGTCCACCACTTCGAGCTTCAAAAACTCGCCGGGGACTCCGACGAAAAATTCCCTTACTCCGCCCATTGCGGTAAGGGTGCTTTTAATCACGTCGCTTGCGGCGTTATAAAAACTCTGCTCGTCCAAAAGTTCGCCCTCGGCAAAACCTTCGTATTTTGCGCTGTATTTGCTTTTGATTATGAAGGTATTGTTGACGCCCCTCTCTCCTACCGCCGCTGTCATTTCCGACGAACGGATATCGAGAACCGCAACGCTTTTTTTACGCATAACGCGCGCCTTCCCCCGTTGTATTTCTTAATATGTACTATTATATAATACTACTGTAAGATTGTCAACTGGATAGAACAAAAAAGCGACCCAGAAAGGTCGCTTTTTTATCGTTTAATCGGGCAATATGCGCGCACCAATGACTTTAAGGCTCGTAATGCGCCCCCGCCGAACCGTTAGTTTCGATTTCGACGGCAACAACCGTTCCTTTAAGCTTTTTTTCGGGCGTAAGATTATGATAAACTTTGTGCGCTTCGTATATTTTTTCAGTAAGCAGATTTTCGAATCTGACTATCTGCACGGAAACGCCCGTACGCATATTGAAAGTTATTTTGTTGTGATATTCCTGTATGTCGGTATTGCGGTCGAACTCTATGCTTTCGACTATGTAGCGGAGCGAGGCGAATTCCGAACGGAAAAACGCGCAGATAACCGCAATTTCGGATATATCGTCGGCGGAAAGTTTTCTGCCGTCGGGCGCGAGTAACAAAACGTTGGGTATACCGTCGTTTGCGTTATTCAGCGACGCGGACTCGCCGAGGTAAACCCCGTCCTCGTCGTACACGGTATATTGCTCTTCTCCCGTGCGGACGGCAAACGTATCCATACGTTTTTTAAGGACGAGATTTAACGTGCAAGGCATTTTTTTACGCATTTCGACAAGGGTATAACCGCTGTCGGAAAGCGCGTTCATAACGTCTTTTTTGCTTACCGAAGAAAGCAAACGCCCGTCGAACTTTTCAAGCGAGGCTTTACATACGTCGTAATCGGCTTTGTAGAGTCCGTAATCGACAGCCGCAGTTATGTCGTCCACTTCGTTGCCGTTTCCGTCGAGCGAAAGTTCGTAGTAAGTCGAAAGGGATATGTTTATATTCCTTACGGAGTACACGATACCCAGCCCCACCGCGATTGCGACGAGCAACAAAAGTACCAATACGGTTGCAGTTATCTTTCTTATGTACTTCATACTAAACAACTATTCTTACGATATCGCCGCCGAGGGCGCGGAGTTTGAATTCAAACGCGCCGTAACCCCTGTCTATGTGCGAAATATCGAGAACTTCGCTTCTTCCCTCCGCCGCAAGAGCGGCGAGTACGAGAGCCGCCCCGCCGCGCAAATCGTGCGCTATTACGGTAGCTCCTTTGAATTTTTCTACGCCTCTGACAAACGCGCTGCGGTTTATAACTGTTATATCCGCACCCATTTTCCGAAGTTCGGGAACGTATTTGAAACGCGTTTCGAACAGATTTTCCGTAATTATCGACTGACCTTTGCAGATACAGCTGAGAGCGGTTATCTGCGCCTGTAAGTCCGTAGGAAACCCGGGATAGGGTTGCGTTTCGATACTTTTTACGGAAGTAAGGCGCTTTCCGCTTTGCAATATTATTTTATCACCGTTTGCATATATTTTGCAACCGTTTTCCCGCAATTTATGTAAAAGCGAACTCAAATTTTCGGGGCATACGCGTTCAAGTTCGACTTCGCCGCCGCACATTGCCGCCGCGACGAGAAAAGTCCCCGCTTCTATTCTGTCGGGAATGGGCACAAACTCGCCGCCCGAAAGCTTTTCAACGCCCTCGACAACCACCGTTCCGCTGCCCGCACCCGACACGCGCGCGCCTATGCAGTTCAAAAACCGTTGCAGGTCCTCTATTTCGGGTTCGCGCGCCGCGTTTTTTATTATTGTTTCGCCCTCCGCTTTGACCGCGGCAAGCATAATGTTTTCTGTCGCGCCTACGGACGGACAATCAAGCATAATTTCGTTGCCCGACAGCTTGTCACACTTACAAAGAATATAGCCGTTGCTTTCGGTTATATCCACGCCCAATCTCTTCAATCCCGTAAGGTGCAAATCGACGGGTCTTAACCCTATATCGCACCCTCCTGGGTATGCGATTTTAGCCGATTTGAAACGCGATATGACCGAGCCCAAAAGGAACACGGACGACCTTAACTCGTGAGCAAGCGCGCTCGGTATCTCGAAACAGTCCGCGGACGAACTGTTTATTATCAGATTTTCGCCTTGGAAAACAGCCTTGCAACCCAAACACGAAAGAATTTTGACCATATTTTTAACGTCCGTAATATGCGGAACGTTTTTTATACAGACTTCTTCGTCCGTCAGAACGGCGGCGGCAAGGATGGGCAGTACGGAATTTTTCGCCGTCTGAATGGCAACTTTTCCGTACAGCCTGTTTCCTCCGTTTATAATGTATTTTTCCATATTTTAACTCCGAGTATGAAATATACTCCATTATATGGAAAAATCGGCGGCTATGTTAATTGCGGCGCGATATGTTGAACAGCACGCCGACGGACGCCATCGTAATAATAAGCGAGGTGTTTCCGCTCGATATAAGCGGCAACGGAAGCCCAGTCGGAGGGATTGCGCCGCTTACGACAAGCGCGTTTATTGCGACCTGTATACCGTAAACGAGCGTAAACCCGCACGCAAGCAGAAAACCGAACCTGTCGCGGCAATTTTTTGCTATTTTAAAACCGCGCACGATTATAAAAGCGCAGCAGGCGAAGAATATAACCAACCCGACGAAGCCAAGTTCTTCCCCCATTATCGAAAGAATAAAATCGCTTTCGGCAAACGGCAGAAATCTGTATTTTTGCGTGGAATTGAAAAGCCCCTGTCCGAAAATTCCGCCGTTGCCGAGAGCGTAAAGCGACTGTATAAGCTGATATCCCTCGTCTTTGGGCGAAGCCCACGGGTCGAGAAACGCGGAAAGACGTTGAAGTCTGTACGGTTCCAGAATTATCAGTACGGGAACCGCGGCTATGCACGGAACAAGTATGACGGCAAACGTTTTCGCATTTGCGCCGCTTAAAAAGACGAGCGCAAGCATAAGAATACCGAGGCACATCGTTATAGACATATTCGGCTCGATTATTATAAGCACGCAGAAAACTATGCCGACGGCAAGCACGGGCAGAACGCCGCGTACCGTCTTTACTTTTTCGGAATTGCGCGCGAAATATGCCGCAACGAACAGCGCGTAAGCGTATTTCGCTATCTCGGACGGCTGTACGGTAATCGGTCCGAAACCTATCCAGCGGGTTGCACCGTAGTTCGTGATACCCACGCCCGGCACAAATACCGCAATAAGGAGGACTGCGGCGATTATTATCGCGGGATATTTTAACTTTATAAGCTTTTCATACGGCAGAAAGCACATACCTATCATTGCCGCCGTACCGACGGCAACGCCGAAAAGCTGTTTTTTTACAAAGTAAAGGCTGTCGCCGTATTGCACTTCGCCGACGTAAGACGAAGCCGAATAAATCATAACGCAACCGAAACACGCCATTAAAAATACGCATATTAAAAGCGGGACGTCGCCCGCTTTCTTCTTACGATTCCAATCAGGGGTTAAAGGTTTCATTTATGCCTTCCACCAATTTTCTGAATGCGTCGCCCCTTTCTTCGTAGTTCGCGAAGGCGTCGAAACTCGAACTTGCGGGGCTTAACAACACGTTATGTCCGGGTTTTGCGATAAATTCGGCAAGATATACCGCTGCCTCGAACTCGGAACACAGCGAAAAGCTCAAAAATCCGCTTTTTACCGCCGCGGACATAATTTTGAAACGGTTTTCACCGAACATAATCGCGTGTATTATCTTTGTCTGCTTCAATTTTTCAAACAGCGGAACGTAATCGTAGCCCTTATCCTTGCCGCCCAACAGAATTACGGTCGGCGCGGTCATACTCTGCGCGGCTTTTACCGTCGCGTCCACGTTTGTACCCTTGCTGTCGTTTATGTAAGTTACGCCGTTTACTTCGCGTATTTTTTCTATTCTGTGTTTTACGCCTTTGAACGCGCAGATTGCCTCCGCCGCCGTGCGCTTGTCTATGCCGAGTATACGCGAAACGGCTACCGCGGCAAGGGCGTTGTAAATGTTATGCACGCCGCCGACCGTCATATTTTCGATATCGAAATATCTGTCGCCGTTGAAATACACCGAGCCGTCCTCGAAATACGCGCCGTCAACCTTGTTTTTAAGCGAAAAATATATGACTTTCGCTTTGGTGTTCTGCGCAAACCCGCGCACTATCTCGTCGTCGTAGTTTAAAACGGCGTATTCGCTTTCGCGCAGATTTCTTAACAGCTTGCCCTTTAAAAATATGTAATTTTCCATATTATAATGGCGATTTAAATGGTCTTCGGTTACGTTTGTAATTACCGCGACGTGCGGTCTTAAGCTTGAAAGTGTTTCGAGCTGAAAAGACGAAATTTCAATAACTGCGAAATCACCGAAGCCGAGATTTTCGACCTCCTTTACAAGCGGATTGCCGATATTCCCGCACTCTACGCTGTTTTTGCCCGCGGCTTTCAAAACGGAGTTAATCATAGAAACCGTCGTGGTTTTACCGTTTGTACCCGTAACCGCAACCGCAGTCGCGCGCAGATACAGCGCGCCGAGTTCTTCTTCGCCTATTATGCTTTTTCCCTGTTTTCTGAACGCGATGGGTATAGGCGTGTCTATGGGGATACCGGGGCTTAAAACAAGCACATTGCACCGCGCGACCGCCTCTTCCACGCCGCTTGCCGAAATTTTATGCGCGCCGAGGTCGCACAGTCTGTTTACCACCTCGTCCACGTTTTCGTTTTCGACGTCGTCGTAAAGGTACACTTCCGCTCCGCGGGCAAGCAAAAAGCGGGCGCTTGCCTCACCCGATTTAGACATGCCCGCTACCAAAAACTTCTGATTTGCAAAAAACATTTTTCCTCACACAAATATCAACGAAATTATTCCGACGAAGGCTGTGAGTATGAAATAAGCGTAAGAAATTTTACACTCCGAAAACCCCTTCATCTGAAAATGATGATGAATCGGAGCCATCAGAAACACCCGACGCCTTGTCCGTTTATAGTATATTACCTGCACTATAACGGATATTCCCGAAATCACGAACATTATCCCGAGAACGGGAATATATAAGGCGTTGCCCGAAAATACCGAAAGACACGCTATAAGTCCGCCCAAAGCGAGCGAACCCGTATCGCCCATAAATATGGACGCGCGGTTAGTATTGAAAATCAGAAACGCGGCTATCGCGCCGACCGCTATAAAACATACGGGCGAATAGCTTACTCCCTGCAAATACAGCATTATGCCCAAAAACAGCAGATACGCGCAGCTTGTACCGCCCGCAAGCCCGTCCAGACCGTCCGTAAGGTTTACGCAATTTACCGTTGCGATGAATATAAAAATCACAAGCGGAATTATCCCCCACTTTATGTCGGCTTCAAGCCCGCCCGCAAAAGGGATTTTGATTTTCGTCAACCCGTTGATATAGCAATATACCGCCGCCACGGCGGCAATCGCAAGTTGGAAAAATATTTTCTGATAGGGTTTAAGCCCCTCGTTTTCCTTTCTGTAAATCTTTAAAAAATCGTCCAAAAAGCCTACCACCGTAAACCCCGCCGTTATGGCGAGCGTAAGGTTAACTTCGCCCGTAAAAAGCCCGCATACGCAAAGCGAAACAATAATTATGGCGGCAATAAAGGCAAGCCCGCCCATCGTGGGCGTGCCGCCTTTGTTTTTATGCTCTTTTACATACCCGAGTATATACTGCCCCGCTTTCAGCCGCCGCAATATAGGCAGAATAAGAAGCGTAAGCGCAACCGTTGCGGCAAAAGCCGCCGCAACGCCTATCAGAATCGCATTCATTCAGCTTATAATCTTTTTTATTACCGTATTGTCATCGTAACTGTGTTTTATACCCATTATCTCCTGATAATGTTCTCCGCCTTTGCCCGCGACAAGAAGAATATCCCCCTCGCCAAGCATTCTTATGGCGTATTCGGTAGCCGTATCGCGTTCGGTAACCGTAACGTAATCCACGCCCTTATCCTTTACCCCCTGCTCGATTTCGCAGATTATATCGTAAGGGTCTTCGTACCTCGGATTGTCCGACGTGATAATAATAAAATCGGCATATTTGGCGGCGACTTCGCCCATTATGGGGCGTTTGGTCTTATCTCTGTTCCCGCCGCACCCGAAAAGGCAATAAAGCTTACCCTTGCATAGTTTTTTCAACGCTTGCAGACTTTTTTCCAAGCCATCGGGCGTATGCGCGAAATCCACGAAAATCTGCCCGCCGTTGTACGTCGCCGAGCGTTCAAGACGTCCCGAAACCTTTTCGAGCGAAGCAAGTCCGTTTGCTATAAACTCGGTTTTTATTCCCGCCGCTTTTGCCGCGGCCGCCGCGCCCATCGCGTTATAAACGTTGTGGCGGGCGGGGAGTTTCAGGTTTATTTCGTATAGCTCGTCAAACAGGTTTATCACAAACGAACTGCCGTCTATTCTTTCGTCGATATCCACCGCAAACACGTCGGCGGGGTTTTCCAAACCGTAACTTATTGCGTTATTCAGTTCGCCATACAGACTTTTACCGAGGTTGTCGTCGGAATTGAGAACAGCATAGCGGCATCTGCCGTTTTTGAAAAGCAACCGCTTGCTTTTGGAATATTCCTCCATACCGTTGAAAAAATCGAGGTGGTCCTGCGTACAGTTTGTAAGTATGCCAACTTCAAACGAAAGCCCGCCAATTTTGTCGTAATACAGCGCGTGGGCAGAGGCTTCCATAAATACCCATTCCACTCCCGCGGCAACCATATCCGCAAATACGCTGTGCATATACACGGGGTCGGGCGTAGTCAGCTCGGGCGCGATAAATCTGCCGCCGTACGTTATCCCCAACGTGCCTATTATCCCCGTTTTTTTGCCGGCGGCGCGGAAAATACTGTCAAGCATATAGGTTGTCGTCGTTTTGCCGTTGGTGCCCGTGACCGCTATAAGTTTAAGCTTTTTATCGGCGAAGCCGTAAAACGCGCGCGCGGCGGGCGCAATCTGCTCTCTTCCGCTTTTTACTATTATTTGCGGCAGTTTGCAGTTTAATTCCCGTTCGCATACGATTGCGGCGGCTCCGCCGTCAACTATTTCGTCTATAACGGAGTGCGTGTCGAATTTTCCGCCTTCGTAGCAAATAAACAAATCGCCCGATTTTACTTTTCTGCTATCCGTGCATACGCCGCTTATCTCGACGTCGGTCATACCGATTGTCTTTTCGTAACGTAAGTTTTTTACAATCGTTTCAAGTTTCATTTCACTCGTACCTTTGAATATTTTTAATTTTTATGATATCTCTGAAAATTTCGCCCGCGACGGGCGCCGCCACGGTACTGCCGTAATAAACGCCCTGCGGCTCGTCTACGATTACAAGGGCGAGATATTCGGGCTTATTCGCGGGGAAAAAGCCGCAAAACGACGACACGTATTTACCTTGCGCGACGTGACCGTCCTCGTATTTTTGCGCCGTGCCCGTCTTGCCGCCGACCTTATAGCCCTCTATATACGCTTTTTTGCCGCTACCGTCCTTAACGACGCCTTCGAGCATTTGCGCAAGCTTTTCGGAAGCTTCTTCGCTTATCGTTCTGTTTTTAACGACGGCTGGCAATTCCTCGACGGTTTTGCCGTCGGACGACACTATCGACTTAACAAGCCTCGGAACATAATAATTACCGCCGTTTACCGCCGCGGCAATCGCGCATGCAAGCTGAACGCCCGTTACCGCGACCGTCTGCCCGAACCCGATTCTTGCAAGGTCGCAATCTCTTACCGCCGTTTCGGGAACAAGCATACCGACGGCTTCGCCGTTGAAATCAAGCCCCGTGACGTTGCCGAAACCGAAAGCGTTAAGATATTTATAAAAAGTTTCTTCGCCGAGCGAAAGCGCAATATCCGTAAAACACGGGTTACAGCTGTTGTTAAGCGCGTCGGCGAGGGTCTGATGACTGTGTTTGCCGTTGGCGTGGTCAGACCAGCACTTTATCTTCGTGCCGTCTACTATTCTCGTTCTGCTGCCGTTAAAAACATACGAATCCGAATACGCGGACTTATTCCCCCGCAAATATTCTTCGATATTCGCCGCCGCGGTGATTACTTTGAACGTCGAACCGGGTTCGTAAATATCGCATACTAAAGTGTTGCGGGAAAGCGAGTTTAAAGTTTCGGTATCGTCGCGCGGCACCTCGTTGAGGTTGTACGACGGGTAGTTAGCCATAGCCAGAATTTCGAAATTGCGGGGATTGAGGACTATGCAGGAAACGGATTTCGCACCAGACGAGGCGTAAACGCTTTTCAGATTTTCCTCGACGGATAGCTGAATATCCATATCCACCGTAAGTTTTAAGCCGTCGCCGTCCTTTGCTTCGCTGTAAACCACCACCGAATTTTCGCGTTCGACCCCTACTATATCGGTAGAATAGCTTATTTCGCCGTTTTTGCCCTCTAAAACGTTGTTGTAATATTTTTCTATGCCCGAAAGCCCCAGCCCGTCGTTCGAAGTAAAGCCGAGAACCTGACAAAGCGCGTCGTCGTATGCGTAACTTCGGGTATTGTCGCGGGAATAATACACGCCAGAAAGGTTATGCGCAGCAAGGCTTTCAACGCTTTCTTTTGCCGTTTGGCGGGCAACCGTTATTTCCGAAACCTTGCCGTTTTTTATTTTTTCAAGCAGAGAATCGGCGTCCACGCCGAACAGATTGGAAAGCGTACTTGCCGTAAGTTCGGCGTTTCCGACCGCATTCGGGCGCAGAAACACGCTGTATGTATTTTTATTGCCCGCAATAAGCTTGCCGTTTCGGTCGAAAATTTCGCCGCGCGCGGCGACGACGGGTATTTCGCGGTTCCACTGGTCGCTTGCAAGGCGCGTAAGTTTTTTGCTCCAAACAACCTGAACGTAAAACAGCCTTGCGATTATCAGACAAAAAATAAAGGTTATTGCCAATCCCATTGACAATAACCTCTTTTGTAAAACCGTTAAGGAAAAACCCGATTTATTGATTTTTTTTATATTAGACTCCTTATATTCTGGGAACCATACCGCTTACATACTGCTGTACGATTTCAGCTTCGCGCTCGATATAGTCGCTTATCTGATTGTTTACGTTGTTTGCCGCGGTTTTTACGTCCGACAACGTCGATTGAAGAGAGTTTAAATCGCCGTTAAGACCGGAAATAATCGTGGAGTTGATTATAATAAGCGCGAGAAGCGCCAATACAACGCCGACTACCACTGCTATGACTATTTTCTCCTTTTTGGACAAACCAGAACGCTTTTCCGCGCTCGTGTTTTCGATTTTACCCTCTTCAACTGATGTTTTCAGACCTGCGGTCCTATATTGAATCGTGGTAGGAGTAGGACGAAGGTCCTCGTTTTCCTCCTCCTCGTCTTCAATCTGAGAAATTTGCGCCGTTTCGGCTTTCATATTTATCGGGCTGTCAGCGCGGAAAATATCCGCGTCGGCGCGCGCCCCCTGCACAAGGTAGGGCTGTACGGGCGCAACCTCGGGCTGCGCTACGGGTGCAACTACCGCGACAGGTTCTTGTACGGTTTCCTGCATTTTTTCGGCACGGAAATCGTTTAAATCCGCTTCGGGGTCCATTAATTTTGCATATATCTGCTTTATCCTTGCGTTATGTATCTGATCGCTTGTCATCTGCGGCGTGAAGTAAGATTGCTGTTGCTCTTCTTCCGCTGCGACTTTTCTTTCAAGAACCGGCGCTGCTACTGACATACATTTCTCCTTATGCAAATTAGATAATTTTTTCCGCTATTCTGAGTTTTGCACACTTCGAACGCGAGTTTATTGTCATTTCTTTCAAGCTTGCCACGATAGGCTTCTTTGTAAGAATTTCAATCTCTTTTTTCTTACCGCAAACGCAAACGGGCAAACTTTTGTCGCATATGCAGTCGCATTCAAGCATTCTGAACGCGTTTTTAACTATTCTGTCTTCAAGCGAATGGAAAGTTAAAATCACTATCCTGCCGCCCTTTTTAAGTTTGCGCGTTAATCCCGTTATGCAATCGTACAACCCGTCCAACTCTCCGTTTACCGCGATTCTTATCGCCTGAAAGCTTTTTCTTGCGGCGGGTCCGTTGCTTTGAAACTTTTTGGGAATACTGTTTTCGATTATATCTACAAACTCGCCGCATGTGGTTATACGCGCTTTTCCGCGCGATTTAACCAGATTTGCGGCAATTTCGGAGGCGAATTTTTCTTCCCCGTACTCTTTGAGTATTTTCGCTATTCTTTCACGGGGAAATTCGTTTAAAATTATCTCTGCCGTAAGCGGATTGTTCTTGTCCATCCGCATATCGAGAGGCGCCGACGGTTTCATATACGAAAACCCGCGCTCTTCGTTGTCGATCTGGTAGCTCGAAACACCGAAATCAAGTATCGCGCCGTCAAGGCTTTCGCAATTTTCGCTTTTCAGCACATTCCCGAAATTCTTGTAATCCGATTTATATATGGCGAATCTGCCCTCGAACTCCGCAAGCGTCTTTTTTGCCGCCGCTATCGCGTCGTCGTCAAGGTCGGTTGCGATGAGCCTGCCCGTAGGAGCCGTTCTTTTAAGTATTTCGTACGAGTGTCCGCCGCCGCCTACCGTTCCGTCGAAATATGTTCCGCCGTCTTTCAGGTTTAAGCCCTGCATACACTCTTCGAGCATTACGGGAATATGAGCAAATTCTTTCATTATATGTCAAGCGTGGAGAAATTGAAGTCGAAATCTTCGTTTTCGAAGTACTTGTCGTAAACTTCTTTCGCCCAGATTTCGATACGCTCGCCCGTACCTAATATTTTAATATCCTTTTTGATATGGGCGTAATCCCTCAATACGGGCGAAAGCACCGTTCTGCCTTGCGCGTCCTCTTCTATCGGTTCGATGGACTTTGTAAACGAACGCAGACCCTTTTGCCTTTCCGAATCGCCCATTTTGATTGCTTTGATTTTTTCTATCTTGTCCTCCACCGTCGATTGCGGTAAAACGAAAAGACACCCGTCGGTGCCCTTGGAGATAAATAATTTCTCTCCCGATGGAACCGCGTCTTTCAACTTGCGGGGAATCCTTATTCTGTTTTTATCGTCGAGCTGGTGATTGTATTCGCCCGTCAGAAAAAACATATTTTTTACCTTCGTCAGTGTTGTAAATATACTATATCACACAGTTTGACCACTGTCAACCACTTTTTGAAAAATTTTTAAAAAATTTGCTAAAAATGTTCTTTTACGCTATCGTTTAAGCGCGAAGTAATTGGCGCCTTCCTTTATCAAAAACTTTAAAATAGTGCGATTTTTGACCGTATTACCGCCGAAAAAGCTAATTTTTCGGCAAGTGGTCGCGCAGTGGCTCTCAATCCCAAAAATTTTGGCAACGTGGTTAGCCGTCCCTATTATTCCGTCGAAAATTTTGCACCCGTAACGTTTCTTTATGAAATTTTTTACGTATGCGTAGTGCGTACAACCGAGTACCACCTCGTCCGCTTTCACGTTCGGCAAAAGGTCGGAAACGGCTTTTTCGTCCAGAGAAAATATATTGTTTTCTATATAAGCCGCAAGCTCGCGGCATTGAAACACGCGCGTTCTGTCGCGGCCGAAACGCTTTACAAGCTCTTCCACCGCGCCGCTTTCCGCGGTCGCTTTCGTGGCGAGGACAATACATTCACCCTCTGCCGCGGCAGGCTTTACTGCGGGTTGGATACCTATTATTTTAAAGGGATATCTTTCGCGCAGACGGTCGATACAAAGCGCGGTTACGGTGTTGCACGCCACCACCGCCGCCGCGGGCGATAGCCTTTGCATTTTGTTGAAAACGCCGCAGGTCAAGCCGAACAATTCGTCTTGTGTCATATTGCCGTAGGGCACGCGGTAATTGTCGGCAAAATACGCAAAATTTTCGTGCGGTAATCTGCGCATACATTCATATAACAAATTCAGACCGCCTATGCCGCTGTCGAAAACGCATATGGGCGGTTTTGCGCACGCCTCGCACACCATACGGTATATCATATTACGTTTGCCAAAAATATATTAAAAAATTTGGCAAATAGCCTAAAAACAGTTTACAAAAAGGCTTTTTTATGATAAAATTACACAAGAATTTAAGCGATTAAGTCAATAAGGTATTTAAGGAGATTTCAAATGCCCAATATAAAGTCAGCTAAAAAGCGCGTACTCGTAATCGACAAAAAAACCGAAATCAATAAGGCTGTAAAGTCCGAAATGAAAACCGAGATAAAGAAGTTTCTCGCGGTTGTCGAAAGCGGCGACAAGACTGCGGCACAAGCTATGTTCCCCACCACCTGCTCTGTAATCGACAGCGCCGCTTCGAAGGGCGTTATCAAAAAGAACACGGCGGCAAACAAGAAGTCGGGACTTGCCAAAAAACTTAACGCAATGGCGTAAGTTTTGTTATAGCGTAATTTAAGGGAGTTGCAAACGCAACTCCCTTTGTTCTTTACATTGAACCGCATACAGATAAAAAATAATCCGAACCGCGCGCAATAAAGCCGTTAGGTTCGGATTATTCCGTTTGGTACTCCCGCCGGGAATTGAACCCGAAACTGCCCCTTAGGAGGGGGCTGTTATATCCGTTTAACTACGGAAGCCCGATAATTTCAAATTACTTTGATATAATACACCAATAAGTTGAAAATTGCAATTAAATTTCGCGCCGCGCACAAAACATACGGGCGCAAAATTCAATTTTTATCTTTTATTATATTATAGGTAATATGGTACGCGATAAAAAACACGAGGCTTAAAACAACCGAAATAAGGCACGCGAAAGCCACCCATTCGGGTTCGCCCGAAATGCACGAAATAAGTACGAATACTACGATATTGCTTAAAAACGCGCCGCTCCACGACAAAAACCAATACAGCGGTTTTCTGGTGCCGCGCCACTTCGCCACCTCCATTTCGATTCGCTTCTTTTTAATCCATACGACGTACAAATCGAAAATTATTATCGCGTCGATTACGATAAGGCAACCGAGTGAAACAAGAAATATCATTAAAGTTTCGCTATCCATAGTTTAACACCCTTTTGTTTCATTTGCTCATTTCGTCGGCAAGGACTTTAAGCGCGGCAAGGCTTTCGTCGTTTAAAGCTGAACGGATTTTAACGTCCGTTTCGGCAAAAGTTATGTTTTTGCATTTTTCGAATTTCGCGCGGATTAATTTCGCCGCCACGGGCGCCCAAGTTCCGTTTTCGATTATTCCGATTTTGCGGTTTTTGTAGTTACGTTCGACAAGGCAGTCGATAAATTCGCGCATCGCGGGGAAAATTTCGCCGTTATAAGTCGTAGTCGCAAGCGCAAGCTTTGAAAGCTGGAACGCCGAAGCAACGCACTGCGACCAATCCGAACGCGCCAAATCGCAGATAGAAACGGTTACGTTGCGGTCTTTAAGCTCTTCGTAGAGTTTTTCCGCCGCCGCCTTCGTATGACCGTAAACGGAAGTATACGCGATTAAAACGCCGTCAACTTCGGGCGTATAGCTCGACCACAGATTGTATTTTTCTATATAATAGCCTAAATTCTCGCGCAAAACGGGTCCGTGCAGAGGGAAAATCGCACGGATTTCGTATGCAGAAAGCTTTTTCAAAAGCCCCTGAACCTGCAAGCCGTATTTGCCGACGATACCGAAGTAATATCTTCTCGCCTCGCTATCCCACTTGTCTTCGACGTCGAGCGTGCCGAACTTTCCGAAAGCGTCCGCCGAGAAAAGAACTTTGTCCGTTTCGTCGTAGGTAACCATAACTTCGGGCCAATGGACCATAGGCGCGAAAACGAATTTAAGTTTCGTTTTGCCGAGCGAAAGTTCTTCGCCGTCGGTAACGACAAGTCTGCGCCCCTCGAACGCCGTACCGAAATATTCCGAAAGCATAACGAAGGTTTTGTCGTTTCCGACAAGCGTCGCATCGGGATACTTTTCCGCAAACGCGAAAATACTTGCCGAATGGTCGGGCTCCATATGGTTGATTATAAGATACGCGGGCTTTTTGTCGCCGAGCACGGCGGCAATGTTTTTAAGCCAGACGTCGGCAAAGCCGCCGTCCACACCGTCCGTGACCGCGCTTTTTTCGTCAATTATCACGTAAGAATTGTAGCTTACACCCTCGGGCACGACATACATTCCCTCGAAAAGGTCAATATCCCTGTCGTTTACTCCCACATAGCGTATATTTTCGAAAGTCATATATTACCTCTATTTTACGGGCAAATAGCCGCCCGCCATTAACAGACAAACACTTAAAAATATAGTCAGAATCGAACAAAGGCTTGTCCATACGACAAGTTGCGTGGCAAGCTGTTCGTCGTTTTTCATTTCTCCAGCCATTATCGCGCTCGATACCGCTACGGGCGAACCGAACAGTGCGACAAGCGCGGGAAACTCCGCCTGACCGAAGTTGACGACGCCCGTGAACTCGGTTAAAAGCACGGCAACCCCTACGCCTATAACGGGCGCGATTACAATACGCCAGCTTGTGCCCACTATTATTTCTTTAAGCATTCCCTTTACCGCCGAGAACTCGAATTGCCCGCCGAGTACTATAAGCGCAAAAGGCGAAGCGATAGCTTTAAGCCAGCCGAGCGCGGTATAAAAGAACGTCAAATCGTCCGAAAGGGTAAACGGCGCGTTGCCGCACGCGGCAAACTCGATTTCGCGTATACCGAGGCACACAAACCCCAGCGCAACCCCTATTATAAGCGGATTAGTGACAATCCCAAGCAGAACTTTTTTGGCTTCAAGCAAAAATACTTTGCCTTTTGCGGGCTTTTCTTCGCCCTCCGCCGTTTCGGTCTGTTTATTTACGAATACCGTCAAAGCCACAACCGCAAGGATATTGAAAACGGGTATTGAAAACGCCGAAATTATCGCCGCGACCGCTTCCGCCTGTTCCCCGCCCAAAGACGCGGCAAGCGAAAGCCCTATTATCGCAAAATTACTTCTGAATGTGCATTGCAAAATTACGCCGCGGCGTTCGCTTTTTTTGGTCGTAAGCACGGCGGTTAAAAAACCGAGCCCGAAAATCACGAAAATCACTATAAGCGAATAAAGCACCACGTCCCAACGTATATTGCGGATTCTTTCGATTTCGTAAACGTTGATAAAAAGCATTACCGGCAACAATACTCTGAAAACGAGTTTATTGCCCGCTTTTAAAAAATCTTTATTGAAGAATTTGACGCGTTTAAGGCAATACCCGAGTACTATCAGAAGTATTATGGGCAGAACCGCGTTTACCGCCGTCAGAAGTATTTTACCCAACATCGATTATCTTATCTGACCGTCGCCGCTGACAATGTATTTGTAAGTTGTAAGCTCCTTTAATCCCATAGGTCCGCGGGCGTGAAGTTTTTGGGTGGAAATTCCCATTTCGCAGCCAAGCCCGAACTCGCCGCCGTCTGTAAAGCGCGTGGAAACGTTTATATACACCGCCGCGCTGTCTACCGAAGCCGCAAAATATTCTGCGTTTTTACCGTTTTCGGTCAAAATACAGTCGCTGTGGTGGGTCGAATGTGCGGAAATGTGCGCCACCGCGGCTTTTACGTCTTTTACGACTTTAACAGCCATTTTATAGTCCGAAAATTCGGTGTCGAAGTCGTTTTCCCCCGCCTTTTCGCAGTTGCGCCTGCCGCCGAGGATACCGTACGCCTTTTCGTCAAGCATAAGCTTAACGGGCTTTTCTGCCCTTTTTTTAACAAGCCTTGTCCAAAGTTCGGGCAAAAACGCGGGCGCGATTTTTTCGTGAACAAGCAGAACTTCCATCGCGTTGCACACCGACGGACGACTGCACTTTGCGTTCTCGATTATATTCAAAGCCTTCAAAAAGTCGCAGGTTTCGTCCACGAATACGTGACAAATACCCGTGCCCGTTTCTATGCAAGGCACTTTTGCGTTGTCAACGCACGCCTGTATAAGGTTTTTTCCGCCGCGCGGAATAAGCAGGTCAACAAGCCCGACAGCCGTCATAAGCTCGGTCGCGCTCGCGCGGGACGCGTCTTCGATAAGATTTACCGCTCTTTCGTCCACGCCCGCCTTTTTAAGCCCGTCGCGCATAGCCTTGACTATCGATTCAGCCGACTTATGCGCCTCTTTCCCCGTGCGCAAAACGCACGCGTTGCCGCTTTTAAGGCAAAGCGCGGCGGCGTCGCTTGTCACGTTGGGTCTGCTTTCGTAAATTATCGCAACCACGCCGAGCGGCACGCTTACCTTCTTTACGCGCATACCGTTGGGGCGCGTGAAATCGTCCAGAACCGCACCTACGGGGTCGGGAAGCTTCGCAACGTCGCGAAGCCCCTGCGCCATACCGCGTATACGTTCGGCGGTCAGCGCAAGCCTGTCGAGCATAACGTCCGAAATCTTGCCCTTTGCCGCCTGCATATCTTCGGCGTTAGCCGCAAGAATTTTGTCCGTATCGGCGATAAGCGCGTCCACCATAAGTCCGAGCGCGCGGTTTTTCTGTTCCGCCGACAGAATTGCAACCGAATCTTTCGCCTCGTTTGCGTTTTTCAAAATATCGTAAGTCGTCATAATCTTCCCAAAAATTTAGTGCCTACGCTTTTACCCTCTACCGCGCCGTACAAAAGGTCGGGGTCGGAGCCGTTGGCAATTATCATATCTATGCCGCTTTCGGTGCAAAGTTTTGCGGCGTTAAGCTTTGTTTCCATACCGCCCGTTCCCATTTCGCTGCCCGCGCCGCCCGCGGCGGCGTATATTTCGTCGGTGACCTTTTCGACTACCGAAATAAGCTTCGCTTCCTTGTTTTTGCGGGGGTCGGCGGTGTACAGCCCGTCAATGTCGGACAAAAGAACCAAAAGGTCCGCCTTAATGCCCACGGCGACGTGCGCCGCAAGCGTATCGTTGTCGCCCAACGCAATTTCAGCCGTGGAAACGGTGTCGTTTTCGTTTATAATCGGCAAAATGCCCATTTCAAGCAATTTTTCGACGGTATTTTCGAAATTTTTGTGACGTTCGGAACTTTGCATATCTTCGCCCGTCATAAGTATCTGCGCGACCGTATGCCCGTACTCCGAAAACATTTTTTCGTAAGTGAACATAAGCTCGCACTGCCCCACCGCCGCTACCGCCTGCTTTGTGGGGATATCTTGGGGGCGCGCGGAAAGCGAAAGTTTGCCTACCCCCGTCGCGATTGCGCCCGACGAAACAAGCACCACGCTGTGACCCGCGTTTTTAAGGTCGCTTAAAACCTTGCAAAGCTGTTCGAAACGCCTTAAATTGAGTTTTCCCGACGGATGAGTAAGCGTAGACGTGCCTACTTTTACAACTAATCTCATTTTCTTTTGACCTTATTATAATAATACAACATAATAAACGGTTAAGTCAACTTAATTTTTATGCCGAAATTGCACGCAATTTCGGCATAAATAACGGCGCGGGCGTAACGCCCGCGCCAAAGCCTTATTCAGCCCGTAAACGGCTATTTGTTGTTATCGTCGTCAGGCTTGTAGTTTTCGTAGAA
>CANQHV010000008.1 GCA_947624005.1 uncultured Clostridia bacterium
TGCTCGTCGAAATATTTCCCGCAACCTGCACAGTAGTAGTGCGCTTTAACGCCCTTTTGCGCACAAGTTGACGGAACTGCGGCTTGCAGCGTGCCGTAGTCGTGAGTGTGTTTATCGCTCGGGGTTTGTGTGGTATCGGGCTGTTTTTTATCGTCGCCCGAATCGCCATTGTCGCACGCAGAAAGTCCGAAAACAAAACAGAACGCGGCTATTACGGCAAGAAGTACCGAAAAAATCTTTCTTTTCATAAGCTTCTCCTTTTTTGCGGTAAAAAAATAAGGTGTACTCCCGAAAGAGTACACCGCATGGTATCTCTTACGGTTACCACACCATAGAAATTTACTGTACGAGTCGATATAAATATTTCGTCGTTAATAAAACGGAAAGAGATACACAATGCCTGATTGCGTCCGTTTTATTCCCTCTTACGAAAAAATTTATACCGAAAAAACGATATAAATACCGCCCCCACGCCAAAAGACGAAAAAAGGCATAAAAATACCGTACAGCAAATATTAAAATTTCTATAATGTGGTATCAATAATATATCATCTATAAAAAATTTTGTCAAGGGAAGCCGTTCACAAAAAATTTTGCCCGCCTGCCCCGCCGCACGCGCTGAATTTTAATATGAAATTTAAATAATTCGGAATAATAAATAATATCCCTCTTTCCGCCCCGTATCGGGGCGGAAAGAGGGATGAAGTAGGGTGTGTGGCGCGTTTCTATATTATAATTATTTGTGCGTGCGCCCGCGGTTTTCAACCGCGGGCGCACGCACTCAACGGTCATTTACTATCCGCCGCGCGCAACGCGCGCGGCGGATAGTAAGATTTTTATATTACAATATAACACATAATGTATGCCGCGGCGTTTATTATATATAAATAATTATTTTTTGATTATTTAAAGTTAAATAAATTGCTACCCCTCCCTATATTGCCGCCGAGGCTTTCAGCCTCGGCGGCAATATAAAACACAGTTGTAAACGTATTTTTACCTTTCACTTTATGGGGCGCGCGTTTGCAAAACGCGCGCCGCATAATATTCTTCTCATTTTTCTTTTTGCTTGCAATCACACTCAACTACCACTTTCCCCCCTCCGCGCGCGTTGCGCGCGGAGGGGGGAAAGATTTTTAATACAAAGTGAGCCGCGCGGGACAATTTTTTATGTTTGATTGGAACGCAAGTCGGACAAGAACGGAAGCCGAAAAGATACGCCGTCAAACATTTGGTTTGCCGCCAAGCGTAAGGCTTGTCAAACATTCGGTTTGTAGGAAGAATAGTTGAGGACGGCGGCGCCCGAAAAGCCGTCGGCGGGCGCGAGCAGGTAATCGGACAGGCACCTGACATTTGCGCCTTTGAGTTCGGCGGCGGCGCGGATTCGGTCGTCGGACATACCGTGGCATCTGACGATAATATGCAATCCCGAGCCCGTATCGCAGACCTCGCAGTTTTTTTCTTCCGCGAGCTTTGAAAACAGGCTTGCGCGCACGCCCCTGTAATAATTTTTAAGCCTTGCCAGATGCCTTTCGAAATAGCCGCCGTCCAGCATTAACGCCAGCGTTTTCTGTTCGAAAAGCGGCACGACGCACGCGGTTTCGGAAAAAATCCCGACATACTTCCGATAGAGTTTTTCGGGCAGAACCATATATCCCATTCTCATCGACGGCGCGAGGCTTTTCGAGAAAGTGTTCATATAAATTACGCGGTCGGGGCAGAGGCTGTACGCGCTTTCGAGCGGCTTTCCCGACAGTCTGAACTCGCTGTCGTAGTCGTCCTCGATAATGTAAGCGTCGTTTGCCTTTGCGTAAGCGATAAGCCGCGCGCGTTCGGAAACGGGCATAACCGCGCCCGTTGGGAACTGGTGCGACGGCGACACGTGCACCGCCCTCGCCCCGCTTTTTTCGACCGCCGCGCAGTCGATTCCCGCCCCCGTGACGGGGATATATACGCAGGTTGCGCCGCCGCGTTTATAGCTCTGCGAAATAACGTTATAGCCGGGGTTTTCGACGGCGATAAGCGAACGGTCGGCAAGTTCCGCGATAATCCCGTACAAGTATTCCGCGCCCGCGCCTATTACAATGCGCCGCGGGTCGGCGTCGATTGCGCGCGCGCGGTAAAGATAGTCGGATATGGCGCGTTTAAGCTCGAAATCCCCGTCGCACGGCACGCGTTCGAGAAGGTGCTCGGCGCAGTCCGAAAGCACCTTTCGCGTAAGTTTTGCCCACACCGAAAAGGGGAAAATTTCCGCGGGCGCGCTGCCGCGCACGAAATCAAGCGCGTACTTTTGCCGCGCAGGCTCGGGTTCGTATTTTACGGTGCGCTCGGGCACGTAAACCTGCGCCACTTCGCACACGTAATAGCCGCTCCTTTCGCGCGAAACGATATACCCCTCGGCGAGCAGTTGTTCGTACGCCGTCTGCACGGTGACAACGCTTACCCCGAGCGCCGAGGCAAGCGCGCGCTTTGACGGCAGTTTCGTCCCCGCCGCAAGCTTCCCCGACAGCACGTCCCCGCGCACGCTCGAATACAGCGCGCGGTATTTATCCTTTTCGGGCAATTCCGACAGCATATACGCCTCCTAATCTGATATTATAAAAAATAATCGTTTTGGGTATTCCAATAATACCATAACGCGCTATAATAGTCAACGTATTCCACAAGCAAGGAGAAAAAATATGAAGAAAAGAGCATTATTTACAACAAAATGGATAGCGTACACGGCAATGCTGACGGCGCTTGTAACCGTTACGGGCTTTATACCGCCCGTACCTATGCCCCCGTTGGGCAGTCTGTATTGGTGCGACGGCGTAATTTTTATCGCGGCGTATCTTATGGACCCGCTTGCGGCGTTTATTTCGGGCGGGCTCGGAACGTTTTTATACGACGTCATACACGGCAACTCGGCGATGATGTTCGCGTCGCTTATAATACACGGTTTGCAGGCGGCGACCGTTTCGGCGCTTTTGCGCTACATACTCCCCAAAAAAGCCGAGGCGTTGTTTGCGTTTATCGCCTCGATTGCGGGCGCGGCTGTGGTTATCGCGGGGTACTTTATTCTGCGTTACTATATTCAGGGCAACGTTTTGGAGTATTGCGGACTGCGCGCGGTGGCGAACGTAATACAGGAAGCCGTGGGTATTGCCGTCGCAATGATAATATGCTACGCCACCACCTTCAAACGCCGGCTTGAAAAGGCGCGGCTTCTGCCCGATTTCAGGCGCGAAGTTATGACTGACGAAAAAGAGCAAAAGGCGTAAAATATTAAGCGGTTATATTTCAAAGACCGACGGAAAATCCGTCGGTCTTTACTTTATAATTTCGCCGCAAAAGGCGAGGGCAAAAAAATAAGGCGGCGCGCCGCGCCGCCCCGAAATATCGGAATATATTACAACTTTTCGGCAATTTTCAGTAAAAACTCTTCGCTGTCGAGCTTTACGGGCGTAATGTTTTCCCGCTTGAAAAGGGGTATCAGGTCGCCCGTCATAAAGCCCGCTTCGATGGTCGAGATAGTCGCCCTTTCAAGCTTTTTTGCAAAGTCGCACAGCTCGGGTATGCCGTCGAGTTCGCCGCGCTTGCAAAGCGCGCCCGTCCACGCCCAAATGGTCGCGACGGAGTTTGTCGAGGTCTTTTCGCCGTTCAGATATTTATAGTAATGGCGCGTGACGGTGCCGTGCGCCGCCTCGTATTCGTACTTTCCGTCGGGGGAAACAAGCACCGAACTCATCATTCCGAGCGAACCGTACGCGGTCGCCACCATATCGCTCATTACGTCGCCGTCGTAGTTTTTGCATATCCAAAGTAATCCGCCGTCGCTCCGCATAACGCGCGCAACCACGTCGTCGATAAGCGTATACATAAAGTATATGCCCGCTTTTTCGAATTTTTGCTTATACTCCCGCTCGTAAATTTCGTTGAAAATATCCTTAAAGCGGTGGTCGTAAGTCTTGGAAATTGTGTCCTTTGCGCCCAGCCATGCGGGAACGCCCGCGTCGAGGGCATAGTTGAAACAGCTCCGCGCGAACGCCGAGATAGACTTGTCGAGGTTGTGCATACCCTGAATTATTCCCTCGCCGTCCGCAAAGTCGTGAATAAGCGTTCTGGAAATTTCCGCGCCGTCCTTTTCGACGACGAGATACGCCTTTTCGCCCTCATTTACCCTGCATTCGACCGAGTTGTATATATCGCCGTAGGCGTGACGCGCAATGGCGATGGGCTTTACCCACCCGGGGACATACGGGGTTATGCCCTTTGCGAGAATGGGCGCGCGGAACACCGTGCCGTCCATAATTCTGCGGATTGTGCCGTTCGGACTTTTCCACATTTTTTTAAGCTTGTATTCCTCGACGCGCTGGGCGTTGGGGGTTATGGTGGCGCATTTTACGGCGACGCCGTATTTTAAAGCCGCTTCCGCGGCGCGCACCGTGACGTCGTCGTCCGTTCTGTCGCGCTCGCAAAGTCCCAAATCGTAGTAATCGGTTTTCAAATCGACGCGCGGAAGGATAAGAATTTCCTTTATCCACTTCCACAATATGCGCGTCATTTCGTCGCCGTCCATCTCGACGACGGGCGTTTTCATCTTAATTCTGGACATACAGTTCTCCTCTTTTGTATTATTATACATTTTTACCGCCCCGTTTTCAAGCGTTTTAAATCACTTCGCGCCCCTTTTGCACGCGTTTTGCGGAATATTATTGAGGATGCCCGTGTGCAGTACGCGTTTTTTACCCTCCTTTTCAAAGCGCGCGCGCTCGTCGGCTATAACCGCTTTCAGAACGGGTGCGAACGACTTGTAGTCACGCGAAAACAGGTACCATGCGAGCGAACCGGGCACGGTATTGACTTCGAGCAGATATATATCTCCGCCCGAAAGTATGTAGTCGAAGCGCACCACCCCGCGGGTATTCAGCCGCCCGTACACGTCGCGCGTGATTTTTTTTATTTTATCGGAGATATCGGCGGGGATTTCGGCGGGAAAGACCGAACGCCCGCCGCCCGCGTACTTGTCTTCGAAGCTTAAAAGCTCGCCCGAGCTTTTTGCCTCTTCGCACTCGCTTACGTAAATTACGTCGCCCGCGCGGTAGGCGGCGCAGTTTATCTCGCGCCTCGGCGAAAGATATTTTTCGACTATAACCGCGCTGTCGTACACGACGGCGGCGGCGAACGCCTCGCGCAGTTCGTCGCGCGTGCGGCAGACCGTAACGCCTATGCTCGAACCGAGGCGGGCGGGCTTTAAAACGGCGGGCAGAAGTCTGAAAGCCGCCGATATATCCCCGTCCTCTCGCACGTATACGTAGGGCGGGGTGCGCACCCCAAGCCCCTTTAACACTATTTTGGTAAGATATTTGTCGATAAACGCCGCCGAGGGGAATATGCCCGCGCCCGCAAGGGGTATGCCGTTGAACGCGAACAAGCCTTCAAGCCCGCCGCCTTCGCCAAGCCCGCCGTGACAGCAATTGAGCGCCGCCGAAACGGGCAGAAATTTTTTACATTTGCCCCTTTTCGAAAGCACGCAAATACCGCCGCGCGCGATTGCGGCTTTCGGACAGGTTTTATACCCGCCGTCCGAAAACGAGCGGATATCGAGGAGTTTGTCGCCCGTGTAAAATTCGCCGTCGGGCGAAATATACAGGGCGACGATATTTTCGCCGCCCTTTTTCAGTATGTTTGCCGCCATCGTTCCCGTTACGGCGGAAATTTCGTTTTCGTTCGACTTGCCGCCGAAAACTACCGATATATATTGCAACTTTCACCTCCATACATCTTTTGTGAGGCGCGCGCAAAACTCAATAGACGTCGGGCAAATCGTTTAAAAACAATACCGCGTCGCCGCAAGTTACAATTTCTTTAAGCTTTTCCTGCGCGCAGAAAAGCGTTGGGCAGACGCAGATTTTTTCCGCGTCGCCGCCGTTGTCCAGATACCCGCGCCTGACGGGCGAGATAAGCGTGTCGCCCACGAGTATGACGAAATCAAGCCCCGCAAGCGCCGCGCCGAGTTTGTAATTTTCTTTCTCTTCGAGTACGCCCAGCTCGACAAGCCCGGGAGTTACGACCGTTTTTTTGCCGCCGAAAAGTTTCAATACGTCCAGTGCGCAACGCGCGCCGAGGACGTTGGAATTGTAGCCGTCGTCCAGAATATTCACGCCGTTCGACTTTATAAGCTGTAACCTATGTTCGATATAATCTATTTGAGGTATAGCCGCGGCTATTTCGTCGGCGGTCATTCCGAGGACGGACGCGATTTTCGCCGCAAGCGCGATATCCGCCGCGGCGTGCGCGCCCAAAAGCCTGCTTTTTACGTGCACGCGCTTTTCGAGCGCGAGGTCGAACTCGACGCCGTCCGTCGTACACACGATATTTTCCGCGCCGTCGCACTTCAACGTGCGGGGGTATTCGGCGTAGTACGGGTACGCTTCGGGCGCTATTACGGTGCAATGCCGCGTGCCCTCGATAATCTCGCCCTTGGCTTTTACGATAGCTTCGAGCGTGAAAAAGGTTTCGAGGTGCTGGGGGCATATCCCCGTAATAACCGAATAATCGGGGTTGCACACGCCGCAAAGTTCGGCGATGTCGCCGGGGTGCCGCGCGCCCATTTCGGCTATGAATATATCGTAGTTTTCAAGCTCGGCGCCGTTCACCGTAAGCGCGATTCCCATAGGAGTATTATGCGACCTCGGGGTCGAAAGCACGCGGAATCTGCTTTTTAAAATTTCCGAAAGAATAACTTTTGTGCTCGTCTTGCCGCAGCTCCCCGTAATGCCCACGACGGTAAGCTTTGCCTCCGCAAGCTTTTTCTTCGCCATTTTCAAAAACCGCGCGTTGTGCGGGGTTTCGTAGATTTTGTCAAGCGCGTTTGAAAGCAATAAAACGGGAATGATAAGAAGGGGCGTTACGGCAAGCGGAACATACCTTACCGCCGTAAAAAACGCGCTGTCCCACACGTGCGCCGCGAAGTTCAAAAGGGTTATAAGAATATACGAAATTATCGCAAGCAGCAGAAAATCAAGCGCGAACAGCCGCATAAATCTCGGGGTTTTAGCCACGGGAGAGCGCAAAGCCGTCTTTCTGTCGGCGATAATATAAAGAACGAAGAACACGGCGTAGCCCGCGATTCCGCAAAGCGCCGCCCACTCGCCCGCGAACGAAAACGCAAGCGAGAGCACAAGGCAGGAAAAAAGGCACAAAAGGCTTAACAGCACGAGTCTGCCGAGGGCGAGATTGTTTTTCCGCCGCAGCCACTTTGCAAATTTTTTCGCGCCGTAGCCCGAGGACTGCAAAATCCCCGTAAGTTTGTACGACGAAAGCGCCAGCATTACGGCAAACGCCAACGCCAGCGCGACGCATTCTGCGGTTTTTCCTGCGGATATGAAAATTCCCATCAGTTCCTCAAAAAATCAAGCGCGTATTTATTGAATTCGGCGGGACGCTCGCAAAAACAGAAGTGTCCGCCAGACATAACTTTAAGTCTGCTGTTTTTTATCTGCGCGCGGAACACCTCTCCCTCTTCGGCGGCGGGGGTCGTTTTGTCCTCTTCGCCGTAAATAAGCAAGGTTTCCGAGCGGATTTTCGCCGCCTCGCCGCGCAGGTCCTCGTTGACTATTTTTTTATAGCTTTCGCGCATTTCGGGCGAAAGGGCGCGGTATTCCGCGCTCCCGAACTTTTTGTCGGCGAGTTTGGGGAAAAACTTCTTTACGCGCCTGTACGCGCGCACCCTTTTAAAATACTTATTGTCGCGCTTAACAAGCCCCGCGCCGCCCGTTATTATAAGCTTTTTTACAAGCTCGGGTCTGTTCGCCGCAAGCTTTATCGCCACCCGCGCGCCGAAAGAATGTGCAAGTATATGCGCACTTTTGATTTTCTGCGCCCGCATAAACTTTTCAAGCCAATCGCAATAATCCCCGACCGACCACGCGGACGTTATGGGCGCGCTCGCCCCGAAAGCGGGAAAATCTGGCGCGGTCACGGAAAAATAGTCGCAAAAACAGTTTATCTGATAGTAAAAACTCTCCTTTTTCGACATATACCCGTGCAAAAGCAACAGATTTTCGCCCTCGCCGCGCCGTAAAAAGGAAACAAACTCGCCGTCTATTAAAATTCAAAGCTCCTTTGCCATAACAAGGCAGTCCTCGCCGTCCGCGTAATACCTCGTGCGTGCGTAAACCCCCGCATATCCGAGGTTCAGATACATTTTCATCGCGGCGAAATTCGAAACGCGCACTTCGAGAAATATCTTTTTTACGCCCTGTTTGCGCGCGATATCTTCAAGCCCGCGCATAAGCGACGTGCCTACGCCCGCGCGCCTGTACTGCTCGGCAACGGCAATGTTTTCGATATCCGCGCTGTCGGCGGCGACGGTTATCCCGCCGTAGCCCGCGATTTCGCCGCCGTCCTCCGCCGTAAGTCCGAAAAACGCGGGCGAGGCGAAAGTAGAGGCGAGCGTTCTGAACGACCACGGCTCTTTGAAACATTCGCGTTCGAGTTCGGAAATTGCCAATATATCCTGATATTTCCACCCGCGTACAGTCATTTGCGCGCCTCCTCGGCTTGCGATTTTCTGACGTACAGCGCCGCGATATCGTCCGAAAGGCAATCCTCCTTTTTTGCGACCGCGCGCGCAAGGCATTTTTCGGGCGAAAGACGGGTATAGTCCTTTAAATCGAGGTCCTCGAAGCCGTAAATTTTTCTGCCGTAGCCCTCGGCTTGCGCGCGGGTAACGTACGAGGGCGGAATATCGCACTTGCCGTCCGAATAGCCCGCGGCGTAAAAATTGCCGTGCATTGCGTCTATGGCTATTAAAAATTCCTTATCGTCAACATTATATGCAAGCATTTCGAATGTAGTGACCCCCAAAAGCGGCTTGCCGCAGGCAAGCGCCATTCCCTTTGCGGTCGAAACGCCTATGCGTATGCCCGTAAACGACCCCGGTCCCGTCACCGCGCCGAAAAAACCGCACTCGGCGCAGGTAAGACAGGCTTCTTTCATCGCGCGGTCTATTTCGTCCATAAGCGTAACGGAATGACGCGCGGCGCAGTCGGGAATATAGCGCACAACGCTTTTTTCTCCTTTTTGCGCGAGCACCGTAAGATAGCGCGACGAAGTGTCGATAACGAGGAAATTACTCATATATAATCTCTCTTTTGCCGTCGGGCGTAATATTTATGAATACGCGGCGGCAGTTTTCGGGCAGCGCGGACGAGATATTTTCCGCCCACTCGACAAGGCAGACGCCGCCCGCGTAAAAGTAGTCGCAAAGCCCCAGCGCCTCGGCTTGTTCGCCCGAAGAAAGGCGGTAGCAGTCGAAGTGATAAAGCTTGCCCGAATAATCGTTCATATACGCATAAGTCGGGCTTAAAACTTCGTCCTCTATGCCCATACCTTTCGCAACTCCCTTTGAAAACACGGTTTTTCCCGCGCCCATTTCGCCGTATAAAAGCACGACGTCGCCCGCGCGCAGGGTCTTTGCGTATTCTTTTGCGAAGTCGAAGGTGTCGCTTGCGTTTTCCGACAAAAATACCGCCATAAGATTATTATAAACCTTACGGCGGCAATTTGCAATAGTTTTACGTCTTTTTAAACGCGCGCCTACGCATTTACGGGCAAAATAAACTGTAAATGTGCGAATATATGCGCGGTTTCAATTATTTTCTTTGTGCTTTTTCGGCTTTTCGCGCTTTTCCCCCGTGCCGACCGTTTTCACAAGCCGCGAAACGGTTTTGTACATAAGACAGCATATAACCGATATAATCGCGCCCTTTGCGAGGTTGAAATAGATTATAAACGGCCACAGCGACTTAAACGCCGCCGCCGCGCCGCCGCCCATAAACAGCGGGAAAGTTATATAACGGTTGCACACAAGCGAAGCCGCAATCTGCAAAACAATGCCGAAAATCAGCGAGGGTATGACCACGAAAAATCTCCGTCTGAATTTGTAAACGGTGGACGGCACGACGATAAACGCCGTAGTCATACAGATATTCGCAAGCTCGCCCACTCCCCCCGTCGTGCCCATCGGGATTCGTATAAGCTCTTTTATCACGCAGGCGATAAAGCCCTCGACGGGACCGTACAGAAAGCCCGCAAGCATTATGAACACGTTGCCGAAATCGAGTTTCAGAAAGCTTGCCTGCGGGAAAAGCGGGAAGTCGAACAGACTGACCACAAACGCCAGCGCCGTCATAACCGCGACGACCGCTATTTTTTTAGCCGAGAAAAACTCTTTCGCGCGGCTTTTCGCCTTTTTTTCGGCTACGGGTTGCGCGCCGTCGTCACGCGCGTATGCCGCTTGCCCGTCCTCTTTCAAAACGTCCGCCGAGCTTTCCGCCGCCTTTGCCTCTTCTTCTTTGCGCGCATATTCGCGCGCGGTTTCCTTTTCCATAGGAACGCCTCTTTAAGTTTATTTTCAACCGTTCCTTGTAAATCAAAAACCCCGAAAAAATTTCGGGGCGTTAAACGAATATATGCGGAAAATCCGCTTTTCGCTTTCGTCTTTTTCCATCCGGACTATACCGTCGGTACGGGAATTTCACCCGTTCGGGAGCATTGCTCTTCGCAGACTTTACTGCCGGTGGGGAATTGCGCCCCGCCCCAAAGAACGACTTGAATTTATTACATTATATATGCGCTTACCCGCTTTGTCAAGCGTTTTGAAAAACTTGCCCTTTATAACTTTCCGCGCCGCGTTTACCGCTTCGGAACGCCCGCGATTATAAATTCAGCCGAACGCAATTTTTATTTTGAAATAAAAGCGTGCGCGGCGGATTATCAAACGCGCCTTTTCCGCTTGCCGCGTACGTTGAATTTTAAGTTGCGCCCCGCCGAAATTTTTCGGCGGGGCGCTTAAAAGTCGCAATATATTCCGCTATTTACTTGCTTTTTCGTAGATAAACAGCACGCCGAGGGTATTCTTCCCGCAGTGCCCCGACACCACGCTGCCCGCCCGCGTTTCAAGCACTTCGTTAAACTCGAACAGCTCTTTTACCTGCGCGCGCACCTCTTCTACCACCTCCGGCTCGCACGAGGAATGGGTGATAAAGCACCGCGTGCGGTCGTAAAAGGGGTATTCCCGCGCCAAATCGCACACATAATTTTTAAGGCAACGCCTTAACCCGCCCATATACTTTTTGGCGGCTTTGAGCTGCCCGTCTTGCATAGCGACGAGCGGGTGCAGTTTAAGCGCTTTCGCGCCCATAAGCGCCGCAAGCGAACATCTGCCGCCCTTGTGCAGATAGTCAAGACGGTCGGGCACGAAAGACGTGTTTACCCGCCCGCGCAGCTCTTCCAGAAGGGCGACCGCCTCTTCGGGCGACTTGCCCTCGCGCACGAAATCGCAGGCTTTCAGAACAAGCAGGCCCTGACCCGTCGAAAGCGCGCGGGAATCGAACGCCGTCACCCTTTTGCCGAATTCTTTCGCCGCCATAACGGCGTTTTGGTGCGAGGACGACGCCTTGTCCGAAATGTTTATGTGTATTACAGCGTCCGCGCTTTTAAGCCGCTCGGCGAAAAATTCGCCGTATTCCTCTGCCGACGGCGCGCTCGTTTTGGGCAGTACGCCCGTTTCTTTTACATACGAAAATATTTTTTCGGGCGTTATATCCACCCCGTCCGAATAGGTTTGCTCACCCAAAATTACTTTGAGCGGCATTATCGCAACGCCGTATTTGTCGGCAAGTTCGCCGCCCAAATCGCACGTGGAATCAGACGAAATCAAAATTTTCATAACAGCCTCCAAGCTCCGTTTTTTATTATAGCACCCGTTTAAGTAAATTTCAAGAAAGCAAAGTGAAAATTTCCGTCAACGCGTTAAAAATAATGTTACATTTTATCATATTTACATATTTTGCGGTTCGGGGGCAGGTAAAACACTAAATATAGTGTTTTATAGGGTCTAAAAGTTATAATTTAGGCATAAACAGAGGAGAAAACAAATGAAAAATTTTTGGTTTACGATTCTTTTATGCGTTTTCGGCGCTGTCGTGCTATGCGCTTCGTGCGCCGTCTTGCCTCAAAGTTCGGGCGTAAGCGTGCAAAGCGCGGACGAAAGCGCTCGCCCCGCCTCGACTCCCGACTCTTTCACTGTACAATATATGGACGGAAACCTGACCCTGTATTCGGGTGTTGTCCAAAAATATACCGCCGCAACCTACGTATATCCCGCCGAAAAAGCGGGATATTCTTTTTTATATTGGGCATACGGCGGAAACGCATACGACTTTTCTTCACCCGTCACGCATGACATTACGCTTTGCGCGGTTTGGTCGCCCACCGAATTCGATATAAACTACGTCGCCGACGGCAAGACCGTAAAAACGCAGACCTGCACTGTGGAATGCGTGCCCGAACCGCCCGACATTCCCCAAAAAACGGGCTATGACGCGCATTGGAACATTCCCGACTTCACGGGCGAGGATATCACCGCCGTCGCCGTTTACGAACCGAAAACCTACCCCGTGGTTTTCCGCCTCAACGGAAAAATTTACGCCCGAAGCACTCGGGTTTACGGCGAACAATCGGAAATTATCCCGCCCGAAGAGCGCGAGGGCTACCGCATAGTCTGCGAAGAAACGTTCACGGGCGAATATTTCGCAGTTGACGTAAGATACGTCGCGCGCACCTATACCGCAACCTGCGTGGTGGACGGCGGAATTTTTGCCTCCGTTCCCTTTACCGTCGATATGCCGCCCGTCTTGCCCGACGTGCCCGAAAAAGAGGGCTTCGACGGGCATTGGTCGGACTTTGAAATCGGCGCGCACGATATAACCGTTTACGCAGTTTACGTCGCGCGTTCCGCGGAAGACGGCGAAGCGCCCGACAATCAGGGCGAAAGCGGCGGAAACCCCGAAAGCGGCGAAACGTCCGACAATAAGGGCGGCGAGGGCGTCGGCGGCAACGGCTTCGACGGTAACGGCGGCGGCTTTGACGACGAAAAAAGCGGCGGAAAACCCGACGGCGGTTCCGAAAGCGAAAACGAAAGTAAACCCGAAAGCGGCTCTGCAAGCGAAAGCGAAGACAGCGAATACAGCGCGGGGCTGATTTTTGCGGACTGCGAGGGCGGCGTGGAGGTCACGGGCTATACGGGAGAAGATACCGACGTGGTAATTCCGGCATATTACGGGGGCAAAGCCGTTGTTAGCGTTGCGCAGAACGCGTTTGCAAAGAACGGAAACATCGTTTCGGTGCGCGTGCCGAATACCGTTAAAAGCATAGGAAAAAGCGCGTTTAAAATGTGCGCGGCGCTGGCTGCGGTTTATCTTTCGGAGGGGCTTGAAAGCATTGGCAATTCGGCGTTCGCGTATTGTCAGAACATTGCCGAAATACGACTGCCCGCCTCGGTCCGCGAAATAGGCGCGAGCGCGTTTACGGGAATTAAACCCGACGCGAAAATTTATCTCGCCGCGGGGTCGGAACTTACGCCCGACAAGTTTCCGCAATCGGTCGAGGTCGTAAAAGAATACTGAATACCTTTGAAATACTTCAAAAGGCGGCGCGCCGATTCTTCGGCGCGCCGCCTTTTAAGGGTTATGGTGCGGATAACAAGACTTGAACTTGCACGGTTGCCCACAGGATTCTAAGTCCTGCGCGTCTGCCAATTCCGCCATATCCGCAAACCGTATGTTTGACGGTGTATCTTTTCAACTTCCGCTCCAAACCATATGTTTGACGGCGTATCTTTTTAACTCCCGCTCTTATCCTATTTCCGCTCCAATCAAACATACATTATCTGCGCAATACTTCCGCTCCAATCAAACAAACCTTACGTTTGACGGCGCATCTTTTCAACTCCCACTCCAAACCATATGTTTGACGGTGTATCTTTTCAGCTTACGCTCTTATCCTATTTCCGCTCCAATCAAACATAAATTATTTGCGCAATACTTCCGCTCTTACCCGACTTCCGCTCCGTAAAAGCGGAAATCGGGTATACGAGCGAAAAGCTTTATTACAGTGCGCGTATGGAATCGACGGGCTTTTTGCGCGCCGCGAAGAATACGGGCAGGAACGTTGCGATTACCGCAACCGCAAGCGCCAACGCAATCATCATAACGGGCGTCAGCCAGCCGAACGCGAATATCGTTATAGTCGCGCCGAGGGCGTTTGCCATTGCTTTATTGATAAAGCCGCACGCGATTACGGTGCCGATAAGCGCAAGCACAAGGCATATAAGCACGATTATGCCCGACTCTGCGAAGAATATCTTGAACACGTCCGTGCCTCTTGCGCCGACCGCACGCAGAATACCTATCTCCTTTTTCTTGTTCGATATCGACATCGACAGGAAGTTGAAAAGAAGCAACGACGAGAACACCGCGAACACTATGCCCACTATTAAAAATACGAGTTTAAGCGCGCTGACCATATCGTTTACCGTATCGACTTCCTGATACAGCGAGTTGTTTACGACAAAGAATACGTCGTTTTCGTTTTTGTTGTCAAACCCGATTGTTTTAAGAATGTCCTGCATCATTGCGCGCGAGCCGTCGTATTTTACCATCGCGCCCGCGTATACCGCATCCGATTCGGGCTTGTAATTTGTTTCGGAATTGTTTGTATCTTCGTTCATCTGACAACCGTCATACACGCTCTGCGAAACAAACATACCGCCGTAACTTCCGATATATATGCCAACCACTTTACCCGTACCTTCGGAAATTCCGTCAAGCTTCAAATCGAATGTAATTTCTCCGTTGCCAAGCGCTTTGTTTACAATTTCTTTTATCCCTTGCATAGCCTCGGTTATCTGCTCTTCTTCCGCGTCATACTTCGTTATATCGTTTATCAGTTGCACTATATTAGACGAACCTTCATAACCGAGCTTCTCATTGTAGAAAGTATATTCTTCCGACGGCACGGAAAGGGGCAAATTTACGCTTTCGAGATATTTTGAGCGAAGATAATCTATAAACATGCTCAGATTGCTCGCGCTCAAAATCACTTCGCCGTCCGAAAGCGAAGTCTTTTCGTCGCCGAAAAACATAACATTGTCCAACTGCTCGGCTTTTTCGGAAGAATAAACCGCAATCTCGTTCGACAAATTATACTTTTCATCCCATTGGTTGCCGTAGTCGTCAATTGTCGGGTTGCTGTAATTTTTATAAGATATATCTGCGGAAATAGTCGTGTTTGTGTACTCGAACACACGGAAATAATAATTATCGGTAAACGTTTCGAAAAGACCTTTGTTTTTATAAGCCTTATAGAAGCCGTCCGCCACTATTCCCGCCGTACAAGGCGTTTCGGTTAAGCTGTTGTAATACTTTGCTTGCAGTTTCTTTTCGCCGTCGTCGAGGTTGTCCTGCTTTCTTTTGCTTTTCAGCGAATCGTACTTCGACGGTAACTCGCCGCTGTCGAAAACGCCGCATATCCTGAAAACGCTGCTGTTATAATCTCTGCCGTAAACTATTTTTTCGCCTGTAAGGTGGTCGTAATCGGAATACTCCGTAGCGGTGGTTTCGTAGTTGATATTATCCGAACCGCCGGTCGTTTGTATTTTATGAATACCGTATTTAAGAATGGTATCGGCAAGATATTTTGATATGCAAATTTGGTCTTTTGCCGTAGGTAAACCGCCCGCAATCGTCGTCCACATACCTTCCGCCGCCGAACTTTCGACAAATTTATCGGTATAAGGCGTCCAATACAGCGCGCCCTCGTCCGAATCTTCCGCGCGCACATTCTGCCACGAAGAGGGGGTCGAGGATATATAATTGTAAGTATAGCCGTAATATCCGACGACGGGAGCGCCGTAAGCCTTTTCCAAACTTTCTATATCGGCGGGCGTAAATCCCGTCCTGTTATACGAATTTGACGTATAATCGTCATACGTATAGGTTATATTAAAATTTTTGCCAATATCTATATATCGGGTATCGCTGTCGGCGAAAGACGCGGCGACGACGTTTTTCGAATTATAGAACATAACCGTCGAAAAAAGCCCGAACATTGTAAAGGCTACAAACGAAAGAAGTATGGTAAATATAAGCCTTACGGGTTTAAGTTTAAGCCCCGACGCGCCTATCTTTATCGCCTTTGCCGCGGGCAGGCGGCTCTTTATAAAGCCCGACTCTTCCGCCGTATATTCGCGCGAAACTATTTTCGACGTATCGGTTGCGTCGAATTTTTCGGTTTCGCCCGCCTCGGTCATTCTCGTAGCCGTGCGGAACGCCTTTTTTTCGCGCTCGCCCTTGGTTATGATTACGTCGCCGTCGGCAGACGATATAAACTTCTGAATATCGTCGATATTCTTTTTGGTAAGCTTCGCGCCGCTCTTTACGGAAAGCGTGTTGTCCGCGATTATGCTTACGTTTTCGTCTATTTCCTGCGGCTTGGCATAACTTTTCGTGACGTCGGAAATTATCTTGCCGTCGGCAAGTTCGACTATTCTGTCGCCGTAAATTTCGGCAAACTCCCTGTCGTGCGAAACGACTATGACAAGACGGGTTTGAGAAAGCTTTTTAAGCGTTTCGAACACCTGCTTGCCCGTAGCCGAATCGAGCGCGCCCGTCGGTTCGTCCGCCATTATTATCTGCGGGTCTTTGACAAGAGCGCGGGCGATGGCTATACGCTGTTTCTGTCCGCCCGAAAGCGTGTTGGGCTTGCGCTTTGCAAACTTCGCCATATCGACTTCTTCAAGCAGCGCGGCGATTTTTTCCTTGTCCTTTTTCTTGCCCTGCAAGTCGAGCGCGAGGGCTATGTTGTCCTCTACGTTGAATTCGTTTAAAACGTTGTATTCCTGAAAGATAAACCCGACGAAAGTGTTGCGGTAGCTGTCGAAATCCGAACCAGAAAAGTCCTTGCTGGATTTGCCCTTGACTATCACTTCGCCGCTTGTAGGCTCGTCAAGTCCGCCCGACACGTTTAGAAGGGTGGATTTGCCCGAACCCGATTTACCCAAAAGGAAAACCATTCCCGTTTCGCCGAAAGTTATCGAAACGTCGTCGAGGGCGCGGGTTTCGACCCCGCCCTTGGTCTTGTAAACCTTTGTTACGTTGCGTATTTCAAGCATTGAAATCTCCTTTTATACTTTAATATTTTAAATTTTACGCCTTGTCAGCGCAGTTTTACGTCCTTGAAATCGAGTTTCCATCTGCCGTAGCTTTTGACGAGTTTATCGTATACGAACAGCAGATATCCCAACGCCGCGAACACGAAAAACAGTATTACGACCCATACGGCGACCCCGCCGTAGCCTATCGCGTCATCGGCTATTTTTTCGCCCGAATAGGTTATGCCGTCCACGTTCAGAAAGAAATACGGGTATTCGAAACGCGCGCCGACCGCGCGGCAAACCGCGCCGTATATCAGTATGTACGCGACGTACAAAAGCGGCATAATCGTGGCTTTCAGCGGGTCGAGTATTTTTATCGACTTATGCTTGTCGAAAAGCAGAAAGTCGAATATGAATAAAAGCGGCGCGATAACGTGATAGCACAGATTGCCTATATTGTTCCAGAAATTCGGCTGCCATACCTTGCCCAAAAGGCTTATATATACCAAAAACGTGACCAGAATCATCACGACCCCGCAGAATTTCAGCGTGGGCGCGCATGTGTTGTAGCCCCGCCGCTCGCCCCTGCGCACCTTGTCCACGGTCGAGGCGCACACCGCGACGCCTATGCCGAAACAATAGTAATTCGAAAGGTTGGTGTAATACTGCCAGAAATCGTGAGATATCGTGAAATGGTCGGCGCCGCCTACCGAGAAAAACCCCAGCGACAAAACTACCGCGAACGCCGAAATAACGCAGAATATTACCCTGTATATCGTCTGTGTTATTAAATTATCGCACATAATTTACCTCTTTTACCCGTTACAACGAAATTATAACCAAAACGTATAAAAAGGTCAATTGCTTTTAAACAGTTTTGCCGATTTCGCCGCATAAATCGCCCCCGCCGCGCCCTTTTACGCCTTTTGCGACCCTTGAACCATTGCGACATTTTACGACATTTGCGACCTTTGCGCCTTTTACGACATTAGCGACCCGCCGCCGCAAAACCGAAAGCGCAAAAAAGATACCCGCCGGCGTAGCCGGCGGTTCTTCATTTTCGGGCATAGCCCTTGTTTACTAGCCGCGAGCAACGCTCGCGTATGACGACCTGGCGGTCTTTGCGTTTATCGCTTGCTACCCGTAAACGGGTCCTCGGCATAATCTATGCTTAATTGCATTGCCTCTTTATCTTGTTTTAACTGGTTGGCTATGTAATTCTTTATTACCTCGGTATTCTTGCCCGTCGTGTCTACATAGTAGCCACGACACCAAAATTCTCGACATCTGTACTGAAACTTTGCCTGCCCAAATTTTTGATATAGCATTAAACTGCTTTTCCCTTTCAAATATCCCATTACTCCCGAAATAGAAAATTTGGGTGGTATACTTAACAACAGATGTACGTGGTCTATTGCCATTTCTCCCTCTATTATTTCTATCCCTTTCCACGTGCATAATTCTTTTATTATTTTCATTATTGCTTCACGTTGTTCGGCATAAAACATTTTGCGCCTATATTTCGGTGCGAAAACTATGTGATACTTGCAATTCCACTTCGTATGTGCTAAAATTTTACTATCATTCATTTGAATGTCCTCCGTTTGTGTTTTTTATTACAACCGCCAAGTCGTAATTCTATTTTACACAAACGGAGTGATTATGTCATCTTTAACGGCATTAGCCTTTACTGAACCCCCAGACTATCTGGGGGTTTTCGTTATACAAAAAAATTGCAGGTCGGAAAGACCTGCAATCTTACGCGGTTATTTACGCATTTTTTACTTTTGCAACTGCCGCCGCCGTTGCCGCTTTGATTTCTTCGGGCGTGCCCTTCATCATCCAGCTGCCGCCGCAAGCAATGATTTTGTCGTATGCGAGATATTCGAGTATGTTGTCCTCGTTTACGCCGCCCGTAGGCATAATTTTGAGGTACGGGAACGCCGCGCATATAGCCTTTATGGTTTTAAGTCCGCCGTAGTTCGACGCGGGGAAGAATTTGAGGGTCGTAAGACCTTTCGCTATCGCCGCCATTGCCTCGGTCGGCGTTACTATGCCGGGCAGATAAAGCATATCGTGCTTTTTGCAGCAGTCCGCAACTTCTTCCGAAAAGCCCGGGGAAACGATGAATTTCGAGCCGACTTTAATAGCCTTTTCGCACTGCTCTTTGTTTATAACCGTGCCCGCGCCGACAAGCATGTCGGGAAAATTCTTGACCGTAAGCGCTATCGCGTCGGCAGCGCAGGGCGTGCGGAACGTTATCTCCGCACAAGGCAGACCTCCGTCTACAAGCGCCTGCATTTTGGGCAGCGTTTCGTCTATCGAGTTTAACACTACGACGGGGACTATCTTGGTTTGCTTGATTTTTTCAATCATCTGTTCCTGTGTCATTTTATTTCCTCCAATTTGATTTTTTTAATTGTCCGATTTTTATTATATCACACCCCGTTTCAAAAATCAATACCAAACCTAATGTTTGACGTGGTATCTTTTTGACTTTCGCTCCTTTCCAACTTCCGCTCTAATCAAATGAAAATTATTTTACCGAAACTAACTGCACACTCGTCTTTATAATTATAATGAGAGGCGCGCGGCAGTTGCCGCGCGCCTCTCATTGTTATGTCATAATAAAAATCTCTTTAAATTTAATTCCCTTCCTAACTTTAACAACCACCCACCGCCCGCAAACTACGGGCGGTGGGTGGTTGTTAATATTTATTTTAATTCCAAACCTTACGTTTGACGTTGTATCTTTTTAACTGCCGCTCCTGCCCCGCTTCCGTTCAAATCAAACATAAGTAAAATAGTTACCCGCTCTACCGAATTTAACATCCACCCACTACTCTCCTTTACCCCCCCTCCCGCCCGCAGCTTGCGGGCGGGAGGCGGGGTATTTATTAAAAAATATATCTACACTCTATTCAGCGAAAACAAAGATTTTTATACATTCACACCAAACATAAAAAATTGTGTACCGCGCGGGCAATTTGCCCGCGCGGTACACAGTTATCCGTATTCAAAACGCAGTCCACTCTGTTTATTTTACCGAAACTAACTGCACACTCGTCTTTATAATTATAATGAGAGGCGCGCGGCAACTGCCGCGCGCCTCTCATTAAACAAGGTTCTACCTTTTACCCTTTTTCCGCCCGCAGTTTGCGGGCGGAAAAAGGGTTCTGTAAAGTCAGAAATATGCCAACGTTCCCTTTCGTTCAAATCAAACATAAATAAAATAATCACTTCTCTCTACCTCTAATTTACCCCCCCCTCCCGCCCGCAAACTGCGGGCGGGAGGGGGGGGGTAAATTTAAGAAATATATCTACACTCTATTCAACGAAAACGAGGATATTATACATTTAAATCTAATAAAAAACTTGTGTACCGCGCGGGCAATTTGCCCGCGCGGTACACAGGTATCCGTATTCAGAACGCAGTCCGCACTGCTTCAAGCCCCCGAACGCCGCGCGCGTTGCGCGCGGCGTTCGGGGGAGCGAAAATATAGACGCTTACAAGGTAAATTTTCACCGCCGCTACTGCACCGCTTCCTTTACAACCAAAAAAGTCGCAGGGTCTGCGAAGAACCTGCGACTTTTTATAAACTTTCCGCAATAACAAACTTTTTATTTTACGCAGTCGGCGTAAAGGGGGAACGCCTTGCAGAGTTTCGCTACGCGCGCGGATACGTCGTCGAACGCCTGTTCGCGCTTTGCGATTATTTCAGATATGCAACGCGCGATTTCGCGCGCCTCTTCCGTCTTCATTCCGCGCGAGGTCATAGCGGGCGTGCCTACGCGTATACCCGAGGTCACAAACGGCTTCTGCGGGTCGTTGGGAATCGCGTTTTTGTTTACCGTTATATGCACTTCGTCCAAAAGGTGTTCAAGCTCTTTCCCCGTCATACCCTTGTCCGTAAGATTTAAAAGTATAAGGTGGTTATCCGTGCCGCCCGACACCATTTTTACGCCGAGCTTTTTGAATTCGTCCGCCATCGCCGCCGCATTTTCGACTATCTGCTTCTGATAAGCCGCGAACTCGGGGGAAAGCGCCTCTTTGAACGCAACCGCCTTTGCCGCGATAATATGCATAAGCGGACCGCCCTGAATACCGGGGAATATCGCCTTGTCGATAATCTTTCCGTATTCTTCCTTGCACATTATTACGCCGCCGCGGGGACCGCGCAACGTCTTGTGCGTCGTCGAGGTGACAAAATCGGCGTACGGCACGGGCGAGGGATGAAGCCCCGTGGCGACCAAACCCGCAATATGCGCGATATCGACCATCATAAGCGCGCCGCACTTGTCGCAGATTTCGCGTATGCGCTTGAAATCTATTACGCGCGGGTACGCCGACGCGCCCGAAATTATAAGCTTGGGCTTACATTCGAGGGCGATGCGCTCCATTTCGTCGTAATCTATCGTTTCCGTGCCGTCGGCAACGCCGTAAGGTACGATATTGAAGTATTTTCCCGAAATGTTTACGGGTGAACCGTGGGAAAGGTGACCGCCGTGGGCAAGGTTCATACCCATAACCGTGTCGCCGGGTTGGCAGGTTGCAAACAGCACCGCGAGGTTCGCGCTTGCGCCCGAGTGCGGCTGTACGTTGCAGTATTCGCAGCCGAAAAGCTGTTTAAGCCTGTCGCGGGCAAGGTCCTCGGCGATATCGACGAACTGACAGCCGCCGTAATATCTGTGCCCGGGGTATCCCTCGGCGTATTTGTTGGTGAGGTGGCTCCCCGCCGCCGCCATAACAGCGCTCGATACGAAGTTTTCGCTTGCGATAAGCTCGATATTGTTCTGCTGGCGCGAAAGTTCGAGCTTTAACGCCTCGGCAATTTCGGGGTCGGTCTTTTCAATCAACGAGATGTCTATCATAAAACTTTTTCCTTATTCAGTTTTTTACAATTATACCATAACTTTGCGCAATATACAAGCGTTTGCGGGCAAAATAAAGCCGCCCGCGCAAAACCTTGCGCGGGCGGCTTAAAAAATTTACCGTTTTATTCCGCCGCAGACAGAAAACAGAGCGGAATTTTCCGTCGTTTTCCGAAAATAAACCTCCGCGGACGCGCTGTCTTTACGCGTCAGGCGGGGCATATGCGGGGGTATTTACAGATTTTCGCTTAAAAATTCTTCGGTTTCGGAGGGCGTTGTATACCCGAGCGACTTCGCCGCGACCTCGCCGCCCTTGAATATACATACGAGCGGAATACTCGCGACGTTGTACCTTGCCGCTAGCTCGAAATCGTCGTCCACGTTTACTTTGACGAACGTCGCCTTTTCGGCGAATTTTGCGCTTGCCGCTTCGAGTACGGGCGAAAGCATTCTGCAAGGTCCGCACCAATCCGCGAAAAAGTCGCATACCACGGGCTTATCGCCCTTTAAAAGCTCGTCAAACCGAGCGGTGTTTACTTTTTCCATAATATTTCCTCCAAAGGCGCGCCTAAACGCCCGCGCCAGCTTTTTTACAGTATTCGCAAATTCCGCTTAAATTTACGCGTTCGGACGTGCCGTCGGACATATTTTTTATATCGACGAACCCCGTTTCAAGCTCGTTGCCGCCTATCGCCGCGACAAATTGCGCGCCGAGCTTGTCCGCGTATTTGAACTGCGCCTTTACGGAACGCTCCATAAGGTCCACCTCGCAGGGAACGCCGTTTGCGCGCAGAGAAAGCGCGATATCGAACGCCACCGCGCGGCATTTTTCGTCCAAACCTGCAATATATATGACGGGTTTTTGCTCTTCGGGGAATGTAACGCCCGTATTTTCCATAAGCAGTAACAGCCGTTCAAGCCCCGCCGCAAAGCCTATTGCGGGCGTGGGCGCGCCGCCGAGGCTTTCGACAAGCCCGTCGTATCTGCCGCCGCCGCACACCGTGCCCTGCGCTCCTATTTCGTCGGACACGAACTCGAATACCGTGCGGGTGTAATAGTCCAGACCGCGTACTATGTTGGGGTTTACCTCGAATTTTTCGCCGCGGACGGACAAAAGGCTTTGCACGCGCGCGAAATGCGCGCGGCAGTCGTCGCACAGGCAGTCTACGATTTTCGGAGCGCCCGCCGTTATCTTTTTACAGCCCTCTTCCTTGCAGTCGAGAATCCTCAACGGGTTTTTGTCGAAGCGCGAACGGCAGTCGGAGCACATACCGTCAAGGCGCGGGCGCAGAAAGTCCTTTAATTTTTTGTTGTACTCCGCGCGGCAGTCGGGACAGCCGATTGAGTTGAGTTCGAGGCGTACGTTTTTTATGCCCGACTTTTTAAGAAAAGTCGAGGCGGCGAAAATCACTTCGGCGTCGGCGTCGGCGGATTTCGCGCCGAAAACTTCGATGCCGAATTGGTGAAATTCGCGAAGTCTGCCCGCCTGCGGTCTTTCGTAGCGGAACGCGGGGGTTATGTAAAAGGTTTTTACGGGCATAGGAAGCGACGACATACCGTTTTCGATAAACGAACGCACCACGCCCGCCGTGCCCTCGGGTTTGAGGGTCACGCTTCTGCCGCCCTTGTCCTCGAAAGTGTACATTTCCTTATTTACGACGTCCGTGGTTTCACCCACACCGCGCAGAAACAGTTCGGTGTGTTCGAATACGGGCGTGCGCGTTTCTTTAAGTCCGAAAAGTCGGGCGGTTTCCCTCGCGCAGTCCTCGATATATTGCCATTTGTAACTTTGTGCGGGCAGAACGTCTTTCGTGCCCTTGGGTGCGTTAATCATATATCCCTCGCAATTTTTTTTGCCTTGCCGACGCGCGGCAAGCGTGAAAGTCCGTCAAAGGACGTACTTTTTGAGGTCCCTGTCTTTATAAATGTTGGAAAGGTGCTCCTCGACGTATTTCGCGTTGACCTCGACCGTGATAAGGGGGTAATCGTTGCCCCCCGCGTTGAACGAAATATCTTCCAAAAGATATTCCATTACGGTATGCAGGCGGCGCGCGCCGATATCTTCGCTTGTGAGGTTTATATCCACCGCAATTTTCGCGATTTTTTCTATTGCGTCCGCGGTGAAGTGCAAATCTATGTTATCCACCGCAAGCAGCGCGGAATATTGCGTGGTTATCGCGTTCTGAGGCTGGGTGAGAATGTTTACGAAGTCCTCTTTCGAAAGCGATTTAAGCTCGACCTGAATGGGGAAACGCCCTTGAAGTTCGGGTATAAGGTCTTCGAGCTTGGAAACGTGGAACGCGCCCGCCGCGATAAACAGTATATAGTCGGTTTTGACGGGACCGTACTTGGTCATTACCGTACAGCCCTCGACGATGGGCAATATGTCGCGTTGAACGCCCTCGCGCGAAACGTCCGCGCCCTGATTGCCCTTGCCCGCGATTTTATCTATTTCGTCTATGAAAATTATGCCGTCGTTTTCGGCGCGGCGCACGGCTTCGGCGGTAACCGCGTCGTTGTCGATAAGTTTGTCCGCCTCTTCGGCGATTATAAGGTTTTTCGCCTCGCGTACGGTTATCTTGCGCTTTTTCTTCTTTTTGGGAAGCCCCATTCCTCCGAAAATCGAGCCGAGGTCTATCGCCGCGCCCGAACCGGGCGAAAGCTCTAACGGCTTGGGCATATCGTCCACTTCGATTTCGATTACCGTTTTGTCGTACTTGCCGTTGTGTATTTCTTCGGCAATGCGCTGTTCGAAAAGCTCTTTCGGGGTTTCGCCGCGCTCGTCCTTTTTGATTTCGGCAAGCACCTTTGCTATGCGCCTTTCGGCGACCGCCGAGGCTTTATAGCTGACTTCCGCCGTCTTTTCTTCCTTGACAAGGCGAATGGCGCATTCGGCGAGGTCGCGAACCATCGATTCGACGTCCCGCCCGACGTAGCCCACTTCGGTATACTTCGTGGCTTCCACCTTTATAAAGGGCGCCTTCACAAGCTTTGCAAGCCTTCTTGCTATCTCGGTTTTGCCCACGCCCGTGGGGCCTTTCATTATAATGTTTTTTGGCGTGATTTCGTCCTGCAACTCGGGCGAAAGACAGCTTCGGCGGTAACGGTTGCGGAGGGCGATTGCAACCGCCCTTTTCGCGTCGTCCTGACCTATGATGTATTTATTGAGTTCGTGTACTATCTGTTTGGGCGATAAATCCATAATATCTCCTTTCTTTTCGCCGCAGGCGTTCGCGCCCGCGGGTCGGATTGTTTTTTATGTCAAACCACTTCGCATTTAATGTTGTCGTTGGTAAACACGCATATTTCGCTTGCTATTTTAAGCGACTTTCTGGCGATTTCCTCGGCGGTGTATTCGGTATTCTGTACGAGGGCGCGCGCGGCGGCGAGCGCGTAATTGCCGCCCGAACCTATCGCCGCTATGCCGTCGTCGGGTTCGATTACCTCGCCCGTGCCCGAAACTATCAAAAGCGTGTCTTTGTCGGCGACTATCATAAGCGCTTCGAGCTTTCTGACCATCTTGTCCGTCCTCCAAAGCTCGGCAAGCTCGACGGCGGACCTCATTAAGTTGCCCGAAAATTTGTTTAGCATACCCTCGAACTTTTCCGAAAGCGAAAAGGCGTCCGAAACCGAGCCCGCAAAGCCGAGAATGACTTTGCCACCGTAAATTCTGCGCACTTTCTGCGCGCCGTTTTTGAAAATTACGCTTTCTCCCATGGTTACCTGACCGTCGCCGGCAATAGCCGTCGCGCCGTCGCGTTTTACGGCGCATATGGTGGTTGCGTGAAATTCCGTCATATATCTGAATTCTCCTTATATTTTCGCATTACGTCCAGCGCCCTTTCCGAAAGTTTTTTATATCTTTCGCGCTTGTCGCGCACTTCTTCGTCAAGCGGCGGAAGCAGTCCGTAGTTTGCGTTCATCGGCTGAAAATCTTCGCGTTTTGTGCGAATATATGCGCATAATGCGCCCAGCATCGTCCGCGGGTCGGGAGGAATAAACTCCTCTTTCCGCAATTTTTTAAGCGCCGCGACGGCGGTGATAATGCCCGAAGCCGCGCTTTCGACGTACCCCTCGACCCCCGTTATCTGCCCCGCGAAAAACAGTTCGGGGCGGGCGGCGAGCGAGCCGTCGCAATTCAGGCACTGCGGCGAATTTATGTACGAGTTCGCGTGCATTACGCCGTAGCGCAGAAATTCTGCGTTTTTCAGGGCGGGTATCATCGAAAACACCCTTTTCTGTTCGGAAAATTTCAGATTGGTCTGAAATCCCACCAGATTATAGGCGTTCCCCGCCGCGTCCTCTTTTCTTAACTGCAATACCGCGTAAAATTTTTTGTTCCCGTCGCGCAGTCCGACGGGTTTAAGCATTGCAAACCTTAAACTGTCTTTGCCGCGAGCGGCAAGCACTTCGACGGGCATACAGCCCTCGAAAATTTCGCCCTTTTCGAAGTCGTGCAAGCGCACCCTTTCGGCTTTGACAAGCTCGCCGACAAATGCGTCGTACTGTTCTTTGTCAAGCGGGCAGTTTAAATAATCGTCGCCGCCCTTGCCGTATCTGTCGCCCGCAAAGCAATGGTCAAAATCTATGCCGTCGCGCGCGACTATGGGGGCGGAAGCGTCGTAAAATTTCAATTGCCCCCCGCATATAGCCGAAATACCGTCCGCAAGCGCGCCTTGGGTAAGCGGACCCGTCGCTATAATCGCAAAGCCGTCGGGCAACTTTTCCACCCGCTCGCAGACCACTTCGATATTTTTGTGATTCGTTATTTTCCGCGTCGCGTATTCGGCGAATTTTTTTCTGTCCACCGCAAGCGCGCCGCCCGCGGGCGTTTCGCTTGCCGCCGCCGCGGACATGACAAGCGAGCCGAGAATACGCATTTCCTCTTTCAGAAGTCCGCAGGCGTTAGAGTACGGGTCCTTGCCTTTAAGCGAATTGGAACACACGAGCTCGCAGAAATTTTTATCGCTGTGCGCGGGCGTAAATCCGCGGGGCTTCATATCGTACAGGCGCACCTTTTCGCCGTGCTCGGCAAGGAAATACGCCGCCTCGCACCCCGCCAGCCCCGCGCCGATAACTTTAATCATTTTTTATCTTCGGGCGCGTCCGCCGAGTATTTGCAATCTTTGGACGAACACTTTATTTTGTCGCCCTTTCGGACGAGGAATTTGCCGCATATCGGGCACTTGTCGCCCGTGGGGATATCCCAGCTTAAAAACTTGCAGTCGGGGTAGCCCGTGCAACCGTAATATATCTTGCCGTTTTTCGAGCGCATTCTGCGCATAGGCTTGCCGCATTCGGGGCATTTACCCGCCGTAGCCTCGCCCTCGCGCGCACTGCCCGCGGGCGCGGTTTTGGGGCGTTTCGCGCCGCACTTCGGACATTCGAGATATTGCCCGTACCTGCCCTTTTTCAAAAGCATTTCGTGCCCGCACTCCCTGCATTTTTCGCTTGTAACCTGCGCGTCCACGGGGAGTATCGCCGAGCAGGCGGGGTAGTTGGGGCAGGCGAGGAACTTGCCGTACTTGCCGCTTTTAACCACCATCATCGCGCCGCACTTGGGGCAGGGCGTACCCGAAATTTCCGTTTCGGATTCGCTTACTATGTTTGAACATTTGGGGTAGTTCGAACAAGCGAGGTATTTTCCGTACTTGCCCGTCCGCCTTATCATGGGCGAGCCGCATTTTTCGCATATAATGTCCGTCTTTTCGTCGCCGTCGGTCGAGGCGAAACGCAGTTGTTCGGCAAACCCGGGGTAAAAGTCCGCGATTATTTTATGCCAATCCACGCCGCCGTCCTCGATTTTGTCGAGGTCGTCCTCCATTCTCGCCGTAAAGCCCACGTCCATAATGTCCTTGAAGTACTTTACAAGCATATCGGTAATCTTGTACGCGACGGGCGTGGGCGCCATATATTTGCCGTCCTTTTCGACGTATCTGCGCTTTGTAAGCACTGAAATTATAGACGCGTAGGTAGACGGTCTGCCTATGCCCTTTTCTTCCATCGCCTTGACAAGCGACGCGTCGGTATAGCGGGCGGGCGGGCGGGTGAACTTCTGCTCTTTTTGAAGTTCGCGCAATATAAGCGCGTCGCCCTCGGAAAGGGGAGGCAGAAGCTTCGTGCTTTCCTCTTCTTCCGCGGGCTGCGTTTCCTGATAAGCCGCGGTATAGCCCGCAAAAATCAACGCCTTGCCCGACGCCTTGAATACGTAGCCGCCGCTTTCCGCCTCGGTCTGCATCGAATTGTATTTTGCCGCCGCCATCTGCGAAGCGATAAATCTGTCGTATATAAGCTTATATACGTTGTAGTGCTTTCTGTCGAGAAACTGTTTTACGCTTGCGGGCGTAACCGAAAGGTTGATGGGGCGAATAGCCTCGTGCGCGTCCTGCGCGCCCTTTTTGGTGGCGTAATAGTTGGGCTTTTCGGGGGCGTATTCCGCGCCGTATGTGTTTTTTATGAATTCGAGCGCGTTGAGCTGCGCCTCGCGCGCGACCCTTACCGAGTCGGTTCGTATATAGGTTATAAGCGCGATATGGTCGCCGCCCACGTCCATACCCTCGTACAGATGTTGCGCCACAAGCATAGTTTCGGGCGAGGACATACCGAACTTATTCGACGCGTCCTGTTGAAGCGACGACGTGGTAAAGGGCGCGGGGGCGTGCCTCGACGCTATTTCCTTTTTGACCTTCGTCACATAAAAGGGCGCGCCTTTTACCGCGCGTTCAACCTCGTCGGCTTTTTCCGCGGGCACGCTTTTGCCCGTCGCTTTCAATTGCAGGCTCGCCTTGAACGGCTGGAATTTTTCAGCCGCGTCCTGCAAAAATGCGGTAAACACCCAATATTCGTCGGGCTTGAAAGAGGTAATCTCGCGCTCTCTGTCCACGATAAGCCTCAACGCCACGGACTGCACTCTGCCCGCGGAAAGCCCGTTTTGTATTCTGTTGTTCAAAAGCGGCGAAAGTTTGTAGCCCACAAGTCTGTCAAGCACCCTGCGCGCCTGTTGCGCGTCCACAAGGTTATAGTTTATCTTCCTCGGGTGCTTTAAGGCGTACTGCACCGCCGCGGGCGAAATTTCGTTGAACTCTATACGGTTTTCGCCGTTTTCGTCCAGCCCGAGAACGCTTTGCAGATGCCAGCTTATCGCCTCGCCCTCGCGGTCGGGGTCGGTGGCAAGATATATTCTATCTACTTTTGCCGCCTCGTCCGAAAGCCGCTTTATAATCTCCTTTTTCGAGGGCGTTATCTCGTAAGTCGGCTCGAAATTCTGCGTTATTTTAACGCCCAACGTCTTTTCGGGCAAATCGCGGACGTGTCCGCCCGAGGCGTCTACCTTGTACTTGCCTTTAAGATACTTCGAAATCGTTTTTGCCTTCGAGGGCGATTCCACTATAATCAAATCCATAATATACCTGCTTTGAAATTGCCTTTGCCCGCCGCACGGCGGAATTTTGCGGCTTTGCCGCCTACACCGCCCCGTAGCGATTGCCGCCGAGGCGGACTATAAGTCCTTTTATTTCGAGTTTTGAAAGCGCGGGCAGAAGTTCGAACTGTTTGCAATCAAGCCGCGCCGCAAGCTCTCCCGCGAAGATTTCGCCCGCTTCCCTTATTATGCCGAGAACTTCACGCTCCCTTTCCGAAAGCTCCGCGTCCCCGCTTTTTTTAAGCTCCACGCCCAAAACCGACGATATATCCGCACTGTTTTCGCAAAGTTGCGCGCCGCACTTCAAAAGCGAATTGCAGCCCGCGCCCGCAACCGAGTTGGGCTGATAGGGAAACGCGAAAATCTTTTTCGAGTACTCTTCGAGGTACCCCGCGGTTATAAGCGCGCCGCTTTTTTCGCCCGCGGAAACTATAAGCCCCGCCTCGGCAAGACCCGCGATTATTCTGTTACGCACGGGAAACTGAAACGACCTGACGGGCACGTCGGGGAAATACTCGCTTATCACAAGCCCCTTTTTTGCAACCTCACTTAAAAGCGCCGAATTGCAGGCGGGATATACGCAGTCCGCGCCGTTTGCGAGAACGCATATTACGTTTCCCGTCGCCAGCGCGCCCGTAACCGCCGCCGCGTCCGCTCCCTCCGCAGTGCCCGTAACAACCGCAAAGCGGCGGGCGATATCGGCTGAAACCGACTTTGCAAGCGCGGCATACGCGGGCGGGGTTCTGCGCGAACCTACTATCGCGAACTTTCTGTCTTTTAAAAGTTCTTTTCTGCCGCGGCAGAAAAGGGTTATCGGCGGCGCGGGAATTTTGCGCAGTTCCCCGGGGTAATCGCGGCTTGCGTACGTCACGCAGAACATTCCGCGTTTTTCCAGCCCGTCGAAAACTTTTTCTCTGTATTCGCGCGAAAGAAATTTATCCCTCGCTTTATTATATACGCCCGCGGTAAGCGTTTTAATCAGTTTTTGCTCGCCTTTCGCAAAATCGGGGGCGTAAGATTTCAGGTTTGACAAAAGATACGCGCGCTGGCTGTACGAAAATTCGTCCAGCGAGCAAAGCGTTATCAGATTTTCTTCATCCTCGGTATAAACGGGCATATATGCCTCAACTAAACGGCGTCGGGGTCGTAACTTCTGTACGACGCCGCTTCAAGAACGTGTTCGGGTTTTATCTCTTCCGAAAGGTCCAAATCGGCTATCGTGCGCGCGACTTTTATTATTCTCGAACGTGCGCGCGCGGACAGTTTCAGACTTTCGAACGCCTCGCGCAATATCGAGTCGCATTCCTCCGAAAGCGCGCAATACTTTTTAATCTGCTTTTCGCCCATATTCGCGTTTACCGATATTTGCTCGTCCGCAAAGCGCACGCGCTGTACGGCGCGCGCCCTTTCTACCCTTTCTTTGACGGCGGCGGAACTTTCTTCCTCGACCTTTGAAGAAAGGTCGTCGTAACTTACGCCGTCCACCTCGACCTGCAAATCTATTCTGTCGAGGAGCGGGCCCGAAACCTTGCTTCTGTACCGCCGTATCTGGGCGGGCGTGCAGGTGCAGGTCTGCGTCGCCGAACCGTAGTTGCCGCAGGGGCAGGGGTTCATACTCGCGCAGAGTATGAAGTCCGCGGGGAAAGTCACCGCGCCGCCCGCGCGCGTGACGGTAATCACGCGGTCTTCGAGGGGCTGGCGCAGGGCTTCGAGCGCCTGCCGCGAATACTCGGGCAGTTCGTCGAGGAACAGCACGCCTTTGTGCGCTTTCGCAACTTCGCCCGCGCGTATCTTGTTGCCGCCTCCGCACAGCGACACGACGGTCGCCGTATGGTGGGGCGTGCGGAAAGGGCGCAGGCTTACTATGCCGTCCTCCGACAGCTCGCCCGCGACCGAATGTATCTTTGTAACTTCAAGCGCCTCTTCGAACGTCATATCGGGCATAATCGTTGGGATACAGCGCGCAAGCATTGTCTTGCCCGTGCCGGGAGGTCCGAACAGCAATACGTTATGACCGCCCGCCACCGCTATTTCCAAAGCGCGTTTGGCAACTTTCTGACCTTTTACAAGCGAAAAATCGCAATTGTACGACCTCGTCTTTTTAACGCTTTCGAAATCGCGCTCTTCGACGGGCTTCAATTCGGTTGCGCCCGTTATGAAATTAACGCATTCGGTAAGCGACGAAACGGCGTACACCTTTATCCCGCTTATATAGCTCGCCTCGTTGGCGTTTGCGGCGGGGACGATAAAGCGTGAAAAGCCCTTCGCCTTTGCCGAAATCAGTATGGGCAGAATACCCGCGACCGCGCGCACCGAGCCGTCCAGCCCGAGTTCGCCCAAAAATACCGTGCCGTCCGTTCGTGCGGTTATTCTGCCGCACGCTATAAGTATCGAAACCGCGATGGGCAAGTCGAAGTGCGAACCCTCTTTTTTTATATCGGCGGGCGCAAGATTAATGGTTATCTTGCTTACGGGAAAGGGAAACGCGCTGTTTTTTATTGCGGCGCGCACGCGCTCTTTGCTCTCTTTTACGGCGGCGTCGGGAAGCCCTACCATATCGAAAGCCACAAGCCCCTTGTTTATATCGGTCTGGATTTCCACAGCCACGCCTTCAAGTCCCGAAAGCGTAAAACCCGTTATCGCAGACAGCATATATTCCCTCCTTTGTGTGCATATTAAAAAACTCCCGCGCGCATAGCGGGAGCTTTTTTATTATTTCTGTTCGGTAATCTTTGCCGCTTTGCCGGTGAGTCCGCGCAGGTAATAGAGCTTTGCGCGCCTTACCTTGCCCTTTTTGACCACCGTAATCGAGGCGATTTTGGGCGAGTGCAAAGGGAACGTCCTTTCCACGCCTACGCCGAACGAAAGTCTGCGCACGGTGAAACTTTCGCGTATGCCGCCGTGCTTGCGGGCTATTACCACGCCCTCGAAATTCTGTATTCTTTCTTTCGTTCCTTCGATTACCTTGAAGCCTACTTTTACCGTATCGCCTACGCTGAACGCGGGCGTTTCGGCTTTCATATTCTCTTTTTCGATAGCTTCAACCAAACCTTTCATTGACTTTACCTCCATAAACGTAGCGTTCTTGAAAATCAGAGGACCGCCCGAAGTCGCAATTTATCATAACAGATACCGTTCCAAAAATCAACTGATTTTCGGGGGTGTATCGCAAATTTCACAAACAATTTTTCCGCGCCGCGCGCCGTATGCGCCTTTTTACCGCTTTTTATCCCCGCGCGGCTTTAAAATAAAGCCGCCCCGCCCGACCTTATATATTTTATATATATGGTATAGCCGAACGCGCCAAAAAGCCCTTTTCAAGTAAAATTTTTGGTAAAACTTTTACGGTGTTCGGGGCAAACGCCCAATTTTTTTATCGCCTTTATATGTACCTGCGTGCCGTAGCCCTTGTTTTTTTCGAAAGCGTAACCGGGGTAAGCCGCCGCGATTTCTTCCATAAGCCTGTCGCGGTAAACCTTCGCCACTATCGACGCCGCGCCTATAAGATAACTTTTTGCATCGCCCTTTACTATGCTTTTGTACGGCGTCGCGATATCGAGGGTCATATTCCCGTCGCACAGCACGAAGTCGGGTTTGGGCGTAAGGCTTTCGACTGCCTTTTTCATACAAAGGCGCGTGGCTTGCAGTATGTTTATTTCGTCTATCTGCTGCGCTTCAACGCGGCATATTGCCGCTCCAATCGCCTTTTCGAGAATTTTTTCGGACAGCAATTCGCGTTTTTTGGGGGAAAGTTTTTTGCTGTCGTCCACGCCCTCTATCAAATCGTCGAGCGGCAGAATAACCGCCGCGCACACCACGGGTCCCGCAAGCGGTCCCCTGCCTACTTCGTCCACGCCGCATACAGTCGCGTAATCTTTTAGCGCTTCGCGCTCGTAAAAAAGTTTATCCACGGAACGCCTCCCGCACGTCCTCAGCCGAATCGAGGGTGATTTTGCCGAGCTTTCCCTTTCGGAAGTCGTCTATTACCGCGCGCACGCCCCTGTCGTAGTCGTATTCGCCGCCGCGCGTTAAAAACCCGCGCGCCGCGCACACGCCGCCGAGCATTGCGAGAGGCTCGCCCGTTTCGGTTTTATACCGCTCTTTAAGCCTTTGGGGGTATTTTTCGGAAAGTTCTGCCAAAAGCAGCAGGCATATGTCGTCGATATCGAGTATATCGTCGTTTATTCCGCCGCAGAACGCAAGGCGCGCGGCGAAAGTCTGGTTTGCGCACGACGGCGGCATAGTGCCCGGGGTGTCCAGAACCTGAAAATCCCCGCAGTCCACCCACTGTTTGCCGCGGGTTACCCCCGCCTTATCGCCCGTCTGCGCCCTCTTCGAACCCGCAAGCAGGTTTATAACCGTGCTTTTTCCCGTATTCGGAACGCCCGCTATCATAAATCTGAAAACCTTGTCGTAGCCTTTTCCGAGGTTTTTTTCGCGCTTTTTTTCGACGAGCGCGCGCATAGCTTTCACCACGGCGTTTCTGCACGACGGCGAATTTCCGCTTACTGAAAGCGCCGCGCCGCCCGCGTCCGCGACCGCGCGCGAAAGGTCGGTATCGGCGAGGTCGGACTTGTTCAAAAGGTATAAAACGGGCAAAGACCCCATAATATCTTTGAGTTTCGGATTATACGACGAGGCGGGGCAGCGGGCGTCGAGCACGAAAACGACGCCGTCGCAAAGCGATACGTTTTCGCGCATCATTCGCACGGCTTTTGTCATATGCCCGGGATACCACTGTATAATCTTCAATTTTTCTCCTTTAAGTCGGGGCGGAGTTTTTCCGTGAGTTCTTCGCTTTTTTTCCTTCTCCACTCGTCGATTTTGCGGTGGTCGCCCGAAAGCAGAACTTCGGGAACCGCCTCGCCCTCGAATACGGCGGGACGGGTATACTGCGGGTATTCGAGCTTGCCGTCCGAAAAGCTTTCGTCCACAAGCGAGCCGTCGGAAATGACCCCCTCGACGTACCTTGCAAGGCAGTCGCAGACGACCATCGCGGGCAGTTCGCCGCCCGTCAGCACGTAGTCGCCTATCGAAATTTCCTCGTCGATGTATTTATCGAGCACGCGCTGGTCCACGCCCTCGTAATGCCCGCATAAAAGCGTAAGCTCGCCGTACTCCAAAAGTCTGAAAACGTCGCTCTGTTTAAACGTTCTGCCCTTGGGCGAAAGGTAAACGCGCCTCGACTTATGCTCGGGGTCCACGGCGCGTATGCACGACGCGACGGGCTGGGGCGTCATCACCATTCCCGCGCCGCCGCCGAACGGGTAGTCGTCGGTTTTTTTATGCTTGTTTTCGGCATAGTCGCGTATGTTTATAATTTCGAGCCGCAATTTTCCGCCGTCTACCGCCCTGCCTATTATGCTTTCGCGAAGGGGGGCGAACATCTCGGGGAAAAGCGTCAATACATTGATTTTCAAAACGAAACTTCCTTGAACCGCGCCTTGTCCACGATTATTTTTCCGCCCTCGACGTCCACGCTTTTTATAACGCCCTCCGCCGCCGCGAACGTTATCTCTTTTTTGTCCGAAATCACCGTATATATATCGGTTTTCGCGGGCGTTATCGACGTTACCTCGCCCACCTTTTCGCCGTTTTCGTACACGACGGAACAGCCCAGAAGGTCGGCGATATAATGCCTGCCCTCGGGCAAGGGCGGCAGGTCGGCGCGGTCGGCTTCGACTTCCTGCCCGCGCAGCAGTTCGGCGGCGTTTCTGTCGGCAATTCCGCGCAGCGAAAGGTATGCGAACTCGCCGAAAGCGCGCCCGCCCATAACCTCGTACTCCTTGCCGCCGATATACAGTTTTGCAACGGACAGAATATCGCCGCCGTTGTCGAGATATACTTTAAGTTTTACTTCGCCGCGCACGCCTTGCGGCTTTAAAACAGTCGCTACGGGTAATCTTTGCATCTTTAAAAATTACGCCGCGGAAACCGCGGCGCAAAGGTTAAACCTTTTCCTTTATTTCTATTATATACCGCTTGCCGCCGCGGGGGGTCGCGGAAGCCACGAGGGTGCGCATCGCCTTTGCGATTTTGCCCTGCTTGCCTATTACCTTGCCCATATCGGACTCGGCAAGAAGCACGCAGACCTCGACCGTCGTTTCTTTTTCCTCGACCTTATATTCTATTTCGTCCTTTTTCTCGGCGAACGTTTCGACTATATACTTGATTAAATCCAACATTTACTCGCCCTTCTTCTTTTTGTCGTTGGTCTTGGGAGCGGAAAGCTTTTTGCTCGGCTCCATCGCGCCCGCCTTTACAAGATAGCTTTTAACCGTTTCGGTGGGCTGAACGCCTTTCGAAAGCCAATCTTTCGCCTTTTCGACGTCGATATTGATTTCGGCGGGGTTTTTAAGGGGATTGACGTAACCTATTTTGTCGATATACTCCCCCGACTGCGCCTTTCTCGAATCGATTACCACGATACGGTAGAAGGGGCTTTTTTTGTCGCCCATTCTTGTAAGTCTCATTTTAACTGCCATAATTATACTCCTTTTTATAGTGCGTTTATACCAAACCGCAAACTGCGGTTTTTATCTTGTAAACGACTCTTTCGCGGGCTGTTCGCCCCGAAATGTCGATATATATGCCCGTTTTTCGGGCGAGGCTTTAAAACGGCAGTTTCCTTTTTCCGTTTTTAAGCTGCTTCATAAGCTGTTTTGTCTGTTCGAACTGCTTTAAAAGTTGGTTTATTTCCTGCACGGACGTTCCGCTTCCCGCGGCGATGCGCTTTTTGCGCGAAGCGTTTATAATCGTCGGGTCGGTGCGTTCGCGGCGGGTCATCGAAAGTATAATAGCTTTCGTGCGCTCGATTCTGCCCTCGTCCACGTCCTCGGCGCGCACCTTGCCGCCCATATTGCCCGGCATCATCGAAAGGAGCGCCTGCGCGCCGCCCATCTTTTTCATACTTTCGAACTGCGTCAGGAAATCTTCGAGCGTAAAGGTGTTTTCAAGCATTTTTTTCTGCATCGCCTTCGCCTGCTCTTCGGTCACCGCCTCCTGCGCCTTTTCGATAAGCGTTAAAACGTCGCCCATTCCGAGAATACGCGAAGCCATTCTGTCGGGGTAGAACGGTTCGAGGTCCGAAAGCTTTTCGCCCACGCCTATAAACTTTACGGGCTTGCCCGTAACCGCGCGCATCGAAAGGCACGCGCCGCCGCGGGTGTCGCCGTCGAGCTTGGTAAGTATAAGCCCCGTGATTTCAAGCCGCTCGTTAAAGGTCTTTGCGACCTGCACCGCCACCTGTCCCATCATCGAATCGACGGTAAGCAGAATTTCGCTTACCTCGACCGCCTTTTTTATTTCTTCGAGCTCGCGCATAAGCGGCTCGTCTATTTCAAGCCGCCCCGCGGTGTCGATAATCACCGTGTCGAAGCCCATTTTGCGTGAGTATTCCACCGCCTCCGCCGCGGTTTTGACGGGGTTCTGGGTTCCGCGTTCGAAAACTTCGCACGCGGCGTTCGCGCCCACGACTTTAAGCTGGTTTATCGCCGCGGGACGGTATATGTCGCACGCGACAAGCAGGGGCTTTTTGCCGCTCTTTTTCAAAAGCACGCCCAATTTTCCGCACAGCGTGGTTTTGCCCGCGCCTTGAAGTCCGCACATCATTATAACCGTGGGCGGCTTGGGCGCGACGGCAAGTTTCTGGTTCGACGACCCCATAAGGGCGATAAGTTCGTCGTTTACTATCTTTATAACCTGCTGAGCGGGGTTAAGACTTTTCAAAATCTCCTGCCCGACCGCTTTTTCCGATACGTCGGCGCAGAATTTTTTCGCGACCTGAACGTTTACGTCGGCTTCGAGCAACGCCACGCGCACTTCGCGCATAGCCGTCTTTATTTCGAGTTCGGTAAGCCTGCCGCGCTTTGTCAGTTTCGAAAATATGTGGTTCAATCTCTCGGCAAGAGAAGCAAAAATCGCCATATATCTACCTATTTTACTCCGCGCGAAGCGTCCGCCCCGCCCGAAAGTCCGTTTGAAAGGATATTTAAAAGGTCGTCCGTTTCCGCCGAAAATTCGGGGTGCGCGGCGGCGAAATTTTCCGCCCAACGCGCCGCCGCCGAAAGCGTGCGCGACGCTTCGTCGGACGATTTGTCCGCTGTTTCGAGAACGCGCAACGCGCCCTCGTACTCTTCAAGCTGACCTTTCGATTTTTTAAGGCACTCCTGCACGCCCTGCCGCGAAATGCCCTTGCTTTCGGCGATTTCCGAAAGCGAAAGGTCGCAGTTGTAATACAAATCGAAAATTTCGCGCTGCGTCGGAGTTAAAAGCGCGCCGTATAAGTCCCTAAGGCGCAAAACGCGCAAATCGACTTTGGTCATAGCGTGTCAACCTCTTTTACTTGACACCATTATAAACCCGCCGCCGCGCCCCGTCAAGCGTTTTTACACGCTTTTTTTAAGGCGGGCGTTGTAAATTTCGGATACAAAACTTATATTTTTTAACATTATTGCGCCGCCGTGAAACAAATATTATTATTTGTTTGACACAACGCCGCAATTTTGATAAAATTTCACAAGAAAAAGGGAGTAACTTATGGTTAAAGTAATTGATGGGGTATGTTACGATACTCTGAACGCTACTGTTGACAAGAAGTTCACTTACGGTGCTCCCGGCGACCCTTGCGGCTATGAAGAGACCTTGTATGTTACGGCCGACGGCAGATTTTTCGTATACACTTACGGTGGAGTGAACTCCAAATACCCGCATGAAGACATAAATCCGATTCCGCGCGATAAGGTACGCGATTGGATAATGTCCAAATAGAATAAAAACGAACGCGGCGCGACGGTAATTTTACCGCCGCGCCGCGCCCGTATTCTCGGTTTTACCCGACAAAGGGCGGGGCGGACTTCAAGTCCGCCCCGCCTTTTATATCAATTACCCGCCGTCGGCATTGCCGTCCGCCGTTCCGCTTTCCGCGGAGTCGGAACCTGCGCGCGCGGCTGCGGGCGCATTTGCGTTTTCGGGCGTTCCGTTGCCGCCCGAGCCGTCCGCACTTCCGTCCGCGCCGCTATCCGAGCTGCTGTCTGCGCCGCCCGAGTCCGCGGGCAGGCGCGAATACATTACTTTTAAAAGCACGGGCGTAAGAATCGACGAAATGAGTATCAGAAATACCGTCATAATCATAAATTCCGAGCCGAGCGAATACGCCCCAAGCCCCGCGCCCGTAACGGTTGTGGTGACGATAAGCGCGACTTCGCCGCGCGCCATCATTCCCACACCGCCTATCGCGCTCTCTTTCCAATTATAGCCGAACGCCTTGCACACGCCGCCGCAGCCCACGATTTTGCCCGCAAGCCCCGCCAGCACCGCGACGAACGCAAACAGCAGTATAGCGGGGTCAAGCCCCTCGAAATGTATGCTCGAAATACCGATATTCGCAAAGAACACGGGCGCGAACACCGAATATGTCGCCACCTCTACCTTTTTGTCGGCGTAAACGCTTGCCCTGTGCGCCGTTGACAGAATAACTCCCGCGAGAAACGCGCCCGTTATATCCGCGACCCCGAAAACCTCTTCGGCTATCCACGAATACCCGAAGCACACCGCAAGCGAGAAAACGGGGATACGGTGAGTCTGAGGCCAACGCCTATCCATCCACCTGAAACCTTTCGAAATAACAAAACCGCACGCAATCGCGAACACGAAGAAAGCGATTATCATTATTATCGTGCCGTATATGGTGGTTTTGAACGCGTCGAAAGCGTTTAAATTTTCAGCGACGTTCGCCTTGCCTTTCGCAATGCCCGTCACAACCGACAGCACGACTATGCCTATAACGTCGTCGATAATCGCCGCCGATACTATGGTCGTGCCGAGCTTTGTATTGATTTTACCGAGCTCCTTTAAAACCGAAACGGTAATCGCGACGCTTGTCGCGGTCAGAATTGTGCCTATGAAAATACTGCGGAAGATATTTACTTCGCTTGCAAAGCCCAAACCGATATTGCCGAAAGGAAGCGACACAAGAAAGCCCAACGCCATAGGCACTATAACGCCGCACAGCGCGATAAGCGAGGCGCACGCGCCCGTTTCCTTTATCGCTTTAAGGTCGGTTTCCATTCCCGCGGAGAACATAAGTAAAAGCACGCCGACTTTCGCGAAGATATCGAGGGCGTTGCTGTATTCGCCGCTTACGGGAAGCACGATAAACGCCTTGTAATCTGCGCCCTCGAAGCCGATAAGCGAAACGCCGCACATACCGAAAATCGCGGGTCCTATAAGTATGCCCGCAATTATAAAGCCGAGTACCTGCGGTAAACCTATTTTTCTGAAAACAAGTCCCAAAACTTTGGTCGAGAACAATATGATGGCGAGTACCATCGCAAAGCCCAACGCGGAATTACCTTCAAACATAAACCACCTTTTTACGTTAAAATTATACTCTGCGCAAAAAAAATTGTTAAGCGAATTTCGCCGCAAAGTTTTTAAAAATTTCTTATGCGCCGCATAAACAAAATTTAACAGAATTTAACTTTCCGCGCCGCGCGCGAAAAACCCCGCCCCCGCGCGGCGGAAATTCCGCGCAAAAAAAAGGCGATTGCGGCAAGAAATCAAGTCAAATGCGGCGAAATCAATGGCAAAATTGCGGCGCGGCGGAAAACTTTCCGCCGCGCCGCGCCGTAATCGGACGTCGCCGAATATTTAAACCCTTTTATAAAACTTCTTTGTTAAGCACTTTATTAAGCCCTTTTATCAAGCTTTTTTGTTAAGCACTTTATTAAGCCCTTTTATCAAGCTTTTTTGTTAAGCCTTTTTGTCATACCGCTTCAAAATTATAAATTTCCCCGCGACAAACGGCGCGGCATAAATCAAATCGACAAAAAGAGGCAAACACAAATCTACCCATAAATCGTGGTCGAAAGCGCTGTATTGAAGAAATGCATATTTACCCACTATCGGAAAATAAGCCAACCGCCTTTCCGCCTCTTCGTAATAAACAGGCGTAAATTGTTTAAACAAATACGCCGACAATATTAAAGCCGCGAATAAGGCAAGAGTACAGAAAACGGCAACCCAAATATTTTTTATTACTGTGGCGAAGAACGAGGCGAGGGCGGACGCAATAAACATAGCCGCAAGCAAACCGAGCATATGTACGGTATAGACCGCAAACGACGATATCGCTCTGTATTGTCCGTCGGCATAGTACAAGACGTCCTGCACGCCGCACGCCGCCGCGGCGGAGCCCCATGCGAACAAAACGAGCCAAAACGCGCCGAGTACCGTCCAGAGCGCGGCGAATCTGCCCGCCGACAGGCTTGTGCCCGAAACCCCCGCCGCAAGATAATTTTTCAGCGTGCCGTCGTGGTTATGGTTTTCGCACATAAAAAACGTGAGGACGAAAGTTATCATTACCGCCGCCAGAAACGTCACGCGCGGAACGCCGAACATAACGTAAGTCGCCGCGTGGTGTATAACGTCTAACTTATCTACATTCAATACGTAATGCGCGTAAGTTGTTCCGTTTTCGAGAAAAAAAGAAAACAATTGCATTTGCTTCAAGCAATATTCGGCAGTTTCGTTCGCCCAACCTATGGGATTTTCATTTTCGGGGGAAAGCGCGCCGTAGACGAGATAATCGTAACGCGCCTTATATTGTGCGAACTGCCGCGCATAATTCTGCTGTTCGGCGTCGATATATTGCCGACTTATCGTATAAACCTCGCATATACTCAGAAAATACGCCGTTATAATAACGATTAAAAGCGCGAGGATGACGACCGAACATATTATCGTCGCGCGATGCGAAAGTATGCGCTTTATTTCGCTTTTGAAAACCCTGAAAGTCATTTTATATCCCGCCTTAAAAATACCGCGAACGCGGCAAAAACCATTGCCGCCGCCAGCAATATGTTTAGCGCCCACACGACCCAAAACACCACGTTAAGCCCCGCGGTATAGTTCTGTATTCCTACCGCCGGAAAACAGTAAAAATTTTCAAGTTTTTGCACCTTTAGTTTCACGAATTCCACTTTATGCCCCACCAACATTCCCGAGATAAGCAAAACGAAATAACCGACGGCGCAAAACAGCGCGGACGGAAGTCTGCCGAAACACATTCCCGAAAACAACGCAGCGGAAAACAGTATAGCGAGCGCGGCAAAATTGCCCAGCGTAAGCTGCCAGAACAGCTCGTATCCGTTCAAAACCGCGTACCCCGTGCCGTACACCAGAAAATCGGTATACGGCAGGAAAGCGCCGACAGCTCCGAACGCCGCCGAAAACAGCGCCCACGGCGCAAAAGCCGCAACCGTACCAACCGTAAGTTTTGCCGAAAACACCGTTTTTCTGCCTACGTCCGAAGCAAAAACGTTTTTATCCGTACCCGCACGCCGCTCGGCGGCGAAAAGATACAGCGCAACCGCAACGACCCAGACCGCAAACGGGAAAAACGACCAATAAGCGCAGTGCAACGTGAACCCGCCCCGCATATATCCCTTTACCTTATCGGTAAAATTATCTATATCCGTATAATCCTCGATTACGGTGCCCGTTTCCAACAAGAATTCGTACTTCTCGATTTCCTGTTCGCGCCACGCGCGTTCGTCAAAGGTCATTTCATCGCCGAAGTTGTCAAGTTGGTATCTTAATTCCTCCAGCCCCTGTTCGTACAACACCAGCTCGTGCGCTCTCTGTTCGTCGCTTATCGCCTTCTGTCCGTCGCTTACGGACTGCGCCGCGTACAGCGCTCCGATGACAAGAAACGCTATCAAAAGCGCGCCTATGCACGCCAAAACCTTTATTTTGCAATCTTTAAGGCGGGCAAGTTCGTATGCCGTCATCCGTCCGAATTTCATTTCAGTCCTCTAACAGCCGTAAAATTCTGTCTTCCGTGTCGCCGCTTTTCAAATCGTCCACGGTTTTTATCAGCTTGCCCGACTTCATAACAAACACTTCCGAGCAAACCGAGGCGATATCCGCTATCGAGTGCGAAGATATAAGCACGCTTTTGCCCCTTTTCGCCTCCGTCGTAATAATATCCTTGAACAGTCTTACAGTTATCGGGTCTACGCCGTTGAACGGCTCGTCCAAAATAAGCGCGTCGGGTTCGTTTATCAGCGCGTACGCAAAGTGCAATCTCTGCTTCATACCCGTGGAATACTTTCCGAATTTTTTATCGCCGTGTTCGTAAAGCCCTACTCTTACGAGGGCGGCTTCGACGTCGTCGTCGGTCAGATTTTCGTACAGCCTTACAAGAACGCGCAGATTATCCCTGCCCGAAAGATTTTTGAAAAACGCGGGTTCCTCTATCATATACCCGAGTTTAAACGAATTTTTCCGCGCTTTTTGTACGGGTTCGCCGTTCCATAGAATTTCGCCGCCGTCGAGGCGGGCAAGCGAGCAGATAAGCTTCATAAGCGTGGATTTACCCGCGCCGTTCAACCCGACAAGCCCGTAAACTTTACCCTCGCCGAGCTTAAAACTTACGCCGTTTACCGCATACGCGCCCTTATATTTTTTTTCTGCGTTTATAACTTCCAACATAATAAAAAAATCAACCCCCGCGAACGGTACGTCGCCGCGGGGGTATATATATTTATTTAATTTTAATTTCGAGGTCGCCTCCCCACGGTACGCTATGCGCCAAGGTGGTTATTAAAACCGTTGCAAACCCAAGTTTGCGAAATTAAAACCGTGTTCCGGAATCAGACCTCCACGTCCGAATAGTACATTGGAGTTTACCTTTCCTTTTAATTAATCGTCCTTGCAAAGTAAAGTCTTTTCATAACTCTACCTCCAAACAATTAAATTTTAGTTCCCTTATCATATAGAGGCGGTGCAATTGCTAACCGTACTCTGAAAAATTTAACCTTGTCCCGCTTTCGCGGCTACTTATATTTCATAATAGCTCACCGTAAATTAATGTTGGTACCTAACATTTTTTGTAAGTTATTTTCTTTTTGTACTTTCATTATAGCACGGTTTTTTGCCTTGTCAATACTTTTTTTTAAAATTTTTTAAAAATTTTTTTCCGAGGCTTGCAAGGGGGAAAAAGCGCGGCGCGCCCCGAAAGGAGCGCGCCGCCTTTTCAGTCTTTGAGGTTGCGCAATTGAAGTTTTAAAAGCGCGTTTTCGTCGGTAAGTTTTTTGATAAGCGCGGTAAGCCGTTTGTTTTCGTCTTTAAGGGCAAGCGCAAGCCTGTCGTAAAGCCCGTTTATCTCCGCTTCGAGCCGTTTTTGCCCCTCGTCGGGCGAGGACGATATAATGCCGCACTCACGCATCAGCCGCTGTATGCGCTCGGGCTGTTTATTCAGAACGTTTCTGTACTTGTTCTGGTACCGAAGCATAAGCTTGTCGTCGCCCGCCGCAAGGTTAAGCACGGCGCGGCGCACGGATATTCCCCGTTGCTTCTGGGTAAGTATTTCTTTGAGAATCCTGTCCGTTTCCTCCTCGGAAAACTGTACTATTTTTTCCGCCTTCAAGCCCGTGCCGCGCAGCATATTTTTTACCCTTTTGTCGCCCGTGGACCGCAAAAGCGCGTAATAGTAATTTCTTACGCTCCCCTTTGCCCTGCCCGTCTTTTCCGCATAGCCCGAAAACAGCTTCGAAAGCGTTTGCCCGCTCTCTCGTCCGCGGGTTATATAATCGACAAGCGATTTAGCCTCTTCTTCGGTATAGCCGTTTATTTTATTCATATTTTTTCCTCCAACGGGCTATATATTGACATAAATTTTTAAGCGTATACATTAAATAATAGAAATGCGTATTTATTTTTTGTCGTGCGCGGCGGCGGCGCTTAAACTCAACGGGCTGTACCTAGGAACCATCGACAGATTCGAACGTCACGTCGAGGTGAACTTAAAAGACAAAATTTTCTGCGAGGCCGTGCCGGGGGACGGACTGCTTCCCGCCGCGTTTTTCCTCGACGAAAAGCTTTTAAGCGACCCGCCCGCCTGTATGGACGTATACCGTCTGGGCGGCGACGCGCTTATTTATTTAAGGGATTACGCGCCCGCAAACGGCGAAATCAAGGTCATAGACCAACGCAGATTTTACGGTATTCTCGTCACGGTTTTTTCGCAGGGCAGAGTATATCTGTCGGCGGACGGCGGCTCTTTTTGCCTTACGCCGCTTCCGCCCGAATTTTCTTCGCCCGAGTTCGAAGAAATTACGCTTGCGGGGCTGCCCGTATTGAAAATCACCGCGGGCGAACAGGCGGTGATACTGTCGTCGCACGGCGATATCCTTTATAAAAACCGCGCCGCTTCGGTAAAAGCGGGCAGATATCTCGAAATTTCCGCGCCCTTCGAAACCTGCGCGAAAGTTTTTGCCGACTGCACCTATTCTTTCGACGGGCAATCGCTTACGCTGATAAAAAGCGTGACGCGCGAAACTCAAACGCCGCCGCCCGAAGTTATGCACTTCGCCTTTTTCGAGGCGGTGCTTACCCGCGGGCAGTACGCAAAATACCTTTCGCCCGAGCTTCGCGAACGCGCCGCCGACCTGCCCGGGTTTTTGGGCGATTTTGTGGGCGTATGCGTTCCGCCCGCCCGCTTTTACGAAACGCACGACGCGCCCCTCGCCGCAGGGCTTATTTACCCCGCGGGGGAAAACATATACGACGTCGGCTTTTTCGCCGTCGAAATCTCTTCGGGACTTATTTCGAATATCTTCCCCGTTGAGAAATAGTTATATTGCTGGCGCAGTGATATTGCTTACGCAGTGATATTTTGCCTTACGGCAAAGTGAGATTGCTATCGCAGTGATATTTTGCCTTACGGCAAAGTGAGATTGCTATCGCAGTGATATTGCTTCGCAGTGATATTTTGCCTTACGGCAAAGTTTTTAACTTTCGCTTCGCGAAAATCTCACTTTCGCTTTGCGAAAATCTAACTGTTTGCAACGCAAACAATCTAACTTCGGCTCTGCCGAAATATAACTTCCGCTTGCGGAAATCTCACTGTCCGCACCGCGGACACTCTCACTGTTTGCAACCGCAAACAATATAACTTCGGCTCTGCCGAAATCTCACTTCCGCTTGCGGAAATCTCACTGTCCGCAACGCGGACACTCTCACTGTTTGCAAAGCAAACAAAAGATACCCGCCGGCATAGCCGGCGGTTCTTCATTTTCGGGCATAGCCCTTGTTTACTAGCCGCGAGCAACGCTCGCGTATGACGACCTGGCG
>CANQHV010000009.1 GCA_947624005.1 uncultured Clostridia bacterium
TTCTACGAAAACTACAAGCCTGACGACGATAACAACAAATAGCCGTTTACGGGCTGAATAAGGCTTTGGCGCGGGCGGAACGCCCGCGCCGTTATTTATGCCGAAACTGCGAAATTTCGGTATATATTCCGACATTTTTCGGGCGGGAAAGGGGGCGCGCCCCCCCCCTGAAAGAGTGAGGCGGGCGCATAAAAAAAGGGCGGCAAAAATGCCGTCCTTTAAGCGCGCCGCGCGGAATTATAAGAATCTGCGGATTTCTTTAAGTTGTCTGTCTTGCAGTTCTATAAGCCTGCGCGTAAAATCCTTTGCCCGTTCGTCCGCCGCGCCGTATTGGTTCAGATACTTGTTCAAAGATTTTATGCCCATATTACAGCCGTCGGTTATAAGGTCGGCAATCGTCGCGTCCGATTTATTGACCGCCATATTCAGATTTGTTTTCATCCACGCCATACCTTTTGCGACGGGGTTGGGGTCTTTGCCTTCGTCGTGATATTCGTGCAGAACCCCTTGAATTTCGTTTTGAAGTTGCGCGTATTCGCGTTGGTAATTGTCCAAAAGGCTTTTGAAATCAACGTTTTCGGCGCAATCTTTCACCTCGTCGATTGCGGAAATACCCATTTGTATACCCGCGTCGCATTCGCGTAAAAGTTCAACGGTATCGTGTTCTATCATTGTTCCCTCCGCAAGCAGTATGCGCAGAGGGCGCGATTTTTATAAATTTATTGCGGTTGTTCTTGCGCGCTTTGAGTTTTCGAAATTTCCGCGCAGACAAAGTATTCCGCGTTTACGTCGGCGATATTAAGCGTGTAAATAAACACGGGAATCATAATCAGCACGGCGATTACGGGGTTGATTAATATAAGCAAGACCGCCAAAACAAGGTTAATCGCAAGCAGAATAAGGCTTGCGGCAAGGTGCGTTAAAATGTTTTTGAAAGTGACTACGTCGCGGAGCTTCAATTTGCCGTCGCGGTGTATAAGCCACGCCGAGGTAAGCGAAAGCCCGCTTACGATAAGCAGAATTGCGGCGAACAGCAACAGACCGTACAATTTAATCACCGCAAGCAGTATTACCGCGCCGACAATTACAACCGACTGCACAAACGGCGCCAACGTGTGCGCGATAATAAATTTTTTAACGCCGCGCTTTGCGGTTTTGCGGCGGATGGCAAACCGGGTTACGTAGTTTGCAATCATTATTCCCACCGAGCACCAAACGCCCGTCGCGGCGATTATGGCGACAAGCGATTTCGAAAAGTCGTTTACTATATCGGTAAATTGCCCGTCAAAACCTGCGGTGGAGGCGTTAAGCGTATCGAAAAACCCTTTAAGCGTGCTTTTCAGCCATTCGGGGTCAAAAACCCTTTTCAGAATTTCGGCGGCGTCGCCGTAACTTTTCAGCTCGTCAAGCGTGTACGACAAGAATTCGTTCACCGTCGCCGAAGACCCGTCGGCGGAAGTTTTTATAAGCGCGGCAACGTCCGTAATCGCGCCTTTTAAGTTTGCGACAACGCCCGTGAACATAAAAACAATGCCTATAAGCAGAAACAGGTACACAATACCCATCGCTATAAAAATATACACAGCGTTTGCGCCGAAATTCCGCAGGGAATTTTTAATCATATTGTTTTTCATAAGCAATTTATATTATATCACGCCTGACCGCCCGATTGCAAATTTTTCAGCCAACAAAATAAATCTCTGCCCGCGGCGCGTTTGTAAACGCGCCGCGGGAAGTAGGTTACGGTTGAGTGCTTGCGCCCGCGGTTTTCAACGCGGGCGCAAGCACATTTTTTATATCCCACTCCGCCCCGTATCGGGGCGGAGTGGGATATATTCTTTTGTCATTACTATTTATTTTCAATTTTTGTAATTCCGATTTTACCCTCCGCGCGCCCGCATTTTGCGGATTTTAAAGCCCGCAGGGAAAGTATATGCGGTAATTTTGCGGAAATTTGTTTGACAGCGCGAAAAAACGCGTGTAAAATAGTACTTGTAATTCAATAATCGGCGCGAGGGGCTAACGCCCGTTGCAGGGGAAGCGCGGTGAAAATCCGCCGCAACAGTCATTACGGTTACAGTCCGAATACCTGCCCGTCGGTTTACCGTTACTTTTTTCTTGGGCAGCGAAGAAAGTAGGTAGCGAATTTTGACGCGCCCTTAAGCGCGCCTTTTATTTTTCGGGGGTCGCAATGCGGAAATTTAAATTTGCCGCCGCGCTCGTCTGTGCGGTTACGGCTTTCGCCTTAACGGCGTTTGCCGCCTGCAAAAACGCCGCGGACGTTGACGCCGAACTTCTTGTAAGCGACGAAAAGCTTGTCGTTATCCGCGCTTGCGCCGACGGCGGAAGTCTTGAAGACGCAATGAAGAGTTTTTCAGACGGCGGTCGGCTTAATTACGAGGGGTCAAAGTCGCAATACGGTCTGTACTTAACTTCGGTGAACGGCTATACGCCGTCGGGCGATGAATATTGGACTGTTTATACGACGCTTGGCGACTACGACGGCGTAAGCTATTCCGACGCGGACTACGGCGTTTTCGAGTACGACGGCGAGGTTTGCGCCTGCGCAATGTTCGGCGTTTCGGACCTGCCGCTTGTCGCGGATAATCTGTACGTCCTCGCACCCGCAACTTCTGTTTATTAATTACGGCAAACTGCCCGTGCCGTTCGGCTTATGCCGATTTCAGGGCAGTTTTATATTGTATTATTGACGCGCCCTTCGGCGCGTCTTATTTTTTTTAAGGAGATTGAAATGAAAAAGTTTTTTGCGATTTTTGCGGCGGCGATTATCGCCTGCCTTGCGTTCTGCACGGCTTGCGACGACGACCGTTCGGACAAATCTTTGCACGAAATCAGCGTAAGCTGGTCCGAGGGCGTAGACGGCGCGACGTTTACCCAAAACGGCGAACGGCTTATGCCCGTAAACGGCGTAATTTCTACCGAATCGGACGAAAATATCGAAATTTCCGTCGATTTGTCGGCGGGGTACAGACAATCTCAACCGACGATAAAAGCGGACGGACAACCCGTCTTAACCCCGTCCGTGCCCGCAACCGTTAGAACGGTTTCGATTTCGGCAACGCCCAACGCGGAAATAAGTTTATCGCTCGGTAGCGGCGAGGGCTACCGCCTTGACGAATTGAAGCGCGAACCGAAAGAGGTGGGCTACACCGTAATCGTTGGCGTATTTCTCGAAGAGGGCTATCGCGAAGTTTCTGGACCGCTTGTCAACGTAACGTCGAACGGTTCGGAATACGAAGCGGTCGCTTCGCTCGCGCCTTGGGGTTTGGACGAAACCGCGCTGAAAAAACAAGGCTATCATTCTTTTTATAAGGTAACTCTTTTGGAAAACGCCGCAATGGACGTTACGGGTGTGGTCCCCGACATTTCGGTCGAAGAAGAAGAGAGATACGCTACCGTAAGCCACGTCGGCTGCGAGGGGTATTCGCTCTGTATTCTTACCGATTCGAACAACGACGGCATAAGCGACGGCAATTTCAAGCTTTCGGGCAATTTAAGCTTTTTGAAACAAACCGTATTGAATATCTTTATAAAACGCGCCGACGGCTATAACGCAAAGAACGCAAAGCTGTTTGCAAACGGCGTGGAAGTAGTCGGAACGCAGGGCGAGGGCTTTGACGACAGCGACCCGCTTTCGTGCGAATATATCTTCCCGCTCACCGTTTCGGGCGACGTTGTTCTGACGGTGGAGGGAGTGAAAAAATTAAGCGCGTTCACTCTGCGCATAATGAATTCCGACGGCGGCGAGCGTTACCATACGTATTGCTCCGCCGATACAATCGCGCAGGCTCTTGCGCAGATTCCCGGGAACGACGCCCGCGATTCGGGCTATTACGACAGATGGTGGGAACCCAAGCCCGCGGGCGACTATTCGTTCCGCATATGGCATTTCAAGGACGGCGTTTACGAAGAAATCGCCGAAAATTTCCGCCCCGACCTCTACGAAAATATATATTGCGGCTACGTTAAAGACGGCGAAACTCCGTCCGACCCTCATTTTGCACCTATAATTCCGCCTGCACTTTCACAGCCGCAACTCCCGTCCGAAAATCTGCCCGAAAGCCTTAAAACGGCTATGAATAAAGTCATAAACGACAAGTCGCAAACCGAAAGTCGGCAGTGGATACTCGCATGGGCTTCGTATAAGCTTTTGAAAGCGGGCGTGGACGTCGCCCGCCCCGCGGCTTTCGGCTATGAAAATGCTTACGACCTATGTCGCGACGACATTATAAGCGATTATAAACCCGTGGCCGCGAACGACCTTTGGGTTTACGCCTACGATATGGAAAGGTTCGGCTCGTCGGAAATTAAGCTTGAAAGTCTGAAATCGTCCTTCATAAACGAAGACAACGGCAACAAAAGAAATAATTGGGCAAATCAAGAGGCGTTTGTGCTTGAAATAGTGCAGGGCATTTTCCCCGAATTTATACCAAAAACTTCGTTTACGGTAGGCGGTACTGACGATTTGAATATGACGATTATGCTTATACTCGAAAAAATGAACCCCGATTTATGGTCGGTAGGGTATGGCATTAACGTCAAAAATTATACGAAAGAAACATATAGGCAATACGTCGCGGAACACGTAAGCGAGGGGGTTATGGCGAATGTGGTTAAAGAAGTTTACGATTATATCGGCAGTATTGGCGTTTAGCCTTTTTTTCGGGTGCGCAAGCGATACGCCCGAAGAACGGCAGAGCGGCACGGTTACGGTCTGCGTGGTCACCCGCTACGGCTCGACGGAAATTTCGGCGGATTATTGCGAATATTCGTCGTGGACCGAAATGCTTGACGGCGAATTCGACGGCAGTTCACCCGAGCGGGGAAAGGTCGTCTGGCGCGGCGATTACGTAACGTCGATAGGCAATCTCCGACCCGACGACGCGAATAAAATAGTGCTGTATTTAAACGGCGTTTACTCGCAATATTTTGCGACGTACTGCGAATATGCGGCGGGTTACACGCTTTCGTTCGTCGAACGCGGCGCGGAATTTCCCGTATAAGCCCGTAAACCACGCACATAGCCCGCGGTTTTTGCCGCGGGCTGCATTTTTTTAAAAATTTTAATTTACATTTGCCGTATATTAATGTATAATGTAATATGTAAAATTCTAATTTGGGGCAATCTGCCCGTCTGCGCGGTATGAGTAAGGGAAAAGTAAAAGGCTTTTTCACCAAAAGCAGAATACGGATTATTATAATTTCCGCGGTTGCCGTCGCGGTAATCGTCGCTTTTGTAATCACAAACCTATTCGTACCCGTAAAATATCTTTCGGCGTATTTCACGCTCGGGAACAAGGGCGCAAAACGGGGCGAAATGCGCGTTCGGTTTATAGACGTCGGGTACGGCGATTGCGCCGTGGTCGAATTGCCCGACGGCAAAAATATGCTTGTGGACGGCGGCGACGGAAGCTATAAAAATCAGCTTGAAATTTTCCGCTTTTTAAACAAATGCGGCATAGACAAAATAGATTATCTTATATGCACTTCCGTAACGCGCGAACATTGCGGCGGGCTTGCGGAAATAGTAAAATATAAAGATATATCGTCGGTTTTTGTGCCTTACGCCGAAAAATCCGAAATAACGCCGCAGTTTGAAAAGTTCTGCGCAGAGGTAAAAGCCGTCGGCGCGGAAATAAAATACTGCGAATACGGCGAGGGCGTGGCGCACGAAGACGGGTACTTTTTCACTTTTCTATGCCCGCCTCCGCACGCGCTTGACGCCGGACAAAACGGGGCAAGCGCGGCAATGCTTTGGCTCGAATACGCCGACACTTCGTTTTTGTTTTGCGGCGACGTCGGGGAAGACAGACTTTCCGAAGTCGTAACCGAGTATATACTTCAAAGCGACTATTTCGACTTCCGCGGCAGAGCCGTCGATTTGTTCGGGTGCGACGTTCTGTCGGTTCCCGCACACGGCGCGGCAAGCGCGCAATACGCGCCGTTTTACGATTTGCTTTCGCCCGAAACGGCAATAATTTCAACGGGCGGCGACGGTTCGCCCGCCGAGGGCGTGCTTTCCGACGTAATAAACAGCGTCGGCGAAAACCTGTATATAACCGAAAGCTACGGCACGGTTACGATAATAGCAACGGCGGAGGGTTATTCCGTCGTATAGGAGCAGATATGAAACTTACCACCGCAGGCGAATCCCACGGCAAAGCACTTATCGGCGTAATCGAGGGGTTGCCCTCTAACCTCGAACTCGATATCGACGAGATAGACGAATTTCTCGCGTACAGACAATCGGGCTACGGCAGAGGTGCGCGCCAGAAAATCGAAAAGGACAAGATTGAAATAATAAGCGGCGTCAGAAACCGCAAAACGCTGGGCAGTCCGCTGTCTTTCGCCGTGTTGAACCGCGACTACGGAAATTGGAAAGAAGTAATGGCGCCCGAGGGCTGCGACGAAGGGAAAAAGACTCTTACCAAAGTCCGCCCCGGTCACGCCGACCTTACGGGTATGATAAAGTACGCCCAAACTGACGCGCGAAACATTCTCGAACGCGCAAGCGCGCGCGAAACGGCGGCGCGCGTTGCCGCGGGCGTAATAGCAATGCAGTATCTGCGCGCTTTGGGCGTGAGCATTTCGGGTTACGTCAAAGGGGTGTGCGGCATAATTGACGCGGATATATACCCTTTCGAACGCCTTGCCGAGGCGAAAAAACACCCGCTTTTTATGCTTAACGCAGAGCTTGAAGAAAAAGCCGTAAAACTTATCGACAAACTCAAAGCCGAGGGCGACACCGCGGGCGGGCTTATCGAGATACGGATAAAGGGCTTGAAGTGCGGTTTCGGCAGTTGTATGCGGTATTCCGAAAAGCTCGACGCGATTTTATGCGGCGCGCTTATGAGCGTGCAGGCAATAAAGGGCGTCGAAGTCGGAATGGGCTTCGGCGCGGCTAATCTTTCGGGGAGCAAGGTGCACGACGAAATTTATTTCGACGGTAAATTCCGCCGCGCGACCAACAACGCGGGCGGTATCGAGGGCGGTATGTCGAACGGCGAAGAAATAGTTCTCCGCGCCGCGATGAAGCCCATACCAACCCTTATGCGCGGGCTGAAAACGGTGGACTATATTACCAAATCCCCCGAAAAAGCGGCAAGCGAAAGAAGCGACGTGGCTGCGATATGCGCCGCGGAAATTGTGCTTGAAAGCGTTGCGGCTTTCGCGCTCGCGGACGTTGTGTCAAAACGCCTCGGCGGCGACAATATGGGCGAAGTTATCGAAAGATACAAGCGTTTACAGGAGGCTTGAAGTGAAAGAAATCGAAATAAGCACCAAAACCACGCAAAGTATAATACGTTGCGGCAAGGGCGCGTTCGAAGCGTATGCGCCCGCATATAAGGACAAGCAGACGTTTATAGTCACCGACAGCAACGTTTTCGGCTATTACCGCCATCTTTTATGGCGGACTTTCGGCGACCGCACGCCTATTTACATACTGCCCGCGGGCGAAAGTTCGAAAACGTTCCGCTATTTAAGGGAAATTCTGCAAAAAATGATAGACGAGGGAATGCGCCGCAACGGCTACGTCATTGCCGTAGGCGGCGGAGTGGTGGGCGATATCGCGGGGCTTGCGGCTTCGCTGTATATGCGCGGCATACACCTTGTACAGATACCGACGACCCTTTTGGCGCAGGTAGACAGTTCGGTGGGCGGCAAAACCGCAATCGACTGCAAAAACATAAAAAACGTAATAGGCAGTTTCTATCAGCCCGAAGAGGTAATAGTAGACCCCGTATTTTTAGAAACGCTTCCCGACCGCGAAATACGGTGCGGTTTGGGCGAGATAATAAAGTACGGCGCGCTCGACAAGGACATTTACTCAAAGCTTACCGAAAACGAGGCGCGGCTTAAAGACCCCGCGTTTTTGGAAGATATAACGTACAGTTGCATAAACCACAAGGCGAACGTCGTAAGGCTTGACGAGCGCGAAACCACGGGATTGAGAAAGACCCTGAACCTCGGGCATACCACGGGGCACGCGTTCGAACTGTACTACCGCAAAAAATCGCACGGCGAATTTGTGCTTATAGGTATGTATTACGAGTTGTATATTGCCGAAAAACACGGCGTTTGCGGCGGTCGGTATGCTGAAAACCTTAAAAAACTCATTTTGAAAGTTATAAAAAAAGCGCCCGCATACGAGGACGTCGGAAAAGCCGCGGCAATGGCGAAGTACGACAAAAAGAACGCGCAATCGATGCGCATTTCGATGGTCGTTCCGGGGGTAGAGGGCAAAAGCGCGGAACTTACGCTCGGTATGGACGAATATATCGCGGAAATAGAGGAATGCGCCGCGCATATAAGGGAGGGGAAATGAAAGAACTTAAACTTGCCGTCATCGGGAAAGACGTTTCAAAATCCACAAGCCCCGAAATCCATAAATTTATCGCAAAACATATGGGCAACAAAGTGGATTACACCAAAATTTCGATACCCGAGGACGAGTTCGAAAGCAAAATCGATAATATACTTGCACAATTGGACGGTTGTAACGTCACTATCCCCTATAAACTCGCCGTAATTCCGCACCTTAAAGAAACGGTCGGCGACGCAAAAGTTTTCGGCGCGGTAAACACGGTAAATTGCGCCGATTTAAGCGGCGACAATACCGACGGGCTGGGGTTTATGATGATGCTTAAAAACAACGGCGTCGAGGTTGCTGGTAAAGACGTGTTATTGCTCGGCGCGGGCGGCGCGGGCAGAAGCGTTGCCAAAAAGCTTATCGACGCGGGCGCGCGCCTTTCGGTTTTCGATATGATAAAGGAAAACGTCGCCGCGCTTAAAGCGGAATTCGGCAAAATTCTTCCCCTCGATAACGTCGCGGCAAAGCCGTATTTTGCGATTATCAACGCAACGGGCGTGGGTATGCACAAAACCGAGGGAATATCTCCCGTCGGCAAAGACATTTTAAGCTTGTGCGAAGTCGCGGTTGACCTTATATATACCCCGCCCAAGTCGGAATTTCTTAAAATTGCCGAAAGTCTTGACAAAAAAATAATAAACGGGCAGGCGATGCTGTTCTATCAGGCGTATTATTCCGAATGTATCTACTTCGGGCTTTCCGCCGACGAAAAGCAAGCCAAGTCGCTGTTTGAAAAATACGTTGCAGGAGAATAGTATGAAACTGTTATTTATAAACGGAGTAAATCTCGATATGACGGGCGTGCGCGAAAAGGGAGTATACGGCACGCAGACGCTTGACGAAATCAACGCGGAAATCGCCGCGCATTTCAAGAGCGACGAGTGCGAATTTTTCCAAAGCGATATCGAGGGCGAAATCTGCGATAAGCTCCATAAGGCAAAGGCGGACGGAATTATACTCAACGCGGGTGCGTTTACCCATTACAGTTACGCCCTGCGCGACGCGATAGCCGCCATAACCGTACCCGTAGTCGAGGTGCATATGTCCAACGTGCACGCGAGAGAGGAGTTCAGACATAAGTCGGTCATCTCAGAAGTATGCAAGGGCGTAGTATGCGGCTTCGGCAAAAACAGCTATATACTCGCGGGAGAAAGCTTTAAGTTATGAATATAGTCCTCGCGGGAATGATGGGCTGCGGCAAAACCACCGTGGCGGAAATACTTTCCCGCAAACTCGGGAAAAAGTCGGTTGACACCGACGCCGAAATAGTAAAAAAACACGGCGGAATTGCGGATATATTCTCGAAATACGGCGAAGAACGTTTCCGCGATATCGAAGCCGAAACCGTAAAGGACGTCGCCTCTTTCGACGGCGTAATAATAGCCACGGGCGGCGGTTGCCTTTTGCGCGAAGAAAACGTGCGCGAATTTAAAAAACGCGGTAAAATAGTTTATCTCCGCACGTTGCCCGAAACGCTTATAAAGCGGGTTGAGGGCGATACCGAGCGCCCGCTGCTTGCTGGCGGCGCGGCGGAAAAGATAAAAAGTATTCTGCCCGTCCGCGCGCCCGTGTACGAAAGCGCGGCGGATATAATAATAGATACAGACAATCTCACGCCCGAAGAGGTCGCCGATAAAATCACGGAGATTTTAAAATGAAGACTGCGCTTATAACGGGCGGTACCAAGGGTATAGGCAAGGCTGTCGCTCTCGCGTTTCTGGAACGCGGGTACGAGGTGGTCATAAACTATAAAAACGACGAAAAATCCGCGCTTGCCACGCAGGACGAATTCAATATGCTCGGCTATTGCCCCGTGCTTATGCGCGCCGACGTTTCGGACGAGTTGCAGGTGCGGGCTATGTTCAAAGAGTTCTTTATGCTTTACGGCAAGCTCGACGTGCTTGTAAACAACGCGGGCATTTCCAAAATCCGCGTAATACAGGAAACTTCTTTAAACGATTGGAACAGCCTTTTCGACGTAAACGTCAAGGGGACGTTTTTATGCTGCCGCGAGGTAGTTGACAAGATGATTGCCGAGGGTAGCGGCTCGATAATAAATATCGCTTCAATCTGGGGCGAAGTCGGCGCAAGTTGCGAAACGGCGTATTCCGCCACAAAGGGCGCGGTTATCGCCTTTACAAAGGCGCTTGCAAAAGAACTCGGACCTTCGAAAGTGCGCGTAAACTGCGTTTCGCCCGGCGTTATCGACACCGAGATGAACGCGCGTTTTTCCGAAAGCGAGGTGCGCGAGCTTATCGACCAGATACCTTTGGGCAGGCTGGGAAGCGGCGAGGACGTGGCGAAAGCGTGCGTATATCTCGCCGAAAACGACTACGTGACGGGCGAAGTGCTGTCCGTCGGCGGCGGCTTTTCGAAATAGCCGCGACAGCCGCAAAATAATTTTACAAAAAATCCTGAAAAAAAGTTTTTTACCGAAATTTTTCGTACAATAAGACGAATGGAAGATTTTACGGGCGTAAAAGAGCGTACTTACGCGATAGAAGAGCAATTTTTTTCGCCTTTTGCCACAAAGTCGAAGAATACACGCGGGCGTGAAAGAGAGGAAGAACCGTGCGCAATGCGCACGGATTTTCAGCGTGACAGGGACAGAATAATTTATTGCAAGTCGTTTTTGCGCCTTAAAAACAAGACGCAGGTCTTTTTTTCACCCGAGGGCGACCATTACGTAACGCGCCTTACGCATACTCTCGACGTCGCGCAGATAGCGCGGAGCCTTGCGCGGGTTCTGTGCCTTAACGAAGATTTGGCAGAAGCTATTGCGCTCGGGCACGACCTCGGACACACGCCTTTCGGGCACAGCGGCGAGCGCATATTAAACAAGCTTTCGCCTACGGGTTTCAAACATAACGAACAGTCCGTCCGCGTGGTGGACGTCCTCGAAAAGGACGGCAGAGGGCTTAATCTGACTTTCGAAGTGCGCGACGGTATTTTAAATCATAAGCGGAGCGGCAATCCCGCGACGTTAGAGGGTAAATGCGTTTCGGTAGCGGACCGCGTTGCGTACATAAATCACGATTTGGACGACGCCATTCGCGCGGGGATATTGCGCGCCGAGGACGTTCCCGAGGACATAACGGCAATTTTGGGCAAGACCTCGAAAGAGCGGATTAATACGGCAATATGTTCGGTTTTGCGCACTTCGCGCGGTCGGAATTTCGTAAAAATGGACGACGAAGTGGCGGAGGCAAGCGAAAAGTTGCGCGCGTTTATGTTCGAGCGGGTGTATTTTTCCGATTCGGCGCGCGGCGAAGAGGTCAAAGCCGAAAGAATGCTTTCGGCAATGTACGAATATTTCACTTCGCACCCCGACGAACTTCCCGCAACTTTTATAAAATTACTCGGAAAATATCCTGTCGAGCAGGTCGTTTGCGACTATTTGTCGTCGATGACGGACAGGTACGCGCTGTATAAATTCAACACTGTTTTCGTGCCCAAGGGTTGGACTCATTCGGACGAGGGGAATTGACTATGGCGGGCGAATTTCAGGAGTTTTTGGCAACTTTAAAGCAAAAAATTAATATAACCGACGTTGCGAAAGACTATATGTCGCTTGAAAAGCGCGGCGCGACCTATTGGGCTTGCTGTCCGTTTCACCACGAAAAAACGCCGTCGTTTGCCGTAAACGAAGCCGACCAGTTTTACCACTGTTTCGGTTGCGGCGAATCGGGCGACGTTATAAAACTTGTGCAGGAACTCGAAAATATCGACTTTATGGACTCGGTCAAAATGCTTGCCGAGCGCGTCAAACTTCCCGTTCCGCAGTCGGGTTTCGACAGCCGCAAGACGGTCGAACTCAAACGCAAGCGCGATACCGTGCTTAAAATACTTTCCGATTGCGCGCACTTTTATCTCGACAATCTCAACTCGGGCAAGGCGGACGCGCATATCGAATACATTTTAAGCCGCAAAATACCCTCGAATATAGTCCGAACTTTCGGGCTGGGCGCAAGTCTAAACTTTACCGACCTTCCGAAATTTCTGCTGTCGAAAGGTTATTCCAAACAGGATATAGTGGACAGCGGAGCCGTAAACGAAGTAGACGGGCGGCTGACCGACGCGCAGGGCGGGCGGCTTATATACCCGATAATAAACGCTATGGACGAGGTTGTCGCTTTCGGCGGGCGCGTTCTTAAAAAAACCGACTTTGCCAAATACAAAAACACCAAAGAAACCATAGTATTCAATAAAAGCAAAACGCTTTACAATATAAATCTTTTAAAACGCTTAAAAAAGACGGTCGCTATCGGCGAAGTTATAATGGTCGAGGGATATATGGACGCCATATCGCTTTATTCGGCGGGTTTCAAAAACGTCGTCGCGAGTATGGGTACGTCGCTCACGCAAGAGCAGGCAAGACTTATAAAACGCTATACCGACCGTGTGCTTATAAGCTACGACGGCGACGCGGCGGGGCAAAAGGCAAACTTACGCGGGCTGGATATCCTTAAAGGCGAGGGGCTTGACGTAAAAGTCGTGCCTTTGCCAGACGGACTTGACCCCGACGACGTAATAAAGCAGACGGGAACGGAGGGTTACCGCAAATGCCTCGACGCCGCTATGCCGCTTATAGACTATAAGTTATCGGTTGTAGTCCGAGGGCTTGATTTGAAAAAAGCCGAGGACAAGCGTAAATACGTCGCCGAATCGTTGAAAGTAATAAATACAGCCGACAGTGCGTCGGAAAAAGAGGAACTGTTAAAACGACTGCGCGACGTAACGGGGATAACTTACGAATCGCTTTTACGCGATTTGAATATGCAGGAAAAAATCCCCGAAGCGCAAAAACCCGCGGAAATTCCCGTGCGGCGCGACGAGGGCAGCGTACAGCTTAAAGCTTCGCGTTTCGTCGCGGCGGCATTGCTGTTCGGCGCGAAATACGCGACCGAATGCGACCTTTCGGACATAACTTTTTCAAGCGACGTACATACGATAATTTCCAACTACGTCAAAAGCAAAAAACTTATGGACGAAAAGGTTCAGCCCGCCGAACTTTTCGAGTTTTTCGACGAAAAGACCCCCGAGTATGACGAACTTACGCGTATTCTTGATTTTTCGGACGGCAACCGACTTTCGGGCGAAGTCGCCGAAAAATACTTCTTCGACTGCGTTAAATCGTTACGGCTTGCCGAAATCGACAAAAAGATTTCGGCGCTGTCGAAAAAAATCGCAGAACAGGGAGTTATGGAAACGCGCAAAGTTTTAACCGAAGAATTGCAGAAACTGTTAAAGCAAAAGGAAAAAATCAAAAGCGGAGAAAAACAATGAATTTATCCGATCAGAAATTAAACGAAATTTTAAAGGGAATCATTGACTCGTACGGCGCGAAAGGCTCGATAACCACAAACGCGCTGTGCGATATTATGGAAAAGTACGAAACGACGCCCAACCAGATGGACTTCGTATACAAATCCATAGCCGAAGCGGGCATACAGATAATCGACGAGGCGGAGCGCGACAGGGAACTGTACGAACAGGCGCTTGCCGATATCGGTCTTGACGACCCCGTTAAGATGTATTTAAAGGATATAGGCAGAGTGCCGCTTCTTTCCGCGGACGACGAAATAGAACTCGCGCGCAGAATGCAGGAGGGCGACGAAGAGGCGAAAAAGCAGCTTTCCGAGGCGAATTTAAGGCTTGTCGTTTCCATTGCGAAGCGGTACGTCGGAAGGGGTATGCTTTTCCTCGACCTCATACAAGAGGGCAACCTCGGGCTTATGAAGGCGGTCGAAAAATTCGACTACCAGAAAGGGTTTAAGTTTTCGACCTACGCCACCTGGTGGATAAGACAAGCCATAACAAGGGCGATAGCCGACCAGGCGCGCACAATCCGTATCCCCGTGCATATGGTGGAAACGATAAACAAGCTTACGCGCGTATCGAGAATACTTTTGCAGAAATACGGGCGCGACCCCACCCCCGCGGAAATCGCGAAAGAAATGAACATAAGCGAAGAGCGCGTGCGCGAAATTCAGAAAATCGCGCAGGACCCCGTGTCGCTCGAAACGCCCATAGGCGAGGAAGAGGATAGCCACCTCGGCGACTTTATCGAAGACGAAACGACCGAAACTCCCTCGGACAGCGTTTCCACGACAATGCTTAAAGAAACCCTTCTCGGCGTTTTGAACAGCCTTACCCCCCGCGAGGAAAAAGTGTTGCGTTTAAGGTACGGCGTGGACGACGGCAAGCCGAGAACTCTCGAAGAAGTCGGCAAGGAATTCAACGTCACGCGCGAACGTATAAGGCAAATCGAGGCAAAGGCTTTGCGTAAGCTCCGCCACCCGTCGCGCTCGAAGCACTTAAAAGATTTCCTCGACACCTGATGGACAGAATAAACAAACTCTGTTCGTTCGTTCCTCCCTGCAAGGTTTTCGCCGACGTGGGTTGCGACCACGGATATTGCGCCAAATATATGCTCGACAACGGGCTTTGCGAAAGCGCGATAGTTTCCGATATCAGTCCGAAAAGTCTTGAAAAAGCCGAAAGGTTGCTGTCCGGTTACAAAATGTCGGGCAAATGCCGCGCGGTTTGCTGCGACGGGCTTGAAAAAATCGTGGGCGCGGACGGCGTAATGATTGCGGGAATGGGCGGCGAAGAGATTATAAAAATCTTAAAAAACGCGTATATACCGCAGGTTTTCACCTTTCAGCCGATGAAAAACGCGGAAAAGCTACGGAAATTTTTGGCGGAAAGCGGCTGTACGTTTTTAAAAGACGATATTTTTTCGAGCGGCGGGAAATATTATTTCGTAATCGTCGGGGCGCGCGGTGGGCAAGACGGCGCGCGCGCAGAATATACCGCCGACGAATTTGCTTTCGGAAAAGACAGTCTGAAAAATCCCATAATCAAAGATTACTTAAAAAAAGAAATACAAAAGTTGGACGGGTACCTTTTGCGCGGTCCGAGCGAAAAAACGCGCGGCGAAGTGCTTGAAAGGCGCGCCCGTTTCACGGAGGTTTTAAATGGAATTGAATGAAGTTCTGAAAATACTCGGGAATTTCGCACCCTTTTCGCTTTCGGACGATTACTGCAAGGCGTTCGGCGAGTACGACAACAGCGGCGTGATTATCGACAGCGGCAATTCGGTTGACGGAGTGCTTTATTCGCTTGATTTTTCGCTTAAAGCCGTGCTTGAAGCGGCTAAATTCGGCGCAAACCTGCTTGTTACCCATCACCCCGCGATTTACCGCGGTATCGACAGACTTAACCGCGCCGACCCGCGCTCTCAGGCGATTGCGCGCTGTTTGCGCGGCAGAATTTCGGTCGTATCGATGCATTTGAACCTCGATATCGCGCCCGAGGGCATAGACTTTCAGCTTATGAAAGCGCTCGGCGGCGAAAACGCGACTATAATGGATAGCCTTGGCGACGTCGGCTACGGCAGAGCGTATAAAACGCCCGTGAAAAAATTGTCCGCATTGGCGGCAGAGGCGGAAAAAACCTTTTCGACAAAACACATAATGACTTTCGGCGAGGACAAGACGGTCAAAAAAATCGCGTCGTTCTGCGGCGCGGGTTGCGACGAAAAGGCGGTTGCGTTCGCGGTGGCAAACAAAGCGGACCTTGTCGTATCGTCCGATTTGAAGCACCACATAATCGCCGAACTGTGCGCGCGGGGCATAAGCGTAATGCAAATTACGCACTACGCCGCCGAAAACTACGGTTTCAAAAAGTTCGCCGCGAAAATCAAAAAACAGTTAAGCGTTCCTTCCGCCGTATTCACGGATAAGGATTTGATATAAGGAGTAAAAAATGTCAAAGGTAGAACAACTTTTAAAATATCAGGAAGAGGATTCGAAGTACCTCGAAATCGAGCGCGAAGTCGCGGTGAGCGACGAGCGCAGAAATTTCGTTCAGGTTAAAAACTATATGACGAAAGCGCCCGAAAAGCTTGCCGCAATGGACGCAAAGGCGCGCGAAATGAGCGCGCAGCTCGCAAAATTGCAGTCCGACTACGAAGACGTCGCCGAAACGATAGGCGATTTCGATAACATAGACGAGCTTGTCGAGGGCGGCGCGGACATTTCTTTCTATAAAAAGAACGCCGTACAGCTCGGCGACAAATTAAAGACCATAAAGCAGGATATCCTCAATCTTTCCAAGGCGATGAAAGCGGCGGACGAAGAGTACCGCGCGTTCAAGAAAAAGACAATCGAGATGCAGGACAAGTACGTCGAAACGCAGAAGATTTACCGCGACTACAAGCAGAGCAAACTCGCCGAAATGGAACACATAAAAAAGGAACTCGACGCGCTTGCGAAAGATATCGAACCCGAAGTTATGAACGCATACCAGACCAAGCGCAACGAACGTATTTTCCCCATAATCTGCGCCGTCAAGGGCGACAGGTGCTCGAAGTGCGGTATGGAACTTTCGATAGTCGGCAAAGACAAAATCGCAAGCGGCAAGGTTACCGAGTGCGAAAACTGCCACAGATTTCTGTATAAGGCATAGTCCCGCGTGAAATCTGCTTACAATTTTTGTAATTTTTTCGCAAAAATTTTCAAAAACCGCTTGACAAGCGCAAAAACATATGATAGTATATAAAAACTCACACAATGAGGACTATTTCACGCGGCAGAAAAGCTGTTATTTAATAGGTATAAGCGGTCCGGTTGAAGTTTAATTCAACCGGTCTTGCTTTTTTTACGGCAAAAAGTTGACACGAACGCCGTAAAATAGTAAACTGAACGGGAGGCAGAAATATGGATAAACTTTCGCAGAAAAAAGTCGTCGTGTTCGGCGACAGCATAATGTACGGCTCGGGCAACGGCGGCAAGGGAGTCGCCGAATATCTTGAAGAGATGCGCAAAATGAAGTGCACGAAATATTGCATAGGCGGCGCGCGCGTCGGGTTTCAGGCGGGCAAAAGCTGGATTATCGACCAGCTGAAAAAGATAATCGACGACGCCCCCGACTGCGATTATATGATTTTCGACGGCTTTACCAACGACTGCAACATAGTCGAGGGCAAAATTCAGTGCGACGTTCCTCTCGGCGAAAGAGGGGAGGGCAAAGACGTCGATATCTACTCGGTAAACAGCGCGAAAACGACTTTTACGCAATGCTTCGAAGTAGTCGCAAAAACGCTTAAAAAGTACTTCCCGAAAGCGAAAGTTCTGTTCGTCCGCCCCCATAAAATGGGCAGGCGCAACGCCGTCTGCCAGAAAGTATACGGCGACAGAGCCGCCGAAATCTGCAAAGAGTACGGCATAGCCGTTGCCGATATCTACAACAAAACCGCGCTCGACACCTTTGACGAGGGTATGCGCGACAAATACACGGGCGATACCTACGGTTGGGGCAAAGGCGATTGCACGCACCCCTCCGCGCTCGGTTATACGACATTTTATATGCCGCTTATAATCTCCGAACTCGAAAAATTATGAAGCTTCTGACCCTCGTCGTGCCTTGTTTCAACTCGCAGAATTACCTTGAAACTTGCGTTGACAGCCTGCTTGCGGGCGGAAACGACGTCGAAATTATAATAGTGGACGACGGCTCGACCGATTCCACGGGCGCAATTGCCGACGGTTACGCGGAAAAATATCCGTCCGTCGTCAAAGTCATCCGCAAACCCAACGGCGGGCACGGTTCGGCTTTGAACAGAGGGCTTGAAGAGGCGCGCGGGCTGTATTTCAAAGTGGTGGACTCGGACGATTGGCTTGATAAATCCGCGCTTGTAAAGCTTCTTTCGGTAATACGCGAACACGTCGCCGTGCATACGCTTCCCGACTACTATATAACGAATTTCGTATATTATCACGCGCAGGACGGCACAAGCCATACAAGCGAATACACCAAAAAAATGCCCGTCGGCTTCGTCGATTGGCGAAAAGTGAAAAGCTTTCATTTTTCGCACACGCTTATGATGCACGCGCTTACATACAACACCGAAAAATTGCGCGAAAACTACGTACAGCTGCCCGAACACACCTTTTATGTAGACAATATATACGCGTTTTCGCCGCTTGTAAACCTGCGCACGGCGTACTATCTCGACGTCTGCCTGTACTATTATTTCATCGGTCGCGAGGACCAGTCGATAAACGTCGTAAACTGCGTGCAAAGGTACAGTCAGCAGATAAAAGTTATGACTATGATGTGTCTTTCGCATACATACGCCGAAATCTGCGCCGCGCCGCGCGGTCTGAAAAAGTACCTTATGCATTACCTCCGCGCCATAATGATGAATACGCTTTTTTTCACCTGCGCGCGCTGTGACAAGGCTCGGAAAGCCGACCTTAAAAAAATGTGGCGCGACATAAAGTCGCACGATAAAAAGCTGTACCGCAAAGTGCGCTATATGAATTATCCGCTCGCCGTCGCGTTTTTGCCTTGGCGTTTGCGCGGCAGAATAATGACGTTCGGTTATAATATACTTAAAAAGCGTGTAAAACTCGGACTTTGAAAAAAAGACCGCCCGTTTGCCAAATATAAAATATGACCCGCGGCGGAAATCCCGCCGCGGGAATTTTCAACCCGCCCGCCCGAATTTCCGCCCGCTAAAACGCCGAAAACGCGCTCGTAAAGCCCGTAAAAACAGCAGGGCGGGGGCTTGAAAACAAAAGGGGCGGCGGAGCGCAATTTTGCGCTCCGCCGCCCCTTAATTTACGGTTAAAAATCTAAAAAATATCAATATATATGCTCACTTTTACGGCGTGACCCTGTTTATGTCGCGGGGGAACATAGCCGCGTTTCTGACGTTTTTAAAGCCGAGCAGGTGCATTGTAAGCCTTTCAAGCCCCAGCCCCAAACCGCCGTGAGGGGGCGCGCCGTATTTATGAAGCATAAGGTATGTTTCGAACTGCGCGGGGTCCATTCCGAGCCTCTTCATTTTTTCGACCTGCATATTATAGTCGTGAATACGCTGACCGCCGCTTGTTATTTCTATGCCGCGGAACAAAAGGTCGAACGAAAGCGTAACTTCGGGGTCGTCGGGGTCGTCCATCGTGTAAAAAGGACGTTTTTTCGAAAGGTAGTGGGTGACGAACAAAAAGTCCGAACCGTACTGCTGTTTTGCCCACTTGCCCAAAAAAGCTTCTTCCTCGGGTTCGAAGTCTTTCATATCGGTTATGCCTTTAAGCTTTTTCACGCACATTTCTTTCGCTTCTTTGAAGCGTATGCAGGGAATGGACGTAATTTCGGGTATTTCGGCTTTTAACAGTTCGACCTCGTTCGCGTACTCGGTTTTAAGGAGTTGCATAATGTACTTCAAAACGCCCGTTTCCATATTCATTATATCGGTGAAGTCGTCGATAAAGCCCATTTCGAAGTCCATCGAAATATATTCGTTGAGGTGGCGCGAAGTGTCGTGGTGTTCGGCGCGGAACACGGGCGCGATTTCGAACACCCTTTCGTAAACGGGCACCAAAGCCTGCTTGTAAAGTTGCGGGCTTTGCGCAAGATAAACTGTTTTGCCGAAATAATCAAGCTTAAACACGTTTGTTCCGCCCTCCGCGCCCGCGAAATTGATTTTCGGCGTATGCACTTCGGTAAAGCCCTGACTTTGCAGATATTCGCGGAAGCCGCGCTGAATCCCTTCCTGAATCTTGAAAATCGCGCGCTCTTTGGGGTTGCGCAACGTTACGGGGCGGTAGTCGAGGTTGACCGACAAATCGCAGTTGACCTGTTTTTTCGAAATGACCACGGGCGGAATAGCCGCGGGTTTCGACAGAATTTCGATATTGTGAATCTGTAATTCGTATCTTTCGCTGCCGTCGCGGGTTTCGCTTTTTACCACTTTCCCCGAAATTTTCGCCGCCGCCTGTTCTACCACGTCATCAGTAAGTCGGTACTCCGAAAAATCGGGCGAATAAACGCATTGCACCGTTTCGCGCGCGGTGCGCACGATTATAAACGCAAAGTCAGACATATCGCGGATATTATGAATCGCGCCTTTTACGGTTACTACCTCGCCGACGTGCCGACCGAATTCCGAGTAGGGAGTGGTATCGCAGGGCAAAACGCCCGTCATTTCTTGCATAGAAAACCTCTTAAAAAAATTTTCAACTTGAATTTCCAAAGTTTAAAATAATTTTAAGGCTTTTAAATTCAAAAATCAAGCAAATTTCGGCTTAACGTAAATTTTCCTCTTGCCTTTTCGCCGCAAACGCGCTATAATATAACCGCGCCGAAAAAAGGCGCGACCGAACGCTGTAAAATGTCTGCGGTGTTCGTGGTATGGAAACTGCATAATCCACAAAATAAAATCGGGAGCTGTCGTTTGCGCAAATAGGCAAGGTCTGGTTTCGGAAAGTCCGACGTTGCGCTCCGCGCACCCACCTGCTTAAAGCGGGTTAATCTTTTTCATACCACGGCACAGGCGGATAAAAAACCGAGGATATCGGAGAGCAGAGTAATGCGCGCCCGCGGGTTCCCACCCGCGGGCGCGCCCACTTTTTCTTAAACGCATAGTAAAACCTCGGCTTTTTCGGCTTTTCGGCGAGCGAGTACGCATTTTACGCCCGCCGCACATACCCGACCCGCCTTTTTTGCGCCCGCGGGCAAAAACACGCGGGCGCAAAACATATCAAAACGTATAAAAAACACGAAAAAACTCAATTTTCCGCGCTTAAACAATGTTTGCGGGCGCGCCCGAAAATATAATTTCCGCTTGATTACATATTAATAATGATATGTAAAATACTAACAAAAACAGTAATTTTTTTACTCAAATTTCTTGACATAATATAAATGTAATGTTACAATAAAATCGTAGAATTTTAAAAATTTTATCGTAGCGAGCTTACGATAAAGGCGCAGTCGCCCTTCTTTGGGTGCGACTGCGCCCCGAAAAACTTTATCAGATTAAAGTTTTCAAACCGCGCCGTCGGGGGCATACCCGCCGAACCGCCCCGCAAGCCCGCCTCGTAAAATTTTTACTATTTAATAAAAATTTTGGAGGAAAAATGAAAAGATTCAGAAAGCTGCTTTTACCGCTGTTTGCAGTGTTGCTTGTGTTGGCTTTGGTCTTCACGGCGGCTTGTTCAAGCTGTAAAAGTAAGGGCGACAATGACCCCGAAACGCCCCCCGAAGAGCAACAGCCCAGCGATGGCGACGCGGTAACATACTCGCTTAAAGGTATCACACTCGACACTTCTGCGGTAAAAACCGAATATCTTATCACATTGGGTAGCGACCACAAGCTTACTTTCGAAAAGTTTGATAAAAGCGGTCTTAAAGTAACCGCTACGATAGAAGGAAGCGACGGTTCGTCCGAAACCCGCGACGTCAGCTCGGCGGCATACGTTGACAGCAGAGCATTCGACGCCACAAAGCCTGGTGAATACGATATTCCCGTTTCGTATTGGTACGGCGTCGATACCGCAACCGCTACTTTCAAAGTAACGGTAACCTTTGCTAAGGACGGCGTTGACGTCATTCTTACCGATAAGGTTATCGACAACGAGGCGTTTAAACTTAACGCGGCCAAGGACGAGGGCGACATTGACCTTTCCGCGGAGCTTCAAAATGTAACTATCGACCCCGATAAAATCGAGGTCAGACTTCCTAATGCCAATGGCGAAGTAGACTACACGTCCGACCCTCTTGCGGCTACCGATTACGACGTTTATGTTTATCAGGCAGGCAATGTAGGCGACGACGGCAAAATGTCTCCTCTTGAAAGCTTTACGGGACTTAAACGCGGTAGCTACGAAATTCTTGCGGTTCTCGAATCCGAGGACGGCGAGTATCAGGTTTCAAACTTCGCGGTTGTGTACGTCAACGACGAATTGACGACCCTTACGGTTGACAATGAAAACACAACAGCCCATACGCAACCCATGGGACCGAACACAATGTCTGAAAATTGGGAGTTCACCGCAACGTATAAAAGTGCGGATTCTGTAACGTTTACTGCGGCTGATTTAGACTATTACGGCGACAGTATTGACTTCAAACCCGTTAATACTTTCACTAAACTGCGTACACAGCAGACGGCTACGGTAACATATCATTACAGAACCGTTCGCGGCGAGGCAAAAACGAAAACGGCAGACGTAACCTATACTATAACGGACCCCGAACAAGATTTGACTTTCAAAACCGTTCTTGATATGAATGATTTGTCTTCTATTGCGGACGGAGCTAAAATTGGCGGCGACGAATACGGCGTTATCGAGATATTTAATGTAGGAAGTAGTTTGGGCTCGGAAGAAACAACTTTCTCCGACGGCTTTAAAGCTAAAAAATACTTTAACGGAAATAACAATGCTTATGCGATAAAAATCGTATCGCCCGGGGCTATGCAGGTAAAAGTATGGTTCTATTGCTCTTCCGGTAGCACAGGCGATATTAAAAATACAAAACTCGCTCTCAGTAAAGGTGAAGGTGTAGACAATAGTTATAATAAAGACGAGAGGTCTTACACTTCGCCCGAAAGGTACAGACGTTCTAATTATACCAATAAAGACGTCGAAAGCGACCTTGCTCCCGTAAAGTTCTCGGTTGCGGAGGGCGGCACCTATTATCTGCACAGAGGCGACACCAATTCTTTCCGTATCTGCAAAATCGAAGTAACCACCGTTATTAAAGTAGACGGCGATGTTGACATCAAGACTGCGACGTTCCACGAGTACGATACAAACACCGTTACTCAAAAGCTTATCAACTACGATTATAACAATATTAATAAAGCTGAAACTTATACGCCGGAGCGTCCGGGTTATAAGTTCGACGGTTGGTATACTCAAGAGGAAGACGGCGAGGAATTCGACTTCACAAAGCCTATTACAGAAGACACCGATATTTACGCTCATTGGACCGAACTTGCAGTTACGGGCATAAAGGCTGAAAAGACTACGGAAAAATATATCCTCGTAAACGATAAAGTTGAAATTTCCACTGACGATATAACTGTTAAGTCTTCTGCCGACGCTCCTCTTTCGTCAAGTTGGAGTAAAACATTCGAGTTATACGATAACGCCGACTGCACAGGTAACAAAATTACCGATTTTAATGCGACCGAAGCAAAGACCTATTATATTAAGGTTATAGCGACAAAGGGCGAGGACGCACCTCTTACTGCCGTTATACCTGTAACGGTTACTAATCCTGCGGCAACGGATATTTCGCTTAAAAACGGTGCGAATTCTGTTTCTGGTAATACTATAAACGGTCGTTTGGATTCGTTGAGCAAGTTTGATATCCAAGAGGCAATTAAAGATATTCAATTCTTTGTCGGAAGTGAAGAACTTGCAAAGACCGACGCTTCGGGTAAATGGACTATTACACCCGTAATTTCGCAAGGCACAGGCACGTTGGATAGCGACGGCAAAACTGCTACTGCGGTCGGCAATTATACGGTAACATATACCTTGTCAAAACAGGGTATGACCGACAGCTTAACCGTCGTTCTTACAGTTGCCGTAGGCGAATATTCCGCATCGATAGACGCTGTTAATATCGATATGAATAATCTCTTCCCTAGTAATACAACTCTTGATGCAAGCAATGCAACGCTTTATTCCGGCGACCATGCGACCGTTTCGGTGGACGTAAAAACGTATAAAGCTAAGAATGGTGCGGCAGATGCTCTTGTGACATATGTAACCGACAATAATGAACAGTCTGTTGAAGGCGAAACAAACAAGAAAATGAAAACCCGCTTAAAATTAGCTGGTTCTGCAACAGAAGGTTTTGCTAGCGATAAAGCGGCAAAAACAATAATAAATGTTATTAAAATCCATGTTGACAGAGCCTGCACAGTTACTGGGTATATTCGTAGCAGTAGTGGTAGCGAGGACAGAACGGTAAATCTTTACACCTATAGCGATTCAGTAGTTAATTATACAAATATCTCTACTACTAATGTACCTGCTGGTAGCACTATACACAAGGTTACTTTTACTATAAGTGGGGCAGGCGATTATTATCTCGGCTCGGCTAGTAGCGGTATAGGCGTATACGGAATTGACATAGTGTTCAATTAAAGCGAGGAGGTGAAAAAAATTTATGAAAAGATTTAAAAATTCGAAAAAGAAAATTCTTTCGGGCATAGCCGTTCTCGCTGTTTCGGCAACCGCTTTTGCAGGCGCACTGTCGCTTGCGGCTTGTAAAAAGTCCGTCCGCGACTCGGTTGAATCCAATACCCGCATAGACGACGACACCGTGCTTATCGACACCGCCGTCGGAACGGCGTATTCTTCGACGGGCGGCAAAACCTATTACGTCGCACCGAACGGCAGTGAAGACGCCGCGGGTACAAAAGACGCGCCTCTTGCCCTTTCGGCTTTCAACGAGGACGCAACCAACGGTATTCAGGCTAAAATAAAGCTCGAGGGCGGCGATACGGTTTATTTACTGCCCGGCAAGTACGAACTTTCAAACAGAATTATCCTTACCGCCGACGGCGCGTTCAATAAATATATAAGGTTTATTAACGCCGCCCTCGACACGGAGGGAAGCAAATACGACGGCACGGAAAAAACCGTAACGCTCGATTTCAGCAAAATGGATATGGCGGACGGCAACCGCGGCGTGCAGATTTACGGCGACTTCTATTATTGGGAAGGTATCGACGTCTGCGGCGCGGGCGACAACGGCTTGTTTATCGCAGGCAGTTACAACACCGTAGAGTATTCCGAATTCTACAACAACCGCGACTCGGGACTTCAACTCGGCAGAGCAGAATCCTCGATGACCAAAATCAGCCAGTGGCCCGCATATAACCTTGTTAAAAACTGCACCTCGCACAACAATTACGACAACGAGGGAACCAAGGGCGAAAACGCCGACGGTTTCGCGGCAAAGCTTACCATAGGCTACGGCAACGTATTCGACGGCTGTATCGCTTACCGTAACTCCGACGACGGTTGGGACTTGTACGCATACGCGCAGAACGGCAATATTGGCACGGTTATAATTTATAACTGCGTAGCGTTCGAAAACGGCTATCTCGAATATACCCAAGCGGACTGCAACGCGCGGTTTTCGAAGTCGAACAACGTAGTTTCCGACGCGGACTTCTACGACCAATTCGAAAACGGTAATTCGTATGTGCCTTTCAACGGCGACGGCAACGGCTTCAAGCTCGGCGGCTCGGTTATGGAGGGCGACGTAAAGCTTTACAACTGCCTTTCGTTCAACAACAGAATGCACGGTATAACCGATAACTCCAACCCCGGCGTTATCGAGGCTACCCGCGTAACCAGCTACGATAACTCGGCGGTTATCGAAAACGACCCCGCAAACGAAAATTTCGGTCAGATAGTCAGCGCTTCCGATTATTACGACGAAACCGTTCCGAATACGCACAGAAGAGCGGCGGAAGGTCACGGCAACATAGACCTTGCGCGCCAGACCTATTCGTACAATGCGTTAAACGGCGCGCTGTCGGTTAAGTCGTCGTTGGCGGAAAAGCTCGACAACGACGCGTACCGCGCCTCCGTTGTAAATAGTCTGCTTAATGCGGGCGATAACACCAACGTTATAAAGGGCAAGATTGACGCAGACACCAGAAATGACGGCGGAAAAACCAATACCTCGCAGATAACCGCGCTTAACCCGACGGAAATTTTCGCAAAACTGCCCTTAACTACCGACGGCGTTACCCGTAATATTTCGGGTCTTAAAGACGGTCTTGACGGCTCTACACTTAAATCAACCCGCGTTCACTTAACGTACCGCAACGCCGAGGACCACTCCATAAATATGAAAGATATTCTTAAAATGAATTCTTTCACGGCGGGCGAACTTACACAAGACGACGTAGGCTCCGTCCTCGACAAAACTTCGTGGAATGACTACACTCACTACGTTAACGAAGGGGCGCTTGATGCGGCGGAAAGCGCGGATCAGGCGGCTGTTATCAAGGCGAAAGAGTCGGTAGAACTTCCCGTAGACGAAGACGCGGTATTCCAGGACTTCGAAGTTCCCGTAGTTCTTAACGGTAACGTTTCGGTAAAGTGGACTGTCGAAAAAGCGGAAGATCAGAAGTATATCGTAGTTTCGGAAAGCACAAATAGAAACCCGATTAACAATTCGGAATTTGCGACCATTCTCGTTTACCGTCCTTCGATGGCAGATGGCGAGAAAGAGGTTACGCTTAAAGCGACGTATACCTGCGGCGCGGCTACCGAAACCAAAGAGTATACTCTTAAAATTCAACCCGGCAATCCCTCGATAGGACGTATTTTCGCAACCACAATGACGGGCGAAGAGATAGAGGACGGCGAAACTTATATTCTCGACCAGTACTCCAAATTCACCGAACCTGTTATAAGCGTTGAAAACGGTCTTGACTACAACGGCAAAATGCTTCTTGAAGAGCAGTACGATATGACTATCAGATACTACTATGCAAAGAGCAAAAACGACGACAAGGTCGAAGTAAGCGGCTTTACGGCTTCCAAAGCGGGTGTGTTCACAATCGTAGTTTCCGTCAACCTTAAAGGCGACGAAGAAAATGTTGAAACCATGACTTACACCATAATGGACGCAAGCACGGCGGCGGACGTTGACTTCACGTCAGACGCGGTTGTCAAGGTAAACCGCGACGGCTTTACCATTACGGGCGAACCTTCGAGCGCAACAGGCTATATCTACGCCGTAACTTCCGCTTCGGCACGCGACGATTTGACTGCGGAAAATATCAAGTCCGATCCCGACGTTCAGACGTTCTCGTTCAGATCCGACAAGATTTCTCAACAGTTCGCAAACGCAAACAAAGCGGGTTACACCATTTACTACGCGCTGGGCAATATGAACGGCAAAGTAACCGGCGAAGTTAAATCCGCTACGGTTATCGTCAAGGAATTTAATACCACCGACGACTTCATAACTATTGCGGGCGGTGGAGACCTTGACGGCGTAACCAATGCCGACCTTACAATCTACAAACTCACCGCCGACCTCGATTTCAGCAGCGTAACCTATTCGATAAGCAAGAATTCGTTCTCGGGTATGCTTGACGGTCAGGGTCACACGGTTAAAAACATTTCGACAGACAACTATGTGCTTTACAAGTTGAACGGCGGCACGATTGAAAATATCAAGTTTGAAAACGTTGCCCTTACGCCCTCTGAAGATAAGGCGGGCTTGTTCAGCGAAATAACGGGCGGCTATGTGTATAACATACAGCTTAAAAACTTCGATATTACGGGCGGTAGCTATAACCGTTTGGGCGGCATTTCGGGCGTAGTTTCCGAAGCGACAATGCCTTTGTATATCAGTCAGGTTTCGTTAGACAGCGCTTCTGCGTTTACAACTGCGGGCTACCGCGTAGGCGGCTTGATAGGTCACGTTCAGTCTACGGGAAATCCCGAAAAGCCCAATACCGTAAGAATCATAATAAGCGACTGCCTTGTCAGTGCAAATCTTAATGCAGGCGACAAGGGTGCGATAGGCGGTATGGTAGGCGAATTCGACCCGAATAAGATAAGTGGTGTAGGTTGGACGGCAAACGATTGCTATATGACAATCACCAACTGCGTATTCACGGGCGTTGCAAAAACCTCGTCGAAGTCCTCGGGCGGTAAAATAGGCGGTATGGTAGGCGACCAGAAAGGTATGTCGAAGATAGAAATTACCGGCTGTATGAACGTCGGCGAACTTTACAACGGCGGCAGTGACACCGAACCTTTGACGGTTGCCGAAAAGAATGCGTCGCCTATGTTCGGCGCAACCACCAATGGCACAACGGGTATTCTGACGGTTACAAACTGCATCGGTTTGTTCGAGCCTTACTCGCTTGACTTGATGATATACGAACTTGGACAGATTAAAGCGGACGGCAAAATTTATTTCGATATCGTTCTTAAACTCGATTTCGAAAACAAGTGGTCGCTTGTACTTGACGACGACGGAGAAACGCTTAAAGCGCCTTTCCTTGCGCTTAACTTCCTCGCGTAAGAGTTGTAATGTAACCTGCGGATTTCCGCAAATATGCGGGCGCGGCATATTGCCGCGCCCGCTGTATTTTTTGCCGCGCTTGCGGTTTTATCGCCGCCGTTTTTGGCGTTTTTTGCCTTCAAACCGCCGTTTTTGCGCGATTTTTGCATTTCGGTCGCGGCTTTAAGCCCGTTTCGGTCGCGCGGCGCGGTAAAATCTGCCGCTGTTCGGAGTTCGCCGCCGTTTTTCGGCGTTATTTTCCACCGAGTCAACCGCTACCGCCGCGCCCGCCATATTCCTCGCCCGAAAATTCCGTCGAAACCGCCAACCGTTTCGGCGCGGCGTTGGGTGGCAATTTGCTTTACTTTCGGCGCGGCGCGTGCTAAAATGTTTATAATCGTTTGTCGCGCTTGCGGCTGATTACAAAATGAACACAAAGAGGTCACAATGGATTACAGAAGAGAATCGCTTAAAAAACACGCAGAATGGCGGGGCAAAATCGAGGTTAAAGTGCGCGTGCCCGTCACGAATCGCGACGAACTGTCGCTTGCTTATACCCCCGGCGTCGCCGAGCCTTGCCTCGCGATACACGACGACATAGAAAAATCGTTCGAACTCACCCGACGTTGGAACACCGTTCCCGTCATCACCGACGGCACCGCGGTTTTGGGGCTGGGCGATATCGGACCCGAAGCGGGTATGCCCGTAATGGAGGGCAAGTGCGCGCTTTTCAAGGAATTCGGCGACGTTGACGCGTTCCCGCTTTGTATTTCGTCGAAAGACCCCGAAGAGATTATAAAGACAATAAAGCTGTTGCAAGGTTCGTTCGGCGGCATAAATCTCGAAGATATTTCCGCACCCCGCTGTTTCGAAATCGAAACGCGGCTTAAAGAGGAACTCGATATCCCCGTTTTTCACGACGACCAGCACGGAACGGCGGTTGTTTCGACTGCCGCGCTTATAAACGCGCTTAAAATCGTCGGCAAAAAAATGGAAGATATTTCCGTTGTCATAAACGGCGCGGGCGCGGCGGGTATAGCCATCGCGAAATTTCTGTTGAGGTTCGGCGTAAAGGACGTAACTATGTGCGCAAGCCGCGGAATTATCTGCGAGGGCGATACTTCGGTGAACCCCGCGCAGCAGGAAATCGCAAAAGTCACAAACCGCCGCCGTTTGACGGGGAAACTCGCAAACGCTATGGTGGGAGCGGACGTGTTTATAGGCGTTTCCGTCGCAAATTGCGTGACGGGCGATATGGTAAAGAGTATGGCGGACAAGGCGATAGTATTTACGTGCGCCAATCCCGTACCCGAAATTCCCCGCGAAGACGCGCTTAAAGCGGGCGCGGCGGTTGTCGGAACGGGTTCGTCTGCGTACCCCAACCAGATTAACAACGTACTTGTGTTCCCCGGGCTGTTCCGCGGCGCGCTCGACGTACGCGCAAAGACCATAAATTACGAAATGATGATGGCGGCAAGCCGCGGAATCGCAAGTTGCGTTCCCGACGACAAGCTTACGCCCGATTATATTCTGCCTTACGCGTACGATAAATCGGCGCATAAAGCCGTTGCGAAAGCGGTGGCGGAGGCGGCTGTCGCCTCGGGCGTGGCTCGGCTGAAAATTTAAAAGATAAAATTAATATACCTTATAATATAACACTGCGCCGCGGCGAAAATTTTTTTGCCGCGGCGCAAGGTCGTTTTTTACGAATTTCATTGTTTATAAGGCTTTTTTCCGCGGTTTTTGCGCCGAAACTCTTTCTATTTCGCGCAAGTGCCCGAAAGTTATAAAATAACATAAAATGAAAGAAAGTAAAAATAATTTGTTAAACTATTGACTTTCTTGCCGTATTTTATTATAATATAAACTATAAAAGTATAGCTTGTGAACCGAGTAAGCACGGTTTGCGAGGGTATTTTTCATACCCTCGGTACAGGGCGCGAACGCCCTGTACCGAAAAACTTTAATTGATTAAGCGGAGAAGAATATGAGGTTTAAATTGAAGAAGATGAGTTTTAAAGCGGCGTTGATTGCCCTCGCCGCCGTTTTAGCGGCGTGCGCGGCGGGAATTGCGGCGCTTTTCTTTTCGCGTTCCGGAAGCGCACGCGCCGATACGCCCGTGGCTATTGCCGACGACCCTTTCGAAGTAAACGACGCGAAGTATTTTACAGTAGAATCGGGTTCGATTGCCTATACAAGCAACAGCGGCGCACCCACTTATACAAATATAGTAAAAGGTCTTAAATTCGACGAATTGGAAAGCGGCGGTTGGGACGGTTCGAAGCCGTTAGCCGTTGACCTTTCCGCGGTCAGCGGAGTAGACGCGATAGCCGATTGCGCTTTCAGTAATAACACGACGGCTAACAAGGGCAATTTCCGCAATGCGAAAATTGTTTCGGTTAAGATTCCGTCTACCGTTAAAGAAATCGGTCCCGAAGCTTTCTACAACCTTACAAACCTTACCTCTGTAGATTTCGATTGCTCGGGCGCGCAAACGACCGACTTGATTATCAGCGGCGGATATAATACGTATTTTTATAACGGCGCGAAGGGCTCTGCCTCCTCCCAATATTCGGGGGCATTTTACGGTTGCAGTTCGCTTACATCTCTTGCGATTCCCGACAGAACAAAGTCGATAGAACAATGCGCGTTTGCGGGTTGTAGCGGCATAACCGACCTTATTTTGCCTTTTACGGGCAATAAGGCAGATGCGGCGTTAGGCAACCCTTCGTATCTCGGCTATATTTTTTCAAGAACTAATACGGCGGGAATGATAAGCGCCAAGCAGACTTATTACAGTGGGGACAGAATTTATAATAACGGCACGACATATTACGTTCCCCAAAACCTTAACACCGTTACTGTTACGGGCGGAACAAATAAGCGTATCGACAGTATGCAAAGCGGCACGCTTTCGGGGCTGACCACGGTTAAAACAATAAATCTTCCCGAACAACTTGTAAATATAGCTTCCGCAACTTTCTACGGCTGTACTTCGCTTAACGATATAGAAATACCCTCAACCGTCACGTCGGTCGATAAGATGGCATTTATGAATTGCTCGGCTTTGCAAACCGCGCCTATGCCCTCTAACCCGTCATTTACAAAAATCGCGGAAGGAACTTTCAACGGCTGTACAGGTATAAGCGAAGTCACAATTCCCGACAGCGTTATAAGTATAGAAAAGGACGCATTCCGTCAGACGGGGCTTAATACCGTAGAATTGAAGGACACGGTTACGACTTTGGGTGAAAGCGTATTCTACGGCTGTGCAAATCTTACAACCGCCAAGCTTCCGAATGCGATTGCGAATAACATTATCGGCAAGGAATTGTTCAGAGAGTGTACTCACCTTTCGGCGATAGAAATACCGGCAAATATAACCGAAATAGGGCAATATGCCTTTTATAAAACGGGTATCAGTACCCTTTCAGTACCCGCAAGCGTTACAAAAATAGGGGAGAGCGCCTTTGCGGAATGTCAGTCTATAAGCAGTATAACCCTTACAAGCGGACTTACCGATATAGGCAAGAATGCTTTTAATAACTGCAACAGCACAAGTTTGACAAGGATTGAAATCCCCGCGACGGTTACGACGATAAACGACGGCGCGTTTGCAAGAACCAAGTTGCAGTCCGTAACTTTTGCTTCGAGGTCCGCCGAACAGCTTGCTCTTAAAAACGACGGCGGTTCGTCTACCGCGGGCGTTTTCTATCAATGCACCGAACTTCAAACAATAAATTTACCTAATGTGTCCGAACTCGGCAAATATACTTTCAACGGTTGTTCGAAATTGACCGACGTTACGTTTAGCGGCGGCAGTTTCGACGCTATTCAGTCTGGAGCTTTTTATAGTTGCAGTATGCTTAATTCCGTGACGGGTATTCCCGAATCGGTTACCGCTATTCAGAATGAAGCGTTCCGAAGCTGTTCGAAATTGACCGAATGTACGGGCGATTTGACAAATGTTTCCACTATCGGCAGCAGCGCGTTCAGTAGTTGCAGTTTGCTTCAAAGCCTCGCTTTTTCTTCGTCGGTTGACGTTCAATCGGATTTGACGAGTATAGGCGGCTCTGCGTTTGACGGATGCGGAGCGTTAGCCGCGTTCAATTTGTCGCAGGTTACAAATATCGGTTCGCAGGCGTTCAGAAATTGCGGTAATTTCGACACCGCCGATTTGCAAAGCGCTACCACGGTAGAAACAAACGCTTTTGCTTCAAGCGGTCTGACTGCGGTCACTCTGTCGGAAAGCCTCGCAACTTTGGGAAGCGGCGCATTTTCGGGCACAAAAATAACAAACATAACTTTCCCCGTGGGCGTAACCGTATTTACGAAGAGCGTGCCGCAAAGTATATTATCAAGTTGTACCTCGCTTCAATCGGTAATATTCGAATGTGATTTTACGGCGGATATACCGAACAATATGTTCTCGGGTTGTACGTCGCTTTCGGATATACAATTCAAAGGTACGTTTACTCCCGCCGCAATAGGTAATTCGGCGTTCTATAATACCCCGATTTCGTCGTTTACTGTTCCCGAAACCGTCACAACAATAGGCTCTTCCGCATTTTCATCCTGCAAAAATCTTGTACTTCAACTCAATTCTGCGGAAAAATATCTGCCCACGAACTTAACCTCGCTCGGAAATTCGGCTTTCAGCGGTTGCACCAATCTGACGGATATAAATATCCCTCAAGGCATTAAAAAAATTCTGGACAACACATTCGACGGCTGTACCAATCTGCAAACCGTTACTTGCGACGACGGCGTTGCAATCACGGAATTCGGCGAATATTCTTTCAGAAATTGTTCAAACCTTTCCAATGTGAATTTCACATACGACGGGTCGGTTGAAAACATAATTTTCGGCAGAGGGGCGTTTTATAGCTGCAAAGCGCTCGAATCGTTTGTTCTTCCCGAAAATATAACTTGTTTCGGGGAAAAGAACGGCACGTCCGTTTACGGCGAAGTTTTCTACGGTTGCTCGGCTTTGAAAAGCGTTACATACGGCACCGAAGCGGCGGAGGACGGCGCGGTTAAGCTTCCCGCGAGAATTATCGAGATGGGTCCGAGTATATTCAGCGGCTGTACTCTGATAACCAAGGTTTATTGGAATTCCAATCTCAAATCCGTTCCCGACAATACTTTCCTGAATTGTTCTGTAAGCGAATTTGTCTTTGCCGACGACAATGACAAACTTACTTCCATCGGCTCAAGCGCCTTTTCTAATTGTAAATTCGGTACTGGTACTTTTGATTTTAAAAGAATCGACGGCGGAACAATAGGTAGTAACGCGTTTTACGGCTGTCCTTTCGAAACTCTCGACCTGTCGCCCGTCCGCGAAATAGGCGGCGGCGCATTCGGCGGCAACGCTAATCTTATTTCGATAACTCTTCCGTTCGTGGGTCAAAACGCGTCCGCTACGACAGGTTCTTCGTCTACATTCGGTTTTATTTTCGGAAGCAGTCAATACGTCGGGTCCGATAGAATAACTCAACATTATCAGAATAACGAGGGAAGTACAACTACTTACACGACTTACTATTATATCCCCAATACTTTAAATACAATTACGCTTGTCGGCGCAAACGTAGTTTCCTCGGGCGAAACGGTAATTCCCGTAGGCGCGTTCGAGGGGCTTAAATATGTAAAGACAATCAATCTGCCCGAAGAGGGGCTTGTTTGCGTACGCGATTACGCGTTTTACGGTTGCAACGCAATCGAAACTTTGGTAATACCGCAGTCGGTTGAAAGGTTCAAACCCCTGACAACTTCCGGTACGGGCGTAGGGCATTTCTTCGAAAACTGCAAAGGACTTAAAAATCTGACGTTGCCGTTCATAGGCGTTACGGGGACGACAAGGGAAGACCTCGCGGCAATGTTCGGCATAACCAACGCGGACGACGGTTTGACTACTTACCCCGCGTTGACTTCGATAACGCTTACCAACGCCGAAGAGCTGGGCAAAAACGCCCTCCGCAACGGCGCGAATATCGAAACGCTTGTATTGCCCGAGAATATGATAAGAATCGAATCGGGGTCGCTGTATAATTGCCGTTCGCTTACTGCGCTTACGCTTCCGTTCCTCGGACTTAACGCAGGCTCGACCGAAAACGCCACGTTAAGCGCGCTTTTCGGCGGCAATATTCCTACCAACCTTAAAACAGTCGAACTTCTCGGCGGCGAGTTGGGAGTAGGGGCGTTCAAAAACGCAAGTGTGACAACGGTCAAACTTCCGTCAAGCGTAGACAGTATTCCCGAAAGCGCGTTTGAAAATTGCTCGGCTCTTACCGAGGTAGATTTTACCGACGGCGGAAATATTTTCGAAATTGGCGCGGCGGCGTTTAAAGGCTGTTCGGCTTTGGTAACGCTTGACCTTTCGAATTCGGTGCGCGCCATAGGCGCAAGCGCGTTCGAGGGTTGCAAACTTCTTTCGGAATTTACAATTCCCACAAGCGTAAATGTTATAGGCGAAAGGGCGTTCTACGGTTGCGAATCGCTTGTTTCGGTAAATCTTTCAAGCGTTTCCCAAATCGGCAGTTCGGCGTTCGCGGGTTGCGCAGCGTTGTCGGAAGTTACTCTTTCGAGTACGCTTACCAAAATCGAAGATTCCGTTTTCAACGGCTGTAAGGCGCTTGAAACTATAAAAGCGGCGGGCACCGACAACGTGACAAAGGCGAATCTGCCCTCCGCAATAACCGAAATAGGCAGTTCGGCGTTCGCGGGGTGCGAGGCGTTGGAAAGCATAACGCTTTCTGAAGATTTGGAAACGATAGGCAGGTCGGCGTTTGAAAAGAATTCGGGTCTGCGCATTCTTATAATTCCCGCGGGCGTTAAAAACGTAGCTTCGAACGCATTTCAGGATTGCACGGCGTTGCAGTTTGTTTATCTGCCCGACGGAGCGTCCTACGGTTCGAACGTGTTCTCGAACCTGCCTGCCGAAGCCGTGCTTATAGCTTCGGGTCTGACTGTTTACAAAAATGTAATAACTCAACTCGGCACTTATAAGTCGCAGGTAACATACCTTATAACCGTAAATTACAACATTATTTCCGAAACCGACGTTTACGATAGCGAGTATCGCCTTTTTAACAAGGAATTTAACTACGTAAGACAAGACGACGGCAGTTGGAAAACCGACGCAAACATAACGTCTGTAAACAAGGGGCTTTACGGCCCCACGTCGGCAACGGTATGGCGCGAGGGCATGTCCGCAAGCTCGGCTGTGGCGTCGCTAAACAGCATAAACGCAAAACTTAAAACGGAAGTGGCAAAAATCGACCTGTACGCAAAGTATTATAACCGCGAAGACATAGAGGAGTTGCAGGCGGTTACCGATATCACTTTCGGCGACGTTCCCGTTATGAGTATGTCGGGTTCGCGTTCCGCGGCTCAGATTAACTACATTAAATCGAATATACTCGCCGAAAACGACGATTTCGACAATCTTGACGCGACCGTTCACCGTGTGGCAAGTTGGCTTTATACGCCTTTCGACGGCGAGGCGACCTCGACAATAGAAAATCTCGGCTATGCGGGCGAGTACACGGCAAAAATCGACCTGCTGTCGACAATCGGCTCGTGGGGCGAAGATAACTATGTCGAAATTACTTTCACAATCAAGCGCAAAGAAATAAATATAGATATGGATTGGGCGGCGGGACGCGCCGAAAGCGAAAGTTCCGACGATTCGACAATAAACTGGCAGCCTTTGCAAGATCATTCGGGCGATATAAACGGCAAGCCTTTCACGGGTGACAATATTGCTGTTACAGGTAACGGTAGAGTAATTAAAGTTGCTCCTTACGATTGGGTGATGGACGAAACTCCGACTTTGCCCGATTCTACGGTTAAAGTTTACACTGTAAGTTACGAAAATCCCCGCTTTTACAACTACGGCACAGCGTCAGCTGATTACACCACAGAGGCGCTTTTCACGCTATCGAAAGAAGCGGAGGGGAATTACGCTCTTGTTGGCACGACGGATAACACCCGATATTTGACTGTAATCATAACGGGCAATACCGCAACGGTAACCAAGCAGTGGCTTATTTTGCCTTGGGCAGGCGGAGGCTCGGGCGGTAGCTCGGGCGGCGGAACTACTGTCGCAACGCCGAAACTTGTAAACGCAAGCGGCGACGAGTGGGAAATGAAGTCGAAATGGCAGTTCGGTCACAATCCCGAAATAGCCGCGCCCGTTGCGCGCGACTCCGAGGGACACGAAATGGCTGGAACAAGCGTAACGTTTACTTTAAGAACGCGCAGTACTTCGCCTATCGCGACCGTTGCGCTCGAAAAGAGTACGGAAACTACCGTAAGTGAAGAATTCGACCTCTCGCAGTTTGCTTACTGGATTAACGGCGCGGTTCCCGCGGGCAGTTACACGCTCGATGTGGTCATAGAGGGCGGGTATTCGAGGGTGTTCCGTTTCACGGTTACGCCGAATGCTTTCGATATTTCGAATATATTCGGAGGCGCGCGTGCCGCAACCAACGAATTCACCTTGCCTTATACGGGCGAAGCGGTTTTGCCCGAACTCAACGTCAATATGCCCGAAACCTCCGTACTGCGCGACGGTACGGGTTGGAGCGACGCAAAATACGACGAGTTCTATTCGACGGGATATAATATAGAATACAGCGTCGATTACAGCGATTGGCTTAAAGCGGAAGATATAAAAACCGAACTCGGCGGTCAGCTTGTAAACGTCGGCTACGACGAAAACGGCGAATATATAACTCACACCGTATTTTACAGAATTTCGGCAGACAATTACGCTACGGTTGGCGGACAGAGCAGCGCGTATAAATTTACCGTCACGATTATCCCCGCCGATAACGAGTTTACCGAAGAATACTACCGCGCGGATTGGACGGAGGGTCAAACGGCAAGCGACGCGCATATACCGCATACTAAATTCGGCGACGGCTCGTATGAAATCAAGTGCTACACCGACGAAGAGTGCACCAAAGAATACACCGCAACGTCCTTTGCGGTAGGAACGTATTACGTAATAGTTCGCGTTCCCGGTTCGGATAATTGGAACGAGCTTGTCAACACGACGCCTTATGTGTTCAACGTCTTCGAAAAGTCGGCTGTGCCCGTCGACCCTACCATACACAGACCCGCAGGCGCGTCGTCACCCAACGGCTTCTCGATAACGACTTCCGCAAAACTCAATACGCGCGTAATGATAATCGTATGCATTATTATAGGCATAGTATTGGTGCTTGCTCTTATAGTGCTTGTGGTAATACTTGCGCTCCGCGCGCAGAAACGCCGCAAGGTGCTTTTCGAAAGAATAATGACTATAACGTCAAAACCTATTTCGGCATATCTGCCGCAGAATAATCCAAGCCTCGGATACGGCGGAAGACAGCCTGTGGGAAGCCTGCCGCAGAATATTTACGATATCCCCGAGGGCGATACCGACCCCGACGGCTTCTACGACGGCACGCTGTCGCAAAAGGAAATCGAAGAAGTATTCGGTAAATCGTTTGCGCGCCGCGCAACTCCGAATCCGTCAACCGACGCAGCCGCCGCGGACGCGTACGACGTTACCGACGGCGCAGAGGCAAATAACGGTGCAGGAGGCGACGACGATGAAAAGTAAATTTATAAAGCTTGCGGCTTTGGGGCTTACTGCGGCGCTTACGGCGGCTGTAACCGTACCTTTGGCGGGTTGCATCCCCGGCGTCAGAACCGACTATTCGCAGAAAATTTTAAACGTCAGTACGGACAGTCAGAACAGGCTGTATTGGCGCAATAAAGTAAATCTTGTATGCAATATCGGGTACGAAACAAGTACCGACACTGCTATAAGTTTTACCGACAGAAATACGCTTACGCCCAAAGCCGATTCGTCGGTAATACTTCCCGACGGTAAGGAATACAGACAAGGCGACCTCAAACCTGCATGGCAAGCCCTCGAAGACCAATTAAGGGTTACGCTTACCGACAGCTATGTGCCGCTCAAATCGGACGCGTCGATAGAAAATCTTATCTGCGAAGAGGACGACGAGCGGCTGTATCGCGACGAAAACGGCAATCTTGTGTCGGACGAAAGAGACTGCCTTTGGGATTTCGACATTATAACGGGTTCTTGCGCCGCCATACAGACAATGCAGGCTTCCTCCGACGAGGCGAAATTTCTCGATTTAAGCCTTTATCTCGACTATATGCCCAATTATAAGGCGTTCCTCGAAGATAACCCCATAATTTATCTGTCGCTTACCACCGATACTGCCACGGGCGCAATGTATTACGCTCCGTATTTCGACGGCAACGACGATATCGAAAAATATACTCTCGTGCAGAAGAGTTGGGCAAGAAAACTGCTCGACAGTGACGATTTCGAAGACAAAAGTTCGGATACTTTTGCCGAGCAGGCAGAAAGCAAAAATAAAACCGATAACAGCATATCGACGAAAAGCGGACAGGCGGGCGACAACGTGGTCATAGACGGCACAAAAAGCTCCGTCGAATCGTTTATGGGTCAGACGGGGTCGTGGCAGATAGACGTAATTGCGCCTAACGACAACAGAATGACAAGAACGGTAAAAGTCACGGTAGACTACGACAGCGCGCTGAAATCGGCGAAAAGCGGCGTTCTTAACGAAGATATTCTGGCGGCGACGGCGGTTGACGGCGGCGAGGGCGTTGCCTATACTGGTACGAGCGGAAATATAGTAGATATTCAGAACTTCGTCATAAACCAAACGCAGGGAAAGGTCAAGGGAACCGACCTTCTTAAAATTCTACGTGACTATATCGACGTAACATATCTTACAAGGGACGGCAAGCCCTTTTACAGTCAGGACGGCGTAAAGCGTTCGGACATATTCTGCGGCGCAACGGCGGCGTGGGACGTTGACCTGCTCGCCGCAATGAGCCGTTGCGTGGTGACTTGCCTTAACGTTTTAGGCGATTCTATAAGCGATATGCAAGGCGTAAGCGACTTGTTCGCTTTCGGCGGGCGTTCGTCCTTTACCCAGCGAATTGCGGATATGTACGCATTTGCGGGCGAACTTTACGGCGTGCGCGGACTTGAATCGCGTTACGAATTTACCTATATCGACGAAAACGGCGATATAAAGGACGCGCGTGAAAATGCGGAAACGTGGGACGCGTTGAACAGGCTTTCCGCCTTTGCCAAAGAGGGGCTTATGTACACGGGCGACGTTTCGGGTACGGACAGGTCTATATATACCACAACCGCCGCAAACCGCGGTCCCGTTTATTTCCTCGAACACGACTATGTCCAAACGCAAACGCTTTATCAGATGCGCCTCGACCCCGATATTCCTTTACAGTCGTATCAGATACCCGAAGATTACGAATTTTCGCCTATAATAACGGCGGTTTCGCATTGGAACGACGGCTCTTCGAAGATTATGCGTTTTACGGAAAGCTGGCGCTCGGTTAAAAATACGGGCTTCTGCATACCTTATCAAAGCGTTTCCAACAATCCCGAAAAGCTGTCGGCTGTACTCGCGTTTATAGACTTTTTCTTCTCGAAAGACGGTCAGATTTTAATGAGCTACGGTCCTCAATCGCAGTCCAACGAAAATCCCGACGGGTGGTGGTATGCCGAAGAAATACCCGACGCCGATTTGACGGACGATATCAAATTCCGCAAAATTTCCGACGCTACGACCTATCTTTCCGCGCAGTACGAATCTACCGACGGTAGCTGCTTCGTATATAACGGCAAAGTTTACGAGGGGTTGGAGTATTCGGGCAGGTCGATTCCCATAATGACGGACGACAACTTGAATTGTTTTAAGGGCAAAACTTTCGGAAACGGCAATACAATAGCCGCATATACGCTTAATTACACCAATTACGCGCGTAAAGTCATAGGCTCGGCGCTTCCGATAGGCAATAAAGACCAGGGCTTCGAGTTCCAATGCACGGCGAAGTGCGGGCTTGACGGCGCAAGTATAGTGGACGCCGCGTTGAACAAGGCGGGCATAATAAAACACGTCACCCAGAAAATCGACGATAACGAGCAGAATAACCTGTGGTACGTCATAGTGCCCACGCTTTTGCCGTTAAGCGCGGAAGCTTCCGACGAGCTTACGACCGATAATCAGAAAGCCATAAATGCAATGTTCCAGAACAGTTCGTCAGCCGCGCGGAATTCGTTTGTGCGGTTAATGTATAACGGGTATTCCAACGGCACGATTGACGGAACCGCCGCAATGCCTGCGGACGCGGACGGAGTTTTGCAGATTCTGTCCGAGCTTGGAATGGCGACAAGAACGCTTAACGTCGATACGGCTTGGCATAATCTTTACGATTATTACGAGGCAAATATAAAGCAATCGGCTGTATATTAAAATTCCACGCTTAATCGAAGAGTAAGGCTTTTGTGCATTGAATAAAAAGCGAGCGGAAAAGTGCCGTATATTTAAAGCGAAAGGAGATATATTTAGCGTCCTTATACTTGAATATAAAGCGGTATAACAGACTATCATATAAAAAGCGGCGAAGTAAAAAGCGGCGGAGCTTACCGTAGTTCCCATAGGGAATTTAGGTAAGTCGCCGCTCAAAGAGAATTAGGCGTGGCGTGAAGCCACGCCTTTTCTCATATCTTGTTTTAGATGTTT
>CANQHV010000010.1 GCA_947624005.1 uncultured Clostridia bacterium
AATCTATTCTAACACAGTTGATTTATATGAACTACTTTTTTACCCTCACCCGTTGCACTTGTTATGATAATTCACCTCCATTATTAAATGCGCGCCGACGGCTACTGCCGTCGGCGCGCATATTAATTTAGTATTCAAGAAATAAAATTTGATATCATTGCGCCGCCTGCAATCATCCAGGACAACCCCCAAATAGCGAGGGATATAATTCCCAACACCAACCCAGCTACGGCAAGACCGTTGCAGGACGTACACGACTTTCTTTTTACCATAGCAACTATACTTAAAACAAGCCCGACTACGGAGGCTATGCAAAAGTACACGCCCAACCACAGCGATACAAGACTTACCACAAACCCCGCAATACCGAAGCCGTTTGTCTTTTTAACCGTTTCACCCGCCTTTTCTTGCCACGACTTGGTGGAAACTCCGCAATATATGCAGATATCTGCTTTGTCGTCAATTTCTTTTCCGCAATTTTTACAGAACATTTTTTATTTTTTCTCCAGTGCGAATATTGATAATTAAATTATACATATTTTAAATATGTATGTCAAGCGATAAATAATAAGATTATGTATATTTTAATTACACATACTATAAAATATTGATATGGATAAGAAGTTTGTACAAGAGCGAATCTCGCGGATACGAAACGCGCACGGGATTTCGGCACGCAAATTGAGCCTTGAGCTGGGGCAGAGTACCGAGTATATAAACCAAATAGAAAACGGCAAAAGTCTGCCGTCGCTTGAAGGGCTTTTTAATTTCTGCGATTACTTTAAAATTTCGTTAGGTGAGTTTTTCGACGAAAGCGTAAATTTTCCTATCGAATATGCTAAAATCATAGAGGAACTGAACAAGATGGACAAGCTTGCAATCGACAGCGTTTACGAGCTTTTAAAACTGATAAACCGACATTGATTCCGACCGTTTTCCGATTAGAATCAAGCGCGCCCGCCGACGGAGGTCTGCGGGCGGGGTAACTTTTTTATTCGGCACGGCGCAAGCCGCGATAAAAAATAAATGCGGCGGCGACCTTTTCGGTCGCCGCCGCATTTATACAATTCAGTCAAAAAACCTGCGATTTTGATTTCAGCCGTCCGAAACGCGGTTTCGCGACCCCTTTTTGCACTTCGGCGGCAAACGCGCCTGTATAACGCCGAAACGCGCTTTCGCATACCGCGCCGCCGCCCGAAACGTTTCGCGAACTCGGGATATATTACGGTATAAGCCCGAAAACGCAAAAATTCCCGCGGCGGAAAGCCGCGGGAATTTTTATTTAACTTAAAGTAATTTTACAACCGTGCCGCTGCCGACCGTTCTGCCGCCTTCGCGAATAGCGAAGCGGAGCTTTTCTTCGATTGCGACGGGCTTGATAAGCTCGACCGAAATCTCGACGTTATCGCCGGGCATAACCATTTCGGTGCCTGCGGGAAGGTCGATGGAACCCGTAACGTCGGTAGTTCTGATGAAGAACTGAGGACGGTAGTGATTGAAGAAAGGAGTGTGACGTCCGCCTTCTTCCGCTTTGAGGACGTAAACCTGAGCGGTGAACTTGGTAGCGGTTTTAACCGTACCGGGCTTCGCGAGAACCTGTCCCTTTTCGATGCCCTTTCTGTCGATGCCGCGAAGAAGCGCGCCGATATTGTAACCCGCGATAGCTTCGTCGACTGACTTGTGGAACATTTCAAGACCGGTGATAACGGTAGGAACGGGCTTGTCGATAAGTCCTACGATTTCGGCGGGGTCGCCGACCTTGGTCTTGCCGCGCTCTACTCTGCCGGTCGCAACCGTGCCGCGTCCCGAAATGGTGAATACGTCTTCCACGGGAAGAAGGAAGGGTTTATCTGTGTCGCGAACGGGCGTGGGGATATACTTGTCGATGGTATCCATAAGGTCGAGAATGCACTTGCATTCGGGAGCCGCAAGAATTTTATCGTTGGAATTCGCGGGATTGGAAGCAACTTCCAAAGCTTTAAGCGCGGAACCTCTGATAATGGGGATATCGTCGCCGGGGAATTCGTACTTTGTAAGCGTGTCGCGGATTTCCATTTCGACAAGCTCCAAAAGCTCGGGGTCGTCCATCTGGTCGATTTTGTTGAGGAATACGACGATATAAGGAACGCCTACCTGACGTGCAAGGAGGATGTGCTCCTTGGTCTGGGGCATGGGGCCGTCGGTCGCCGCTACGACGAGGATTGCGCCGTCCATCTGCGCCGCGCCCGTTATCATGTTTTTAACGTAGTCTGCGTGTCCCGGGCAGTCAACGTGCGCGTAGTGACGCTTGTCCGTCTGATATTCGACGTGCGCGGTGTTTATCGTTATACCGCGCGCCTTTTCTTCGGGCGCCTTGTCGATTTCGTCGTACTTCATTTTTTCTGCCTGACCTTTAGCCGCCATAACCATTGTGATAGCTGCGGTCAGAGTGGTCTTGCCGTGGTCAACGTGGCCTATGGTGCCGATGTTAACGTGGGGCTTGCTGTTGTCATACTTAGCCTTTGCCATTTTGATTTCTCCTATAAATTATATTTTATAAAATGATAACTTCCACCTTTCGGTGTCGCAGCTATCTATCATCGTTTCGTTAAGCCTTCGGCTTCCGCCGACGGTCTTTGCTGCGTGGGGTTTCCCCCTTTCTGTTTCGGCTTTTCCATTATATATTAAAATTACGAAAAAGACAAATAAAATTAAGCGTTTTTTGAAATTTCTTACGCCTGACGCTTTGCGCGCTCGCCTATAACCTTTTCGGCGACCGACTTGGGCACTTCGGCGTAGTGGTCGAACTGCATAGTGAACTGTCCTCTGCCCTGCGTGCGCGAACGGAGGTCGGTCGCGTAGCCGAACATTTCGGAAAGAGGCACTTCCGCGTCAACCACCTTTGCGCCCGCTCTGTCGTCGGTCGAAACTATCGTGCCGCGACGCGCGGTTACGTTGCCCATTATATCGCCGAAATAATCGTCGGGGGTAATGATTTCAACTTTCATTATGGGTTCCAGAAGCACCGCTTTCGCCTTTGCCATACCGTCTTTGAACGCCATCGAACCCGCTATCTGGAACGCCATTTCGGACGAGTCTACCTCGTGATAGCTTCCGTCGTAAACCTGTACTTTGAAGTCTACGACTTCATAGCCCGCGAGGAAGCCGTTCTTCGCGGCGCCCCTTATGCCCTTGTCGATTGCGGGAATAAATTCCTTGGGAATAGAACCGCCGACGGTAAGGTCCTCGAACGAATAGCCCGAACCGGGTTCGCCGGGGATAAGGTGAAGTTTGCAGTGACCGTACTGACCTTTACCGCCCGACTGCCTTTTGTAAAGTCCCTCGCAGTCCACTGCCTGACGCATTGTTTCGCGGTACGCAACCTGCGGCGCGCCGACGTTCGCCTCGACTTTGAACTCGCGGAGCAGTCTGTCTACGATTATGTCGAGGTGAAGCTCGCCCATGCCCGCGATAATGGTCTGACCCGTTTCCTGGTCGGTGTAGGTCTTGAAAGTGGGGTCTTCCTCGGCAAGCTTTACAAGCGCGAGGGTCATCTTTTCCTGACCCGCTTTGGTTTTAGGCTCTATCGAAAGCTGAATGACGGGGTCCGAGAAAGTCATCTGTTCGAGGACTATGGGGTGGTCTTCGTCGCACAGCGTATCGCCCGTGGTCGTGTCTTTAAGTCCGACTATGGCGCAGATATCGCCCGAGTAAATTTTGTCTATTTCGGTACGCGTATTCGCGTGCATCTGCAAAAGACGTCCGACCCTTTCTTTTTTGCCTTTCGTGGAGTTGTAGACGTAAGAACCAGAATTGAGTACGCCCGAATACGCTCTGAAATAAGCAAGACGTCCGACAAAGGGGTCGGTCGCTATTTTGAACGCAAGACCCGCAAACGGCTCGTCGTCGGAAGTTTCGCGAACTTCCTCTGCGCCCGTTTCGGGGTTTACGCCCGTAACGTGGTCTACGTCCACGGGCGAGGGCAAATAGTCAATTACGCCGTCCAAAAGCATCTGTACGCCCTTGTTTTTATAGGACGAACCGCAGAAAACGGGGGTGCACTTCATGGCGATAGTCGCCGCGCGCAGACCCTTTCTGATTTCGTCGGGGGTGAGTTCCATTGTTTCGAGGTACTTTTCCATTACCTCGTCGTCGCCCTCCGCCGCCGCTTCCATTACGGCAATATGCCCCGCTTCCGCCGCGTCTTTGAGTTCGGCGGGTATTTCCGCCTTGTGATACTGCTTGCCGTCGTCGGAATCGTAAATTTCCGCGTTCATTTCGACGAGGTCTACTATCCCCGAGAAAGTTTCTTCCTTGCCTATGGGCAGTTCTACGGGAACGGGGTTGGCGTTAAGCCTTTCTTTCATCATCTTTACGGCGCGTTCGAAGTTTGCGCCGTTGATATCCATCTTGTTGACGTAAGCTATGCGGGGTACCTTATACTTGTCCGCCTGCCGCCATACCGTTTCGGATTGGGGTTCCACGCCGCCTTTCGCGCAGAAAGTCGCTATGGCTCCGTCGAGAACGCGGAGCGACCTTTCGACCTCTACCGTAAAGTCTACGTGTCCCGGGGTATCGATAATGTTTATACGGCACTCGTCCGCCTTGGACATATTCGTTCTCGTCCAATGGCAGGTGGTAGCCGCCGAGGTTATGGTGATACCGCGCTCTTGTTCCTGCACCATCCAGTCCATAGTAGCCGCGCCGTCGTGAACCTCGCCTATTTTGTGGGTTCTGCCCGTGTAGTACAGTATGCGCTCGGTGGTGGTGGTTTTACCCGCGTCGATATGCGCCATTATACCTATGTTTCTGGTATGAAGTAAATCGTATTCTCTTGCCATAATTTTACCTCATCAGAATCTGAAATGGGCGAACGCCTTGTTTGCCTCCGCCATTCTGTGCGTATCTTCCTTCTTTTTAACCGCGCCGCCCGCGTTGTTGTACGCGTCCATAAGCTCGGCGGCGAGTTTCGCGCTCATTTCGCGTTCGCTTCTTTTTCTGGTGCTTGCGACAAGCCAGCGTATAGCAAGCGTTTGTCTTCTTTCGGGTCTTATTTCGATGGGGACCTGATAGTTCGCACCGCCTACTCTCCTTGCCTTGACTTCGAGAGTGGGCATAATGTTGTTCATTGCCTGTTCGAATATTTCCATAGCGTCTTTGCCGAGCTTTTCGCTCATTATATCGAACGCCGTATAAACTATATTCTGCGCCGTGCCGCGCTTACCGTCGTACATAATCTGGTTGACGAGCTTTGTCACAACCTTCGAATTGTACACGGGATCGGGTAATACGTCCCTCTTGGGAACGTTGCCTCTTCTGGGCATAATAAAACCTCCTGTGAATTTTTTGCCGCGTTACGCGGCTTTAAGGGATTACCTTAAATAAGCCGTCGCTTGCCCTTTCGGGTAGCAATCCTTCTCCGCCTTTCGGCGAATACTGCCTACTTTTACCGGTTAAAGGGCAAATATATTCCGAGAAAAAAGCAGGATTTTCCGTTTGCGGGTAAACCCGCGAAATCAGGACTTGGGTTTCTTTGCGCCGTAACGCGAACGTGCCTGCATGCGTTTTGAAACGCCTGCGGTATCGAGCGCGCCGCGGATTATGTGATAGCGCACGCCGGGCAGGTCCCTTACACGACCGCCGCGGATAAGCACCGAAGAGTGTTCCTGCAAGTTGTGTCCCTCGCCGGGAATGTATACGGTACCCTCTTGCTTGTTGGTAAGGCGTACCCTCGCTATCTTTCTTATCGCTGAGTTGGGCTTTTTGGGGGTAGTCGTCGTAACCGACAGACATACGCCGCGCTTTTGGGGGCATTCGTCCAGAATGGGCGACTTGCTTTTGTATACCTGCCTTTCTCTGCCTTTTCTGATAAGCTGGTTGATTGTGGGCATAATCTCCTCCTTTTTTTTACTCGGCTTTAAAGCCTGCGGAATATATTGCCTTTCGCCGCGCCCTTTACACGGAGAAAAGGAATAAGTATTATAAATAATAAGGAAAAACTTTTTTTGCTTTACGCGCAGTTTTCCATATTAGTCAAGCTTGACTATTTTAGCAAAAACGTGCGCCGATTGTCAAACGTTTTTTCGCATTTTCGCAAAATTAAAAGCAATTGCGCCCGCGGAAAGCTCCGCAGGCGCAATTTTTGCCCTTTTACTTGTATTTTAAAGCTTTATGAATATTTCACTGCTGCAAGTAATATTCGGCGCAGTAAACATATCTCCGCTCGTCGGATCGAAATCGGGATTGGGAATTTCGTAATCAACCGCCAGCTGCGCAAATTTCAGAACGACTTTGGTTGCGTCGTATTCGAAACCATCGACAGTGTTATAACCGAATTCGCCGAATCTGTAATTCATCTCTTGTTCTACTGCGGTCATAAACGCGGTTTTCCAACCTGCGGCTAACTTTATTGTAGAACCGTCTACTTCCACTCCATCGATTTTTACGGTAATAGGCTCGCTGTAACCTGCCGCCATTGCCTTTTTAACCGCGTCGTCGTTATAGTCCATATATACGGTTATCCCTATGCGGGAATTCAAAGATACGGCGGGCATAGATTCCGCTTCTACCTTATAGGTAGCCGCGCCCGCGCCTTTGAGGGCAATGGATATCGCTTCGTCGTTTTTAATCGCGCTCGCAACCGAGGAATAGTCGGCAGTAGGGTCGAGATAAAGTATGTCTGCAACGCTTTCCGTAGTTACGGGATCCGCAAAATCTTCCGCCTTATTGCCCGCTTCGAGATCGAGTTTATAGCTTACTTCGCCGCTTACTTCGAAAGCCCTGTAATCGAGATCGCTGTAAATCATTGCGGCGGAATCTCCGAGATCTCCCTCGGGCGCCTTTTCCGCTTCGTGCGTCGCCTTGTAAGAAACGGTTATTTCGAGCTTGCTGTCCGAACGCTTTGCGCTGAAAGAACCGTCGGTGATTTTGCACACCGCTTCGTCGCCCAGTCCGTAGCTTATACGCGCATAAACCGTTTCGGACGTATCTTCAAGATAGTCGATAAGATCTCCCGGTACGTTCCCTAATGCGTTATACGCATCCGCTTCCTCCAACAAATCGGCAAATACGCCTTCCGACTTGTTTGTGTCGGGGTTGTCGGTTTCGCTTTCGGTAAGCACGCCGTTCATCAAAGAATACTTTTTATCGTTACGCGCATAAGTCGCCATATTCTGGGTCTGTTCCACGGTAGGGTTCTTCTCGTTGAATGCGTTCCCCATTTTGAAAACGCCGTTTATAACCGAGTCGGCATAACGTGAATCTTGGTCTATGAGAGCTTTTATGTCCCGCCCTGACGTAATATCGTAAGATATCGCCTTTTTGTCAGTTGTGTCGTCGGTGGTTTTTACCGTCTGTTTAACGCTCATTGCCGCCGTAAGATCTTCGGCGTTCAATATTTTTCCTTGGAATTCATAGGTAACGCCTGTAAGTTTGTCGAGCGAAACGTCCTCTAAAACTTCTTCTTTGGGGTCTTCTTTGTTTTCGTCTTCGTCACCGGCAGCACAGCCCGCCGCGAATGCGAATGCCGAAACCGCCATCGCGCCCGCGCAGACTATCGCCGCAATTTTGTTAATTTTTTTCATTAAAATCCTCCGTTTGCGCGCCGATTTTATCGGTGCAAAAGTAGTTTTGTACCATAATTTTGCGCAAAAAAGCCCGTTAAAGTCAAGTTTTTAAAACCTTAAATCGAACACCCCCCCCCCGTGTGAAAAACTTTCAGTGTGTGTTAATTATTAATATACATATTGTATTAAAATGTCTGAAATTTGCAATTTTTGCGGCTCGGGTCGCGGGCGCGGGCGGCGCGCGAAGATTGGGTCTTGACAATCGGGCGAATGCGTGGTAAAATTTTTAAACACATTTGAAGAGAGGCGAAAAGTTATGGAATTGGGCAATTTACAGTCTGTCAGAAAAAGCATTAAGGTAGTTGACGCCACGTTGCGCGACGGCGGCATAGTAAATAATTTTTATTTTACCGACGAGTTTGCGAAAGCGCTGTACGCGGCTAACCTTGCCGCGGGCGTCGATTATATGGAGTTCGGCTATAAGGTGTCGAAAAAGCTTTTCGACGTTACCAAGTTCGGCAAGTGGAAGTTCTGCGAAGAGGACGACATACGTTCGGTCGTGGGCGAAAACAAAACCGATATGAAGATAAGCGTTATGAGCGACGTCGGCAGAGTAGACCTCGCAACCGAGGTACTGCCCAAAAAGGAATCGGTAATAGATTTGTACCGCATAGCGACGTATGTGCATCAGATACCCACCGCCATAGAAATGATAGAGTTCTGCAACAAGATGGGCTATAAGACGAGCTGTAACATAATGGCGATTTCGAAAAATCAGGAAAGCGACCTTAAAAACGCGCTTGAAGAGGTCGGCAAAAGCCCCGTGGACATTATCTACATAGTAGACAGCTTCGGCGCGCTTTACCCCGAAGAGATAAGGCGGGTTGCCGATATGTACCTCGAAGTGGGCGCAAAGTACGGCAAAGAAATAGGTATTCACGCGCACAACAACCAACAGCTTGCGTTTGCAAACACCATAGAGGCGTGCGCAAAGGGCGTGAACTTCCTCGACGGCACCGTATGCGGAATGGGGCGCGGCGCGGGCAACTGCTTTACCGAATCGCTTTTGGGATTTCTGAAAAACCCCAGATATAAAATGGACCCCGTGCTCGGGTTCATTCGCGAATATATGAAGCCCCTTTCGAAAACCACGGCGTGGGGCTACGACGTGCCCTACCTTCTGACGGGGCTTTACAACGCCCACCCCTACGCGGCAATCGACTTTTTAAAAGCGGGAAGAACGGACTACGAAAAATTCCGCCGCGAGATTCTGGGCGAAAACGAATTTTAAAAAGCCTTACATTCAGACGTTTTCGGGTTACGACCCGTATTTAAAAATCAAAGCGCGCCCGCGGGGTTAAGCCCCGCGGGCGCGCTTTGATTATATTGTCACAAACCTTTAATTAAGCACGACGTCTTTTAAACTTTCGTACTTCAAAGCCGCTATTTTTGTCAGCTCGCGCGCGTCGAACGCGCCCGAAAACGCCGCGTCCGAAAGCGATTTTGCGAAAAACAGCGTATCGACGGGGAAGCGCAGGTTTTTTATTTCGGACAGCACCCGCCCCGACTGCCGCGTGCCCATAAAGTCGCCGCCGCCCCGCATTTTAAGGTCGGCTTCGGCTATCGCAAACCCGTCCGTACTGCCGCAGATAACGTTAAGCCGTTCGCGCGCCTCTTCCGAGTCGGAACCCGCGATTAAAAAACAATAGCTCTTTTTGTCGCCTCTGCCCACGCGCCCGCGCAGTTGGTGAAGCTGCGCAAGCCCGAAGCGTTCGGCGTTGTAAATTATTATAGTAGTCGCGTCGGGCACGTCTACGCCCACCTCCACCACCGTAGTGGTGACAAGGCAGTCGTACTTTTTCTGTTTGAAGTCGGACATTATGCCGTTTTTCTGCGCCTCGCGCATTTTGCCGTGCAAAAGCGCGACTCTTACCCCTTTCAGCTTTGCCGAAAGCTCTTCGTAAAGTTCGCAAACCGAGGTCATATCCCCGTCGTCGCCCTCTATTCTCGGGCAGACAAAATAAGTCTGCTCGCCCTCCGCCGCCTTTTTGGCGACGTATTTAAGCATATCTTCGTACTTCCTTTCGGGTATTACCGCGGTGGAAACGGGCAGACGGTCGGCGGGCTTGTCCTTTATGGTAGTCACGTCGAGGTCGCCGTAGAAAATAAGCGACAGCGTGCGGGGTATGGGGGTCGCGCTCATAACAAGCGTATCGCAACCCTCGCCCTTTTCCGAAAGCGACGAACGCTGCGCCACGCCGAAACGGTGCTGTTCGTCGCACACGACAAGCGAAAGGTTTTTAAACTCCACGTCGCCTTGCAGAACGGCGTGCGTGCCGCAGACTATGCGCATAACGCCCTCGGACAGCTCTTTTTTAACGGCTTTTTTTTCGGCGGCGGAAGAACTCCCCGCAAGATATCCCACGTTGAAATCGGGAAAATATGCGCGCAATATATCGCAGTTCTGCTTTGCAAGCACTTCGGTAGGCGCGAGCATAGCCGCCTGATATCCGCTTTTTACCGCCATATATATTGCGGTCAACGCCACCGCGGTTTTGCCGCTGCCCACGTCGCCTTGCAGAAGTCTGTTCATTTTGGCAGGCGATTTCAGGTTGGAAAAAATTTCGTCCGTCGCCGCAAGCTGACCCGCGGTGAACTTAAAGGGAAAACGCGATATAAACCCGTCCAAATCGGCGCGCGTAACCGAATATTTGTTAAGGCGCGCCTCGTCTCTGCCGCCCTTTATTACCTTGAACGCCGAAATAAGCAGAAAATATTCTTCGAGCGCAATACGCTCGGACGCCTTTTTTACGTCCTCTTCCGACTGCGGCGCGTGGACTTTTTTATACGCCTCGTCGAGGGGCATAAGCGAATATTGCGCGGCGAGCGCGGCGGGAATTGCGGAACGTATTGCGACTTTTTGCAAAGCGCGGCGTACAGCCGAGCGCACCGCGCCCTGCGTAAGATTGCCCGAAAGCGAATATACGGGTATTACGCCGCGGAGAACTTCCGCCTTGTCTTTCGGCTCGAACGAGGGGTTCACCATACTGCAACCAAGCCCGTATTTATTCTGCACTCTGCCGTAAAAAAGGTATTCGCCGCGCTGTAATTTCTGCGCGACGTAGGGCTGATTGAACCATATTGCCGTGAATATATAGCCGTTTTGCTGACATAACGCCTTTACGAACGGACGGCGGGAATATCTGTTGACTTCGACGTTCAGAACTTCGCACGGGGTGAGTATAACGTCGTTGTGGTACGCCGACGAAAGGGGCGCGACGCGCGTAAGGTCGAGATAGTCGCGGGGGAAATGCCGCACAAGGTCTTCGCACGAATATATATTGAGTTTATTGAAGTCCTTTTCGCGTTTTTCGGATACGAACTTCAACTCGGTAAGCTTCATAAATTCCTCTATACGAAAGAAGTTCCGGAAACTCTTCCGGAACCCTCGAATTTTTTACTCCAAAGCCACCATGTAGTAGTACACGGGCTGTCCGCCGAAGTGACTTTCGACGTCGCATTCGGGGTAAGCCTCTCTCACCTTGTCGGCAAGCTGTTCCGCGTCCTTCTCGGTTACGCCGTTGCCGTAATAAAGGGTTATCATTTCGTGGTCGCTGTTTTTAAGGGCCTTTATAAGCGCAAGGGTTGTCGAGTCTACGTCGTCGCCCTTTGCAAGTATGCGCTTATTGTCAAGCCCTATTATGTCGCCCTCTTTAAGCTTGAAGCCGTTCATAGTGGTGTTTCTTACCGCGTAGGTAACCTGCCCCGACGACACGTTGTCTATCGCGTGTGTCATATTGGTCTTGTTTTCGGGCACTGAAACTTCGGGATTGAATTGAAGCGCGGCTGCAAAGCCCTGCGGCACGTTTTTGGTGGGTATTACGTGAATGGTGCGCTTCGAAACGAGGGCTTTCGCCTGTTCCGCCGCGAGAATTACGTTCGAGTTGTTGGGGAATACGAACACGTTCGAGGCGTTTATCTTCTGCACCGCGTCGGCGATATCCTGCGCGGACGGGTTCATCGTCTGACCGCCCTCTATAACTCTGTCGCACATAAGGTCTTTGAAAATTTCTTCAAGCCCCTGACCCGCGCATATGGCAAGCATTCCCATTTCCTTTTTCTCGGCTTCGAGTTTTGCGCGGAGGGCGCGGTTTTCTTCGAGCATATTCTCGATTTTTATTCGGTCGAGTTCGCCGAGTTCGAGCGCGTACGACAGCGCGCGACCCGGGGTATTGGTGTGGACGTGAACTTTTACGAGTTCGAGGTCGCCTATGCATATTACGCAGTCGCCTATGCCCATAAGCCGTTCTTTAAGCTTGTCGATATCGGCAAGGGTGGTCATCTGCTTCATATTTATGACGAAAAATTCGGTGCAGTACGCAAATTCTATTTCGCCGAGGTCGAGATTTATGATATCGGAATTGTCGCCGAAAATTTCTTCGTCGGTCTTTGCGTTTTCGCGCGCCTCGGTCTGCACTTCGCCCGCGACTTCTTCGCCCGTCATCGAGGCGAGGAATCCGCGCATAATGGTCATAAGTCCCACGCCGCCCGAATCGACTACGCCCGCTTTTTTGAGAACGGGCAGAAGTTCGGGGGTCTGGGCAAGCGCTTCGTCGCCGACGGCGATAAGCGCGGTCAAAAATTCAACGAAGTCGGGATTCTTTTTGGCGAGTTTGCCCGCCTGTTCGCTCATAAGTCTGACGACCGTCAGTATTGTGCCCTCTTTGGGAATGGAAACGGCGCCGTAGGCGACTTTGGTACCCGCCTCCAACGCTTTTGCGAAAGTTTTTGTATCGAAAGAATCCTTGGTATCGCGCAGCACCTGACATATGCCGCGGAATATCTGGGAAGATATAACGCCCGAATTTCCGCGCGCGCCCTTTAACGCGCCCTTTGAAACCGCGTCGCAAATTTCCTGAAAACGGTTCGACGAGCAGGCGTTCATCTCCTTTATTGCGGACTGCAAAGTAAGCGACATATTCGTGCCCGTGTCGCCGTCGGGGACGGGGAACACGTTCAGCGCGTCGACTTTCGCCCGATTGATTTCGAGCATTCTTGCGCCCGTTGACACCATTTTGCGGAATTCGGTGCTGTTTATTGTTTTCTGCATACTTCTCCTTGCGGACGGGGCTTAAAGCTTGACCCCGATAATATGGACGTTTACGGTGTCCACAATCATACCCGTAAATCTTTCTACCTTATACTTAACGCTCTCTTTAAGCGATTCGGCAACCGCGTTTATAGATACGCCGTACTTGATTATAACGTAAACGTCGATAAAAATTCTGTCGCCCGAAGTTATCACCTTTATACCCTTGCCCACGGGGCGTTTGAACAGCTCGTGCAAGGTGTCGGTAAACCTGCGGGAAACGGTATCGACTATGCCGTAGCATTCGAGCGCGGCGTTTTTGGCAACCTTTGCGATTGCCGAATCGGATATTGAGATTTTGCCGAACACGTTGCTCGTAGTTACTGCCATAGTTTCTCCTTTCAATAAAGTATTGTATAATAAATCGCAGTATTTTGCAAGGATTTTTTTCGGATTTGATGTAAAATTGCCATACCTTTACGAATTATTTTGTAAATTTTAAAAAATTTTAAACTTTGCGATAACTTTTGATTGATTTTTTCGCGCCGCCGTGTTATATTGATTAAGGTCGTTTACCCGAACGGCTGTATTTTTGACTTTAAAAACCCACGGAGGTGCAGATATGTCCAGAGTATGCAGCGTATGCGGCAAGGGTCAGCAGTCAGGCAACAACGTAAGCCATTCCAAGCGCCGCACGAGAAGAACTTTCAAAGCGAACGTACAGCAGGTTACCTATGTCGATAAAAACGGCAAACAGGTGACCGATTACGTATGCGCGAGATGCCTCAAAAAAGTAGAGCGCGCGTAAAGTTAAATTTCAAACCCCGCCGAACTTTTACGTTCGGCGGGGTTTTATCGTTTCCGCATTTTTTAATTACTCCGCGCGGGCGGGAAGTCCTTGGGCTTCGGGGTGCAAAGTCGCGTTTTTTATCGCGGCGTTGTCGTACGTCGCCATATCCTGGTCTTTGCCGCCCATATCTATTTTAACTCCGCTCCACTCTTCCGAGGTGCCGCCGAAATAGACGTCGGTCAGCTGTTTGCAGTTGTGGAAAGCGTGTCCTACTACCACTTTGCTTCCCGAATAGTACGCGCCCTGCACTTCTTTGACGCTTGCGGGAAGATAAATTTCTTTAAGCGCGGGGCAGTAGCCGAACGCGCCCGCGGGCACTGTTTTCACGCTTCCGAGCACCGTCGCCCTTTCGAGCTTTTCGCAGGTATGAAAGGCGGCTACGCCTATGCCGTACTTCGTAAAGGTCTGAACGTTCCCGTCGGCGTCCCTTATAACCTTGCCGTTTTCGTCGGTGCGGGGCACTCCTTCGACGTCTTCGACGGTCGCGGGAACGGTCACCTCGGTAAGCCCGCAGCCGTAAAACGCCTCGGAACCGATGGTTTTCAGACCGTCGTGCATAGTCGCCGTCGCAAGGTTTAAACAGTTTTCGAACGCGCGGTCGCGTATTTCGGTCACCTGCGCGGGTATGTCGATACTTTTAAGCGATTCGCACGCCATAAACGAAAAATAGCCCAATATCTTAACCGATTCGGGAATGGTCACGGTTTCAAGCGAAGCGCAGTACGAAAACGCTCCCTGCGGTATCTCTTCTATCTGTATCCCGTCCGCGAAAGTCACGCTTTTAAGCGAGGTATACGCGAACGCCGCTATGCCGATATCTTTCACCGTGGCGGGGATTGTAAGCGACGTTATCTTACTGCCCGCAAACGCCTGGTCGGCTATCGAGATTACGGGCGCGCTGCCCTCGTCGCCGTCGTAAACCGCGGGGATTTCGTAGTCGCCTTTAAGCTTGTCTTTATAGCCCGAAACGTCGAGTTCGTAACCTATAAGCTCGCCGTCGGAATAAACGGCGGTATAGCGTTGGGTCGCCTTACAGCCCGAAAACGCCGCCGCAATTGGAATGGCGCAAGCCGCCGCCGCGGCGACCGCAAAAAGTCGTTTCAATACTTTCATCAGAACACTCCGTATATATACGCATTTTAACATACGCCGCGCCGAAAATCAAGTATTTACGGGCGCGCCTCTTTAAACAACCCGACAAAGTTGCCGAAGGCTATTTTTTCAGCCGTGCGCCGCCCGAATTTTTTTGCGAAAACCTCCAAAAGCGCGGGCACGCGCGTGCAGTCGGGAAAATCGGCGTTGGGCTTCATACCGTCGAAGTCGCCGCCGAGCGCAAGCACGTCCCCGCCCCCGACTTTTATAATATGCTCCGCGTGCGCGCACGCAAGCGCGACGGTATCTTCGCCGCCCAAAAACGCGGGGCAGAAGTTAAGCCCTATAACCCCGCCGCAGTCCGCGATTTTTTTAATAAGTCCGTCGCTTAAATTGCGCGGGTGCGGACAGACCGCGTACGCGTTCGAATGGCTTGCGACCGCGGGCTTTTTTCTGCCCGTAAGAATAAACTCCGCGCCCGAGGGCGAAAGGTGCGAAATGTCGGGTATGACCGAGTTTTCGTCGAGAAAACAAATCGCCTCTTCGCCCGCCCTTGTCAACCCGCCGTCCGCGGCTTTTACCCCGTCGAAAGCGGGGCAGGCGAGCCTGTTTTTTACGTTCCAGACAAGCGACGCCATCACCGCGCCCGAGTCTGCGACCTCGCGTAAACCGAGCATATTCCCGTTCCAATCGAGATTTTCCACCGTCAGCGCGCACGCGGTTTTTTTAAGGCGGATTGCGGTTTGCAAATCGGAAAATCGGCGGACGCGCATAAACCGCGCGTCCGCCGTAATTACGTCAAGGCGTTTCAAAGCCTTTAAAAAGCTTGTTTTTCCGCCGTGAAAATAGGCAAAGCACTGCATAATACAGCCGCTTTTAAAAAGTTTTTCCGCCGTCGAAAGCGGGGCGGGCGCGGTCAGCGCGTCGCAGTGCATATCGGCGTACTTCATTTGCGCAGTAAAAGCCTCAACAGTTTTCTGACGGGCAGAGGCGGTTTTACGCAGATTATCATACTTCCCCCTTGTTTATTATTACGAGAGCAAGCCCCGCGACTTCGAGATACGCGTCGGCGGACAGACAGATATTCGAAATCCCCCTGCATTCGCCGTACGAAATTCTGTCGGGATAGGAATATTTAAGCCCCGCACTCTCCAATATATGCAATTCGCCGCCGAAAGGTAACACCGACAGCGTTCTGCCCGCAAACTTCCCCAGAAAAATCTTTCCGCTTGCGGGGAAAATAAGCTCGGTGTCCGATTCGAGCGAGCACTTCGCCCCGCGCATATGCGCCGCGTACAGCAAATGCAGATTGCCGAGGAAATGGTCGCTTCTCCCGCCCGTGCCGCCGTAAAATATTATCTCGTCCGCGCCGTCCGCGACAGCCTTGTAAAGGGCTATTTCGCCGTCGGTAAAATTCTTTTCCGCGGGATAGATTTTTTCGGGCGGAGGCTCGGGGGTAAACGCAAGCGAGTCGAAATCGCCGAGATTTTCGTCTATTTTCACCTTGCCCGCCGCCCACATATACGCGCCGTCGCAGCAGTACGCCCTGTCGCACTTTATCTCGCCCGAATACGGGTCGCCGTTTAAAAGTATGGCGGCGGTCATCCGCGTATTTTCCTTATCGCGTAAGACATATCGTCCGCGCCGAACACCGCGCTTCCCGCGACAAGCACGTTTGCGCCCGCCTTTTTTATCGCTTCGGCGTTGTTCAAGGTTACGCCGCCGTCCACTTCGATATCCATATCGGGTCTGCCGATACTTACGGCATATTCGCGCGCCTTTTTGATTTTTTCAAGAACTTCGGGAATGAATTTCTGCCCGCCGTAGCCCGGAAAAACCGACATCAGAAGCACCATATCGCATTGAGGGAATACGGGAAAAATGTTTTCGACGGGCACGTCGGGGTTTACGACCGCCCCGCACTTCACGCCGAAACTTTTAATATATTCGAGCGTTTCCGCAAGATAATCGGGCGAAATGCGGCGGCAGGCGCCGTAATGCACGGTTATTATATCCGCGCCCGCGTCCGCGAAAAACTTTATCTGGGTTTTGGGGTGCTCTATCATAAGGTGAACGTCGAGGGCAAGCTTTGTAAGCGGGCGTATGTTTTTAACCATCTGCCCGCCGAAAGTTATCGGCTCGACGAACGACCCGTCCATAACGTCGCAGTGTATAAGGTCCGCGCCCGCGCCCTCTACGGCGCGCACCGCCTCGCCCATTGCGGAAAAATCAGCCGACAGTATGCTCGGCGCAACTTTGATTTGCATATTTACCTCCCGATAATTTTTACTTTCGTTCTCCGCGGAAGCCGTCGTCTGCTCCGCCCGATATATACGAATTTCTGAGCTGTCCGCAAGCCCCGCCTATATCCGAACCCATCGAACGACGCACCGTCGCCGAAAGCCCGCCCTTTACAAGCTCCGCCGCGAACGCGTAGGCGCGGGCTTTGGAAACGGCGGCAAGATTGCGTTCCTTTACCTCGTTCAGGCGTATAAGATTGACATGGCAGGGTCTGCCTTTCAGAAGCTTTATAAGCCCCTCCGCATTCTCTTTCGCGCAGTTTTCGCCGCCTATAAGCGAATATTCGAATATATACCGCCTGCCCGTCGCCGAAAAATAGTAATCGCACGCCTTTAAAATTTCCGAAATTTTGTACTTTTTCGCTACGGGCATAATGCGCGCCCGCCCCTCGTCCGTGGTCTGGTGCAGCGATATAGTCAGATTTACGGGCAGATTTTCGTCGGCGAGTTTGTAAATTTCGGGCGCCAGCCCGCACGTTGAAAGCGATATATTGCGGGGGGAAATATTTATCCCGCCCTCCGCGGAAACGTTGCGCAGAAATTTTACCACGTTCCGATAGTTGTCGAGCGGTTCGCCGCTTCCCATCAGAACGATATTCGTGACCGCGCGCCTGCCGCCGCCCTCCGCCGCGTTGACGGCGAGAACCTGCGCAAGAATTTCGCCCGAAGTAAGATTGCGCACAAGCCCGCCCAGAGTGGAGGCGCAGAATTTACAGCCCATACGGCACCCCACCTGCGTGGAAACGCATTGGGTATTGCCGTACTTGTACGACATAAGCACCCCCTCGACGACGTTTCCGTCCGCAAGCCCGAACAGAAATTTTTTGGTGCCGTCCGCGGAGGTAAGCGTATTTATTATCTTTACAGGCTCGTCCTCGAATTTTTCCGTAAGTTTTGCGCGCAGTTCCGCGGGAACGGCGGGCAGTTCGGAAATTTTTCTGCCCTTCATAAGCCCTTCGTAAACCTGACGGGCGCGGAAAGGCTTTTCGCCGAGTTCGGACATTAAGTTTTCAAGCTCGGTAAAGCTTAAATCCTGCAATATATTCTTCATTTTCTTGTAAAAACCGCGATATAGAACCCCGCGCCGAGGGATATGTGCGGCAGAAACTGCAAGCCGTAGCGCGCCTTTCTGTGCGCAAGCGGCGACGTGACTTCCGCAACCGAAAATTCGGGATTCTGCGCCAAAAAGCGGTGCGCAACGCTGTCGTTTTCTTCGGGGAGTACCGAACAGGTCGAATAATACAGTCTGCCGCCCCTCTTTACATACCGCGAACAGTTCGAAAGTATTTTAAGCTGAATTTCCGAAAGCGCGGCGATATCCTCTTCCTTTCTGAAAAGTTTGACGTCGGGGTTTTCGCATATGACCCCCGTCCCCGAACACGGACAATCGCACAGCACGCCGTCGAATTTTTCGCAAAATTCGGGCATATATACCGAACTATCCGCCGTTATAACGTCGATATTGTCCGCGCCCATACGCTGTTTATATGCTTTTATAAGCCCCGCGCGGTGCGGATGCAGTTCGCACGCGGTAACCTTGCCGCACTTGCCCGCAAGCAGTACGCTTTTGCCGCCCGGAGCGGCGCACGCGTCCAGAAGTTCGCCGCAGGGCGCGACTATATCGCAGATGGCTACGGAACCTGCGGACTGAAAGGTGTAATCGCCCGCAAAAAAGCCGTCGTCGCGGGCAAAATGCCCGAATATATACACGTTTTCAAAGGGCGTGTCGGTGTGTTCGCGCGCAAGATACTTGTCCGCGTTACGCACGAAGCGCACGCATACTCCCGCCGACTGCGCGCCGAGAATTTCGGCCGCTTCGGACTTGTAACTGCGCTTTACGCGCTTATAAAGCCACAGCGGCGCGCTCGCTTCGACAGCCGCGCGTTCGCTTGAATTTTCGGGCGGCGGCGGCAGGGTATAGCTCCTTAAAAACGCGTTCACAAACCCGCTTTCGCCCGCCTTTCCGAGTTTTTTCAGAAGTTCCACCGCGTTATCCGCGACGGCGTGGGGCGCGACGCGCATAAATTCGAGCATATAAAGCGCGATTTTCAGAACAAGCCGCGACGCGCTTTTGGGTCGGCGCGCGCAGTTGCCCGAAATTATATACGAAAGGTATATATCCTTTTCCAGAACGCCGTAGCACACGCGGGTGGTGCGGGCGATATATTTTTGCTCGCACGGGGTTTCGGCGAGCGCCTGTTTTAAGTATTTGCCCCCCGAATATACCGCGTTCAACACAAAATAGGGGTCGGCGAGCGGGTTAGTCAAGCACGTCGCCCGCCTTTATTTTTCTGCCGTTTATAAAGTCGCGCGCGCACAGCTTTTTGCCGCCCGCGGGCAGTACTTCGTATATCTCCACCGCGCCGTCGCCGCACGCCACCGTAAAACAGCCCGCCTTGGGCGACAGCGACAGCACCTCGCCGCACTTTCCCGCCGCCTTTTGCGGGGCGGGGCGGGCGGAGAGAATATTTAAGATATTCCCGCCGTGCATACAGTACGCGAGAGGTTGGGGGTTGAGAGCGCGGACGGCGCGGCAGATTTCCTCCGCCCCGCGCGAAAAGTCGAGCTTCGCGTCCGCTTTCGTGATTTTTTTGCAGTACGTCGCGTCGGGTTCATGTTGCATAAGAAGTTGCGGCTCGCCCTCTTTAAGGTATTCGACCGCTTCCGCCGCCGCCTCCGCGGACAGCGCGGAAAGTTTAGCCGCAAGCTCGCCCGCGTTCATTCCGTCCACGGCTATGCGCTTTACAAGCATTATGTCGCCCGTATCGAGTTCGGGCTCGGTGCGCATTACGGTGACCCCCGTGTACTCTTCGCCCGCGAGTATAGCCGACTGAATGGGCGACGCGCCGCGGAACTTGGGCAGCAGAGAAGCGTGCAGATTCCACACCCCGCGCGCAAAAACGCCGAGTATTTCCCGCGAAAGAATCTGACCGTAGGCGCAGGTTATCATTACGTCCGCGCCGAGCGCGCGCAATTCGTCCGCGTGCTCGCTTATTTTGGCGTAACCGAAGGTCTTTATGCCGACCGATTGCGCAAACTTTTTTACGGGCGTGGGCGTTACAATTTTTTTTCTGCCCTGCGGTCTGTCGGGCTGGGTCACAACCGCAACCACGTCGGCGACTTTTGTAAGTTTTTCAAGCGTGGGCACCGCGTATTCTGGCGAACCCGCAAAAACTATCTTCATTTATCCTCCGCGGGCAAATCGTAAATTCTGTCCGCCTTGTCGGTATATAAAATCCCGTCGAGGTGGTCGCACTCGTGGCACACCGCGCGCGCGAAAAAGCCCGAGGCGGTAAGCTTGTGCTTTCTGCCGTTTCTGTCGCGGTATTCCGCCTTTACTTTTTCGGGACGTCTGACCTCGCCCTGCTTGCCCTTGACCGAAAGACAGCCCTCGGGACCAGTCTGTTCGCCCTTTTCGTAGACTATGCGGGGGTTTACAAGCTCGAAATACCCCTCTTCGACGTCTATAACCACCGCCCTTACCGGCACGCCTATCTGGGGCGCGGCAAGCCCCGCGCCGTTTTCGGCGCGCACGGTTTCGCGCATATCGTCAAGAAGGGAAAAAAGCTCCCCGTCGAATTTTCTGACCTCGGCGCATTTTTCGCGCAGAACGGGGTCGCCCGTCTGTACAACGTATCTCTTCATTTCGTTCTCCTATGAAAGATTGGCGGGGTTTTCCTCGACGTACACAAGTACGGACGTCCCCGTATTTTCGGCGGCAATTCTGTAAATTTCCGCAAGGTGTTTGTCGGATTTCAGGCGCATAAGCGTCTGGTAGCGCATCTTGCCCTGTATCTTTTTTACGGGCGAATGCATCTTGTTCAGAAAGAGGAACTCGTCGGGGTCGCGCGCGCGTATGTCCTCTATCGCAAAGTACACTTTTTTAAGGACGTCCAACGCCTTTTTGTCGTCGGCGGAGGTGACCATAACGCGGCAGATTTCCGAATACGGCGGAAAAGCCGTGGCTTTTCTTACCTGCACTTCGTTTTCGAAAAAGCCCTTATAGTCGTAATTTACGGCGTATCTCAAAATATAGTTTTCGGGCGAATAGGTCTGCAAAACCACCTTGCCCTTTTCGCCCGCGCGCCCGCTTCTGCCCGCGACCTGCGTTATAAGCTGAAAGGTGCGCTCGCCGCTTCTGTAATCGGAAAAATACAGGCTCATATCGGCGTCGATTATGCCCACAAGCGTGACGGACGGGAAATCGTGACCCTTGGCTATCATCTGCGTTCCGACCAATATGTCCGCCTCTTTCGCGGCGAACCGCGACAGAATTTTATAGTGCCCGTCCTTGCCCGAAACGGTGTCGTTGTCCATTCTTATGATACGCGCCGCGGGGAACATCTCTTTAAGTTCGGCTACTACGCGCTGAGTGCCCGTGCCGCCGTAGCGTATGTGCCTGCCCCCGCATTCGGGACAGGCGGAAAGCATTTTGTACCTTGCGCCGCAATAGTGGCATTTAAGGCAGTCCTCTTCGCTGTGATAGGTAAGCGCGACGTCGCAGTCGGCGCACTTCGCGACGTACCCGCAGTCGCGGCATATCACTTTTTGCGAATACCCGCGCCTGTTTAAAAATATTATCGCCTGATTGCCGCTTGCAAGCGTGCTTTCGAGTTCGTCGCGCAAAGCTTTCGAAAACGCCGACGAATTGCCGCGGCGGACTTCCCTTTTCATATCCGCTATTATTATTTCGGGCATCGGTTTTTTGTTTATGCGCTCGGTGAGGGTTATAAGGTTGTATATGCCCTCTTTCGCCGCCAGATAACTTTCGACGGACGGCGTTGCGCTGCCGAGAATAAGCTTACAGCCGTTGTACCGCGCGCGCATAAGCGCGATATCCCGCGTGGAATAGCGGGGCGCGGACTCGCTGACGTAGGACGAATCGTGTTCTTCGTCCATAATTATAACGCCTATGTTTTCGAGCGGGGCGAACACCGCGCTCCTTGCGCCGACCGCGATTTTCGCCTCTCCCGAGCGCAGCCGCCACCATTCGTCGAACCTTTCGCCCGCGGACAGCCCGCTGTGCAGAATCGCCGCCTCGCCGCCGAAACGCGCGCGGAGTTGCGAAAGCATCTGCGGCGTAAGCGAAATTTCGGGCACGAGAAAAATCGCGCTTTTGCCCTTTTTTATAACGTCGGCTATGACTTGAAGGTAGATTTCGGTTTTGCCGCTTCCCGTAACCCCGTGTATAAGACTTACCGTCTGACGGCTGTTTTCTATCGAATATATTGCGTCTTTTTGCGCTTGGGTCAGAATTTTCGGTTGATAATCGGGCGATATGTAGGGCGCGGGCGCGCGCTGAATTTGCCGCCTTTCTTCCCTTACCGCGCCCTTTGCGACAAGCGCGTTTACAGCCGCCCGTCCGAATTTCGCACACAGCGACGAAAACTCTTCCTCGCCCCGCTCCGAAATATATAAAAGCGCCTCTTTCTGCTTTTTCGCCGATTTGCCGAGCGCGACGTCCGCCGTCGCGAAAACCGCGAAATTTTTATACGCTTCGCGCACCTTTCCCGTCCGCATTTCCGAGGGCAGAAAAAGGCGGAGCGAAGCGGCTTTCGGCGTCGCATAGCGCGCGGAAATGCTTTCGCTCAAAGCAAGGCACTCGGGGACGAGCGCGGGCGTTTCGTCGAAAACCTTTATTATACTTTTAACTTTTTCGCTCGGGTATTCGCTTACGTCTGAAACGCCTATTACGAATCCGTCCGAAATCCTGCCGCCGAAAGGCACCTTGACGCGGCAACCCGCCTCAACCCCGTCGCCGCAGGAATATTCGAAGATTCTGTCTACCCGACTGTGGGCGATATCCACTATGACTTTCGCAAACATAGTTTAAATTGCGCGCGGCGTATTCCGCCGCGCGCCTTTTTCAATCTTTTACGTACTTGATTTTGCCCGAGGCAATCTCGCGGCCCGCTATCGAAAGCTCTTTATCGACGTGTTCGTCCAAAGCTTTCGGCGCGGACTGTTCTTTTTCGATTATCTGGCGCGCGCGTTTGGACGCAACCACGCACAGCGCGTAGCGCGAAATTTCTTCGCCGCCGTCGCTTAATTTTTCGATAAGTAAATCTACGGGGGGGTCGTTAATCATTTTTTCTCCTTTTTTCAAGCGCTATCGCGCTTTCTATCTCTTCGACGGCGCGTTCAAGCTCGTCGTTTACTATTCTGTAATCGTACTCGCCGCTTTTCGACAGCTCGTATTCCGTTCTTTCAAGCCGCTCTTCTATCTTTTTCACGTCCTCGGACCCGCGCGACAAAAGCCTGTTTCTCAATTCCTCGCGGCTGGGCGGAAGTATGAATATAAGCAGCGCGGCGGGGTGGGATTTTCTGACCGCAAGCGCGCCGTCCACGTCTATTTCGAGTATGACGTCGCTTTTTTTAAGCTTTTCGTCCACAAACTTTTTCGGGGTGCCGTAAAAGTTGCCGAAGTGTTCCGAGTATTCGAGAAACCCGCCCTCTTTTATGCCCTTTGCAAACTCTTCGCGGCTTAAAAAGAAGTAAGATTTTCCGTTTTCTTCGCCCTTTCGCGGGGGTCGTGTCGTCGCCGAAACCGAAAGCGCGTAATTTCCGCGCGCCAAAAGCCTTGTCACTATGGTACCCTTGCCAACGCCCGAGGGACCCGACAGGACGATAAGGAAGTTATTCGACATTCTGCACCTGCTCGCGGACTTTTTCTATTTCGTTTTTGCCCCCGAGCCCGAGCCGCGTAATCTCCAAATCGTTGGATTTTGAACATATGGTGTTCGTTTCGCGGTTGAATTCCTGCACAAGGAAGTCGAGTTTTCTGCCCACCACGTCGCTTTTGCATATCTCGCGGAATTGCGAAATGTGCGAACGCAATCTTGTCAGTTCTTCGTCGATATTGCACTTGTCGGCAAACAGCGCCGCCTCCTGCAACAGCCTCGCCTCGTCGTAATTTTCGCCGTCGAGGATTTTGCGCATCTTCGCTTCGAGCTTTTCGCGGTAGTTTTCCGAAACGAGCGGCGCGCGCTTTGAAATAGCGTCCACCGTTTTTTCTATCGCGTCCATTCTCGACAGCATGTCCTTTTCGAGCTTCGCGCCCTCTGTTTTCCGCATTGCGTTAAGCCTGTCGAGCGCGGTATCAAGCGCGGCGGCGAGAGCCTTTGACAGCTCGTCGTCAAGCCCCGTGTTCTCTTCCGCGCGAAGTACGTCGGGGAAGCGTAAAATATTCGAAACGGTCACGTCGTTCTGCGCCCCGAACAGCTGTTCGGCGCGCTTTGCCGCCGCGACGTAGCCTTTGGCGAGGTTTTCGTCGAAGTACAGCGTTTTTTCGCGCTCGCGCTTGTCCGAAAGCGAAATATACACGTCGGCATGTCCGCGCGTCATCTTTTCGCGGACGGCGGCGCGTATAACGTCCTCCGCCGCCGCAAATACCCGCGGACTTTTTACGGCGACGTCGAGATAGCGGTTGTTTACCGTCTTTATCTCGACAATAAGCTCTATGCCGCCGCTTTTGTATTCGCCTCTGCCGAAACCCGTCATACTAAGCATTGTTTTTCCCTTTTTTTACTATGTAAAAACTTTTTCCCATACATTATAACAGCCCTTGCCGAAAAAAACAACTAAAAAGCCCCGGAATTTGAAAAGGTTTGAAATTTGCTTTTTCAGTAATCCGCCCGCACCGTGTCCATAATCCCGCGGCAGCGGGTAGTCACAAGGCGGTAGCGGTTCTGCGGGTCGAATTCGAACAGCGCGAACTGCTGCGTGGACGAGGCGATTGCCCCCGTAATATCGGCGAAATACGCGACTTTGCCCGCGCACAGTATGACGGGCGCGCCGTAGAGGTACGCATACGCCCGCGCGAGTATCGGGGGTATGCCGTCGGTCACCTCGTCAAGCACGGCGCAGACCACCGAACAACCGCAGGCGGAAAGCGACTTTACCGTTTCGGGAAAAAACAGGTCGTTGCCCACCACCACGCCCACCTTACAGCCCGCGACCTTATAAAGCCCGAGATTTGCGCCGCTTTTGAAGTTTTCGCCGTCAAAGACGTGGTTCATATCCGAAATGCCCAAAAGCCTGCCGCCGTCGGCGACCGCCGCCGACCTGCGCCTTATGCCCCTGCTTAAAGTGCGGCAGGCGCATACCACCCCGCAGCCGTTTTTGCGCGAAAGGCGCGCCGCCGCCTCGAATTTGTCGCTGTCGCCTTTAAGCTCGCTTTCGAAATTCACTTCGCCCAGCCCCGAAAATCCGAACACCGCGACGTCGCATTCGGGCAGGTTTTCGCACAAGCCCCCGTTAATGACGCATACCACCATCCTTACATTTTATTTTATTTGAGCGCAAATTGTTCTTTTCCGACCTTTTTCGCAGTATATATAATCCGAGGTGAAAAATGAAAAAATTTATTGCGTTTTTGCTTGGTATATGCTCGGTTTTGGCTGTATTCGCCTTTACGGGCTGTAAAAAGAAAACCGAAAATTCCCCGATTTTTTACGATATCGCCGTAAGATACGACGAGGACGGGCGCGCGCTTTCGGGCACCGCGCGCATAGATTACAAAAACACCACGGGCAACGAACTTACCGACCTTAAATTCAACCTTTACGGCAACGCCTTCCGCGAGGGCGTAAACACCCCGCCCGTGGGCGAGGCGTATGCCGCCAAGGCGTATTACGACGGCTTTTCCTACGGCGGAATGAAGGTCGAAAGCGTGACGGGCTGTTCGGCGTGGGCGCAGGGCGGCGAGGACGAAAACATCCTTACCGTAAACCTCCAAACCCCCCTTTACCCCGACGATTCGGCAAGCGTAACCGTAACGTACAGCCTTTCGCTCGCGAACATAAACCACCGCACGGGCGTAACGGCGAACGCGGTGAACCTCGGCAACTTCTACCCCCAGCTCTGCGCCTATTCGGACGGCGGCTTTATCGAAAGCCCCTACTACCCTTTCGGCGACCCGTTTGTATCGGAAATAGCGGACTATAACGTCGTTTTGGACGTTCCCGAGGGTTGGACGGCGGCGGCAAGCGGCTCGCTTACGGGCGAAACGACGGCGGCGGGGCGCAAAAAATGCTCGTATACTCTTAAAAAAGCGCGCGATTTCGCCGCGGTAATCTCGGACAGCTTCGAAGTCTGCGAGGGCGAAGTCGGCGGCGTGAAAGTTTACTACTACCATACGGGCGACGAACACGCGGCGGAATACCTCGCCGCCGCCGAGCAAAGCCTCGAATACTTTTCGCAGACGTTCGGCGAATACGTTTACCCCACCCTTTCGGTCGTTTCGACGGGCTTTTACTGCGGCGGTATGGAATACCCCGCGCTTACAATGATAAACGACAGTATGAATTTCGACAATACGGTCTATACCATAGTACACGAAAACGCGCACCAATGGTGGTACGCAATGGTGGGGAGCGACCAGCTGAACGACCCGTGGCAGGACGAAGGGCTTGCCGAATACTCCACCCTTATGTTCTTCGAAACCCACCCCGACTACGGGTTCACGAGGACGGGGCTTATCGGCTCGGCGACGCGCGCGTACCGCAATTTCTTCTCGATACAAAGCCAGCTCAACGGCAAGGCGGACACCTCGATGACCCGCAATCTTTCGACCTATTCGAGCGACTACGAATACACCAACGTCACCTATAACAAGGGTATGATACTCTTCGACACCCTGCGAAAGTCTTTGGGCGACAAGGCGTTTACTTCCGCGCTTAAAAAATATTACGGCAAAAATCTGTATAAAATCGCCTCGCGCGACGATATATGCGCCTGTTTTATATCGTCGGGCACCGATGTCGAGGGATTTTTCGCCGCGTTTTTAGAGGGAAGAATAGTAATCTGAATTTTAACAAACGCTTGCAAAATAAAATATAATGATATATAATTATACCCGAGAGGAAGACAATGGTTAAGTTCTTTTTGTCTGCGGACGGAAAACTCGATAGAATCGACGCCTTCGCGCCCCGTTGCTGGATTGATATGGTAAATCCCGACGACGACGAATGCGAAGAAGTCGCACGCATTTCGGGCGTACCCGAAGATATGATAAAAGCCGCCCTCGACGAGGAAGAACGCGCGCGTTCGGAATCGGACGAGGGTTGCACCATGTTCGTGGTGGACTGCCCGATAATCGAAGAGGGCGAAGTGGGCGACAGCTACACCACCCTGCCCCTTGCCGTGATTTACAACAAAGACTGCATAGTTACGGTCTGCTTAAAGGGCAATACCGTTTTGAAAAACTTTATAACAGGCAGGGAAAAAATCGACACCACCGCGCCCGTACACTTTATTCTTACCTTTATGCTCGGCAACGCCAAACGGTTTTTGTACTGCCTTAAACAGATAGACAGAAAGAAAAACCGTATTCAGGGCGAAATGGAAAAAACCATGCGCAACGCCGAAATTATGCAGCTTCTCGACCTCGAAAATTCGCTTGTCTACTTTTCGACTTCACTGCATTCGAACGAACGCGTTCACGATAAACTTTCAAAAGTCGAGGCGGTTGTGACAAGCGAGGAATACCGCGATTTGTACGACGACGTAAGCACGGAATCCAAACAGGCAATCGAAACCTGCCATATATATAAGGATATTTTAAGCGTGACGATGGACGCGTACGGCAGTATGATTTCGAACAACGCCAATATCACTATGCGCAAGCTGACCATAATCACCATAATTCTCGCCATTCCCACAATGATAGCGGGGTTCTGGGGAATGAATATGCCCGTGCCGTTCCAATACGGCGTAAGCGCCGCGCAGACCGTCTGGTTCTGGGTGGTTATCGCGTGTACCGCCGCCCTTACCGCGGTTATTTCGGTAATGATTTTCAAGACCTCGGCTCTGACAAGACAGCAGAAAATCCGCCGACGCAGACGGGATAAAAACTGATGCCTCTTTTACAGTATTTCTGCGCGGACTGCAACCTGCGCTTCGACGAGTTGGTAAAAAACTTCAAAGACCCCGTAGTATGCCCCCGTTGCGGCAAAAAAGCCGAGCGCAGTTACTCGGGCGAGGTGTACTCCGCCACGGGCAAAAAAACGGTCCGTTGCTCGGGCAATTGCAAAACCTGCGGCGGTTGCAAATGAGTTCACGGAAAAATAAAGCGCCTTTGCGGGCGCTTAAAATTTTACCGCAAAAAATGCGGAATTAATGTGATATATACGTCCCCCGCGCTTATTAAATCCGAATAAAAATATATAGTACGTTTTATTATATAAAATAAAAAATAATGACAAAATACGTATACCACTCCGCCCCGATACGGGGCGGAGTGGTATATAAAAAAATGTGCGTGCGCCCGCGGTTTTTAACCGCGGGCGCACGCACTCAACACGCCACGCGTATTTATTAGTATCGCGCGGCAACTGCCGTGCGATACTCCTCCCCTACGGGGTGCGGCGCGTTTTTAATTTATTTCATTTTCTCGCCTCAACCCTTTCTACTCCAAATATTCCCCATTGCGGCGCGCAATGCGCGCCGCAATGGGGAATATAATTATATAAATATATAGCTGTAATAAGCGTAAGCGCACACACTCTTACATTTTCCCTTGTCTGCGCGCTGTGCGCGCAGATAAGGGAAAATAAAAGCACAAACACGTTATCCTCGTTTACCCCCCCCTCCCCCACCTTCTATCTTCCCCGCCGAGGCTTTCAGCCTCGGCGGGGAAGATAGTATATATAAATGCAAGTTTCTCAACCACTATCCCACCCGCCGCGCGCAACGCGCGCGGCGGGCACGTTATATAAGGCGGTCAATTCGTTCGGAATGACAATAAAATCGAAAAAATAAATAATTATATACTTCTTTCCGCCCCGATACGGGGCGGAAAGAAGTATATATGTAGAATATGTATATCGCGTTTTTATATTACAATTGTGAGCGCGCCCGCAGTTTGCGGGCGCGCTCACTCAACTGCCTCTTACTATCCTCCGCGCGCGTTGCGCGCGGAGGATGGAAAGATTTTTATATTAAAGTAACATACAACGTGAGCCGCGACATTTATTATTTATAAATAAAAAAAGAATGAGAGCCCGCGAGCTTCCGCTCGCGGGCTCTCATTCATATTATGTTTAAGCAACGCCGCGCATTATTTACGCCGCCTATCTCCCCTCTATATAGCCGCCGAAGCGAAAGCCTCGGCGGCTATATGTAACTTCGGTTTTTCAAAACGCAGTTGTAAACGCGATTTTTGACTTTCACTTTATGCGGCGCGCGTTTTACAAACGCGCGCCGCATAATATTCTTCTCATTTCTCTTTTGCTTGCAATCACACTCAACTACCACTTTCCCCCTCCGCGCGCGTGCGCGCGGAGGGGGAAAGATTTTTAATACAAAGTGAGCCGCGCGGGACAATTTTTTATGTTTGATTGGAACGCAAGTCGGACAAGAACGGAAGCCGAAAAGATACGCCGTCAAACATTCGGTTTGCCGCGCGGCTCACTTTTTTATGTTTGATTAGAGCGCAACTCGGACAAGAACGAAAGCCGAAAAGATACCACGTCAAACATTCGGTTTGCCGCCAAGCGTAAGGCTTGCCGCCCGCAGACGGCGGGCGGGCATTACAGTATTAATACCAATCGTGTTTTTCGCCGCGGTCGAGAGAAGCAATCTCGCTCATTTCCTCGTCCGTAAGCGAAAAACCGAACACCGAAATATTTTCGAGAATATGAGCGGGGTTGGAAGAGCCGGGGATCGCCACAACGCCGCGCTGTAAATGCCAACGTAAAATGACCTGCGCCGCCGTTACATTATGCGCCTCGGCAATTTTGACGATAGTTCCATCGCCCAAAAGTTCGCCCGTGTGTCCTCTGCCGCCGAACGGATACCACGCCTGCATTACAATTCCCAAATTGTGCATATACGGCACGACGGCTTGCTCTTGATAATAGGGGTGTATTTCGTTCTGCACGAGCGCGGGCTTAATGTCTACCTGCGAAATAAAACCGTCTATTTCTTCAATATACCAATTCGACAACCCCAACGAGCGGATTTTTCCGTCGGCTACCGCCTTTTCCATCGCCTTATAAGCCTTGACGTCATTTTCGCCGGGGTGGTGCAAAAGCATCATGTCGATATAGCCTATATTGAGTTTATCAAGCGATTCCCGTATTGCCTCTTCGGGGTGAGAATATTGTTCGCCGGGGTAAATTTTGGTGATAACGAAAATTTCCTCGCGCGGTACGCCCGATTCTCTTATCGCTTCGCCTATCTCTTTTTCGTTGCCGTACATATGAGCGGTGTCGATAAGGCGAACGCCGCAATCCAGCGCCGCTTTTACCGAAGCTTTGCAGGTTTCGCCCGTAAGGGAGTAAGTGCCAAGTCCCAAAATCGGCATTTCGTAGCCGCTGTTAAGCGTTACGGTGGGGGCGCGACCGTTTTCGCCGCTTTCAAGATTGAATGAGGATACGTCGCGCGTTAAATTCAATCCGAGTGAATCCACCCATTCGTCAACCGTGTTTTGAGCAGTTCCCGAAGAAAATCTTATGCCGTCGAGCCAAGTTGCGCCATTTGTAAGTGAATGTAAATTTGTTGCGCTACTGCCGATACCGCTTGAATGCGAAGTGCAGAACGGAACAACCGTCTTGCCCGAAAAGTCATAGGATTCGAGAAATGTATATATGATTTTAGGCGCTTGACCGTGCCAGATAGGATAGCCCAAAAATACGACCTTGTATTTTTCCATATCCTCAACTCTCCCGCTTATTGCAGGGCGAGCGGCGGGGTCGCTCTGTTCCCTGTCCGCGCGGCAGTCAGTGTAGTATTTCAAATCGTCCTCGGTATAAGGATCTTCGGGTACAATTTCGTAAAGCGTGCCTCCCGTATTTGTTTTAATATACTCCGCGATGTCTTTTGTGGTGCCAGTGCAAGAAAAATATGCTACAAGTACGTTTGAAGAATCAGCCGACGGCGTAAGATTTCCGCCGTTATCCTCCGCTTCCCCGCACGCCGCAAGCGCGAACAGCGCAATTACCGCCGCAAGGGCGATTCCGAACAGTTTTTTCAATTTTTCTCCTTATTAAATGCGTCTTTGAAAAAGTTGACGATTTTTCCGAACGGAATTACGTCCTTTTTGTCATACAGGTCGGTATGCACGGCGTTCGGTATTATAAACAGTTCTTTATTCGCCGCATATTTGCCGTTTGCCATTGCGGCGTAGGCGTCTTTCGAAAAATAGCAAGAATGCGCCTTTTCGCCGTGGATTAACAACGCCGCGCTTCTTATTTCCTTGCTGTAAGCAAGAATGGGCATATTTATAAACGAAAGAGCGGAAGTTACGTTCCAACCGCCGTTCGAATTGAGCGAACGCGGGTGATATCCGCGTTTTGTCTTGTAATAGTCGTAATAATCTTTGACGAAGAACGGCGCGTCGTCGGGGAGCGGGTCGACAACGCCGCCCGCGAGTGCGTATTTTCCGCTTTTAAAGTCGCGCGTGCGCTGTGCGTTGAGCGCCTTTTTCGTTTCGTAACGCACCTCTTCGCTATCCTGCGCGTCGAAATAGCCCTTTGCGTTCACGCGGGTCATATCGTACATCGTCGAGGCGACGGTCGCCTTTATGCGCGTGTCCATAGCCGCCGCGTTCAACGCCATTCCGCCCCAGCCGCATATACCTATTATGCCTATTTTATCGGGGTCCGCGTCCTCGCGGCAGGAAAGATAGTCCACCGCCGCCGAAAAGTCCTCGGTATTAATGTCGGGCGAAGCCACATATCTCGGTTCCCCGCCGCTCTCGCCCGTAAACGAGGGGTCGAAAGCTATGGCGAGAAAGCCGCGTTCCGCCATTTCCTGCGCATATAACCCCGAACTTTGCTCTTTGACCGCGCCGAAAGGTCCGCAGACGGCGATTGCGGGGAGTTTTCCGCTCGCCTTTTTCGGCTTATACACGTCGCAGGCGAGCGTTATGCCGTAACGGTTGCAAAAGGTCGCCTTGCTATGCTCCACCTTCTCGCTCTTTTCAAATACTTTGTCCCATTCCTTCGTTAACTTCAATTCTTCCATAATTTTTACTCCTTGATGGTTTTTATGATTTTTGCGGGAACGCCCGCCGCAACCGTATTTTCGGGCACATTTTTCGTGACTACCGCTCCCGCGGCGACTATCGCGCCGTCGCCCACGGTTACGCCGGGAAGAATAGTCGCGTGCGCGCCTACCCACACCCTGTTGCCTATTTTTACGGGCGCGGGCGTCATATTGCCGCGCTTTACGGGGGTTTGGTCGTGATTCAAAGTCGCGATTACCACCTGCTGTCCTATAAGGCAGTCGTCGCCAATCGTAATCCCGCCCTGGTCCTGAAAACAGCAACCCGAATTGATAAATACGCGCTTGCCTACTGTAATATTCATTCCGAAGTCGGTGGAAAAGGGCGGAAACAGCCCGAAAGAATCATCGTATTCCTTTCCGATAAGCTCGAAAAAAAGCTTTTTCAGTTCCTCTGGCGCGTGGTATTTGCCGTTTATCTCCGCCGTGTATCGAAGCGCCCTCTGCGACATTACGTGCATATAACGGTGCGCGTCCGAACCCGCCTCGATATACGTCCCCTTTGCCATATCTTCGATAAATTTCCGTCCGTCCATACTTTTCTCCGTCTATACTACATTATAATTTACGGCTTTTTGTATGTCAAACAGTTGACGGTTTAGAAATTACGCGCTTTTCGGCGCGTTTTTTTATTCGGGCGGTATGAAACAAAAAAATGCGGTCAATAAGATTATGCGGAGGGCGGAATGAAAACGGCAAGACTTTGCGCGGCGGCGCTCGCCGCCGCCGCGCTTATAATACTTTTTGCGGCTTTGCCGCAAAAGACCGCGTTCGAGGGCGCGGATAGCTACGCGTTTTTCTGCGGCGACACTTCGCGCAATTTCAGGGAAGTGCGCGCGGACGGAAACGCGGGAATTATGAAGCTGGTGTTAAGCGACATAAGCGGGGAATGCGCGACTTACAGTCAATTCGACGTCGAGGGCTTTTTAAAGGCGATAGACGGCGAAATTCAATTCACCGAAGAAATAGCGGGAACGCGCAATCTCTATATTTCGGGCAACCTGCCCTATTCGGTAACCCTTTACGGCACAACGATAAACGCGCAAATCTGCATAGGCGAGGACGGCGTAAAAGTCGCTTCCCCCATAATCTTCGGCGGGTATTGAAAGCCCGCGCCCCGCGGCAAACCCGAAGATTAAAAAAAATTATGATTAAAACGGCGAAAAGCCGTCAATAAATTCAGCAAGGAGTTAAAAATGGAAGAAAACAAGAACAAGAAACCCGGTAAAAAAAGACTTTTACTCTACTACTTGTTATTGGCGGCGTGCATACTTATAATCGCAGCCGTCACCGTAACGGTAGTGCTTGCGGTTACCGGCAAGAACGATAAAATTACGGTCGCTCCGCCCACGCTCGAAGACAACAGCGGCGACAACAACGATATGAGCGGCGGCAACAGCGGCGAAACCGAAAATCCCCCCGTACAGGAGCCCGACGTGGACGTAAACACATCTTCGGTGTTCATCTTCCCCGTTTCGAACCCCAACGTTTCGCAGGAAATGGACTTCTGGTATAACGCCACCCTCGACCGTTACCACCAGCACGGCGGAATGGACTTTTCGTGCGCCGCGGGCGACGAAGTTTTTGCGGCGATAGACGGCACTGTGGTTGACGTGATAGCAAACGACATTTTAGACGGCGGCTATATCAGAATTTCGCACGACAACGGAATTTTCACGGTTTACAAATTCGTCGAACCCGTCGAAGGACTTGTCGCAGGCGCGCGCGTAAACCGCGGCGACGTGATAGGCACGGTAATGGCGGCGACGGGCGTAGAAGGCGAATGCGGCGACCACCTGCACTTCGAAGTTTACAGAAACGGCACGCTTACAAACCCCGCCGAATTCCTCTCGGCCGAAAACAAATAACCCCCGAAAGATTCCCGCGCTTCGCCGCGGGAATCTTTTATTATTACGCGCGGGCGTTGAGCCCGCGCGGTTTTTTTGCGCCCCTACCCCTTCCGACGGCGCCGCCGCAGTTTCAGCCCACGATAGGCTAAATTAACAAAAAAATGAAAATTAACGGGAATTATCACAAAAATTTGAATTATAAAAATGTTAAGTTCACATTTTAAAAGTTTTTTACATATGATAGTGTTAGAAAATAACAAAAATAAAATTTTTAAAAATTTTTTAATTGTTATTGACTAACATTTTTTTTAATGCTATACTACGGGTGCAATCGGAAAAGGGACGGCAAAGGCTCTTTTCGAACGTAAAGCGAAACACACAAGGAGGTGTTCACATGTTAATTTACGATAGATTAAACGAGTTGGATGATTGCAAAGATTTGGCGGTAAGTCCGCTTGTTTACGTCGTACTCGGTCTTTCGAAGTAATGACGTAACGGAAAAAAGGAAATTGATGAGAAAAAAATGTAAGGAGGCAAGATATGTCTATTTACGAACTGATATTCGAATTGGAAAGCAAAAATGAAAATCTGGGGGTATCTCCCCTGTCGTATGTAGCGCTGAACTGCGCTAGATAATAAGCACAAAAATTGCAGCGGGCTTCGAAAAGAGCCCGCTGTTTTTTTGTTCCCCCGCCCGCGATATAGGAACGGCAGTTGAAAAATGCATGTTGTATCTTACTAATCGCCGCGCGCAATGCGCGCGGCGGTTAGTAAGATTTTTATATATAATGTATGCCGCGGCGTTTATTATATATAAATAATGAGAGCCCGCCCGCAGATTGCGGGCGGGCTCTCATTAATAATTATTTTTTGATTATTTAAAGTTAAATAAATTTCTACCCCCTCCCCCTATATAGCCGCCGAGGCTGAAAGCCTCGGCGGCTATATAAAACACAGTTGTAAACGTATTTTTGCCTTTCACTTTATGCGGCGCGCGTTTTACAAACGCGCGCCGCATAATATCTTGGCATTTTTCTTTTTGCGTGCTCGCGGCGGGTAAAATCGGAATTACAAAAATGAAAAATGAATTATAATGACAAACCACATATACCACTCCGCCCCGTATCGGGGCGGAGTGGTATATAAAAAATGTGCGTGCGCACGCAGTTTGTGGGCGCACGCACTCAACGGTCACTTACTAACCTCCGCGCGCGTTGCGCGCGGAGGGGGAAAGATTTTTAATACAAAGTGAGGCGCGCGGGCAATTTTGCCCGCGCGCCTCACTTTATATGTTTGAACTGTACGTAAACTCGACGGGAACGCACGCCGAAAAGATACATCGCTCAAGCGTTAGGCTTGTCAATTTCGCGTTTCAACGCCGTCCTTTGAAATACTCCCGTCCGTGCAATACACGGTATAATCACCTGTACGGACATTCCAAAAGCTATCTTTTTCAATCGCTTCCCAATCGTCAATAGTACCGTTAAAATCTATTCTCGCAAGTTTATAGCAATCGCAGAACACACTAGCGCCGAATTCGGTCACACTTGCGGGAATAGTGATGGAAGTAAGCGAAGTGCAATAGCGGAACGTAGCATAGCCGATTTTGGTCACGCTCTCGGGAATGGTAACAGAAGTAAGCGAACTGCAATAGTAGAACGCCATATCGCCAATCTCGGTCACGCTCTCGGAAATAGAGATTGAAGTAAGCGAAGTGCAATATTCGAACGCATAATATCCGATTTTGGTCACGCTCTCGGGTATAGTGACGGAAGTAAGCGAAGTGCAATCACTGAACGCCCCTGTGCCGATTGAGGTCACGCTGTCGGGAATGGTGACATTGGTTTTTGTTTGCGGTACTTTGATAATCTCTGTAAACGTTTTATTATATAGTATCCCATCCCGACTTGCAAAAGTTGCATTGCCGTCGGCCACCTCTATGCTCTCAAGCGAGGTGCACCCCTCGAACGCATAATCATGATAGTTGATTTCGGTTATGCTCTCGGGAATAGTTACGGAAACAAGCGAGGTACAACCGTAGAACGCATATCGCCATATCTTGTAATTTTTACTGTAATTAGGCAATATTATATCTGTATCTTCGCCCTCGTATCTGACCAAATATACTCCGTCCGTATCGTCGTAGAATACAAAATCACCTTGCTGTTTAAGTTTGCTCTGCATTTCGCCTTTGCCGTAGACATAAAGCGCATATTGCGCTATGCCGCCGTTAGTACTTCCTCCTTTCTGAATATCAAGCGAGGAATTATTGTATACTTCCGCAAGATGATGGCAACCGCTGAACGCATAACTGCCGATATAAGTTACGCTCCCTGGAATAGTGACGGAAGTAAGCGAGGTGCACCTGTAGAACGCATAACCGCTGATAGAAGTGACACTCCCGGGAATTGTGATTGAAGTAAGCGATGTACAACCTTGGAACGCAGCATAGCCGATGGATATCACGCCCGCGGGAATGTTAACAGATGTAAGCGAGGTGCAACCCTCGAACGCACTGTTGCCGATTGAGGTCACGCCCACGGGGATAGTGACGGAAGTAAGCGAGGTACAACCCTTGAACGTCCAAAGGCCAATTGAGGTCACGCCTACGGGAATAGTTACGGAAGTAAGCGAGGTGCAACCCCAGAACGCATAACCGCCGATTGAGGTCACGCTCTCGGGAACGGTCACGGAAGTAAGCGAAGCGCAATCACTGAACGCCTCGTCGCCGATTGAGGTCACGCTCTCGGGAATGGTCACGGAAGTAAGCGAAGCGCAATCACTGAACGCCTCGTCGCCGATTTTTGTTACGGGTATACCGTTATAACTGCGGGGTATAATTATATCCTCATCGGTCGCCGTTCCTTTTGAAACCGAATACCCCACTGTTTCGCTGTTTTCTGTTATGGGAGTAAACTCTAAACCGACTGTAAGCGGAGTATTGCAGTCCGAGCATTTGGTTTCGCCCGCATTTAAACTGTGTCCGAGTAAAGGCAGTTGCAGATTTTCAAGCGTGGTTTCGTTTTTCTGCTCGTCGAAATATTTTCCGCAAACTTTGCAGTAGTAGTGTGTTTTAACGCCTTTTTGCGCACAAGTTGACGGAACTGCGGCTTGCAGCGTGCCGTAGTCGTGTTGCGCCAACGGCAGTTGCAGGCTTTCAAGCGTGGTTTCGTTTTTCTGCTCGTCGAAATATTTCCCGCAACCTGCACAGTAGTAGTGCGCTTTAACGCCCTTTTGCGCACAAGTTGACGGAAC
>CANQHV010000011.1 GCA_947624005.1 uncultured Clostridia bacterium
TTCCTCTGTTTAAGAATTTTGTTTGCAAATCTATTCTAACACAGTTGATTTATATGAACTACTTTTTTACCCTCACCTGTTGCACTTGTTATGATAATTCACCAAAAATGTGCGCGGCGCGCGGGCAAATTGCCCGCGCGCCGCGCTTTTTGCGACACATTAAACGCATAATACGTTTATTATCCTTGCCTCTGTCGTAAGTCACATTTTAATGTACAATATTTTTCCGCCGTCGCGTCGCAGAGCACGTTATATTCTAACATACAATTTACGTTACTTTTTGTCGTCCGCGTCGTCGTAGAACCCGTCGCGGTCGGCGTTCACTTCGCGTATGATTTCGGGCTTTTTGCGCTTTATTGCTATAATCGCAACTATAATAGCCGCGATTATCAGAGCCGCGCCCACGCCCACGATAAGCCATACCCACCAAGGTATGCCGTCTTTCCCGTCCGTCGTCTGCGGCGTCGTCTGCGGCTTTTCTTCCGCGGGCGGCTCGTCAGCCGCGGGAGGTTCTTCGCTCGGTTCGTCGGGCACGGTCGCCGCTTCTACAATCTGCATTGTCGCCGTAATCGGCTGTATTGCGTTATAATTCTCGCTGTCGCCCTCGAACTTCGCGGTAACCGTATACGACCCTATCTCTATCTTTCCGTTGCCCTCGTAGGTTACGCTTACGCCGTCGGGCAACGTCCCCGAAATCGTTATACTGTGCGCCTCGCCGTCGTACGTAAACACTTTGCCGACAAAACTTATCCCCGCCATATTATAACTGCCCTTGGCTACGGTGAATTTTATCGGTTCGGATGAAAGCTCCGTATAATTTTCCGACCCCTCTACTTCGGCTTTCATAAAGTACTCGCCCGCATTAACGGGTTTTTCCGCGCCGTATTCCCCGCTTTCGCTTGCGGAATACGTAAACTTGACTTCGCCGAACTTCGCCTCGGCTGTGGGCGCGCCCGCCGCGCCGCCGTACGTCCAACCGTCTATCGCGGGTTCGCTATTCCAACCGTTGACCGCTTTCGAAACGGTATAGGTAGTATCGCCCTTAAAATCTATCTCATAGTTTGCATTCCCGCACTCCGCGGTTACGTTGTACGTCCCCGCGGGCATATCGCTTTGAAGCGCAGTATATACTTTGCCCTCGTCGGTGGAAAGCTTGTATTTATAGGTTATTAACTTCGAAATATCTCTGTCGCCGTCCGCGCCCCACCAATTCTTGCCGTCGTCGCGCGAGGGGGTTGCGGTGAGTTTGCTTTCAAGCCCCGTATCGCCGTATGTATGCCCCGCCGCCGAAAGCGTTACCGTTATTTTCCGCTTTACGACTTCAAAGCTCGGGCGTTTTGTTTCGCCGCTCGGCAACTTCCATTCGAACGTTATATAATTTTTTCTGTCGGCTTCGGCTACTTCCTCGTCTATATATTCGAGGAACAGATAATACGTCTTGTCCGCGGCAAGCCGCTCTCCGTCGTCGGTCGCCGAAACGTCGTATCGCGTTCCCCCGCTTTCGCTGTCGCGGAAGTAAAATCTGAACTTTCCCGCTTCCGCCTCGCTTTCAAGCTTTTCTTTCAAGCCGCTTTTATCCGTTACGCTTCCGTCGGCGTTTGCCGCCTCTATCTTGTCTATCTTCTTTAACACTTCGCCAAGCAAACTGCCTTGCGTGTGCGAAACGTCGCCGTATTCGACTGTGGGCGGAGTATCGAAGTCCTCTTTAAGATATATGGTCAGTTTTTCGTTGTATATATGCACCGAAAAATACCCGTACAGCGTTTCGTGGTTGCCCTCGGGGTCCTCCGCCTTGAATATTACGCAATAACCCAAGGGCTTGTTTACGTCAAAGTCCTGCTCCCCGCACTTTCCGTCTTTTGTGTACGCCGTCCATTCGCCCAGCGCGTTAAGTTCCGACGGGTCGCCGCCGTTCGCTTTTTCGATTTTACCCTCGATTTCAGCCTTTTTCGCGTCGTGCCCGCTCTCTTCGTGAGTGTCTATTATATACGTCAGCGTTATATCGTCCGCAGAAAGGCTACTCTTGCCCACAAGCGACAACGGAAACGTTCCCTCGTTAGCTTCGGGGAGTTTAAGAGCGTATTTATGCTCGTCCGCGTGATATACGTACTCCTGTGTCTGCGAAAATTTCCCGCCCACGCCGAATTGCTCGCCTATTTTCGCTTTTTTTACGGTAAGCGTTACGGTCTTTTCGTCCGTTCCGCCGCCGTCGTTCCATTCAAGACCGTCGTTGGGCTTGAATTTCAGGGTGTACACGCCCGCGTCGGTAGCCTTAAATACCCCCGTCGCGGCGTCAAATTTACTTTTCAGCTCTCCCACGCCGTCTTTTGACGCCGCGACGAGCGTTACGTTGCAGTTTTTATAGTTTTCAAGCGTGAAATTCTGCTCGCTTCCGCTGTACGTCAGCGTGCTTTGGCTCGCTTTGGGCAATTTTGCGCCCGCCGCTTTTGTCAGATTCAAATGTATCGCGGGGCGGACGAGGTACGAATAATTTACAAAGTCGACATTGCCGCCACCCGAAGCATTCAGATAGTATGCAGAGTAGGCATTGTTACTGTTGCCGGAGCGCAGCCAAGTATATTTCACGCCGCCCGTTGTTTCGGGGTTTCTTAAAGAGGCGTCTGTTTCCCACAGCCCGTTTTTAGTATCTGCGTCATCGTTGCCCGTTTCAGCAAGCGACGGTAGCCATATATAGTCCTCTTGCCACGCTTCGTACATCGTTTCGGGCTTACTGCTATCGCCTTTGCCTTTATAATTATATCTACCGCTTTGATACCAATTAGGATTGGCAGGGTCGCCGTATGCGTCGTTGGGGAAAGTATATGACGAAGTACTGTTACCGACGGCGTTTTCCGTTTCCTGATATGCTACGTTTTGGGGCTGTACAAGATATTCGCGCACGCTTTCTTGGTCGGTTCCCTCTAATTCTTCCGCCGACATTGTAAAGCGGGCGTATTCGCTATTCTTATCTTTTTCGGTTTTTGCGGCGAGCGCCGTGCCCGAAGTTGACATATATCCGCCGTTATTCAGCGTTTGCACGCGAATAAGGCTTGTCGAGTACATATTGTGGGGGTAGTTTTCTGAATAGTTATCCATCGTCGGATTGCTTTCTCTGTTTGCCCACTTGCTTGCTTTGGCAACGTTATCCGCGGACTGCCAGAGGTCTAAAACAAGATTTTCCTCCGTTCTGTCCGTTGTAAGATAGACCACGTCCCACTTTTTGCCCGCAAACCACACCGAAACGTTTTTCGTGCCGCCTTGTTGGGTGCGGAAGTCCGCGCTTGTAAGGGCTTTATCGGGGTCGGTTTTTACCTTATTTTCAAGGTCGTCGTAGTTATCTACGCCCGCAAGCGCGGTATAAAGTTGTGATAAAAGTTCGCCGTTAAAAATATTATTACCGTCTATCCATAAATCGTCGTGACTTTCGTCACCCTTTTCGCCTATTACGGTAAATTTATCCTTCGCCCTATCGGCGTGCGCGGTTTTGCCCCACGAAAACAGCAGCGAAAACGCCGCCGTTAAGCATATGGCAAAGCACAATATAAGCGATATTAAAGCCGATAATTTGAATTTCGTCTTTCGCATATTTTCCCCTTTTTTGCGGTAAAAAAATAAGGTGTACTCCCGAAAGAGTACACCGCATGGTATCTCTTACGGTTACCACACCTTTTTCCAATGATCACATAAAAGTAATTATTATTGTAAAAGAGATACACAATGCCGAGATTGTGCAACTTTTACGTGATTTATTCAATTGGAAAAAAATGTGGTAGCTTTACTATACCATAAAGCGTTGAAAATGTCAACGGTTAATTTTTACGGCATAGAGCAAGCTTTTTTCAATTTAATGCCGCGCCGCCGTAAAGTGTTTTTATAAAAACATTTAGAGATGTTCGGTTGCTCCGTTGCAACGGAGCAACCGCCCGCGGGCGGTTCTATAAAATATTTGTTTCAATAATTTTACCACACATTGCGCAACGTTTCAATACTTTTGCGAAAAATTTTCGAAATTTCGCGAAAATTTTTCGCAAAATTTTATTCCTTTTATCAAATTTTTTCCTTATCCTCCCCTAAAACCTCGTTTCTTTTCCCCCAAATTTTCTATCCCCCCTTTCTAAATTCCCACCCGCCGCGCGTTTACCAACGCGCGGCGGGTGGGATATATATCTGCTTGACAATATTCGGCATAATTATTATAATATAAGTAAGCAACAAGGGTTTCCCGAAGGCGGTTAATCACGCCCCGTAAAGGGGGTGAAATTTTATGAGGACACAGCTTATACTCTTTTTATTGAGCTTGCTTGATAAAGGATACATAGCCTCCGTCCGCGTTACAAAAGATAAAATCTTTTTAACCATAAAAAAATAACCGCCAGTGTTTAGCAGACCGTGGTGGTTATTTTTTATAGCTGCACGGGGCTAACCGTTTAGGGTTTGCCCTTGTTGTGATTTTATTATATGCCTTTTTTTGACGTTTGTCAATAGTTTGATTTAAAAAATCGCCGACAAGCGTAAGGCTTATGAGCGCGCCCGCAGTTTGCGGGCACACGCACTCAACTGCCTCTTACCATCCGCCGCGCGCGTTGCGCGCGGCGGATGGAAAAATTTTTATATTAAAATAATATACAACGTGAACTTAAACAGAAACGGCGCAAACCGAAGTTCGCGCCGCCTCTATATGATAAGGGGGAAAATGATGAGTGTGTTAGCAACTTTATGTAAACGTTCCGTTTACAGTTACAATTATATACAAAAAATCTTAAATGTAAAACTTTTTACAAATTTTTTTGCGGCGGGCGGTAATTTTTGTCACGCAAACAATTTTTGTTAGGTTTTATCATATTATCATTTTTGCCGCCTTTAACGCTACAAAACGGCGCGAAAAGTCGCAAAAAACGGAAGCTTTCGGCGTTTACTCAACTTAAAATGTACGAGCGCGGCATTATGGGCTCGGCGCGCGGGGAACCGTCCGTTCCCCGCGCGCCGAGCCTTACCGTATTTTTTTTACCGCCCGTTTAAGCGCTTCAACGGCGTAATCCGCCTCGGCAAGCGTGTTGTATTTGCCGAACGAAAAGCGCACCGAGCTTTTTGCGCGCTCCGCGCTGTAAACCGATGTTAAAACGTGCGACGGTTTAGCCGCGCCCGCCGAGCACGCCGAGCCGACCGAAGCGCACACGCCTTCGAGGTCGAGGCAGAAGAGTATATTTTCGCCGTCGCACCCCTCGAAAAAGAGGTTTGCGTTACCGGGGAGGCGGTCGCCGCCGCCGTTTAAGGCTACGCCGTCGATTTCGGAAAGCGCGCGGGCTACAAACCTGTCGCGCACGGCCGAAACCGCCGCGTTGTTTTCGGTCATTTTTGCGCACGCCGCCGTCAAAGCCGCCGCGCAACCCACCGCGCCCGCGGTATCCGACGTGCCGCCGCGGAACGAACGCTCTTGCCCGCCGCCCGAGATAAGGCGGCTTATGCGCGACGCGTCTTTTAAAACAAGCGCGCCGAAGCCCTTGGGTCCGTAGAATTTATGCGCCGAAAAACACAGCGCGTCCGCTTCGGGGAAGGGCAGAACGCCCGCCGTCTGCACGCAGTCGCAAAAATAAAACACACCCGCCGCCCTGCATATATCATAGATTTCCCCGACGGGCTGAATTGTGCCTATTTCGTTATTGGCGTGCATTACGGCGCACAGCACGGTGTCGGGGCGGAGCGCGCTTTTTACCGCTTCCGCGGTGATTACGCCGTTTTTATCGGGCTGTATAAAGGTAACGTCGAAGCCCGCCGCGCGCATATCGAGCGCGCTTTCGATTACGGCGTGGTGTTCGATAGCCGAAACCGCCAGATGCCCGCCGCGCTTTACGTTTTTAAGGCACGCGCCCTTTACCGCGGTGTTGCAAGCTTCGCTCCCGCCCGAAGTAAAATAAATTTCGGACGGAGAACAGCCCGCCGCGCGCGCCGTTTCGTCGCGGGCGGAAAGCAGAGCGTTGGCGGCTTGTCTGCCCGCCGAGTGCTGGCTTGACGGGTTGCCGTAGACTTGCGAAAAGTACGGCTCCATCCGTTTTAAAACCGCCGCGTCCACGGGCGTGGTGGCGGCGTTATCGAGATATATCATCGTTTTTTACTTCGAATGAGCTTATTATCGCGCGCAGAGCGGCGACGTCGGAAGCTGTTTTATCGACCTGTCTGCCGAGTTTGGTCGAGCTGTTCTTTTCGTTCAGCGAAACCTTGGACTGCGCCGCCACAAGTTTTTTCACTGCGAAAAGCAATACGGCGAGCGTGACGAACGCGAGCGCGGAAAACACTATAAAAAGCGTGAGGTTAGTTATGCCGTCCACGGCGAAATACACGCACGCGAACGCTATCGCGAGCGCAAGAAAGAGCGCGAACGGCGATACGGTGAGGGCGAAAAATTTCAAGGCGCGCCGTCTGTTTTCGGTAAACACCTCGCGCCGTTCGGATTTTTTCTGTTCGTTTTCGGCGGAAAGGCGGTTGTATTCGTCCTCGAACTCGGCGAGTTTGGCGCGTATGGGCGACGAAATTCCGTCGAGTTCGGCTTTTTCTTCGTCGGATGAGTAACGCTTTACCCCCTCGGACGCTTCGGCGCAGTCGTCCATAAGCGTATAGGCGTTGAAGTCGTGCGACAGCGCGCGCAGTTTAAGCGCCCACGCTTCGCCGTTTGCGCCGTCGGTTTCTATCGCCTCGGACGCGTCGTACAGCGCGGCGTCGAACTCGCCCGCCGCGATTTTTTCACGCGCGGCAAGCAAAAAGCCGTCAAGCTTTTTCTGTCTGGCTTCCTCTTCCTCCCGCCGCATTCTTTCGCGCGCGGCAAGCTGTTCGGGGGTTAAAACCGCCGCTTCTTCGTCGTCCTCGGCTACGTCGCGGACCTCGAATTCGGGCGTTTCTTCCTCTTCGTCGCCGTCTATATACAGCTCGTCCTCGCCGTCGGCGTTTTTGCGGATTTTGTACTTTCTGTCCTTGTCGTCGTCGATAAGTCTTTCCTCTGCCATATTTCTCCTTAAAATATCAAGATATATTGTGACTTTTTAATATAAAGCACTTGAATTTGCCCTTATAACGGCTTGCCGCGTACTCGCAGAATTCGATATTTTCGAACATTGCGTACACGCCGCTTCCGCTTCCCGTCATACACACGCCCAACGGGTCGAATTGTTTTAATTCGTCAATCGCCGTGCCGACGTCGGGGTTAATAGTGCGTGCGGGAACTTCGAGGGCGTTATATAAATTTTTGCCCAAAGCCCTTAAATCGCCGCGTTCCAAAGCGCGGGCGGCTTCGTCTGAATTGCCCGAAACTCCGCCGTTATAAAGCCTGTAACATTCGGCGGTGCTTACGCCCTGCGGCGGCAAAAGCAGTAAAAAACAGGGCTTACCCGAAAACGACAGCTCTTCTATCTGCGTTCCGCGGGCGCGGAGCCTTGCGCAACCGCCCGTAAGCATAAAGCCCGTATCGCTTCCAAGCTCGTCGGCGAGCTGTTTAAGCCCGCTTTCGTCGGCGACGGGGTAAAGGCGCGCCATAGCGCGAAGCACGCCCGCGACGTCTGCGGACGAACCGCCCAGCCCCGCCTGCATAGGTATATTTTTATATATTGTTATGTCCGCCCCGCCGCAACCGTAGCGCGCGACGAATTTTTCCGCCGCCTTTACGGCGTTGTTTTCTTTGGGCGACAGCGCCTCGCTCCCTCTGCCGTACATAGTGACGTTTATAAGGTTGTCGCGCTTTCTTTTTTCGGCTTTTATAAGGTCGAAAAGGTCCACGCTTAAAACAAGACTGTCAAGGTTGTGATAGCCGCCCTCTTCGCCCGTTATATGGAGCGTGAGATTGAGTTTTGCATATGCCTTGACGCGCGCGTTCATAGGTACATTATAGCACGCTTTTTTTTACTTTTCAATCTTTTGAATAAACTTTGCGCGCCGCGCGGTTATTTACCGCGCGGCGCGCCCTTTCGGTTTTCAGATTTTTCTGTAAACTACTATTCGTTCGTCGCCCGTGAGCGGAAAACTCATATCGGGGTTCGACTTTTCGATATCGGCGGGGTCGGACGAAAGTTTTTTCGCCGTTTCCCACAAGCCGTCGCCCGCCGTCGGAAGATACACCGAAATCGCGGCGTTCCGACAGGGCTTTTCGTCGCCCTCCGACGCGTCCGAAATATACGAAATCTTTTTTACCTCGCGTTCCGCGGCGGTGATTTTAAGTACCGCTTCCGCCTCGCACTCGCCCTCGGCGCGCTGGCGTATGGCAAGCCCGCACGCGGCGACCGTGAGTTCAGCCGTCCGCACGTCGCACGAAAGTTCGACCGAAAACGGCAGACTTACCTCGGTCGCGCGTATTTCGCCGCTCTGCTCGTACACAAGTACGGCGTACAGCGCGCCCTCTATGCCCTTTTCGTTTGCCGACCAGTCGGCGCGCGGCAGAGCCGCCGCCAAAAACGTACAGCCGTAATCGAGCTTCGCCTTGGTCGCGCACAGCCCCGAAATCCTTTCGGAAAAGTTTTTAATGCCTGCGCAGGGCGCACATTCCTCTTCGGCAAAGGTCAAATTAAGCTCTTTTTCGGTGGAAAAGGCGTCGCTTACTACGGTTGTGACTTCTTCGTCGTAAAACAGCCCCTCGAACCTTATGCCTGCGGAAAAGTCCACGCCGCAACTGCCGCGTTCTTCGTCCACTTTGGCGTTTACCGTAAGTTCCTTTATTTCGGCGCGGCATAGAGCGGTACGCGCCAGCACCGCCTCGTCGCAGGCGATTTCGCATTTATACGTTATAATTCTGTCAAGCGCGACGGGATTCGAGGCGCGCAGGGCGAGCATCGAAAGATATATTTCGCCCGAAATTTCCACCGCGCCCGCTTTTGCTACGCACTCGGTGACAGCCGCGCTTGCCGAGGGGATAAGCACGTCGTTTGCGTTGCAGTCGAAGTCGTCCTCGACCTCGCTTTCGCCCGAAAAAAGCGTTGCGGTAAGCATTTTCGCCTGTTCGGTTTTGCAGATTGCGCCGTCGAGCGCGGTCGCAAAGCTTCTCGCCGCCGCGCCGAATACCTCTATAGACGCGCCCACGACTACCGCCACGGTATGCGAGGAGCCGTCTTTTTTAATCTGCGTGCGCTCGCATTTAAGGGCGCAAAGAGCGCGGTGGGCGGGGGCGAGTTCTTCACCGTCGGAATAATGGGAAAATTCCGCGCCTTTCTGCACGCGGCACAGTTTCCCGTCGCCGTCGGCATAGACGGCCGTGCATATAAGTCTGCCCGAATAATTTACTCTGCCCGACGATACTTCGCACGAATTAAGGCTGACCTGCGGAAACACCGCGAGAATTTCGCCCGCCTCGCTTGCGGAAAATTTTATTTCTACGATTGACTGCGACGTGAGCGCGCAGATTCTGCGCGTGTACGTCGCGCTGCCGAATTGGGTTTTCAACATACAAACCTCCGTTTTTACATTGTATTGTATGTCGGCTTTTCGGCGATTATTACGCTATTTTGCCAATCTTTCCTCGATTTTTACCCTGCCGCACAGAATTTCGGAATAGGAATACGCCGTTTTGCCCAAAAAATTTTTGTCGTCGGGCGCGACGGTGAAAAGCGACGGGTACACCCCGGATATAAACGCGGGAAAGGTGACGAATTTGTTTCTGCCGAGGTTAAGCCTTACCGTAACGGGCTTTGAAAGCAACGCCGAAATTTTTTCTTTTACCGAATTAATGGTGATATTCACTTTAATCATACTATTATTTTTACCTTTTATGGAAAAAATATGCAAAGCGGCGCGGGCTTGAAAAAGCCCGCGCCGCGAAAAAAAACGGTATTTTAAAACAGGTCGTCGTCCTCGTCGTCCTCATCGTCGTCTTCGTCGTCCTCATCGTCGTCGTCAAGACCGTCTACGTCGAGGTCGTCGAGTTCGTCGTCCAACTCGTCGCCGCCTTCGTAAATTTCGTCCTCTTCGTCCTTGTCGCCGAACTCTTCTTCGAGTTCTTCCGCGACCTCTTCGTCAACTTTAAGGTCGTCTTCGTCCTCGTCCTCGTCGAGGTAATTTTTCCATTCCTCGTCTTTGTCCATATCGACTTCTTCCTCTTCGTTGTACTCCTCGCGCTCCTTTTTGCACGCCTCGCACATCGTGTCGCCGTAGGGCATCATATTGACGCCGCAGACGGGGCAAAGTTCTTCGTTTGCGTCAAGCTCTTCGTAGTCCTCTTCGTCGAGGTCGGCAAACTGCAATTTGCCGCCCTTCATTTCCGCAAGGCAGACGTCGCAATATTCCTGTTTGTCGCCGTCGATGTAGTTAAGCTCGCACCTCGGACATTTCACATATCTTACCATATATTCTCCCGCCCCGAAAGGCATTTTATCTATATATAATTTTTGCTAACATTATATTAATATTTATCCGATTTGTAAACTGTTTTGACAAATAATTTGCGCGCCTTTTACAAATTTTTTGTATACTTTGCCGAAGCGGGTTAAAATACGGCGGCGCCTTACCCGTAAATCGGCGGTTTTTTTGTCTTTACGGCATTAAAAGCCGCCCCGCGCCTTTCGGCGCGGGGCGGCTTTTAAAACGTTATCTCTTCCAGAAAAACCAACGGTATAAGCCCGACAGGTTTTCGGCGTTTTTCAAGGGGTCGGAAAGGGTTACGCGCTCGGAATACGACATATCGCCGTATTCCGAAACCTCCCACCCCTCGGCGTTTTCGAACACCGCCTCTTTAAGCGACGGACAGTACGAAAACGCGCCGTAGCCTATATCTTTCAAGCCGTAAGGCAGGGTTAAACTTTCAAGCGACACGCAGCCCCCGAACGCGCTTTCGCCTATTCGGGTTACGCCGCCCAAACCGACGTTTTTAAGATTTACGCAGTTCCAGAACGCGCAATCGCCTATTTCCGCCGCCTTGCCCATATTCACGCTTTTTACCGAAGTACAGCCGCAAAAGGCGAAATCCGCTATTTTTTCTACCCCGTCGGGTATTTCGAGCGCGCTTACAAGCTCGCCGCGAACGTACAGATTGCCCGCATAGTACAGAGGATTGGAATATATGTCGCCGCGCCCGAAATTCATGCCGCACCACGCGGCGATATCGTTTATGTACACCCCGTCGAGCGACGTACAGCCCCGAAACGCATCGGTGCCTGTTTTTGTCACGCTTTCGGGAACGGTCAGACTTACAAGCGACGTACAGTCCACGAACGCGCCGTCGCCTATCCGTTCCACCCTTTCGCCGCCTATTATGCCGGGGATTATAACCGCGCCCTTGTAAGGCGCGCCGTCGTTTACCGAGCCGTGCGAAAAGTCGAGGCTTTGCGCAAGAGTCAAACCGCACTCCGCGCACACGGGGAAGGCGGGGTCGGCGACGGTGTGCCCCGTCGCGGCAATAACCTCTCTTTCGGCTTTTCCGCACTCGCATACCCGACTTTTTAATCCCGCCGTAAGGCAAGAGGGCGGCGAAACTTCCCACTCGCCGTATTCGCACCGGTGCTTTGCGCACACATAGACGCCGCCGTCTGTTTTCAGAACGTAGTTTTTAAGCGTGCCTACGGCGTTGCCGTCCGAAAAAAGCGTGACTTTTCCGCCGTCGTATGTAAGTTTTCCCGTCTTAAAGTTTGAAGACGTAAACCCGTTCCCGTCAATCACAAAATAATCGTCCGCGACGTATTCGCCCGTTTCGGGCAGGTAGCGGCAGTATCTGCCCGAAAAATCTCCGCTTTTGCCGCAGGCGGCGAACGCGCATATACATAACGTAAGAATAAAAAGCGCAAGCGAGAACTTGCTTTTCACTCTTTCTCCTTCCGTGCGGTAAAAAAATAAGGTGTGTTCCCGAAAGAACACACCGCACAGTATCTCTCTCGGTTACCACACCACTACAACAATGAAAAACTTCTTGCTTGAAAAATTCAATTGTCAAGAGATACACAATGCCAGATTGTGTATTTCCAAGCAATTTTATTCTTTTGTAGTAATGTGGTAGCTAAAATATATCATAGCGGCGCGGAAATGTCAAGGAATAATCGGCTCGGGGCGGCGCGCGTTTTGCGGCGCAAAAAAATCGGCGGCGCTTTCTGCGCCGCCGATTTTTGTCGCTTTTTAATTTTTATCTTCCGTTCCGTCGTCTGCGGAAGTTTGCTCTTCTTCGGAAGCCTGCTCCGCACTTTCCTCGGGGGTTTGCTCCGCGGGTTGCTCCGCCTCTTCTTCGGCGGCTACGTCGCCGCCGTCGGCGTTTTCGGCGCTATCCGCGCTATCCGCGTCCATATCCGAGTAGACGTCGATATTTTTATCGTCGGTCGTATCGACGCGTATTCTGCGCACTCTTTGGGTGGGCGTGCTCTGCTTTTTATGAATTATAAGCCCCGCCGTCACGGCCGCCGCCGCGATTACTATAAGACCCGCGGCTATTATGCCTATTATAAAGCCCGCTTTCGCGCCCGAGGAAAGCCCCTCGAACCACGTGGGCTGTTTTTCGGGTTCGGTCGCCTTTTGCAGGTACGAGTCGGCTACGAAGTCCGCGTAATCCTTTGCGTCCGCGTCGGACATTCTGCCGAGGGCGGTATAGTAATAATCGCGGGTATTTGCAAACACTTTTTCGCCGTTTATATCGCGGGTATCGTTAAAGTCTGCCCAATCGCCCGTGGCGGTTAAAAATTCGTTGTATTTTACGATTGTTTCGTCGGTGTAGCCCGAATCGCTTTCGGCGTAGTCCTCGACCCACTCTTTGAACTCTTCGTGGCGCGCCTTTATAAGCGTATCGTCCGCGCGGGTGACGTACGCGTACCTCAACGCCGTTTCGAGATTGCGGCAGGTTTCGGAATAGTCCTTTGAAAGTTCGGCGATTTTGCCGTCTTCGCCGTCGATTGAGTCGAAACGTTCGTTATAAGCTTTGAGTTCGGTGTTGTCCATAACCTTGCCCGACGAGTTGCGTAAATCGCACGCGCAGACGTAGGTGTATTGCGCGTCGTCGGAAATTTCGGTCGCATACAGCAGTTGACCGTCGAAAATTTCGGGAGAATACCAGCCGCTTGTCGCGTCTATGTCGAGAATAGCCGTCGCGATGTATTCGTTGCCCTCGTCGTCGGACGGCATACCCTGATAATCGCTTGCGCCGCCCTTATAATTGACCCTTTTAATGCCGTCGCTTACAGAATAGTAAAGGTAATCGCCGTCAAGGGTCAGAACGGTTGCGCCCGTATCGCCCGTAATATAGTATTCGTGTTCGGGGTCGAGGTCGGCGTTGGACTGCGGGAGTTTGCCGCCCTCGGTTTTAAGATATTTTATGCCGTCGCTTTGCACCGAGAACACGCCCGAAAGCGCGCCCTCTTCCACAATATAGGTAAAGGACGACACGTCGGCGTCGCGGAGTATTCCGTTTTCGGTCGCGGGGTTGGGTTGAGCCGCGTCGGTAAAGCTTTCGTTCGCGAGCTTGTCCGCGGGAACCGAGGCGTCGCCCACCGACATAAGCACGGGGTGCGAATCGCCCGAGGACGTGCGCGTATAGAACAGCACGCCCGATTTATAAGCGCTTAAAGTATAAGTGTAGGGTTGGTTGCTTATGGGGTTTTCGGGGTCCGCGGGCAGGTTGAACTGCGTAAGTTCGCCCACGACCGCGCCTCTGCCGTCGAGTATAAGGTCGCCGCAGTTTAAATACACGGGGTCCTTTTCGGCGTCGTAACCGTCAACCTCGGAAAAGTCGTATTCGTTCTGAACGGTTTCGTCCGCGGTTACGCAGTAAACCTGATTATACGCGGTTTCTTCCCCGCCCTCGCTGAGTTTGGGTACGTTCATAGTGTAGTAAGCGCGGGCGTTCGAGCGGTTTTCGGTATCGAAAACAACCGACTGCACGTCGTAGGCAAGCAAGGTGTTTTCGCCCGTTTCGCAGTTTACCGAATGAAGGTTGCTTACGGACGTGCCCGTGCCGTAAAGGTCCTCGGACGTGGCGACGTACATAAGATATACCGTATCGCCCACCTCGGTAAAGGTATATTCGACCGAACTGTTTGTGCTGGTCGCTATGGGCGACGAGGACGTGCCCGTGCCGTCGAGTTTTGTGCGGCGGAAGTCGAGCGACGTGCGGTTTACGTTACCGTCGGAGTCGCGCGTGGTCGAGGGTGAAGTGTAGTAAATATAGTCGCCGTATATGAACAGACCGCCGTTGCTGTTGCCCGAATACGCTATAAGGGGAACTACCGTCTGAACCGAGGAATAGTTGCGCGCGGCGAGGTCGGAACGGCTTATACGCATAATCGTGCCCTTTACGGGAACTCCCCAACTGTTGTCGGCGGTGTTTTCTTCGTCGCCGTTGATAAAGTAGATATAGTCGCCTTTACCTGCCGCAAAGCCGCCGTTCGAAGTTACCTCGCCCGAGGTATCGCCCGAAAGCGGGTCGGCTTTGAAATCTTTCGAACACGCCGAAACTACGCACGCAAAGCATGCGAAAATTACTACGGCGATTAAGCATATAATTTTAGTGAAACCTTTGCGCATATTTAAAAAACTCCGTTTTCAATTATATACCAAACGTAAACTTTAATCAATAAAAAACGCCTTTATTTTAGCAAAAAAATACGCAAGGAGGCAATTGCTACGGAAAAATTCGCACTTTTGAATCTACTTAAAGCCATAGGCGCGCTCGGCGGCGGTACGGCGCAGGGCGACGGGCAAAGCCCGAACGCGGAAAAGACTGACTCTCCTCCCTCCTCCGCCCCGCCGTATTTCGAGCCGCAAACTCCCGCCGAAAACGGAAGTTACAATTTTATGCAGAAAATTTTAGAGCGGCACGAAGAGATTTCGAACAGAATAAAGCGGCGCTGAAACGCGCGCAAAACAAAACCCGCCGCGGTCGCGGCGGGCTTTCGGAATTACTTTTTGATTGTCGATTTGACGTGCAGACGTATGTGTCTGGGAAGTCCGTCTACCCAAAGGGGCGAAATTTCGGACTGAATCAACGGGTGAATGTAATGCACAAGCTCGGGCTTTACGTTGGTGCCGTCGTCGGTTATCCATTCGAGAGGCACTTTCTTTTCGACGTTCGCGATAAAGTGTACGTCCGCAGGCTCGGTTATGCACATATAGGGGTCGTCCGAAACCCTTTTCAACGTGATACACTGACCCGTCTGTCCCTCGAACGCCGCCTTTACAGCCGCGCCGCCCGAGTTGTAAGCTTCGGTGACGTCTATGCGCGAGGTTATGTGCGCCGCGCAACGCTGCAAGCTCGAAAGCTCGATAGCCCTCGTCTTGACGCCGTACTTTTCGGCTACCTTGCCCGCAAGGAATCTCGCGGTGCCCGCAAGCTGTTTATGACCGAACGCGTCTACGTAGTCCACGTGGTCGGAAAGTTCGCATACGTATCTGCCGTCGGCGACTTTTACGCCCTCGGAAACGGCGACTACGACCGAGCGGTTCTGCTTTAACAAATCGCCCATCTGTTTAAGGAATTTATCCACGTCGAACACGACTTCGGGAAGATAAATCTGGTCTACGCCCTCGCAGTCCTCGCCCTTTGCAAGCGCGGTTGCGGCGGTAAGCCAGCCCGCGTTACGGCCCATTACTTCGATTACCGAAACTACGGGGTAGTCGTAAACAAGACCGTCGCGTATGATTTCTTTGGTGGTTGCGGCTATGTACTTCGCCGCGCTGCCGTAGCCGGGAGTATGGTCGGTTATGGCAAGGTCGTTGTCGATGGTTTTGGGAACGCCCACAAAGCGTATGGGGCTGTTTACCTGCGCGCCGTAGTCGGAAAGCTTTTTGATGGTGTCCATCGAATCGTTGCCGCCGATATAGAAGAACGCGTATATTTCGAGTTCTTTAAGGGTTGCGAAAATCTGCTCGTACGTCTTTTCGTTGCCGACGATATCGGGCAGTTTATAACGGCAGGACCCCAAAAACGATGAGGGAGTTCTTTTCAATAAGTCCATATCCAAATCGGTCTTGATGCGTTGAGAAAGGTCTACGACGTCCCTGTCGAGAAGTCCTTTGATGCCGTGCACCATTCCGTAAACAATGTCCGCGCCCCTGTCTTTTGCGGTTTTGAAAACGCCCAAAAGGCTGGAGTTGATTACGGAGGTGGGTCCGCCGGACTGTCCCACTATTACGTTTTTCATAATTTAATCCCCTTAAAAATGATTTTCGGTATATGCGGATTTTTACCCGCTTACTTTTTTATTATAATATAAAACCGCCGAAAAAGCAATAGCGCGGTGAAACTTTTTTTCGTATTCTGAAAAAATATTTCGCCTTTTTACGCACAATTTCCGCCAGAAAAGCCTTTTGGTAAACGTAAAAAGCAAAAAAATGCGGCAAGGCTAAATCGCCGCGCCGCATTTTTTTGAATTTTTTTAAGCCTTTTTGGCAAGCAAACAACCCGCCGCCGAAGCGATTGCGGAAATAACCGAGAAAATTCCCGCGACTATTGCGCCCGCGCCCAAATCCAAAGCTTTTTTGAGTTCTTTTACCATTTCTTTGGAAGGTTCGCCCGCAAATACGACGCCCTGAACGGCACAGAAGAAAATTATGCCCGCCGCAAGATATGCAACCGCCCCTACGACGGAAACTACCTTTCCGCCCTTGCCGAGGATTGCCATAACCGAGCAAACCAAACCGACCAACGCCAGAATAAGGGGCAGGAAGTTTACGAACGAAAATTTGAACACTTCGGTTTCGATTGTCTGTCCGAGAACTTCCGACTTGTACTTCGCGCCGAAAATGGTGTTCAGACCCGTGTACTCCGTCTTCCCGACAACCGATTCGGAAACCGCCATGGGCGCAAACATCATAAGTATTGCAATCAAACCCAAAACAGCCGCCGCAACGGCGAGAATCTTACTTAAATTAAGCTTCATTTGTTTTTTTACTCTCCTTTTTTTTGTCCGAACGCGGGATTTTCTCCCCCGTTAAGCAAGACCTATTATACCATTTAATATTTAATAGGGCAACTTTATCATATATTTTTATGACAAAACGCAAATTTGTCATATTTTATCATTAAATGTTAGGGGATATTTCAACGGATAACGCAAAACAGTATAAAAAGCCCCGTCCGAGCGGGCGGCGAGCGCAAAAAACTGCGCCCCGCGCAAAACGCGGGGCGCAGAATAAAGCTTAATTGATTACGCTTTTTTCGCAAAGAAGAACGAAACAACCGAAGCGATTGCGGAAATAATCGCGAACACGCCGCCGACGATTGCGCCAGCGCCTATGTCGTTTGCTTTCTTCATCGCGTCGCGGAACACGTCCGCTTTGCCGCCGTAAAGCAAAATGGCTTGGTCTGTAGCGGTGACAAGTTCGGAAGGCAGGAAGAAGAAAATTCCGCCGACAATAAACAGAACCGCCGCGATAATCGGCGCGATTTTGCCGACTTTACCCAATTTTCCCATTGCGCCGAAGATTGCGACAACCGCAAACGCCGCGCCCAAAAGAGTCAAAAGAAAAGCAAGTATGTACGCAGACGCCGCAAGTCCGAGCTTTTCGTTGCCGAAAGCTATATCCGAACCCTTTGTGGAAATATCGCCGATTTTCGTAACGCTTGCGGGCGCGAAAATCATAAACGCCGCGATAAGTCCGAATACGACGGCTATGACGGGAATAATAACTTTAAGGTACTTTTTCATATCATAACCTCCTTTATAAAGTCTTAAAAGCGGAACTCCGCTTCAAGCTTATATATCATATCACCCGCGGCGTATGCGGGCAAACGTTTTATGCGGCGGCGACAAAATGTGACAAATTAAATTTTTATTCCCGATTATTTGCGCCGCATTGTCCCTAATTGTTATAAATAAACAACAAAATGATATATTTTGTCTGATTGCACCTTAAATTAACTACACAAACCCGCATAAGCGGGGAATAACTTCCCTTTCAAGGCAAGCGGGCGCAAGACAATTTAATAAAGCGCGGGCGTCCTTTTCGGACGCCCGCGGCGGTTTTGCTTTTATTTTCGCCAAGGTGAGTACCAGAATGCAGGCAAGATATATAATTTGTTGGGTTTTGAAAGGAAAGTGCCGCCGACTTCTTCCGCGCGCGTTATTTGCTCCGCTTTATTGCTGTTGAGCTTTATTACGATAGCATAATACTTGTTGGCATATCTTGCTTGCCACCATCTGTATTCGCCGTCGTCTTTCGTCCAAGCTTTGAAAATAAATCCCGCTTCGGTAATTGTGCCCGTGAAGCCCGCAAGTTCGAGCTCTTCCTTCAACGTTCTGCCGTTCATTCTGCGCACGAACTCCTGAATTTGGTCGTCGGTGTAATTATAACCGTCACTATAAAACGCGTAATTATTGTAATAGCCCCAATATACGCCGACGAAATAAGGATATCTGATTTGTTCAGACCACCACTTATTATTTTCTTCATATATATCTTTATCGGAGAGGAAAACATCTCTGTTTAATATATAGCTATAGGTGGTGGGATTTTCGTTCCATTTATAGGTTTTCTGCACCACGGCAAAATTACCTATTTTGCCTTCGTATTTCGAAGAATCGTCGTTAATAAGCTTTAAAAACGCGTCATACGAGTCGGCTGCCGATTTGAAAACGGAGTTATTGCTATCGCAACCGTAATAGAGGGCGATATTATCCAAAGCCCTTTCAACTGCGTTGGCAATGTTCAATCTCTGCGCGTAGCGGGTGCCGTACGCGCTTGTGCTGAAATTAAAGGTATACGAGCAAAGCTTATCGAAAACCGCCATAGGGTTTTGGTCGTTGGTCTTTGTCAGTTGAGCCATTACGTTGCGGTAGGTGCTGTTAAGCTGTTTAAACGAATCTTCAAAGCCCCTGTATGCGGGTTTGCCGTCTTTTTCGGCGGTCAGTACCGCCTGCACGAGGTCGGAGGTGTACTCTTTCAAAGCCGCGGTCTGCTCCGCCGTCAAGCCGTCGTCTTTATATTTATATCTTACCGTGCTATCCTTTTCTTTGACCTGCAACTGTTTTAGCTCTGTTTCGCTTAAAGGGAACGCGTCCAAATTTAAAGACGAATCTTTGGCGGCGGTTGCAAGGAAGCCCGAAACTATGTTGTTAAGGGTGTTGAGGTTTGCAATCTGCGTATCGAACGAGGACAAATCGGAATCGTATATAGACCTTTGTATATCCTGCATAAGCGCGGATTGTCTGTTGAGCTGGTCTTGTATGGAATTTATTTTTTCGTTGACCTCTTTTAAAAGGGTGAGGGTCTGCGAGGTCTTGTTGGGCATAATTCCCGTTATGTCCAAAATGGTCAATATCGCAGTTCCCGCCGAAGCCGCGCCCGAGGCGACGGCAGCTACCGTTCCCGCAGTGGTGTTGCCGAAACCGCCGACAATGTCTTTTAAAATTGCAACGTCGCCGCTTCCGAGCAAGGTGTATTTGCCCATACTGTCCTGCGAGTAATTGCGCGCGTTTTGAACGTCTTCCGTGGACGCGTCGCCCCACATATTTTTAAGCGCGCCCGCCTTTAAAATAACCGTGCCGTCGATATTCAAATCGTCTACGTCGGCGCCGTTTGCGGGAATTTTGAATTTAAGCTCGGCAGTGGAGTCGGTCGCGTTCGAAACCGCAGTATCGGTTGCGCCCGCAAAGCCGCCCGCAAAGCCGATATCGGTTGCGGCAAGACCGCTTTTGAACGCGCCCGAATGGGCGTACAGTTCGAGGGTAAATTCGAAGTTGTCGCCGCTTTTTGTTACGTAGTCGAACACGGGGTAGAACGAAGCGGGCGCGACGTTGGCGGTGAACCCGAAGTCGCCTATCTTTACGGTTGTTCCGTTCAATGCGGCGGCGGCTTCGTTTCTGTCGTCTGCGCCCGTTATATTTAAGGTAAGCAGAGCTTGGGTATCTGTATCGCCGGGCTTCACGTCGGAAACGCCGATATCGGCAAGCCCTTCCACTACCTGCGCCGAATTTCCGTCGCCGCTGACGGTCGTTTTATAAAATTTTATATCTTCTTTATTAAGCGTTTTTGCGGAAACTTCGCCGCAATCTATAAGCACGAGGGGCAGTGTGAATAAGCCGTTGCTGTCCTTTTTAAGCTGTTCGCCGATAAAATACGCCGAAAGCGTTTCGACGGGAACTTGGGCGGAAACCGCCTCGTTGGCGTTTTTAATGGCGTTTGCCGAAAGGTATACAACGCCGTCCGTATATATGTTCGCCGTTTCGTCTTTTACAAGCTCGCCCGAAAGCTGTAAAGTGACGTTCGCGCCGTCCGATACGTTCGCGAAGGTCACATTGTCAACGTCCAAACCCTTGAACGAGCCGTTAAGGGATACGTCGTCTTTGGTCAACGCCGTTATTTTGCCGTCCAACTTCAAGGTTATTTTAAAGTCGCTATCCGTCGAAAGCACGTACGGCGTTTCGCAAACAAGGGAATGTTCTTCAAATTCCACGTCAACGCTGCCCGCCAGCTTTTTGTTTTCTATGACGACGGTGTAGCCGTTCGTCATATTTTCGCCCGCGTCGGGGTCGGTGAACGATACCGACATTACAGAGGAAGTTGCCGAAAAATCGGTTATCTGAGCCTGTTTAGATTGAAGGTATTCGGAATAGTCCACCCCCCCCCGTCGTCAGCGGGAATTTCGTCTACAACTTCGAGCTTGCCGGGTTCGGGGGCTGTGCTTTCGGTGATTTCTTCCGCCCCTGCGTTTTCGTCAAGCGCGGTTTGATAGCCTTGTTCGTCTAAAACGGTGTAATATACCTTTACGTCGTCCTTGGAAACGCCGGAAAAGTCCGCGCCCGTAACTTCGGTGGTGTACTTGCCGTCGGCGCTGTACGCGACGGAAGTCGCGGAAATCTGCGTGTAGTCTTCGCTTTTATCTTTCTTCGAGCAACCGAACAGAGCGGTAAGCCCGACGGAACAAGCGATTAAAAGCGATACGAATGTCGTTAAAACTTTTTTCACTTTTTATACTTCCTTTTGTTTGTCGTTATTTTATCGCCGCCTTTACCGCCGCAATAAAATTTTTACGCTGAATTTATTATAACACGGCAATACGGAAAAATCAAAGATTTTATATATATACGGAAATATAACATATTCTTTCGAACGGCAAAAGGGCGGTCGGCGGGGCGGCGCGGCTTGCGGCGCGGTTGGCGAACGGCGAAAACAAAATCTGCGGCGCGGCAAAAGGCAAAAGGGCATAAAAAAAGGACGGAGCAAAACTCCGTCCGTATTTTTTAAGATTATCTCTTCGAGAATTGGGGAGCGCGGCGAGCCTTTTTCAAGCCGTACTTCTTTCTTTCCTTTACGCGGGGGTCGCGGGTAAGGAAGCCTTCTTTTTTCAAAGCGGCGCGGCTGCCTTCTTCCGCCTGCAAAAGCGCGCGGGCGATGCCGAGGCGGATAGCGCCCGCCTGACCGGTATAGCCGCCGCCGTAGACGTTTACTATTACGTCGTATTTAGCCTCGACGCCGAGAAGCGCGAGGGGCTGTTTTACGACGTACTGCAAAACGGACTGCGGGAAGTAATCTTCAAAAGCCCTTTCGTTAATCTGAATAACGCCCGTGCCTGCGGGAATAAGACGAACGCGTGCGATCGCCTTTTTACGTCTGCCGGTGCCCCAGAACTGTAACTTCTTTTTTATATTAGCCTTTGCCATACCAAACCTCTTTTAAAATAATTTAAGCTCTTCGGGCTTCTGCGCCGCGTGGTTGTGTTCCGCGCCCTTGTATACGCGCAATTTTTTTATCATATCTCTGCCCAAAGAATTTTTGGGAAGCATTCCCCTGACCGCTTCATATACGGCGAGGTCGCTTTTTTCGGCGAGCATTTTTTTATAAGATATTTCTTTGAGCCCGCCGATATAACCGGTATGATATCTGTAAAACTTATCGTCAAGTTTTTTGCCCGTAAGCACGACCTTGTCCGAATTTATAACGATAACGAAATCGCCCGTATCGACGTTCGGGGTGAACGTGGGCTTATTTTTGCCGCGGAGTACAGCGGCGACTTTAGAGGCAAGCCTGCCGAGGGGTATGCCCGCGGCGTCAACAACGTACCACTTTCTTTCAACACTTTCGGGCTTTGCCATGTAGGTTTTCATTGTCTTCTCCTTGTCCGGATTCTACTTAAATCAATCGGAATTTCCGTCCCGAACTTCTGATGTAAACTTATTTTATTATTTTATAAAATTTCTGTCAAGCTGTTTTGTATTGCGTTTTCAAAGTTTTTTCAAAATTCGTTATTATTTTTAAAGGCGGCAAAAAACGCGCCCATTTTGCCCGCTTTCGGGCAAAATGGGCGCAAAATCGACGCTATTTAATTAATTTCGGTCATTTTTTTATAAGCACCGCTTTTATTCTTTTCACTCCCGCGGAAACGTTTTCCTGCTTGACGATTTTGAATACGCCCAGCTCGCCCGTGCGCGCCGCGTGCGGGCCGCCGCATATCTCGCGCGAAAAGTCGCCTATCGAATAAGTTTTGACCCTTTCGCCGTACTTGCTTTCGAAAAGCCCCGTAAAGCCCTGCTTTTTCGCCTCGTCAAGGCTCATTTCTTCCATAACGACGGGCACGTCCGCCGCTATCTGACCGTTTACAAGATTTTCGACCTCCGCCACTTCCTCGGGCGTAAGCTTGCGCGAAAAATTGAAGTCGAAACGCAGTCTTTCTTCGGTTATGTTGCTTCCGCGCTGTTCCACGTCGGGCGAGCATACTTTTTTGAGCGCGGCGTGCAAAAGGTGGGTCGCCGTGTGCAGTTTCGTGGTTTCCTCTTTATGGTCGGCAAGTCCGCAGGCGAACTTCTGTTCGCTCCCCGCCCTGCTCTTTTCCTGATGCTCGGCGTACGCCGCGTTATAACCCGCGACGTCTACCGAAAGCCCCTTTTCGCGCGCCATTTCGGCGGTGATTTCCACGGGGAAGCCGTAGGTGTCGTAAAGGTGGAAAGCCGTAACGCCGTCAATTACCTTTCCCGTAAGCGAGGCGGCGACTTTTTCGAACTCTTTCAAGCCCTCGCGGAGAGTGCGTGAAAATTTGTTTTCTTCCTTTTCGAGTTCGTCGTAAATTTTGTCTTCGTTCGCCTGCAATTCGGGGTAAACGTCCCTGTATTTTGCGACGATTGTGCGGGCTATGGTTTTAAGCCCGCCCTGAACAAGACCTATATTTCTGCCGTAGCGCACGGCGCGGCGGATAATTCTGCGCAGAATGTAGCCCTGGTCGGTGTTCGAGGGGGTGATTCCCCTTTGGTCGCCGAGCATAAACGTAGCGGTGCGGACGTGGTCCAATATCACCCTGAACGCCTTTTGCACCTCGCCGCCCTCCGAGTACTTTTTACCCGTAAGCCGCTCGATTTCGGCTATCGCGCCCTCGAAAATATCGGTTTCGTATACACTGTCTTTGCCGTTTAAAATGCACAGCGTGCGTTCAAGCCCCATTCCCGTATCGACGTTACGCTGTTTCAAAGGCTCGTACTTGCCCGCCTCGTTTTTGTTGTACTGCATAAACACGTCGTTCCAAATTTCGAGGAACACGCCCGCGGGCGCCTTGTCGAATTCGTCGCAAGAAAGCTTGTCCGCCTCGGTGCGGTTGCGGATTATATGCATTTCGGTATCGGGACCGCACGGACCCGTAGTCCCCGCGGGTCCCCACCAATTGCCCGATTTGGGCAGGAAAAATATGTGATTTTCGGGTATGCCGCATTTTTTCCAAAGCTCCGCGCTCTGAAAGTCGCGGGGGCAGTCGTCGTCGCCCGCAAAACAGGTTATCGCTATATCTTCAACGGGTATGCCGAGGTATTTTTCGTCGGTGAGAAATTCGAACGACCAAGGAATCATCTCTTCCTTGAAGTAATCGCCCAACGACCAATTGCCCAGCATTTCGAAGAAAGTACAGTGCGAGCTGTCGCCCACCTCGTCTATATCGCCCGTGCGCACGCATTTCTGCACGTCGCAAAGTCTTTTGCCCGCGGGGTGCTTTTCGCCGAGAAGATAGGGCACGAGCGGGTGCATTCCCGCCGTGGTGAACAGCACCGTGGGGTCGTTTTCGGGTATGAGCGACGCGGACGGTATTACCGCGTGAGCTTTGCTTTCGAAAAAGTCGAGATACATCTTGCGTAAACTTTCGCTTGTAAGTTTTTTCATATTAACACCTTATTTATTTTAAAGATATAGTATAGCCGTCTTTCGAATCTTTTACGGTATAGCCGAGCGCTTCGATTTCCGCGCGCAGGCTGTCGGCTTTCGCCCAATCTCTGTCTTTTTTCGCCTGCCACCTTTCTTCGGCGAGCTTTTTCACTCCGTCGGGCGCGGAAAAGGCGTTCTTTGCAGCCGTTTCGGCAAAATAGTCGTCCGCCTCCATTCTGAAAAGCCCCAAAAGCGAATAGGTTTTTCTTATCTGCATTATATCGTCGGCGCAGCTTTTGTCGCCCGCGTCCGCCTTTGCCGAAGCGGCTTTGAACAGCCCGAAAAGCCTTGAAAGCGCAAGCGCGGTATTGAAGTCGTCGGACATATCGGCGTTAAAGTCGTCGTCTATCTTTTTATTGCCCGCAACGCCCTTGCCGTAGCCGTCCTCCACCTTTTTTATCACGGCGTAGAAACTGCCGAGGTGCCTTTCGGCTTCGGGGAAGAGGTTGTCGGTTATGTTCACGTCGTTGCGGTAGTTGGTTTCGAGCAGCGCGAATTTTATCGCCTCGGCTGTGAATTTTTTAAGCAAGTCCTCCAATAAAAGGCTGTTGCCGAGGCTTTTTGACATCTTCTGCCCGTTGACTTTGATAAGCCCGTTGTGCGTCCAATACTTTGCGAACTGCTTACCCGTCAGACTTTCGGTCTGCGCGATTTCGTTTTCGTGGTGGGGGAATATAAGGTCGCGCCCGCCGCCGTGAATGTCTATCTGGTCGCCGAACGCCGCGCGGTTCATCGCCGAACATTCTATATGCCAGCCGGGGCGGCCGTCGCCCCACGGCGAACGCCAGCTTATTTCGCCCTCTTTAGCCGCTTTCCACAGCGCGAAGTCGGCGGGGTTGCGCTTTTCGTCCGCGTTTTCGACGCGAACGCCGTCGAGCATATCTTCGACCGAGCGGTTCGAAAGCGCGCCGTACCTTTTAAAGGTATCGACCGCGAAATACACGTTGCCCGAGGGCGCGGCGTACGCGTGACCCTTTTGTATAAGCTTTTGTATGAAGTCCTGTATGTTATCTATATTTTCGGTGGCTTTGAGCCAGAGGGTGGGGTCGTCCACGCCGAAGTCCGCCATTACCTTGTTTATATGCTTTATCATATCGGCGGCGTAAACGTCGGCGGGAACTCCCGCCTCGCGCGATTTCGCGATTATTTTGTCGTCAACGTCCGTATAATTGCGGGCGTAGGTCACGTCGTAACCCGACTTTTCGAGGAATTTGCGCATTATATCGTATATAAGCGCCTGAAATCCGTGACCTATATGCGGCTCGCCCGATACGGTTATGCCGCACGCGTACATTTTTACCTTTCCCTCTTCCCTCGGCGAAAATTCTTCCTTGCGCCTTGTAAGCGTATTATATATAAGCATTATTTTTCTCCGTCCTCTTCCGCCGCCCTGCCGCTTTTAAGGTTTTCAACCTCGCTTTCGAGCGCGAACACGCGCTCGCGCAGAGCGCAGATTTCTTCAAGATAGGGGTCTTCCTTTTCCTGATAGAGGTCTACGCCCTCTTTACTGCCGTCTATGCGCACAACGCGCGCGGGCACGCCCACTACCGTGGCATAGGGCGGGACGTCGCGGAGCACTACCGCGCCCGCGCCCACTTTCGCGTGGTCGCCCACCTTGATATTGCCGAGGACTTTGGCTCCCGCCGAGATTACGCAGTATTCGCCCACGGTGGGGTGGCGTTTGCCCGTTTCTTTGCCCGTGCCGCCGAGGGTGCAACCCTGATACAGCACGGTGCCCGTGCCCACTTCCGCGGTTTCGCCTATGACTACGCCCTGTCCGTGGTCGATAAACACCCCGGGGGCGATTTTCGCCGCGGGATGAATTTCGATGCCCGTGCGGAATTTCGCCCACTGCGAAGCCATTCTCGCAAGCAGTTTTAAGTGCATTTTATAAAGCCTGCTTGCGAAACGGTGCCACGAAAGAGCGCGCACGCCCGAGTATGTCAGCCATATCTCGAATTTATTCCGCGCGGCGGGGTCATACTTTTTAGCCGCCGCTATGTCCATTCTCAATCTTTTGAAAAACATAATAAAAACCGCGCGCCGCCTTTACAGCAACTGTAAAGGCGGCGCGAACCGCTGTTCCACTTTACTTCGTCCTTTCGGACCTCGTTTATATCCTACGGGGATACGCCGCGGGGATTAACCCGTGCCTTGATTTCTCGGGCGGCGCATACCTTATTCCGTCCCGCGCGCTTTCCACCGCCGCGCGCTCTCTGTAAGTCCGAAAATAAGTTTTTCCGCCATTCGGCATTGAATTTTTAACTATTATATACGATAACTTGCCAAAACGCAACCGAAAATCAGGGGATTTTGTAAATATCGTTGCTTTTGCCTATCACCCAGATTATATCGCCCGCTTTGAATTTGTAATCGGGCATAGGGTCGGGATTAAGCGCTTCGCCGCTTTTTACGGCTATTACGTTTATTTTGAACTGCCGCCTTACGCCTATTTCTTCTATCGTCTTGCCCACCCAATCGGGATTGACGGGAAGTTCGAAAATCGCAAACCCGTCCGTAAGCCCGATATAGTCCAGAACTTTGTCGGAATTATGCCTTACCGCAAGCCTGTCTGCGATTTCGCCGTCCGAATAGATAATTTCGTCCGCGCCGATTTTGGTAAGCAGGTCGAACTGTATTTCGTCCCTCGCCCTCGCCGCGACGTATTTCGCGCCCAGCTTTTTCAAAAGGCTTGTGCATATCATACTCGCCTCGAAGTCGCTGCCTATCGTTACAAAGCAGATATCGAACGAGGGTATGTCAAGACAGCGCAACACCTCTTCGCTCGAATAATCGCAGCTCGACGCCTTGGGGAAGCGCGCGCGGTATTTGTTTATGCGCTGGGGGTTTATATCGAGCAGCGTGACGTCGTTGCCGAGGTATCTCATTCTTTCGGCAAGGTGTCCGCCCAGCCGTCCTATACCGATAATCAGAACGCTTTTCATATTCTCTCCCCTCCCCGTTTATTATATAGTATAGACCGAAAAAAAGCAATTAAATTTTCAAAGGCGGTCGCCGAGGGCGCGAGATATTGATTTTTTTGTAATTTTTTCACAAATCGACGGAGAATTTGTTAAAATCTGTAATAAAATGTTTGACAAACCTGTTATATTATATTACAATAAATGCGATACCATTTCATTGTGTTAAAAATTCACACGGGGGTTTTATGTTATGAAGAGGGAAAGAATAGAAGAAATTGCCGAAATACTCGACAAACGCGGCAAAATGACCCTTGAACAGCTTGAAGAAGTATTCCCGAGCGTATCGCAGATGACGCTTCGCCGCGACCTTTTTCAGCTTGAAGAGGACGGAAGAATAATAAGAATACGCGGCGGCGCAATGTCGGTTAAAGAGGTGCAGAAGGTTTCGGGCGAAGCCTACACCAAAAAGACCACAATAAACACCGACGCGAAGATAGTGATAGCGCAGAAAGCGGCGAACCTTATCGACGAGGGTTCGAGCGTGTTTATAGACGGCGGCACGACCGCAATGTATCTTTCGAAAGAACTGCCCGATATCAAGTGCAACATCTTCACAAACGGCATCGCGGTAGCTATGGAACTCGCCCAGAAAAAGCACCCCGACATAACCGTAGTCGGCGGACAGCTTATGAAAGACAACCTTTCGACCTCCTCGCCCGCCTCGAAAGATTACTTCGAACTTACCAACTTCGAAATAGCGATAGTTTCGGCGACGGCGTTTACCATAGAACAGGGCTTTTCCTGCAACAGTATGGTCGAAAGCGACCTTTTGAAAAGCGTTTTCAAAAAGGCGCGCAACGTATATATGATGCTCGACAGCTCGAAGATAGGCAAGATAAACCCCTACACTTTCGCCCGCCTCGACGACATAGACGTGCTTATAACCGACGACCACTTCCCCAAGGAATACAAAGAGCTGTTCGAAAAGAACAACATTGTGGTTATGTAACTTAAAAATTTTACCGCCGCGGCAAACTGCCGCGGCGGTTTTTCAATTCAGTCCGACCACTTGTGTTTTTCAAGCGTGCGGTCCTTTACGTCGTCGTAAAATTCGAAGTACTTTTTTCTGATTGTTTCGGGGGTATCCCCCTCTTCTATGCGCCCGAGAAGGAGCGAAAGTTCTTCGGGCGAAAAGTCGGCGGGGTCGAACTCGCCGTCGAACGCTTCGGAAAGTTTCATAAGTTCGAGTTTTGACATTGTTCACCTACTTCATTGCAAGGAAAGCTTTTACGGGCGGTATCATCGTAACCGCGTCGAATATAAGCTGCGCGCCGAAAACTATAATATGCATTTCGTGCGCGGCGGCGTCGGCGGGGTCCCAAAGCAGATAGAACGCGACTATGCACTCGATAATGCCTTTTACAAGGTAGTATACGCACCGCTCGCCGTTCGAAATTCTTTTAAGCGCGTGGTTGAAAGCGTGCGCACCCTCGAAAAGTCCCAGAATACCCCAGACTATCGAAATAAAGATTATCGGGTCGTTGTTCGGGTCGATTTTCTGGACAAGCAGCATAACGCCCAAAGCGGCGACTATAAGCGAGGTCGCCGTGCGGTTGGTTTTAAGCGTGCGGTACTCGCGCTTCGAAAGGGCGAGTATAAAGCGCACCACGCCTATTATTATCATCATTCCCGCGACGATATACGGCAGATAATCTATGACTTGGTGGGTAACAGCCACGCACAGAACCCCGACTACCGCGTAAATCACGACGAAAGCGTAGGTTACGACCGACGCGGGTATGCGCGTGAACTTCGCAAGCTTGGGCATAGTGGTTTCGGCGGAAAATTCCTCGACTATGTAATCCCCGAACGCCGTCGGTTTTTCCTCTTCGGCGGCCGCCGCGCCGTCGTCCGCATACGATGTGTACGAATACTCTTCGTCGTCGCCGCCGTAGGTTATTTCGTGTTCTTCCGTTATAAGCTTTTCGGTGCCCGCGGCGTATTTTTTATAGGAATATTCCTCGTCGTCTTCCATATTCCTTTCCCCCTTTCGGATATTTTAACAGAATACGCCCGCGTTGTCAACAGCGAATTATATACGCGCGCGGCGCGCTTTTTCTTAAAATACGCGCCCGCGGGTCGGCCGACCCGCGGGCGCGTTGATTACGTTGTATTATTCTTCCGAGCCGTCCTTTTTATCGGGAGATTGCGGCATTTCTTCGACCGCTTCGACCTCTTCAACCTCTTCGGTTGTTTCGGCGGAGTTTTCCGCCGCCGCAGCTTTAAGCTTTTTCTTCTTTTTCGCGCGGGGAATGAATACGCACATAAGCGTTACGCCCGCTACCAGAACGGGACCTACCGTAAGCCCTACTATGAACAGCGTTTTTTCAAGCTTTGTAAGGGTATAGAACCACGTTATGTCGCCCGCGTCTTTTACGTTTTTATTATTCCACTTCACGATTTCGGTAACGTCCGTATCCGAGTCCGCATAGCTGTATTTAACCACTGTTACGCTGTCTACCGAACCCGAAAAGCCGCTTATTTTGCCTTTCCAGCTTTCGTCTATCGTGTACTCCTTCATAAGTCCGTTCGCCCAGACCGTAAAGTCTATTTTAAGCCCCGTATCGTCGCCGTCCGCTTTCCACTTGCAGTCGCCCGAACTGTTGGCGTTGCGCAGCATTTTAAGCGAAGCTTCGTCCGCGTTCGCAACCTCGTTGTCTATTACCATAGTAACCGAATACGAACCGTCGGTATTTTCGGTTATTTCGGCGCTTTTTACTATATTTTCGGCGAGCGTGTTTATATTGCCGTGAATGGTTACGTTGTTGTTATTGTCCTTGCCTATTACCGATTCGCCGATATCTTCCTCTATTCCTTCGAGCGTGGGGATTTCCTCGGATTTGACCATTTTATTGTCCTCTTCCACTTTGCCCCAATCTTCGCCCTCGTGCCAGTCCACCGTAAGGATACCGTCTTCGCCCATCTTTATATCCTTGTCGTCGCCTCTGTAACGGTAGAATACGTTGGTATCAACCGAAACGCGCAAGGTAGCGTCCTCGAACGCCGATTTGAGCCCCGCGAGAATACCCGTCATACTTTCCACTTCTTTTATGGTGTAATGATAGCGGTAGCCGCAGTGGTCGCTTGTTTCGTTCCAACGGAGATAATATTCCTGCTTTATCGCGTGCGAGTCGCCGCCGCCTACTTTCGTGGTGCCGTCCTGGTCGAGAAAATAGCAGAACTTTTCGAGGTATCTTTCGTTATAGCAAGCGAGCGCCCAAAGTTTGCCCGCCGTTTCGGGGGCTTTTGCTCCGTCCGCTTTCCACTCCGCAATCGCCGCGGCGGAAAGGTCTTCGTAATAAGCTTCCTGAACGGGAGCGGTATTGTATGCGTCGGTTTTACCTTTCAGGAAATTGGTTTGCAGTTTTGTACAAGCCGCGGAAAAAGCGGCTGCGCCGCCGAGGACCGCCGTTGCGACCCCCAAAGTCAGCGCTTTGATAAATTTTTTCATAATTGCTTCCTCTCTTCGCCCATTATAGCATAAAAATCGCCCCTATGCAATCAAACGGGGCGATTTTGTAATAATTTTTTATGACAAAATACAGTTTTTTACCGTGCGGGCATTACTCTTTTACAAGCCGCAACGATAAAACGCAGTTTGCGGGAATTTTCAGATTCTGCGCGGAAAGGTCGGCGAGATTGCGGTCGGCGTCGGTTACGGAAGCTTCGGCTATGCGAAAGCCTTTGGGAAGTTTTAGTTTCCGCGTGCGCGAACGGTGGTTTATAAGCACTACCGAAACGCTTTTGTCGGGCTTTTCGAAAGCGCAGACCTCCATTCCGTCAAGACCGTTGATATCGTTCGTCCGCGCCTTTATGCGCACGTCGCCCGCCGAGATATAGCGGGTGAACTGCGACAGAGTAAAATAGCGTTTGGTGGTAAAAAACGAGTACCCGTCGTCCGCGGTATAGTACAAAAGACCGTCTTCGTACCAACCGCCGTTGCCCTCGCCGCAGGTCGCCGCGCCCAGCCACCAGCACCACTGCGAGGCGGAAATCATCGTAAGGTCTTTCATCATCACGCCCGCGGTGTATATGCCCATATCTATACTTTCGTCCAGCCCGCCCTGCATAACGCAGTATTCGCTCATATGCACTTTAAGATCGGGCAGGCGGGTCTTCATATAGGTGTTGAACTGACTTCGGTAAAGTCTGCCGTTGTTCGCGCCGTAGGAATGAACCGACAGATGCCCGAGTTCGGAAAAGAAATCGTAGCGCGAAAATTCGGCAATATATTCGGCAAAATGCGACTTCGAAAGCCCCGTCACGCCGTAATTTCCGCTTTCGAAAAAGTCGGGCTTTATATCCGCGCCCGTTTCTTTGTTGTAGGCGCAAAGCCGCGTGTAGAACACGTCGTAAAATTCGGCGAGTTCGGCGGGCTCGAAATGGCAACCCTCCTGAGTGGCGTATTCGCCTCCCCACTTCCACTGCGGCTCGTTTACGGGGCTTATGTAAATTTCGGGCGGATTTTCAAGCGCCGAGAATTTTTCGCGGAAAAAATCGGCGATTATCAGCATATAGTCCGCAAAAGCCGAATAATTTTCGCGCAGAAGGTTGCTTTCGTATTCTCTGTCCGCGTTGCCCTTTTTGTTGCGCGTCAAAAGATAGTGCGGCGAATTTGCAAACAGCACCACCGTTCGGACGTTTCCCGTATCGAGGCACTTGTCAAGCACGTTCAACGCGGCGGCGTCGCGCGTGAAATCGTAATTTTCGGGGTCGGAAAAGGACGCGGGCGAATTATAGTTTTCGGCTATAAAAAAACTTTCGGTCGCGCGGGTCGCGCCGTCCTCGTAGCCGTTTTCAAGCTCTTTCGTGCCCGCGCCGACGTTGTAGCGCACCACGTCGAGCCTCATACCGTCGTCGCCGTAAAGCTTTTCGGCGAACCCTACCGCGGCGGCGTCGTCTTTGCCTATGTCCTGAAAGGTCCAGGCTCCGCTCATTCCGAAGCCCTCCATCGTCTAAAACCTGACCGACGGGTCGATTTTAAGCGATACGGGCGCAAATTCCACCCCGACGGCGTAAGCCGACAGAATAAAACAGGCGGCAAAAACAAGGCTTGCCGCCACCAGCGCAACCCGCCGCCAACCCGTGATTTTACGCTTTGCTTTTTGCATCGGTTCCCTCCGCATATCAGCGTATTTTTTCGAAAAACGTATTTTCGGAAAGGGCTTCGGCTATATCCCTGCCGTCGCCGAGAGCAAGCATAACTTTGGCGACGGTAACGCCGAAACTCATATCCTGCGCGGCAAGACACGCGGAAAAAGCGCCGTCCGCCGATTTATAGACGTTTGCAAAGCTGTCCAAAGGTCCGACGATAAGTGGCACGCCGCGCGCTTTACATTCGTCGGAAAGCGCCGAAAAACCGCCGTCGCCGACCGTGCATACCGTGCCGCTGTGATACAGCTTTAAAAGCACTGCCCGCGCGCCCGCCGCCGTGGGCGCGATTTTTGAAAAATTCATAAACGGGCGGGCTGAAAGTACGCATATATCCGCGCAGATTTTGCCACAGAAGCCCTTTTTAACGCTATTGGCGATTTCCGCGGGCGAGGGGTTAGGGGGACAATCGCGGTAAACGAACGCACCGTTTTTTACCTCGCCGAAAGGAACGCCGCCGAAAGAATACATACAGCCCGAATAGTCCACGGCGCACGCGCGCGAGGAAAGGTGAATTTGCGCATATTCCTCCCCGGGGTTACAGTAAGCGACATAAACGCCGCGTATGCCCGCCGCAATGAAGTCCACTGCTGCGGCGAAGTTTTTATATCCGTTGTTGCGTTCGTCGTCGAGGGGGTAAAGCGAAGAAACGAGAACGACGGGCAGCGGATAGTCCGCAAACACCTGCGAAAGCACGTTTGCCGTAAACGACAACGTGTCCGTGCCGTGCGTAATTATAACGCCGTCGTAACTTGCCGCGTCCACGGCGCGCAGGGCGGCGATTATCGCCTGCAAATCGCTTTCCGAAATATTTTCGCTTAACATATCGACGGGGTTCGAGGTATCGAAAGAAATCCCTTCCCCCCTCTCCCTTGCAAACCCCTCCAAAAGTTTGAAGCGGTTGCGCCCGTCGGTGGCGACGAAGCCGTCCTTTACGGAAGACCCTATGGTACCGCCCGTAAAAATAACGAAAATTTTATTTTTCATTTTTCACCGTCAGTTGATTTTTAAAATACAGTCCCTGCCGCCGAAATTTTTGGGGCACTTGTCCTGCGAGGCGCAGGTTACTTCCTGCGCGGGATTATGTAGAATAAAGCCGAGCACGCCCGATATATAGCCTCTGAAAAAAGAACAGTTCAGGGGGTATTCGTCCGTGCGCTCGTTGGGTTTGGTCTGAAAATTGTTGGTTATCTTAACCGCCCTTTCGGCGTGGTCGTACGAAAGCTTTCCCCACCCCACGAACGAGTCGAATTCGCACCATTCCTTTATTACCTCTTCGGGCGGGAGCGCGCCCTTGTACCTTTCGAGATAGGTCGCGAAATTTCTGCCGAACTCCTTGCCGCATTTTTTGCCCGCGGCGAAAAATATGCCGTCGGTCTGCTCGACGGTAAGCCCCGCGTCGCGCACGCTTTTTGTTATGCTGTCGAAAATAAGGTTTATCGTGTCCACCCTGAAAGAAATGTTGGGCGAATTGTCGCTGTTAATCATAGCGCCCGTCGTCTTGTCCACAAGGAACATCTTTATAAGGTACTTTTCGTTGCCCTTTATGTTGTCCTCGAGCTTCGAAATTACGCCGCGCAGATTTTGGTTGGACGGCGCCCTTTCGCTTTTGCGGACAAGCTCGCCGAAGCTGTCGATTACCTCGTCCTCGTTTATGTTACGCTCTTTGTCGCCGTCGTAACGGAGTATTGCCATTTACTTTGTCCCCCTTTCGTTTGAAAATAATTTACTTTGTATGTCCACTATATGTTGCTGCATTACGGTTGAAAAATTCAAGTTGCGCTCTTCGAACGCTTCGATTTTTGCGACTATCGAATCGAATTGGGAACTCCTCGGCTTTTCCGCTATGTAAAAGCTTTGCAATTCTTCGTAGATTTTCAATACGTCGTCGCAGTAGTTTGAAATCTTCTGTTTCAATTCGCCGCCGTTTTCGTCTATCGTGGTTATCTTTGTGCAAAGGTGAAAGGCGGTTGACCTGACCTGCTCGCACTCCTCCTGCAAAACGCCGAGCACTTCCCCGTCGCCCCGCTCGCTCTTTTTGGACTCCACGGCGAGGTTTACGCTTTTTTCCAGATGCTCTTTCGCGGTTTGCAGAACAAGTTTGTCGCTTAACGAAATTATATCGTTCCAGACTGCGATTCTGAACTCCATAACGTGTTCGGTAATCATATTCTGCGAAGCGTTTTTCAGATTTTCTCTGTTGGTGAAATAACTTATGATTATCGTCGCAAGGCTCACCAGCACCGCGACGAGCGAGATTATCCAATCCATACCTTACCTCTTTCCCGTAATCTATTATACATAAAAAAACGCGCTCGGTCAATAACTTTGAAAAATTTGCGCGCCGCGGAATTTAAAAGCCGCGGCGCGCATAAACGCGCCCGCGGCTTTATCACTCGCCAAGCCTTTTTCAACCGACGGCAACCCGAAGCGGAACTACGCCGCCGCCCGCTCTGCGGGCGGCGGCGTAGTTTTGATTGACCGCTCGAAGCCCCTTACCCCTCTCGGAAGAAAGGATATAAATCGAAAACGCCGCGCTTGTTTTTGCGAGCGGAACTTTCAATCTATCAGATACACAAAAAAACGTAACCGAATTTTCGGCAACTTCTGTCTTGGGCGGACCTCGGGCGTTGCGGCTTAACAAAAGGTGTAAAGCCGCGGCGCGCATAAATGCGCTTGCGGCTTGCCACAGAAGTTAAGCTCTGTCTGAATATATAAAAACAGACGGTTCGCGAAAGCGAACCGTCTGTTTTTGAAATCCGGCAACTCCTTATCCTTGCGAGCGGTGTCCCGCTAACTACTTTCAGCAACTCAGAGCTTAACTTCTGTGTTCGGAATGAGAACAGGTGGGTCCTCTGCTTTATCGTCACCGGAATGGTTATATAAACGGCAAAATTGCCGAATATATGCTTGTTTTTCGTCCGAAGACTGAAAACTGCACAGTCAATCAAAGAAAATACTTAAAGGTTACAGCCTCGTTAATTATAGCCTTTCTCTAATTTGGATTCGTAAATTCTTCTTTTCTCAACCCTTGGTTGA
>CANQHV010000012.1 GCA_947624005.1 uncultured Clostridia bacterium
TTTATCTTACCAAAAACCTGTTGATTTATTTAACTTTTTTATCTCTAAATGTTGCACTTAGTTTGACAATTCAATATGGAAAAAACACACGTCGGAGTATGCAATAAGCTGATTTTTCCGCCCGCTGGAAAACGGTTGGAAATAAGGAAATTTCGCGCCCGTATTGACAATTCGGGTCATATATGGTAAAATTTTCTTCGGAATAACTTTTGGAATGCGCGCGGGCGCGCAGGGTGACAACTTGATTAACAGAATCGCGCTTTTTGCAGACGAAACCACCAATTTCAAAACTCCGTACGAACCGTCGCGGGGGGATAAAGTAACTTTAAAATTCCGTACTCTCGCCAACGACGTTACGCGCGCCGTCGCGGTTATCAACGGCGTAAAAAAAGAGATGTCGAAGTGCGCGACGGACGGCAATTTCGATTACTATTCGATAACTTTTGTCTGTCCCGCCCGTCCCGTGAAATATCATTTCGCGGTCTACGACGACGACGATAAGGTTACGTACAACCGCATAGGTTGCGCCGAAAACACCGAAGAAGAGTACGACTTCGGTTTCACCCCGGGCGCGAAAGTGCCCGATTGGGCGAAAGGCGCGGTGTTCTATCAGATTTTTCCCGACAGATTTTGCAACGGCGACCCCTCGAACGACGTCCGCGACAACGAATACTATTACACGGGCGGTCATTCGAGAAGAATAACCGACTGGTCGAAATACCCCGACGAACTCGACGTGCGCTGCTTTTACGGCGGCGATTTGCAGGGCGTAAAGCAAAAGCTCGGTTATTTGCAGGATTTGGGCGTGGAGGCTATATATCTCAACCCCGTATTCGTTTCGCCCTCCAACCATAAATACGACACGCAGGACTACGACCATATCGACCCGCACCTCGCGGTAATCGAAGAGGACGAGGACGCGCCTATGCAGGATTGGGAAAAGCACAACGGCTTCGCGCGGCAGTATATAAGGCGGGTAACGAGCGCCGAAAACCTCGAAAAAAGCAACAAGTTCTTTGTAGAGCTTGTCAAAGACATTCACTCGCGCGGAATGAAAATAGTCATAGACGGCGTGTTCAATCACTGCGGGTCGTTCAACAAGTGGCTGGACAGAGAGGGCATATATCTCAACAAAAAGGGGTTTGAAGCGGGCGCGTTTCAGTCCGCGGACAGCCCTTACAGAAGCTATTTCAGATTCAAAACGCACGCCGTGCAAAGCGAGTACGAGGGCTGGTGGGGCTTTTCCACCCTCCCCAAACTCAATTACGAACATTCGGAAGAACTCGAAGAGTATATTCTCAAAACGGGCGAAAGGTGGGTTTCCGCGCCCTATAACGTGGACGGCTGGCGGCTCGACGTCGCCGCGGACCTCGGTCACAGCTCGGCTTACAATCATAAATTCTGGAAAAAATTCCACTCGCGCGTGCGAGGGGCGAACGCCGATGCCTTTATATTTGCCGAACACTACGGCGACCCCGTGCCGTGGTTCAACGGCAAAGAGTGGGACTCGGTAATGAACTACGACGCCTTTATGGAACCCGTAACGTGGTTTTTAACGGGCATGGAAAAACATTCGGAATTTTTCGACGGCACGAAATTCCACGACGGAAAGCTGTTTTTCGAAAGTATGTTCAAAAATATGGCTCGGTTTCCCCGTCCGTCGCTCGATTCGGCGCTCAATCAGCTTTCAAATCACGACCATTCGCGCTTTCTTACGCGCACAAATATGACCTGCGGCACCACCAAAAGCCGCGGACCGCACGCGGCGGGCTACAATATCGACAAACGGGTTATGGAGCTTGCCGTGCTTATACAGATGACGTGGGTCGGCTCGCCCGGAATTTACTATGCGGACGAGGCGGGGCAGGTAGGCTGGACCGACCCCGACAGCAGGCGCACATACCCTTGGGGACACGAGGACGGAAAACTTCTGGACTTCCACCGCGCGCTTATCGCCCTCAGAAAAAGCATACATTGCCTTAAAACGGGCAGTATAAAGTCGCTCGACGCGGGCAACGGCTATATCGCCTACGGCAGATTCGACGGCGAGGACTGCGCCGCGGTTATAGTGAACTGCACCGACAATCAGGTAAGTTTAAGCATACCCGTCTGGGAGATGGGCGTGTATACGGGAAGCGTTATGAACCGAAGCTTTTTCTGCGGCGGGTACGATTTCAGGCTCGGCGGGGAAGAAAGCGAAGTGCGCCACGGCAGACTGTTTATAACTTTGCCCGCAAAATCGGGCTGTATATATACTTATAAATTCAACGGTTAGGGGGGTAACTATGGAACGTTTTTTCGGTGATTTGGACAGATATCTTTTTCACCACGGCACTCATTACGAGTTGTACAACAAGATGGGCGCGCACATACGCGAAGAAAACGGCGTGCGCGGCGTGCATTTCGTGCTTTGGGCGCCCAACGCCCGCGCGGTATGCGTACTTTCGGACGGCAACGGCTGGACGCCCTGGCGCGACATAATGCAGAAGATGGACGATGCAATATGGGAGCTGTTCGTGCCCGGTATGTGCGAGGGGGTAAAGTATAAATATCTGATAGTCCGCGCGGACGGGTCCGAGGTCGAAAAAACCGACCCGTTTATGTTCCGCTCGGAACTTCGCCCGTCCAACGCGGCGGTAGTCGAAAATATCGAATCGTACGAATGGGGCGACGGCGATTGGCGGAAGGTAAAAGCCAAAGAAAACTTCCTCGAAAAGCCTATGTCGGTGTATGAAGTACACCTCGGCAGTTGGAAAAAAGATTTGGAAAAGTGGTGGGACGAAGACAAGTTCCTCGACTACCGCAGGCTCGCGCACGAATTGTGTGAATACGTTCAGTATATGGGCTATACGCACGTCGAACTTATGGGTATATGCGAATATCCCCTCGACGCGTCGTGGGGCTATCAGGTGACGGGGTATTTCTGTCCGACGGCGCGCTACGGTTCGCCCGCGGATTTTATGTATTTCGTGGACTATATGCACAAAAACGGCATAGGCGTTATACTCGATTGGGTGCCCGCGCACTTCCCCAAGGACGAATTCGGGCTTGCGGAATTTGACGGCACGCCCCTTTACGAATACTCGGACCCGTTGCGCGCGGAATACCCCGAGTGGGGCACAAAGGCGTTCGACCTCGGCAAAAAAGAGGTGTCGAACTTCCTTATCGCCTCGGCGTTTTTCTGGGTTGAAAAATATCATATCGACGCCCTGCGCGTAGACGCGGTAGCCGCTATGCTTTATAACAGCTTCGGCAGACAGGAATGGCGCCCGAATATGTACGGCGGCAACGAAAATCTTGAAAGCTTCGAGTTTTTCAAGCACCTTAACAGCGTACTACGCCAGCGCACTTCGGCTTTTCTTATCGCCGAGGATTCGTCTATAATAGCGGGTATAACCAAGCCCGTTTCGCAGGGAGGGCTGGGCTTCGGTCTTAAATGGAATATGGGCTGGATGAACGACACCCTCACCTATATCAAAAAGGACCCCGTTTTCAGAAAATATCACCACTGGCTGATGACGCATACCCTCGAATATATCTTCGACGAAAACTATATTCTTGTGCTTTCGCACGACGAAGTGGTGTACGGCAAGGGCAGTATGTGGCGCAAGATTCCGGGCAACCGCCTCGACAAATTCGGCGGACTTAAAACCTGTTACACGATGATGATGGGTCACCCCGGCAAAAAGCTGTTGTTTATGGGTCAGGATTTCGCACAGGAGAACGAGTGGAACTTCCGCGAAAGTCTGGATTGGCACCTCTGCGACGACGAGGGTCACCGCGACGTAATGAACTGCTACCGCACTCTTTTGCACATTTATAAAGAGCGCCCCGTACTCCATAACGATACGGGCAAAAACACGTTCGAATGGATTCAGTCGGGCGACGTGGACAGAAGCATATTCTCGTTTATTCGCCGCAACCCGTGGAACTATAACAACGCGCTTATCTTCGTTTGCAACTTCACCCCGATAGACCGTTGGAATATGGGCGTAGGCGCGCCGCTTGCGGGCGTATACAAGCGCATATTCTCGACATACCCCGACGGCAACCCGCTTGAAATCACTGCGGAAGAAACGCTGTGCGACGGCAGACCGTACAGACTGACTTTCGATTTGCGCCCCTTCGAGTCCGCGATTTTCGAGGTGCCCTACGTCGAAAGCACGCCCGAGGAATTGGCAAAGGAAAAAAAGGTCCGCGCCGCCGCAAAGCGCGAACACAAGCAGGCTACGGGCGGTTCGGACCATATCCCGCAGATTGAGCCGCACCCCGAACAGCTTAAAGGCGGTAAAAAACAAAAAGCGGCAAAGTCTTAAATAAAATTTACCGAAAAAAGCGGCGAAGTGTTTAATAAAACCCGATAACAAAAAGCCGCCCGCGCGTTTTAAAACGCGCGGGCGGCTTCGAGAGGTAGAAATGAGCATAGGCGAAATTCTGAAAAATTTGAGAAAGGAAAACGGACTTACGCAAATGCAATTGTCCGAAAGGCTGAAAATAGGGCAGGCGACGATAGCTTGTTACGAAAACGGCAAGCGCGAGCCGACCATTGCAGGTTTAATCGCCTATGCGGACTATTTCGAGTGTACTCTCGATTATCTTTCGGGGAGAACGGACGATTTGGGGAACGTCACGGTAAACGCCGAAAAAACGCAGTTGGGCATAAATACGCTTGCGGACGACGAGCTTCGGTTAATCAAAAAATACAGGACGTTGAAGTCTTCCGACAAAAGCAAAGTCGAGGGGTATCTCGACGGAATAGCAAAACAAAACGGCTGACGATTATGGAAAATAAGAATTTGGGCGCGGAGGCGCTTTTAAAACTCGACAACCAACGCAAAGAGCTTATGCGGCTTTTATCGTGCTATAACTGCGCGATGATGGAAATCGAAACAAAGTTCAAGGTTCTTAACGAAGAACGGCGGAACAGATGGGAGCGTAACCCCATCGAAAGCATAAAGTGCCGCATAAAGACGTTCGACAGTATAATAGCAAAGCTTGTACGCCGCGGTCTGCCCGTTTCGGTGCAATCGATTGAAGAAAATCTTAACGACGTCGCGGGCGTAAGGGTAATATGCGAATTTATTGAGGACGTATACGACCTTTCCGAAGTGCTTTTAAGTCAGGACGACGTGGAACTGATACAGAAAAAGGACTACATAAAAAATCCCAAGCCCAACGGCTACCGCAGTCTGCACCTTATAGTGCGCACGCCGATATTCCTCGCCGACGGCAGGCACGATATGAAAGTGGAAATACAGTTGCGTACCATTGCGATGGACTTCTGGGCGAGCCTCGAACACGACCTCAACTACAAAAAGGGCAACGATTTGCCCGAAGAAATTTCGCGGGAGTTGCTTTTGTGCGCCGACGCGAGCGCCGCGCTCGACATAAGAATGAACGCCTTAAAGCGCAAAGTCATAGACGAGCGGGACGGGGACGACAAGCTGAACGCGGTCAGAAAGCTGTTCGAAGAACTTTTAAAAAATTCGCGGAATTCATAAAAGTGAGCATATACTTTTATATTTTTGCATAAAACCCCGCATAATATATATAATAAATATCGGTTGACAAACCGCTATCGGATTTCGACTTGTCGTTAATTCATAAAAGTGAGCATATACTTTTATATTTTTTATATAAAGCCCCGCGGCGAAACGCCGCGGGGCTTTAAAAACGTTAATATATACTTACGGATTGCGCCCGCTTTCTTCCGCCTCTTTTCGGCGCAAAGCGGGGATATATTCGCGCATATCTACGGGCAGTGTGATTTTTGCGCCCGTCCAGGCGGAGAGGTACGCCGCGTTTATAAGGTCGAGGGTCGCCGCTCCGTCGAAGCCGGGCGCAATCGGCTTTTCGCCCGAAAGTACGGCGGCGGCAAAGTTTTCAAGCATTGCGACATAGGCGTTGGGGGCTTTTCCGAACACCGTTTTCTGTTCGGTTATTTTAAGCCCGCTCCCGTCGGTGGTCTGCGCGCTTGCCGCATATTCTCGTGCGTTTTGCGAAAACCGCGAAAGGGTAAGCGTTTTGCCGTCGTAAAATATCCGCCCCGTTTCGCCGACTATTTCAAGCCGTTCTTCGGGACAGCCCTCGCCCGTGGAGATAATAAACGTGCCCGTCACCTTGTCGGGGTAGTCGAAAATAACCGTCGCCTCGTCGTCCACGCCGAAAGGGTTGTACTTGCCGAAAGGTATGTCGGCGTAAACCGCTTCGGGCATTCCGAAAAGGTACTGCCACATATCCAAAAGGTGGTAGCCCTGATTTATAAGCACGCCGCCGCCCTCGCCCGTCCAACTGCTCCGCCATTGCGAGGAGAGGTGGTAAAATCTTGTGCGGAAGTAGCCCGTGTTTTCAAGGTGAATACGTCGGATTTTGCCTATTTCGCCCGAGGTCAAAAGGCTTTTTATCATAGTATATTGCGGGTTTGCGCGCTGGTGGCACATCATCGCGTATACCTTTCCGCTCCGCTTTGCCGCCTCGTTTATTTTTTCGGCGTCGGCGGCGGTTACTCCCGCGGGCTTGTCGCATAAAACGTGTTTTCCCGCCCCGAACGCGCGTATAGCCGTGGCGGGGTGCGATTTGTGCGGCGTGACTATTATAAGGGCGTCGAAATCGGCGCTTTTGAAAAGTTCGTCCTCACTGCGGAACACGGGCACGTCGGGCAGATTGCGCGCCGCCCACGCCGCGTTGTTTTCGCTTCGGCAACACACCGCCGTAAGGCGCAGTCCTTTGACTCCGTCGCGGAGCATCAGCGCGTACTTTCTGCCCATCGCGCCTATGCCCGTAATCGCGCATTTTACCTGCATATTTAACCTCCGATTGCCGCCTTAAACCCTTTATAAGGCGGGCAAAAAAGCGCGCGGCGGAAATTCCGCCGCGCGCCCTTTTAATTTACTTTGATAAGTTCGTACTCGCGCGAGCCTATATTGTGCGCGGCGGCGGCTTCTATCGTATGCACGCCGTTAAGCGATTCTATGCGTTCGAGAAGGTGCGCCTGACCGGGGTCGTCTTTCGCGGCGTACACAAGGTCGAGGCAAGCCTGGTCGATTGCGACGGGGTCCTCGGAAACGAGAATGCCGATATCTTTCATACACGGGTCCTCGGCAACGGCGCAGCAGTCGCAGTCCACTGAAAGGTTTTTCATTACGTTTATATACAGCGCGTTGCCCTTGAAAAATCTGACGACCGAAAGCGCGGCGTCTGCCATTGCTTCGAGGAACGAATCGTGGTCGGACGTCCAGAAAGCGTCGGGGTCGCCCGCGCCGTGGATATACTGTTTCCCGAAAGAGGAGGCAATTCCTATCGACAGCTGTTTGAGCGCGCCGCCGTAGCCGCCCATCGGGTGACCCTTGAAGTGCGAAAGCACCAAAAGCGAGTCGTAGTTTTTAAGGTTTTTGCCTACGAAATTCTTTTTTATTACCTTTCCGTCGGGTATTTCGAGTTCGAGGTCGGGTCCTTCCGCGTCGAGCAGGTCCACATCGAAATATTTGCTCCAACCGTGCTTTGCAAGCGTTTTTAAATGCTTTGCGGTGGTGTTGCGCTCGCCTTCGTACGCGGTATTGCACTCCGTGACGGTGCCGCCGACAAGTTCAATGACGGGCTTCCAGAAGTCGGGCTTTAAAAAGTTCTGATTGCCGACTTCGCCCGAGTGAAGTTTTACGGCTACTCTGCCGCCGAGCTTTTTGCCCGAAAGGGCGTACATTTCCGCGACTTTATCGCTTGTAATTGTTCCCGAAAAATATACCTTGGGTTTCAAAATGCGCCTCCTTGCCGTTTGTATATAACCATTATAACCCAAAATGCGCGGCTTGTACAGAGTTTTTTTGAAAAAATATTAAAACGGCGGGCGGACGGCGGGCTTTATTTTTCCGCCGTCCGCCCGCGCATTCCGCCCCAAACGCTTGACAAAAGCTTTTAATAAAGATTAAAATATTATACGGAAAAATTTTTCGTTACAGCGGAGCGTTATGGAAGATATCGTAGCAGAGATAAAGCTCGCCGAAAGCGCGGCGGCGGAAAAAAAGGAAGAGGCGAAGAAAAAAGCCGCCCGTATTCTGGCGGACGCCGAAGCCGAGGCGGACAATATTCTGAAAATCGCCGAAACCGATTGCGCCGCGTTGCGCGCCCGCATTATAGCCGCGGCTACCGAGCAGGCGGAACACGACTACGCCGTCGCGGTGGCGCAAAACGCCGATAAGGCGCGCGAATACGCCGACGGGCTTATCGGTCACGCCGAAAATTACGTCGTCGAAATCGTCGGGAGGATTACCAAGTGATTGAAAAAATCCGCAAACTCAATCTTGCGGGGCTTTCGTACGACCGCGACGGTATTTTAAACGTACTCGGCGATACCGCGGCTGTGGAAATCAAAACTCACGCTCAAACCGAGGGTACCGAGCCGCTTAAAGCGCAGGACGGCGAACTTTCAGACCGCCTTGCGGCAATAGAAAACGCGCTCGACGTTCTCGTCGCGTGCGCGGAGAGCCGCGCCGAACGCGACAAACGTAAAAACGACCTTAAAGACGGATTTTCGGTCGGCATAGACGAATTTTCGAAGATAGGCGAAAAGCGCGCCGAAATAGAGGGCGCGGTCAAAATCGCAGAAGAGATTGTAAAGAAGAAAGCGGCGCTTGCCGCCGAGCAGACCCGCCTTACGCGCGCCGTTGCCGCGGCAATTCCTTACGAGGGGGTAAAGCGCCCCTTTTCGGAATACGCCGATACGGCGCACGCCGTGATAAAGCTCGGAATTATGCCCCTTTCGGCGTGGGAAACCGCCCGAAAACTTCTCGGGGAAGAGTGCGCGTACGAAGCGGTTAAAGTCGGCGACGACGCGCTTTTGACCGTCGCCTGCCACCGTTCGGACGAAGAAACTTTCAAATTGCTGTCGGGCGCGGGATTTTCGCCCTGCCCGTTTACCGAAAACGTTACGGGCGCGGAAAAGCTCGCGCGGTTGCGCGGCGAACTTGCCGAGGTCGAAAAAGAGCTAATTAAAGCCGACGACGAGCTGTACGGACAGACGTTTGAAATAAGAAATATCAAGATATATTGCGACTTTTTGGGTTTCGAGCTTGAAAAACTGCGCGCCGACGACAAGATGCGCGGCACCGAGCGCACGTTTTTTTTGGAAGCTTTCGTGCCCGCCGACGACGAAGAGAGGGTAAAAGCCGCGCTCGACGGCTCGGGTTTTGCGATGTGGTATTCGTTTTCCGAGCCCGCCGCGGACGAGGCGACGCCCACTCTGTTAAAGAACAACCCCGTCGTAAAGAACTTCGAATCTATAACCAATATGTATACGCCGCCTAACGCGCGCGAATTGGACCCCAACACCGTTATGTCGTTTTTTTACAGCCTGTTTCTCGGCTTTATAATGGCGGATATCGGCTACGGGCTGATTATGGCGGCGGTCGGCGGTTTTTTGTATTTTAAAAGCCGCGCGAAAAGCGGACTTAAAAGCCTTGCGGGCGTGTTCGCGACGGGCGGCATATTCGCCGTCGTTTGGGGCTTTTTATTCAATTCGCTGCTCGGAATCGCCGTACTGCCCTTTACCGTAATGCCCGACGCGCAGCACGATATGTATTCGTTTTTGGGCATTAAAATCCCCAGCGTTCTGATTATCGCAATGCTTATCGGCATCGTGCAGCTGTTTACGGGATATATTATGAAAGCCGTGCAGGAATGGCGCAGGGGCAACGTGTTCGACGGTATCTGCGACGGCGTAACGTGGGCCGTGTTTTCGCTCGGCGTGGGGCTTGCGATTGTCGGACTTGTCGAAGATTTCGCCCTCCCCTCCGTCCTTGTGTGGACGGGCGGAATAGCCGCGGGCGTTTCGCTTGTCGCGGCGGCGGTTACCGCGGGCAGAAAGGAAAAAATCGTAGGTAAACTGACGAAGGGCTTCGGCGCGTTTTACGGCGTGATAAACTACGTTTCGGACGTTTTAAGCTACGCGCGCCTGTACGGGCTTATGCTGTCGGGCGCGGTTATAGCGCAGATAGTTTCGCAGTACGCCTTAAACTTTATGCAATCGGGTTTCGCGCTTGCGATAGTGGGCGTTATACTTATGGCGGCGGGTCATCTTTTCAACCTCGCCATGGGGCTTTTGGGCGCGTATATTCACGACGCAAGACTGCAATACGTCGAATTTTACGGCAGATTTTTCGAGGGCGAGGGCGAACTTTTCACGCCTTTCGGCTCGTCGGCAAAGCACATTTATCTTGAAAGAAAACCGTAATTTTTCCGTCAACGGAATTTTTGCGTAAATCCGCGAAAATGTGCGAATATATTATCACTTTCGGCATAAACGTTTCAAAAGAAACGGTTTACAGGCAAAAAATGGAGGTTTTTATGGTTACTACAGGTTTCGCCATAGCGATGGTTGGAATCGCGCTGTGCGTACTCCTTTGCGGAGTAGGTTCGGCAATCGGGCTTTTCAAGACGGGCAGCGCCGCCGCGGGCGTGCTTTCCGAAAATCCCAAAAAATTCGGAAAACTGATGGTGCTGGTGCTTCTGCCCGCCACTCAGGGTATCTACGGATTCATAATAGGCATTATCGCCTCGGGTTCGCTCGGAGCTGATATGCTTACCGCAGAGGGCTGGGCTATTTTCGGCGCGGTTCTTCCAATGGCGATTTCGGGTCTTGTTTCGGGCTATTTTCAGGGCAGAGCGTCCGCAAACTGCATTTACGCGGTCGGCAAACAGGACTCTCTCGGCGGCAAACTTATAATATATCCCGCAATGATAGAGTTTTACGCAATCCTCGGGTTGCTTATCTCCATCATGCTTATGGCGACTATTTAAATGGGCAGTGAAGAAATCGTAAAAAAGATAGGCGCCGACGCGGACGCCGAAGCCGAAGCTATAATTTCGGCGGCGGAAGCGCGGGCGCGCGAAACGGTCGAAGCCGCAAAAGAGCGCGCCGCGCGCGAACGCGAAGAAACCGAAAAAGAGGCGGAGGCGAAGGCGCGCGCGATTTCCGACGGCAGAGCGGCGACCGCAAGGCTCGACTCCGCGAAAATTCTGCTTGCCGAAAAGCGCAGGGTTCTCGACGGCATTTATTCGCGCGCCCTCGAACGGCTTAAAAAGCTTTCCGAGCGCGAAAGCCTTGCGCTTTTGGAACGTATGCTTTCCGAAAACGCCGAGGCGGGGGACGAAATAGAGTTTTCCCGCGAGTTCCGCTACGGCGACGCGGCGGCGGAGCTGGACGTCGTTAAAAGGCTGGGGCTGAAAATTTCAAAAAGGCGCGCGCGTATTGCGGGCGGCTGTATTCTGCACGGCAAGACGTGCGACAAAGACCTTTCTTACGAGGCGCTTATCGCCGCCGACGCGGAAGAAAATCAGGCGAAAATCGCATCGCGGCTTTTCGTCGGGGAAAATAAATGACGGACACGGTTTTTTTGAACGGCGCGATAGCCGTTAAAGAAAAAAAGCTTTTGGGCGACAGGCTGTTGCGCCTTGCCGAGTGCGACGCGGACGGAGTTTTGCGCGCGCTTAACGAGGCGGGCTTCGGCGGCGGCGCGGCGGGCGACGTCGAATTTCTTTGCAACGCCGAAAACGCCGAACTTGACAAATTCATCCGCGAATATGCCCCGACTAACGCGGACAGGGAATATCTTTTGTCGCCCCGCGACTTCCACAACGCTAAAGCGGCGTGCAAGGCGCGCATACTTTCCGCCGACCCCTCGAAAATGCTCGCGCCAGAGGGGTGCGTAGGGGTTTCGGACATAATTTCCGCAGTCGCAAGCGGCGAATACGGAAAACTGCCCGAAGAACTTGCGAAAGCCGTTAAAACGGTTATGGAAACGGACGGAATTACGGGCGCGGAAATAGGCGCGGTTTTCGACGCGGCGAATTTTTCGCACCTTGCGGGCACGGTCGGAAGGCGCGGAATACTCAAAAAACTGCTTACGGGCAGGGCGGATATGACTAATATCCTTACAGCAATGCGCGCGGGCGCACCCGAAGAAGCCGCAAGGCTGTTCGTGACGGGCGGCGCGCTTTCCGCGGACGTACTTTTAAAACTCCGCGGCGGCGACGAGCCGGACATAAAGGAGTACGCAAAATTCTACGCTTTGTGCAAAGAAGCGAAAGAAAGGGGCAAGCCCTTTACCGAGGCGGAGCGCGCGCTCGATTCGTTCGAGGCGGAGTATTTCGCCGCGCGCAGGTACGAGCTTTCGGGCAGGGAACCCTTTTTGTACTACGTTTTCCGCCGCCGCGCGGAAATTTCGGACGTGCGCATAATTGCGGTATGTTCGGGCGCGGGGCTGGACGCGCGGGAAATAAAAAAGAGGTTGAGGGCGGTATAGTATGACGGGGAAAATCGCTATAATCGGCGGAGGCGACGGCATAACGCTTTTCAAAGCGGCGGGAGTTGACGCTTTCCCCGCGCCCGACGGTAAAAAAGCGCGCGAACTTTTAAGGCGCGCGGCGGGCGAATACAAAATTATATTCATAACCGAAGAACTCGCGCGCGAGCTTGGGGATTTTCTGAAAAGGTTCGACGAACAGCCCTACCCCGTGATACTCCCCATTCCGTCCGACAAGGGCGGCACGGGTTACGGCGACGAGCTTATAAAAAACGCTATGGAGCGCGCGCTCGGCGTAGATATACTTTCAAATAACGGTAAAAGGTAGCATATGACAGGTAAAACGGTAAAAATTTCAGGACCTCTGATAGTCGCGGAAAATATGCGGGACGCGAAGATGTTCGACGTCGTGCAGGTGTCAAAACTCGGGCTTATAGGCGAGATAATAGAATTGCGCGGCGACAAGGCGTCCATTCAGGTGTACGAAGAAACTTCGGGGCTTGGTCCCGGGGAGGACGTCGTTTCGACGGGCGAACCCCTTTGCGCCGAGCTTGCGCCCGGACTTCTTACGGGTATATTCGACGGCATACAAAGACCGCTTACCACCCTGTATTTCAGTTACGGCGCGAGGATTTCGCGCGGGGTCAGCGTAAACAGACTCGACAGAGAAAAACTCTGGCATTTTACGCCGACCGTCAAAGTAGGAGATAAAGTGGCGTGCGGCGACGTGCTCGGCGTAGTACAGGAAACCGAGATAGTCGAACACCGCATTATGGCGCCCGCGGGCGCGGAGGGCGAGGTTACCGAAATTTCCGAGGGCGACTTCACGATAGAACAGCCCGTTGCGAAAATAAAGACCGAAAACGGCGTAACCGAAGTTCCGATGCTTAAAAAATGGCCCGTAAGGCGGGGCAGACCGTATAAAGAAAAACTCACGCCCGATACGCCGATGGTCACGGGTCAGCGCGTAATAGACACGCTTTTCCCGATAGCGCGCGGCGGCGTCGCCGCCGTTCCCGGTCCTTTCGGAAGCGGCAAAACGGTCGTTCAGCACCAGCTCGCGAAGTGGGCGGACGCGGATATAATCGTATACGTCGGCTGCGGCGAGCGCGGAAACGAGATGACCGACGTTCTGAACGAGTTCCCCGAACTCAAAGACCCTAAAACGGGCGAATCGCTGTTAAAGCGCACCGTGCTTATAGCGAATACGTCCGATATGCCCGTCGCGGCGCGCGAGGCGTCCATTTACACTGGCATAACCATAGCCGAATACTTCCGCGATATGGGCTATAACGTAGCGATAATGGCGGACTCGACGTCGCGCTGGGCGGAGGCTTTACGCGAGATGAGCGGCCGCCTCGAAGAAATGCCCGGCGACGAGGGGTACCCCGCGTACCTTGCAAGCCGACTTGCGGAATTTTACGAGCGCGCGGGTATAGTGCGTATTCTCGGCTCGGACGAGCGCACGGGTTCGGTTACCGCCATAGGCGCGGTTTCGCCCCCGGGCGGCGATTTGTCCGAACCCGTTTCGCAGGCGACTTTGAGGATAGTCAAGGTTTTCTGGGGGCTTTCGGCTTCGCTTGCGTATAAGCGGCATTTCCCCGCCATAGATTGGCTTATAAGCTATTCGCTGTACGCCGACAAGATGAAAGAATGGTACGACGGACACGTCGGCAAGAATTTTCTTGCGTACAGGCAGTTCGTAATGACCGTTTTGCAGGAGGAGGCGGCGCTCGACGAGATTGTGCGGCTTGTAGGTATGGACGCCCTTTCCTCGCGCGACAGGCTGATTATGGAAACCGCGAAAATGGTGCGCGAGGACTACTTGCACCAGAACGCTTTCCACGAGGTGGACACTTACACCTCGATGACAAAACAGCTGTATATGCTTAAACTTATTTACGAATTTTATTCGCTCTCCGAAAAAGCCGTGGCGGCTTTCGTGCCGCTCGACGATATCCTCGCCTGCCCTTTCAAGGAAAAGATAGGGCGCGCAAAATATATCCCCGAGGAAAATATCGCCGAGTTCGACGGAATTTTGTCGTCGATGAATTCGGAAATCAAGGCGCTTTCGGCGGGAGGGGAAGAAGATGTATAAGGAATATAAGACCATTAAAGAGGTCGTCGGTCCTTTGATGCTCGTCGAGGGCGTCGAGGGCGTAAAATACAACGAACTTGTGGACATTATCTGTTCCGACGGCGGTTTAAGGCGGGGCAAGGTCCTCGAAATCAACCGCGACAAGGCGGTTGTGCAGCTGTTCGAAAATTCGCAGGGCTTGCAGATATCCACCGCGAAAGCGAGGTTCCTCGGTCACAGTCAGGAGCTTGCGGTTTCGCGCGAAATGCTCGGCAGGGTTTTCGACGGTATGGGCAACCCCCGCGACGGCGGTGCCGCGATTATCCCCGAAATGAAGCTCGACATAAACGGCGAACCCATAAACCCCGCCGCGCGCGATTACCCCAACGAATTTATTCAGACGGGTATTTCCGCAATCGACGGGCTTAACACGCTTGTAAGGGGTCAGAAACTCCCCGTGTTTTCAATGAGCGGACTTCCGCACGCCGAACTCGCCGCACAGATAGCGAGGCAGGCAAAAGTGCGCTCGTCCGACAGCACTTTCGCCGTCGTGTTCGCCGCAATAGGCATCACTTTCGAAGAGGCGCAGTACTTTGTCGAGGACTTCGAACGCACGGGCGCGATTGAAAGGACGGTGCTGTTCACAAACCTCGCGGACGACCCCGCGGTCGAACGTATAGCAACGCCGAGAATTGCGCTTACCTGCGCGGAATATCTCGCGTTCACGTGCGGTATGCACGTCCTCGTCATAATGACCGATATAACCAACTATGCCGAGGCTTTGCGCGAAGTGTCCGCGGCGCGCCGCGAAATCCCCGGGCGGCGCGGGTACCCCGGCTATCTTTACACCGACCTCGCTTCGCTGTACGAACGCGCGGGGCGTATACGCGGCAGTAAGGGGTCCATTACGCAGATACCCATTCTTACCATGCCCGAGGACGACAAAACGCACCCCATTCCCGACCTCACGGGTTATATAACCGAAGGGCAGATAATTCTTTCGCGCGACCTCTATAAAAAGGGGCTTAACCCGCCCATCGACGTATTGCCCTCGCTGTCGAGGCTTAAAGACAAGGGCATAGGAAACGGCAAAACGCGCGAGGACCACGCGGATACCATGAACCAGCTGTTCGCCGCTTACGCGCGCGGAAAAGAATGTAAAGAGCTTTCGGCTATTCTCGGCGAAGCCGCGCTTTCGGACGTCGACAAACTTTACGCAAAGTTTGCCGAGGAGTTCGAAAAACAGTATGTAAATCAGGGATTTTCCGCCGAAAGGTCGATAGAAGAAACGCTCGATTTGGGCTGGAAACTTCTGAAAATTCTGCCCGTCGGCGAACTTAAACGTATACGACAGGCGTATATAGACAAATATCTGCCCAAGGAGTAAAATGGCAAGGCTGAACGTAAACCCCACCCGTATGGAGCTGAAAAAGCTTAAAGCGCGGCTCGCTACGGCGGTGCGGGGGCACAAACTCTTGAAAGATAAATCCGACGAAATGGTGCGGCGGTTTACCGTTATCGTGCGCGAGGACAAAGCTTTGCGCGACGAGGTGGAAGCCGAACTGTCAAAGGCGTTGGCGCAGTTCGCGGTGGCGCGTTCCGTCACGCCCGCATACAGCGCGGAAACCGCGTTTGCTATGCCCGCCTCGCCCGTTTCCGCCGAATGTTCGACTGAAAGCGTTATGGGCGTAGACGTGCCTAAAATACAGATTGTCGGCAATCTTGACGCGCAAGGGCTGCCGTATACCTTTTCGGAAATGACAAGCGAGGCGGATTATTCCGTGATTTTAATTACGCGGCTCTTCCCCAAACTCCTTAAACTCGCCGAAACCGAAAAGGCGCTCAGACTGCTCGCCGACGAAATCGAACGCAATAAACGCAGGGTAAACGCGCTTGAATACGTTATGATTCCGCAACTCGAAGAAACTATCAAGTATATCCGCAATAAGCTCGACGAAAACGAGCGCGCCGCCATCGTGCGCCTTATGAAAGTCAAATAACAAGCCTTACGCTTGGCGGCGTATCTTTTCGGCGGGCGTTCCAATCAAACATAAATATAAACACGCGTCCCGCGCGGCGACTGCCGCGCGGGACGCGTGTTTTAAAGTTCTTGACAAATGCAATGTTCCGTGGTATATTTTAGATACCACGTTATAAAAATTTAATATATCCGCACGGTATTTTTATGCCTTTTTCCGCCGAATGTCGGAGGAGAAGTCGATAATATCGTCTTTTTCGGGTTAAATTTTGTTGCAAATGTCTATAAAACGGACACAATCAGGCATTGTGTATCTCTTCCGTTTTATTGACATCGTATTTGACGATTCGTGCGGAAAATTTTTATGGCGTGGTAACCTTTAAGAGATACCGTGCGGCGTGTCTTTTAAAGGACACGCCTTATTTTTTTGCCGCAAAAAAGGAGAAACTTATGAAAAGAAAGATTTTTATAGTCCTTTTTGTGGTTGTTGCGGCAATTTGCTGTGCGCTTGGTTTTGCAGCTTGCGATAGTGCGAAAGAGCAAAACACTCCAGAGCACAGCCATACATATGCAAGATCGTGGTCATATAATGATAACTATCATTGGAAAGAGCCAACCTGCACCGATACAACAGAGTTAAAAGATTATGATCAACATACTTTCAATAGTGAGGGCAAATGCTTAATATGTAATTACATTAAACATGTATCTGAAACTCATAAACATGCTCTTATTCATCATGTAGCAAGTGAAGCAGATTGTATCACGGCAGGCAATATAGAATATTGGACGTGCTCAAGTTGCAATAAATTTTTTTCCGATGATGATGCAAATGCTCAAATCAACGAAAATGATATTATAGTCCAACCCAAAGGGCATGAGTGGGGTCTATGGGATTCTAATGACATTGGGCATACAAGAGAGTGTGTAAGGTGCAAGCTTATTGAAAATAATATGCATACTTGGCACAATAATCAATGTGATGATTGTAATTATGTCGTAGATTATTCTGCAGGAATGATTTACAATGAAATTATTGAAAATAACGAACACGTGGGCTATGCTTTGACGGGAATAGGTCAAGCAACGGATAATACTATTATCATACCAAAAGTTTATAACGGTAAACCAGTTAAAGAAATTGGCTATAAAGCGTTTTATAATTGTACTTCAGTTAGAGGTGTTGAACTACCAGACACACTCTTAAAAATCGGACAGGAAGCATTTGAGGGTTGCTCTCTGCTTAAAGAAATTATAGTACCTGACAGCGTAGAAAGTATAGGAATTTCTGCATTCAATGCTTGTTCTTCATTAGAAAGTATGACTTTGCCGTTTATCGGAGGACAAATGAATATAGATAGTGAAGCAGGAACTTTGGCATATTATTTTAGCGATATAGAATTTGAAAATAGCGTTAAGATAAGACAATACTATTCATCTGCGTGGTGGTATGTTCCAGCTTCGCTTACAAAATTGACCGTAACTAAAGGGAATTTAGCTGACGGCGCGTTTTACGGCTTTAAGAATATCACGGACATAACATTAATGGAAGGCATAACTCGAATTTCACCACATGCGTTTAGCGGATGTGATGCGCTTGAGCATTTATCACTTCCCGATTCCTTGCATTATGTAGGTGCCACGGGTATAGGTGGTAAACTTAAATTCACACAATACTCTAACGGTTACTATTTAGGCAGTGCAAGCAATCCATATTTAATAAACACAGGAGTTGTTTCTACCAACGTTACAAGTTATAGTGTTCATCCACGAACAAAGTGCATTATTTTTGACTTGGGTATTCTTACCACTGCAACGAATATTTCCATACCTGACGGTATAGTAAGTGTTATAAGTGGTAATCGAGATCGCGTTTTGGCACTTGCGGAACGCGGAGCCGCAACTCTTAAAAATGGAGAAATATATGTTGGAAACAGTAACAACCCATATCTTGTACTCCTTACCAATCGTTGGTGGGCTTCTGATGATGATATTTTTATACAATCCACAACAAAAGTAATTGCAGAAAACGCATTTTATAATGTTTCGACAAGAACGTTTAATATACCAGATAGCGTGAAATACATTGGAGAGTGTATATTTACCGGGTCAAGCGGCTATCGACCCACTGTACATATAGGTAGTGGTGTAATTGACATGGAAGATGCTTTTATCCCCAGTGGAAATAATTATATGGACTATACTGAATTTACGGTATCCCCAAATAATAAATATTACAAATCTGTAAACGGGGTTTTATATAGCAAAAACATGGATCGTCTTATTGCCTATCCTGCAATGTCAGTGGAAACAAAATATGTAATTCCTGACGAGTGTGAATCAATTTCTCAATGTGCGTTCTATAATGCAAAAAATTTGGAGGAAATTGTTTTGCCGAATAGAATAAAATATATCCCTGTAAAGGCTTTTTACGTTTGTAGCGCATTGAAGAAAATAAATGTCCCCGACAGCGTGTTTTTTGTTGACAAATACGCCTTTTCAAATTGCAGAGCACTTAAAAGTATATCTTTACCTGATAGTGTTAAAGAAATAGGTTATGGTATCTTTTCATATTGTGAATCTTTGGAAAATCTTACAATTAGCGGGGCAACTTATTTCGGCAATTATTGGATAGGTGATTGTAAAAAATTGACAAATTTAACATTAGGAAACAGCGTTATAAACATTCCATCAGAGACATTTAATAAATCTACTGTAGAGAATGTAAAGATAGGAAAAAATTTGACCACAATTGGAGAAAACGCATTTAGGCAGTGCGAAAATTTAAAAAGCGTAAGTATGGAAGGCAACAACGTAACTGCAATCGGTAATTATGCATTTAGTGGTTGTGCTAATCTTTCAGTTATAAATATACCTGATGGCGTGATTTCAATTGGCAAGGGTGCGTTTTCCAATTGTAAAAGCCTTGCAAGTATAGTTATACCTAACAGTGTAATTTCTATTGATAATAGCGCATTCAGTGGTTGCAAAGGCTTGACAACCATAAACATACCCGACAGCGTAAAATTTATTGGTAAGAGCGTATTCAGTTATTGTTCAAATCTTACAAGAATAACGGTAGATGAAAATAACACTGAGTATTCAAGTCAAGACGGAATTTTGTATGATAAAAATAAGACAACAATTATACAAGTACCTTCGACAAAAGTGAGCATAACTATTCCAGATAGTGTTACTACCATTGCTGAATGTGCATTTGAGGGATGCGAAAATCTTACAAACATAATGATACCCAGTAGTATCACCGCTATTGAGCAGAATGCTTTTGAAAATTGTACAAATCTTGAAAGTATAACGGTAGATATTAACAATAAAAATTACTCAAGTCAAGACGGAATTTTGTATGATAAAAATAAGACAACAATTTTACAAATACCTCAAACAAAAAAAATTATAAACATTCCCGCTAGCGTTGTTTCAATAGGAACGAATGCATTTACTGCTTGTATAAGATTGGAAAGCATAACTGTAGATACAGATAATACCGAATATTCAAGTCAAGGTGGCATTCTATACAATAAAACAAAAACAAAATTTATACACATTCCAAAGGCATTAAAAGGTGCAGTAATCATACCCAATACTATTATCGCCATTGATTCATATGCATTTTCTCAACGCACAAATATTACAAATGTAACTTTATCTGATAATGTTATTTCTATTGGATATCATGCATTCTGGAATTGTACAAGCCTTACAAGTGTAATTATAGGTGAAAGCGTTAATGCTATTGATGAGGAAGTTTTTGATGGTTGCGAAAATCTTCAAAGCGTAACATTTAAAAATTCAAAAGGTTGGAAAATTAAAGGAGTAGGAAGTAACTGGGAAGAGCAAAGTATAACGCTGGGTACACCTGCTGATAATGCAAGGCTCTTGACCGATACCTATCTTTACTACTACTGGAATCGTTATTGATAAATATCAAAAGTGGAACTGCCGCCCGCAGGTTGCGGGCGCGCTCTTATAATTTTGTAATTCGAATTTATTATTCCTTATTTTACCCGCGAGGGACGTTTGGGCGCGCGGCGGCATATAATGTCGTATGCCCGAAGATTATGACAGAACAGCCGCGGTGAACTATGCGAAGAGGTGGGCGTTTTCGCGCAACCCCGCCTTTTACGATTTTTCGCGAATCGGCGGAGATTGCACCAATTTTGCCTCGCAGTGCATATACGCGGGCGCGAAAATTATGAACTATACGCCTGTTTTCGGGTGGTACTATAAATCAGTAAGCGACCGCGCGCCGTCCTGGACGGGCGTGGAATACCTTTACAATTTTCTTGTGAACAACACGGGCAGCGGTCCGTTTGCGCGCGAGGCGGCTCTGTCCGAGCTTATGCCCGGCGACATCGTCCAGCTCGGCGCGGCGACGGGGGATTTTTACCATTCGCCCGTAGTAGTTTCGGTGTCGGGCGAAAGAATTCTTGTCGCGGCGCATTCTTACGACGCCTACGCAAAGCCCCTTTCGTCGTATAATTATTACAAAGCGCGGGGCATACATATTCTCGGCGTACGTCTTTGACGTGAACTTAAAAAACGCCGCGGCGCATTTCGCTGCGGCGTTTTTTGCGGCAAAAAATTTGCCGCGGGCGCGATTTTTAAGTCGGAATTGCGTGAAAAACGGCCGCGGCGGGCAAAGCGCGCTAATTTTTGTGAAGTTTAATCTTGCTATTTGCGCCGCGTTATGTTATAATGACAAAGACAGCGATAAAGAGGTGTTTATGCAGGTACTTATGAAACCGAGATATAAAAGGGTGCTTATAAAGCTTTCGGGCGAAGCCCTCGCGGGCGAAGCGGGTCACGGGCTTGACGAAAAAGTAGTGTCGGGGGTCGTGGACCAGATAGTGGAAGTTCATAAAATGGGCGTGCAGGTCGCCCTTGTTATCGGCGGCGGCAATTTCTGGCGCGGGCGGCAGGGCAAAAATATGGAGCGCACCACCGCTGACCATATGGGTATGCTTGCGACCGTTATGAATTCGCTTGCGATGATGGACGCGCTCGAACAGCGCGGCATTCCCACCCGCGTTCAGACGGCGTTGATTATGACAAGCGTAGCCGAGCCTTACATTTTAAGGAAAGCGTTGCACCATTTCGAAAAGGGCAGGGTGGTTATTATGGCCTGCGGCACGGGCAATCCCTATTGTTCGACCGACACCGCCGCCGCCCAGCGCGCGTGCGAAATTCAGGCGGAAGTTCTGATGATGGCGAAAAATATCGACGGCATATACGACAGCGACCCCAAGCTTAATCCCGCCGCGAAAAAGTACGACCATATCAACTACCTCGACATAATAAAAAACGGCATAAAAGCGATGGACACGACCGCCGCGACTATGTGTATGGAAAACAATATACCCGTGCTTGCTTTCGGGCTTGACAAACCCGACTCGATTATAAAGGCGGTTTGCGGCGAGAAAATAGGCACGCGTATTGACAATAATTAGTAAGCGTATAGGAGTAAAATGATGGAAGAAGAGAAAGTTTTGGAAATTCAGATGATACTTGAAGAAAAGCTCGGAAAGACGGTATCGGTGCTCGAAGAGGAGTTTTCTTCAATCCGCGCGGGCAGGGCGAACCCGCATATCCTCGACAAGGTTACGGTGGACTATTACGGCGCGCCCACGCCCGTAAGCCAGACTTCGAATATTTCCGTGCAGGAGGGCAGGTGCCTTGTGATTTCGCCCTGGGACGTGTCGCTTTTGAAGGCAATCGAAAAGGCGTTGCAACAGTCCAATTTGGGCATAACGCCCACCAACGACGGCAAGGTTATACGCCTTGTGTTCCCCCAGCTTACCGAGGAGCGCAGAAAGGAACTGTGCAAGCAGGTCAGAAAATCGGGCGAGGACGCGAAAGTCGCCGCGCGCAACAACCGCCGCGAGGCTATGGACGCGCTTAAAAAGCTTAAAAACGACAAACTGCTGTCCGAGGACGAGCTGGCTTCCTGCGAAAAGGACGTCGAAAAGGCTGTGTCGGACGCGGTCGCAAAACTCGATAACGTAATCTCCGCGAAAGAAAAGGAGATAATGACCGTTTAAATGGACGTAAATAAACTGCCCGTCCACGTCGGCATAATAATGGACGGCAACGGACGTTGGGCGCAGAGAAGGCTTATGCCGCGCTCAGTCGGGCATAACGCGGGAATGAACAGAATGATAGGGCTTGCCTCCCACGCAAAGGAGCTGGGGATAAGGTATATGACGGTTTACGCGCTGTCTACCGAAAACCTTTCGCGCCCGCAGGAGGAGCTGGACGCGCTGTTCAACCTTTTCCGAAAATATTTTACGCGTAACGTAAAAAAGCTTTACAGACAGCAGGCGGCGGTCAAGGTAATAGGCGATTTGTCGGCTCTTCCCCAAGACGTAGAAAAACTGCTTTCGGACGGCGAAAAAAATTCGCCCGAAAATCCGCAGTTTACCCTTATATTCGCGGTAAACTACGGCAGCCGCCCCGAAATTTTAAGGGCGGTAAACCGCGCCGTCGAACAGGGCGAACCCCTCGACAAAGAGGGCTTTGAAAAGCTTTTGTATACTTCGGGCATCCCCGACCCCGACCTTATTATAAGGACGGGCGGCGAGGTCAGACTTTCGAACTTTTTAACCTATCAGGCGGCTTACGCCGAGCTGTATTTCTGCGACGCGCTCTTCCCCGAATTTACCGACCGTAAATTCGACAAGGCGCTCGAAAATTACGCCTCGCGCCACAGGCGCTTCGGTAAAATAGAGGAATAAAATGAAAAAACGGGTTATAACGGGCGCGGTTTACGTCGCAATCTGCATTGCGCTTCTCGCGCTCAAATGGCTTTTTTATCTGCTGCCCGCCGATTACGCGGAGTACGGCGCGCTGGGCTTCGACGTATTGTTCACAGCCGTCGCAAGCATTTCGTGCTTCGAATTTTTAAGGGCGTTCGGCGGCGTTTCGTACCCCCAGAAAGCTTTGACGATAGCGTTCTGCGCGGCGACAGTGCCCGCGTTCGCAATAATCGAGCTTACGGTCGGTTCGGGGCTTTTGGGCGTTGCCGAGCTGTTCTGCGTATATCTTGCGGTACAGGCTTTGCTGTGCGTGTTCGACCACGCCCGCTCGACGGTGCGCGGCGCGGCGGTTTCCGTGCTTTCGATGATATACTGCGGTCTGCTTCCGTCGCTGTTTGCGGCGGTAAACCACATAAGCGACAATTCCGTACTCGCAATTTTAACGCTCTTCGTCTGCACAATGCTCACGGACAGCGGCGCGTTCTTCTTCGGAATACTCTTCAAACGCTTTTTGCCCGCGAAACTCGCGCCCAATCTCAGCCCCAATAAAACCGTGATAGGCGCGGTCGGAGGGCTTGTCGGCGGCATAGCGGGCGCGGTAATAAGCTATTACGTATACCTCGGCATAGGCGGCGCGATAGGCACGCCCGTCGTGTACGGTTCGGCGCTTCCCGCCGTGGTGTTCTGCATAATCGCGGGGCTTTTGATTTCAATAGCCGTGCAGGTGGGCGACCTGTTCGAAAGCGCGGTAAAGCGTGAGTGCGGGGTAAAGGATATGGGGAATCTTCTCCCCGGTCACGGGGGAGTTCTCGACCGCTTCGACGGTATGCTTTTCGCGGGAGTCGTGACGTTCGTTTTGTTCGGCGTGCTTGTGCCCGCACTTTGAATTTGCCTCTTTCAAAGCCCCGATTTCGGGGCTTTTGTCATTAAATAAAAATTTACGGGTATAATATATATGAAAAAAATAGCGTTGATAGGCGCGACGGGTTCGATAGGCAGACAGGTGATTTCGGTCGTCGCAAACCACCCCGACGAATATAAAATAGTCGCTATGTGCGCGCAATCCCGCAGTAAAGCTCTTGCGGAAGCGGCGGAGGTCTGCGGCGCGGAGTATTTCGCCGCGGAGGACGACCGCGCGGGCGCGCTGTCGGTGGCTACGCGCGCCGACGCCGACGTTATTTTCAACGCCGCGGGCGGTTTTGCGGGGCTGGAATACAGCTTCGCCGCGGCAAAGGCGGGAAAAACCGTCGCCCTTGCGAACAAAGAAACGCTTGTATGCGGCGGCGAGCTTATTGTGCCCCTCATTAAAAAGGGCGCTCTTATACCCGTTGACAGCGAACATTCGGCCGTCTGGCAATGCCTCGGCTTCGATTTCGAAAAGCCCTTTTCGCGGCTTATAATAACGGCGAGCGGCGGTCCGTTCAGGGGGTATTCAAAAGAAAAACTCGAACGGGTCACGCCCGCGCAAGCGCTTAATCACCCCACGTGGAAGATGGGCGCGAAGATAACGGTAGACAGCGCGACGCTTTTAAATAAGGGTTACGAGGTCATCGAGGCGCACCACCTCTTCGGCGCGCCCTACGAAAGAATACATACGGTCGTTCAGCCGCAAAGCGTAATACATTCGCTTGTGGAATTTCCCGACGGCGCGCTTATAGCTCAACTTTCGCGCCCCACGATGGAAATACCCATACAGCTTGCGCTTTCGTTCCCCGAAAGGCTTGAAACGGTCGTAGAAAAAATGGATTTTACCAAGGCGTTCGATATTAATTTCCTGCCCCTTGAACGCGGGGAATACCCCTTGTATTCTCTCGCTTTGGAGTGCGGCTGTTCGGGCGGCACCCTGCCTTGCGCGCTCAACGCGGCAAGCGAGGTCGCCGTGCGCGCTTTTTTAGACGGCAAAATTCCGTTTACCGCAATATATTCCGTGGCTTACGGCGTAATTTCGCGCACCGTGCGCGAGGACGTTCAATCGCTTGAACAGCTGACGGAAACAGACGCGCGTGCGCGCGCCCTTGCGGTTCAGATTATCGGGTGACTATGAATCTACTGTCGGCGTCCGCCGTTCTCAACACCGTTCTTTCGGTGCTGCTCGCAATTCTTATCCTGCTCTTTATGATTACCGTACACGAGCTTGGACATTACGTCGCGGGCAAAATTCTGCGTTTTAAAATAAACGAATTCGCGATAGGCTTCGGACCGCGGATTTTCAGGCATACTTTCAAGCGTTCGGGCGAGGTGTTTTCCGTGCGCCTTTTGCCGCTCGGCGGTTTCTGCGCTTTCGAGGGGGAGGAAACGGACGGGCTTGACGCGCGTTCGTTCAACAACCGTCCCCCGTGGGCGAGGATTCTCGTCTTTCTCGCGGGTCCGCTTACGAATTATATCGTCGCGTTGCTTCTTATAATAATATCTTCGTTTTCTTTCGGGCAGATGGTGTTCAGAGTGGACGGCGTAATTCCGCCCGCGGAGGGCGAAACGTACGAATATTCCCTCGAAAAAGGCGACCTTATACTCGAAGCGGACGGCAAGGGGATATACCTTACCACCGACCTTTTGGGCGCGCTCGACGGCAGGTCCGCGGGCGAAAACGTGCGCTTTACGGTCTGTCGCGACGGGCGGGAAGTCGAAACTTTCGTCACCTTACGCGGCGACTGCAACTTTAAAAACTCGTCCGAAACGAATAAGCTTTGGCGCGCGCTCGGAATGGATACCGAAGAGCGCGACGGCGGGCTGTATTGGACGGTGGGGGTGGAAAGCTACCGCTTTTCGTTTTTTGAAACGCTTGGAAGAAGTTTTGTGTATTCTTTCAGAATCGCGGGCACCATATTCAAAGTACTCGGCGAACTTTTGACGGGGCATTTGGGGCTTTCCGCTATGGGCGGACCCGTAACTACCATAAAACTGACAAGCGAAATAGCCTCGCAAAGCGCGCAGAGTTTCTTCGAAATCGCGGCATATATAGGGGTCAATCTGGCGGTTTTCAATCTTTTGCCCATACCCGCGCTCGACGGCAGTAAAATAGTTTTCTGCCTTATAGAGTGGATTTTACGTAAGCCCGTGCCGCGGAAAATCGAGGCGGTCATTCACGCCGTCGGCTTTGTGCTTATACTCGCATTCGCCGTGCTTGTGGACGTTTTGCAATTCGTATAGCGGCGGAAAGCGGTTACGGAAACGGTATTTGCGCTTGCGCAGTGATTTTACGGATAACCGTTTTGCGGTTATCGGGAGAAAAATAATATGATAAAAACGTCTGTAAGATTTTTCGAAGATATACCCGTAAGAGCCGTCTGGAATGACGGTGACTCAAAATGGTGGTTCTGCGCCGTCGACATTGCCGAGGCGCTTGCAAAGAGCAAAAATCCGCGCTCTTATTGGAACGCGTTAAAGCGCCGCCATAACGAGTTGTCGACAATTTGTCGACAACTCAAACTCGCCGCGCGGGACGGGAAATCCTATCTTACCGACGTGGTGGACGCGGGCGGCGTAAATACGGTCGTTGCGCTTATCCCCGCGAAAAACCGCGAAAATTTTGTCCGTTGGCTTTCGGGTATGGGTAGCACCGTCGACGAAAAGAGCAAGCTTAAAGCCTACGAACTTTTTGAAAGCGGAATTATAGACGAGATAGAAGTCGGCACGGTCAGGGGCTTACAACAGATTCACGGATATATTTTCGGCGGGCTGTTTGATTTTGCGGGACAGATACGCGGATTGAATATCGCAAAAGGCGGCTTTGCGTTTGCGCCTTGTCAGTATCTCAAAGAAAACCTTGCGCTTATAGGTAAAATGCCCGAAAGCACGCTTGAAGAGATTGTTAAAAAATACGTTGAAATGAACATTGCCCACCCGTTTATGGAGGGGAACGGGCGCAGTACGCGCATATGGCTCGACCTCATTTTGAAGAAAAATTTGTTTAAAGTCGTCGATTGGAGCAAAATCGACAAGCGCGCGTATCTCGAAGCTATGCGGAAAAGTCCCGTGGATTCGTCTGAAATTTTCAGACTTATAGGGGGCGCGCTGACCGATAAAATCAACGACCGCGAGCTGTTTATGAAAGGTATTGACTATTCGTATTATTACGAGGAAGAATAAAGCCGCCCGAACGTAAAGGGCGGCGACAAAAATTTTATAAATCAAAGTCAAAAAAGTCGGGAGCAAAACTCCCGACTTCTTTGTTTACCAAAGGTATAACCCGATTGAATTTTTTGCGGTTGAATACGTCGCCCTTTGCCGACTGTTTTTGCGCCGTTCGGTCGGCTTAATTTTTGTCTTCGGGAGTCTGAACGTCCGTAACGTTTTTCGCCGTGTTTTCGCCCGCAACGTTTTCGTCCGAAACGTCCGCGCTTTCGACCGTAACGTCCGTGTTTTCGACCTTAACGTCCGTGGCGGGAACTGCGGTCTTTTTATGCGCGCCGTATCTTTCTATCTGCGAACAGAGATTGCCCGACGACAGCAGTATCACGCCCACGATAATTACTATAATTATTTCGGGTATGACGTACATGCACTGATATACGAAGCTGTAAAAATAGGGGCTTTCAAGCGCGGCTATGCCGTATTCTTCCGCGGCGTCAAGTCCGTACGCGCCGAAAGCGAACGCGCCCGAGAAGAAATGCGAAACAAAGCGGAGCGCGCCTGCTACAAGCGCGCCGAGCGCGAACTGCGCGCGCATATTGTCTTTGAATACTCCGAGGCTTCTGAAAAGTCCCGCGGCGCCTATCCCCGCGAAAGCTACGGGATAGTCGAGGAAGAACTGCGCGGGGTGCAGAATCCACGGGTCCTGTACGGCTTGAAGTATACCGTAAACCGCGCCAGCCGCAACGCCCTTGCGCGTGCCGAACATAAACGAGTACAGCATAAGGGGGAAGGTGGAAGCAAAGGTAATCGAGCCGCCGAAAGGCATTTTAAGGAACCTGACGTACGACAGCGCGAACGAAAGCGCGACGCACACGGCGGCGAAAGCGAGCGAGCGGCTGTCGAAGCCTTTCGAGCCTTTATCGGTAAAGACGGCTATAAGCGCTATGCCCGCGATAAGCAATATCGCCGAAACGTAAAGTCCCGCGTTTTTGCCCGCGTCGAGGTCTATCCAGTTGGTTGTCTCGGCGTCGCCCGAACCCCAATATACGAACAGGCATATAAGGGTTGCAAGCAAAGCCGCGCCCGTAAGCGATAGGGCGCATAATTTTACAATTCTGTCGGGCTTGACGAGTACGGCTATTACGCTTGCCGCCACGACCAGCGCGAACACCATTAAAGGATAGTAGGTGATGGGTACGAAATCACCTTCTTTCTTTACGTCTTCGGTGAAATATACCACGGAGAACAGAATTATAACCGTTACGGTGAAAGCGAGCGCAATCCCGAGGAAAATTCTGTTTACCAGACGTTGTTTGTCCTTTGCGACGGCGAATTTGCAGACGACGAAGGCAAGCGTTATCGCAATGGCTATCCAGACCATCGCGGTAGTGCTGCACGCCTCGAAATCTTCCGTGTTCGTAAAGAACTGCGTTATGTCTTTCAGAACGTTTTTGAAAGACAAGAGTGACGGAACCATAAAACCTCCTTTGTACCGCCGATAAAAAACGCCCCGCGCAATATGCGTGGGACGACCCAAAATTATCCTTGTACTCTCGCTCAAATATTACTTTGCCGATTCAAGTGGTATAATCTCAGACTGCCGAAGCAGACACCCACGACGGTATATAAAATTTTTATCGCAAACGTTGTTTGCAAGTAAATTATATTTGAAATCCCGCCCGAAGTCAATTGAATTTTGCAATAAAATGATATATAATGTAAAAAACGTTGCCTTTAAGGAGTTAATATGGCTTACAATTTTTACGCGTATATGGACAGAATGAAATATATAAAACGCTGGCAGCTTATGCGCTCGGTGCGCGAAGAAAACATTATGGAACATTCCCAGCAGGTGGCAATGTTCACGCACGCGCTCGCGGTTATAAACAATAGAGTTTTCGGCGGTTGCGCAAACGCCGAAAAGGCGGTGCTGTACGCCGTTTTCCACGAATGCAGCGAGGTTATGACGGGCGATTTGCCCACCCCCGTAAAGTACTTCAATATCTCGATACACGGCGCGTACAAAAGCCTTGAAGAAAGGGCGTGCGACAAACTGCTTGCAACCCTGCCCGAAGAAATGCAGGGCGAGTTCGGACCCCTTTTAAAGCCCGACGTCGAAAGTATAGAGTATAAGCTTATGAAAGCGGGCGACAGACTGTCGGCGTATGTGAAATGCCTCGAAGAATTGAGGTGCGGCAACGACGAATTCGTAAAGGCGAAAAAGTCTATAGAAAAGGATTTGCGCTCGCGCAAAATGCCCGAGGTGGATTATTTTATGGACAACTTCATACCCGCTTTCAATCTTACGCTCGACGAGCTTGAAGGGCTTTGACGTCGGAGCGCTGCGAACGGATTGAATTGTCAAACTAAGTGCAACATTTAGAGATAAAAAAGTTAAATAAATCAACAGGTTTTTGGTAAGATAAAAC
>CANQHV010000013.1 GCA_947624005.1 uncultured Clostridia bacterium
GCGTTGCTCGCGGCTAGTAAACAAGGGCTATGCCCGAAAATGAAGAACCGCCGGCTACGCCGGCGGGTATCTTTTTTATTCGGAAATTATCGTAAACCGCTTGACAGAAATTCTCATTCGTATTATTATTGAAATACGAATTAGGATTTATGTATTATGGACGAAAGAAACTTTTTTTTAACGCTCGGGAAGCTTGTTTATCGGTTGGACGGAATATACGACGCGTACGGTAAGGGCTTTAAAATCGGTTCGCCCAATCTTCTGTGGATTTTATACGCTTTAAACGACGGCAAAGGGCACAGTCAAAAGCAGATTTGCGACGATTGGGCTATACCGCGAAGCACGGCGAATACGATTATCAAAGATTTGGAAAGCAAAAACTGTATTACCCTTTCGCAGATAAAAGGCGAGCGCAGGGAATTGCTTATTTCGCTTACCCCAAGCGGAAAGGAGTATGCGGACGGAGTCTTGTCTGATTTGTACGGCAGAGAGAAAGAAATTTACGGCGAAATCGAAAACCCCGAAGCTTTGCTTTCGGCACTGTGGGATTTGGCGGCGAAAATGCAGAAAATCGCCGCAAAAGATATAAAATAAGTATAAGGAGTATATTATGAAACGTAATTTGGTGGCATATTTTTCGGCAAGCGGCACAACGGCGAAAACGGCTGAAAATCTGGCGGCGGCAACAGGCGCGGATATTTACGAAATTAAACCCAAAATTCCGTATACGCGCGCGGATTTGGACTGGACGAACAAAAAGTCGCGGAGCAGTATTGAAATGAGCGATAAATCGTCGCGCCCCGAACTTGCGGACAAAAACGCGCGTATTGCCGATTACGATACTATATTTTTGGGCTTTCCCGTTTGGTGGTACGTTGCGCCCACGATTATAAACACGTTTTTGGAAAGTTACGACTTTTCGGGCAAAAAAATTGTTCTTTTCGCCACGAGCGGCGGCAGCGGTTTCGGACGGACAAAGGACGAACTTTCAAAGTCCGTAGGTAAAGATACGGTTATTGTCGAAGGCAAAATTTTAAACGGCGCGTATTCCGCCGCGGAACTTAAAAGTTGGGGCGCGCAATTTTAAACAGAGCGGCTTAAACGGCGCTTTCCGAAAAGGGAGAGTGCGTGCGGCGGTTCAACCTTAAAACAGCGTTGGAGGAAAGAAAATGAAAAAAATAACGCAAGACGCGGGCAAAAAGGCGCTCGGCGAATTTGCGCCCGAGTTCGCGCACTACAACGACGATATTCTGTTCGGCGAAAATTGGAACAATGAGGATATAAGCGTAAAGACGAGGTGTATAATAACCGTCGTGGCGTTGATGTCGTCGGGTATTACGGATTCTTCGCTTGTTTATCACCTGCAAAACGCAAAGGCGCACGGCGTAACGAAAAAAGAGATTGCCGCAGTTATAACGCACGTCGCGTTCTACGCGGGGTGGCCCAAGGCGTGGGCGGTGTTCAATATGGCGAAAGACGTCTGGGCGGAAGAAAACGCGGAAACCGCTATGGCGGCGCACGCAAATCAGACGATATTTCCCATCGGCGCGCCTAACGACGGCTTTAAGCAGTATTTCAGCGGAAAAAGCTATCTTGCGCCCGTTTCGAAAGAGCAGGTAGGCATTTTCAACGTTACCTTCGAGCCGGGGTGCCGCAACAATTGGCACGTTCACCGGGCGACAAAGGGCGGCGGACAAATACTTATCTGCGTTGCGGGTCGCGGTTATTATCGGGAATGGGGCAAAGAAGCCGTTGAAATGAAACCGGGCGATTGCATAAATATTCCCGTCGGAGTAAAGCATTGGCACGGCGCGGCAAAAGACAGTTGGTTTTCGCATCTCGCCATCGAAGTGCCCGGCGAAAACGGCTCGAACGAGTGGTTAGAGCCTGTAAGCGACGAAGAGTACAATAAGTTGCCGTAAGGCGTGCAATTCGTTGACGGTCAATAGATTTTACGAAAATATAAACGGCGGAGCCGCGCGATACCGCGCGGCTCCGCCGTTTTAAGTCTATTCCTTAACTTCGGTATTCGGCGGCGCGGACTGTCTGTTTTTTATAAGCCGCCACGAGAAAAACCCGTAAATATCGTAAATAAAGCACGCGCAGAAATTTACAACCATAGTGAGATAACTCAGATTATCCGCGGCGGCAAGCGACCATAATACTATTAAAACCGCGTCGTTCGCGGCGTAGGCAAGACCGTAAAAGGGGCTTCTCAAAAAGATAAAACCCGCCGCAAAAAAGCTTGTCGCAACCGAAATAGTACTGATAATAAGGTTTGCGTTGCCGAGCGCGCGCAAAATAAAGTAAAACGCGACGGTAACGGGAACGGTGGCGGCGAAAAGTATTATAAAGTGCTTTTTCGTGGTTCTGTTTATGCTTACGACGGCTGTTTTTCCGAATCGGTTTTTAATCCATATAATAAGCGTAAGAATAGCCATCGGCGCGGTCATTCCGAGATATGTTATCATTTCGCCGTAGTATCGCAGATAAAACGAAACTATGCCGTAAAAAACCGAAAAAACCACGCAGATAGCCTGTCCGACGATATAACCTTTCGAAATGAAAGCAAGCCCCGTAACGCAGATTAAAGCCGAAACAAGCGAAATGTAGTTTTTTTCGGGAAATATGCAAAAAACCGTGACGACGGCGCACATCATCGCCGCCCAAAGGCATATTTCGGGAATTGTAAAGTATTTAAAAGTTTTTTTCATTTTCAAAAATAAAGCGCCCGCCGCGCAATCTGCAAAGACCTGACGATTGCGTATGCGAGCGTTTGAACGCTTGCGCTACCCGGTGGCAGCTTAAATTTACTTTATTTTATCACCGCCCGATTGCAATGTCAACGCATTTTGATTAAAGATTTCATATTAGGATATCCGCGGCGAGTAAAAGGCGGGCTACTTTCGGCGCGGTTTTTCAAGGGCAAACGCAAAGACGTAAAAAAAACGCGCAAAAGACAGTACGCAACCGACGTTCGAATGTGTTTTATTAACTAAATGCAATAAAAAGTAACAAATTTGTTTGCCGCAATATTTTTTCCGACAGCAATTTGCGCACAAGACCCGAATTTGATATAATTTTATCGATTAGAATAACGGGCAATAAACACATAATATGTGTAAATAATAAAGAGGTGTTTATGGATTTTAAGTTGACTTACGACATATGCGACGGAGTGGAAAAGCTCGAAAAAGAGATTGCGAGGGTCAGGGCGGCTCAACAGAAGTTTGCGACCTACTCGCAAGAGCAGGTGGATAAAATTTTTCTTGCCTGCGCCACTGCCGCAAATAAGGCGAGAATACCGCTTGCCAAGCTTGCCGTGGAAGAAACGGGAATGGGCGTGGTGGAAGACAAGGTTATTAAAAACCACTATGCCGCGGAGTATATATACAATAAATATAAAAGGGTAAAAACCTGCGGCGTCGTCGAAAAGGACGATTCTTACGGTATAGTCAAAATTGCCGAACCGATAGGAATAATCGGCGCGGTTATCCCCACTACAAACCCCACGAGCACGGCGATTTTCAAAACGCTTTTGTGCCTTAAAACCCGCAACGGCTGTATAATAAGCCCTCATCCCCGCGCGAAACAGTCTACAATCGCGGCGGCGAAAGTCGTATATGAGGCGGCTGTCGAGGCGGGCGCGCCCGAGGGCATTATAAGCTGGATTGACGTTCCCAACCTCGATATGACAAACCTTTTGATGAAAGAAGTCGATACGATTTTGGCGACGGGCGGTCCGGGTATGGTGCGCGCCGCATATTCGAGCGGCAAACCCGCCATAGGCGTAGGCGCAGGCAATACGCCCGCGATTATCGACGAAAGCGCGGATATTCTGCTTGCGGTCAGCTCGGTAATACATTCGAAAACTTTCGATAACGGTATGATTTGCGCTTCCGAACAGTCCGTAATAGTCCTCGATAAGGTTTACGACAAAGTAAGAAAAGAGTTCGCCGCGCGCGGCTGTCATTTACTTAACGCCGACGAGCTTGACAAAGTGCGCAAGACAATAATCATAAACGGTTCGCTCAACGCGAAAATCGTCGGACAGAGCGCGCATAAGATTGCGGAACTTTCGGGCGTAACCGTTCCCGAGAACACCAAAATTCTGATAGGCGAAGTAGAAAGCGTAGATATTTCGGAAGAATTTGCCCACGAAAAGCTTTCGCCCGTACTTGCTATGTACAGAGCGAAAGATTTCGACGACGCGCTCAATAAAGCCGACAGGCTTATAGCCGACGGCGGGTTCGGGCATACTTCCTCGATTTACGCCAACGTAAAAACCGCGCAGGACAGAATAGAGAAGTTTTCCGAAAGAATGAAGACTTGCCGTATTCTTGTAAACACGCCGTCCTCGCACGGCGGCATAGGCGACTTGTATAACTTTATGCTTGCGCCGTCGCTTACGCTGGGTTGCGGTTCGTGGGGCGGCAACTCGGTTTCGGAAAACGTAGGCATTAAGCACTTATTGAATATAAAAACGGTAGCCGAAAGGAGAGAAAATATGTTATGGTTCCGCGCACCCGGTAAAGTTTACCTTAAAAAGGGCTGTCTGCCCGTTGCTTTGGACGAGTTAAAGACGGTATTGAACAAGAAAAAGGCGTTTATAGTAACCGACAGCTTCCTTTATAAAAGCGGATTTACCAAATGCGTTACGGATAAACTCAACGAAATGGGCATAGACCACAGCATATTCTTCAACGTCGCGCCCGACCCCACGCTTGCGTGCGCACTTGAAGGCGTTGCGCAGATGCGCGCTTTCGAGCCCGATACCATAATCGCCCTCGGCGGCGGCAGCGCAATGGACGCGGGCAAGATAATGTGGGTATTGTACGAACACCCCGAAGCCGATTTCCTCGATATGGCAATGCGCTTCGTGGATATCAGAAAAAGGGTGTACACATTCCCGAAAATGGGAGAAAAGGCTTATTTTATCGCTATTCCCACTTCGGCGGGCACGGGTTCGGAAGTTACGCCGTTTGCGGTAATCACCGACGAAAAGACGGGCGTTAAATATCCGCTTGCGGACTACGAACTTATGCCCAATATGGCGATTATAGACACGGATTTGCATATGTCCGCGCCCAAGGGACTTACCGCGGCTTCGGGTATCGACGCGGTTACGCATGCGCTCGAAGCGTATGCCTCGGTAATGGCGACGGACTACACCGACGGACTTGCGGTTCAGGCGCTTAAAGTTATATTCAAATATCTTCCCGCCGCTTACGACAACGGACAGACGGACGTAGAGGCGAGGGAGAAGATGGCAAACGCCGCAACTATGGCGGGTATGGCGTTTGCGAACGCGTTCCTCGGCGTGTGTCATTCGATGGCGCATAAACTCGGCGCGTTTCATCACCTGCCTCACGGCGTGGCAAACGCGCTTATGATTGACGAGGTAATAAAATTCAACGCCGCGGAAGTTCCCACAAAGATGGGTACTTTCAGCCAATACGCTTACCCGCACACCAAACAGCGTTACGCGCAGATTGCCGACGCTCTCGGTCTGGGCGGCAAAAACGACGACGAAAAAGTAAACAATCTTATAAAAGCGCTTGACGCGCTTAAAGAAAGAGTGGGTATCAAAAAGACCATAAAAGATTACGGCATAGACGAAAAAGACTTTTTGGAACGTCTTGACGATATGGTAGAACAGGCGTTTGACGACCAGTGTACGGGCGCAAATCCGAGATATCCTCTGATGAGCGAAATCAAGCAGATGTATCTTAACGCATATTACGGAAAATAAGGAGGAAAATATGAAAAATCAACAGCTTATATTCGAAAGGGAGCATAAACAGATTTTCCGCGACGGCGACTGCCTTATAAAGAGGTTCGACCCGAACTATTCGAAAGCGGATATTTTAAACGAGGCTTTGAATAACGCGCGCGTGGAAGAAACTGACCTGCACATTCCCAAAATCCGCTCTATCGAGGTCGTAGACGGCAAATGGGCGATAATCCTCGACTTTATCGATGGTACGACTTTGCAGGAACTTATGGACAAAAATCCCGAAAAAGAGGACGAATACCTTAATTTTTACGTCGATTTGCAGATGAGCGTGTTTAAGCATAAAGTTCCTATGCTTAACAAAATGAAAGATAAGTTCAACGCGAAAATTTCGGCGGCAGACCTCGACGCGACCACGCGTTACGAACTTCACACCCGACTTGATTCTATGCCCAAGCACAACAACCTCTGCCACGGCGATTTCGACCCCACGAACATAATCATAACCGCCGACGGCACGCCGTTTATAATCGACTGGTCGCACGCAACACAGGGCAATTCGTCCGCCGACGTGGCGAGAAGTTTCCTTATGTGGAGCGTAAACGGCAAGGAAAGACTTGCGCACAAGTATCTTAAACTCTACTGCAAAAAAAGCGACACCGCAATACAGTATGTACAGCGTTGGATACCTATCGTCGCCGCAAGCCGACTTGTTAAGGCAAGACCCGAAGAAAAGGACCTTTTGTACCGCTGGACGAACGTGGTGGAATACGAATAATTTGAACAATTTTACAAAGACTTGCTTTGAAAAAAGCAAGTCTTATTTCTTGCGCTTTTTGTCAAATGCTGATATAATAACGGTATGGAAGGATTGAAGTGCTTTGTCGCGGTTGAATTTCCGGACGACCCGAACGTTGAGGGGCTTACATATTGGTATTTATGCCCCGACGTAAGTGTAGGGGTCGGCGACGAGGTAATTGCGCCTCTCGGCAGACACAACCGCACGCAAAAGGGAATTGTAAGGCGGCGTTTGATTGCTACCGAACAAAATTCGCCTTTTCCTTATCATCTTATAAAATCAATCGAAAAAGTATTGAAAATCAAGGAGTAACTATGTACAGAATTGCAGTTAAGCGCGAACTTAACCCGACCGTCACTATGATGGAAATCGAAGCTCCGCTTGTGGCGGCAAAAGCTCAGGCGGGTCAGTTTATAATTTTGCGCGTTGACGCCGACGGCGAAAGGATTCCCCTTACCGTTGCGGGTTGCGATACCCTTAAAGGCACCGTTAAAATCATTTTTCAGGTTGTCGGCGGCACAACAATGCGCCTTAATACAAAAAAACAAGGCGAATACATTCAGGACTTTGTCGGACCTTTGGGCTGTCCCACGCGTACCGACGGCATTAAAAAGGTGTGCATAGTAGGCGGCGGCGTAGGTTGCGCAATCGCGTTGCCCGTCGCGCAGAAATTCCACGATTTGGGCGCGGAAGTACACTCGATAATAGGGTTCAGAAATAAAGACCTGCTTATTTTGGAGGACGAATTCAAAGCTTGCAGCGATAAACTTACGGTTATGACCGACGACGGAAGCTACGGCAGAAAAGGCGTTGTTACCGAACCGCTGAAAGAAGCTATCGAAGCGGGCGAAAATTACGACGAGGTTATAACAATCGGACCGCTTATAATGATGAAGTTCGTAGTCGCCACGACCAAGCCTTACAATATCCCCACGACCGTTTCTATGAATCCCATAATGATTGACGGAACGGGAATGTGCGGGGGCTGTCGGCTTACGGTCGGCGGCAAAACCAAATTCGCGTGCGTGGACGGACCCGACTTCAACGGTTTCGAAGTTGACTTCGACGAGGCAATGGCGCGCGGCACGATGTACGCCGATTTTGAAAGAAAAGAAAGAGAAGAGTTTTGCAACCTCTTCAAAAAGGAGGTTAAATAATGGCAGTCGAACCCAAGAAACACGAAATGCCTACGCAGGACGCCAAAACGCGCGCCCGTAATTTCAAGGAAGTTGCGCTCGGCTACACCGCCGAAGTCGCGGTTGCGGAGGCGAAACGCTGTCTTAACTGTAAAAACCGCCCGTGCGTAGATGGGTGCCCCGTTAATATCGCTATTCCCGATTTCATTTCGAAGATAAAGGAAAACGACTTCGAGGGCGCTTACGGTGTAATTTCGGAAAGTTCTTCCCTTCCCGCCGTATGCGGCAGAGTTTGCCCGCAGGAAACGCAGTGCGAAAGCAAGTGTACCCTCGGTATAAAATTCGAACCCGTCGGAATAGGCAGGCTCGAAAGGTTTGTCTCCGACTATCATAACGCAAATTTCAAGGGCGAACCCGAAATTCCCGCGTCGAACGGCAGAAAGGTCGCGGTTATAGGTTCGGGACCCTCGGGGCTTACTTGCGCGGGCGATTTGGCTAAAAAAGGCTATAAAGTAACCGTTTTCGAGGCGTTGCACCTTGCGGGCGGCGTGCTTGTATACGGAATCCCCGAATTCCGTCTGCCGAAATCGATAGTTCAAAAAGAGGTTGACGCGCTTAAAAAGTACGGCGTTGACGTCGAAACAAACGTGGTGGTCGGCAAGACGATTACCGTTGACGAGTTGTTCGGACAGGGTTTCGAGGCGGTTTTTATCGGCTCGGGGGCGGGACTTCCCCGCTTTATGGGGATTCCGGGCGAAAGCTTGAAAGGCGTTTATTCCGCAAACGAGTTTTTAACCCGCAATAATCTGATGAAAGCGTTTAACAACGATTCCCGCACGCCCATAATGCACGCCGAAAACGTGGCGGTTGTCGGCGGCGGTAACGTCGCAATGGACGCCGCGCGAACGGCTTTAAGGCTCGGCGCGAAAAACGTTTACATAGTTTACCGCAGGTCGATGGACGAACTCCCCGCAAGAAAGGAAGAGGTCGAACACGCGGAAGAAGAGGGTATTCGGTTCGAAATCCTCCGCAATCCCGTCGAAATAATAGGTTATAACAACCCCGACGACAGGCGCGACCCCCGCAACGGTTTTGTTACGGGAATTAAGGTGAGAAAATGCGAGCTGGGCGAACCCGACGAAAAGGGCAGGCGCCGCCCCGTGGAAATAGCGGGCAGCGAGTATGTCATAGACGTCGATTGCGTAATTATGGCAATCGGCACAAGCCCCAACCCGCTTATAAAGAACACGACGGCGGGGCTTGACGTGAACAATCACGGCGGCATAATCGTCGAAGAAGCCACGGGTAAGACCTCGAAAGAGGGGGTTTATGCGGGCGGCGACGCCGTGACGGGCGCGGCGACCGTAATTCTTGCAATGGGCGCGGGCAAGCAAGCGGCGAAAGCTATTGACGAATATCTTAAAAACAAGAAATAAATTTTAAAAAGAGAAGTAAACTACCTTTATGGTAAACGTCGAAATAAAACAATTCTGCGAATATGCGCAAAAAATCGCCGTCTATAAAGACGGCGATTTATGCGAGTATACCGACGGCGAAAGCCTTAATAAAATATCCGCGGCGTGGGGCGAACTTTTAAAGGGGTCGTACGAAATGCCCGCTTTCGGCGTAAGCTTAAACGACGAAACGCTTTCCGCAATGCAAAGCGGAGTATGGGCGGAGTTTGTATACGACGGCTGTTATACCCACGACGGTATGCCGTTCGAAAGGTTGCTTATAGAGGTAAACGAAAGCTTTCGCGGCTTCAATATAATCCGTTACAATACAGACGGCGGTTATTGCGGGCGTTGTTTTTATGTTAATCTTCAAGACGGCACAATGTCCGATTTTTACCGTGTTTTGTGTGATTTATAGCTTTTATCAAGTACTATGCGACACATAATCGGCGGTTTTCTTATAATAAAGCACAAAAAAGCGGGCTTTTGCAGCCCGCCTTTTTTTTACGCCTTGTTTTCCTGAATACTCTTTTTGTAAGCCGTGATTGCTTTGGACAATTGGTCGGGGCAAGAGGTGTTGTTTCTGCACTTTACGCCCGCAAGCAATCTTTCCACTTCGTCGATATTTTTACCTTCGGCAAGTCTTGCAATGCCTTGAAGATTTCCGCTGCACCCGCCGATAAATTTAAGGTGGTGGATGTTCTTGTTTTCGTCAACGTCGAAAATTATCTGACGAGAACACGTACCCGACGTATAATAAGTAAACATAATTTTCCTCCTAATCGCAAAGGTTTTCGTAGATAACCGAATACAGGTCGGCGGCTTTTTCTTCCCATTTTTTGTAAATGGTTTTTGCCGTCTTTTTATCAGGCACGACAAATTTCAGTTCGAGCAGCGGTTGAACGGGCGCAAGAATTTTAAGCGAAACGGTAAAGGTGCCGTCCTTATTTTGGAAGTAATCGCTTCGGCATTCCTGACGGTTTCTGTATCTTGCGCTGTTCTTTTTGATGAATATGGAAATTTCTTCGCGTACGCTCTTCGGAATATTTATGTAAAAGTTCGCAAGCGTTTCTCTTCCGTCGGGCGTAATGGTGTACATCGTATCCTCGTCCTCGTTTGCTACGCAAATAAAATTGTCGTCGATAAGTTTATGAATTACGTTCACGCAATCCATATAGCCCATCCAGTTATTCGAGGAGGAGCACATATCGACAATCGTACGCTCGGACAGGGCGCTTTCCATCTTGTCAAAGACAAATAAAATTATTAATTTGTTTATCGATGTTTCGCCTGTATTCAACATATTCGGTTAAAAAACCTTAAAAAATGAAAAAAGTTGTTTCCATTATACATAATTATTTTATGAAAATCAAGATATTTGCAAAAATTTAATTTAAATTTCGGTTTTTATGTGCTATAATACAAACGTAAAAACTTGCCCGTAAGGGCTTTTTGGCAAACTCCGACGGATTTTCCGTTGAAAAACGTCGGCGCGACGGCTTTTAAAAATCTTTGATTTTTTTCGTCGCTGTGTTATAATGAAACGGTAAATATACGGAAGGTGGAATAATGAGCAACACAAAAGAGCAAATCAAAGATTTTCTTGTAAAGTGCGACGAACTTAAAAACTGCAAATTCATAATGGCGACGACTAAAATCAAAGACCTTTTGAAAGCGATAGTCAACTGCCCCGAGCTTTACGGACTTTTCGATACCGTAACGCAGAATTTCGATTACGTTTCCGCAAAAAAGAGCTGTCTTTTAACGGTTGACGACGGGATTTACAGGCGGCATATGCTTGTTTTGCCGCAAACAATCGGCGCGCGCCTTGCGTTTATTTTCTGCCTTTTCGTCGAATTCGATAAAGATTCCTTAAACTTCAACGATTTTCTGCGTACGTATTTTCCCGAGGACGGGAGTTATTTTGCAAGCTATCACGCTTTCTGCGATACGGTGGTCGGCAGTTTGCAGGAAATGCTTGTACAGGTCTATAAAGACGTTTTGGAAGCCCCCGACGAACAGCCTCAAACCGAGGTCGCGCCCAACCCCGACAGAGCGGCGCTTTTGTCCGCGCTCGACCTTATGATTTCAGAAGAACAGCAGTTTGTATTCCAAAGCGCCGTTCCCGACGAGGACAAAGAGGGCGGCATAAGAATTCTCGGACAGCTTTTCAAGGCGCTTAAAAGCGGCGACGTCGAGCTGATAGACGCGCTTATCTGCGGCTATAATTACTTCATTTTATTTCATAAGTGCGTGTCGGACGGCATTGAAAAACTTATCGGAACGATAGACGAATACGAAAAGACATTATGACGTTTTTCGAAAAAAAACTTGACGGAAAAACCGTTTACGACGGCAAAATTTTAAAATTATGCGTTGACGAGGTGGAATTGCCCGACGGCGGCAAGTCCGTCCGCGAATGCGTTCGCCACAGCGGCGGCGCTTGCGTTTTTTTGACCGACGGCGAAAAAGCGTTGTTTGTGCGCCAATTCCGCTATCTTTACGGAAAGGAAATTTACGAAATTCCCGCGGGCAAACTCAACGACGGCGAATCGCCCGAGGAGGGCGCGAAGCGCGAACTCGAAGAGGAAACGGGGTATACCGCAAAACTCGAACACGCGTTCGATTTATATCCGTCGCCCGGGTATACCGACGAAGTGATTTATGTTTTTTTCGCCACGGAATACAAAAAGACCGCAAGTCACCCCGACGAGGGCGAATTTGTTTCAAGCGAATGGATTGCGCTTGATAAGGTCGTAAAAATGATAGAGGACGGCGAAATCTGCGACGCAAAAACGGTTTCTGCGGTTTACAGATATCTTGCAAAAAAGGATAAGTAAAAGGGGTTGCCTTTCGGGCAACCCCTTTTTGTCAGTTGTTGCAACCGCAGTTGCAACCGCTGTTGCCGCACAGCAACCGCGAAAGCGTGCCGTTTTTCCACATGGAGTAGGCAAGGGCTATAAGTACGGGAATGCAACTACCTTCAAGCGCGCGTTCAAGTCCGTTCTGACCGTTTGCGACGCTTGCCGCAAGCAGAAGCAGGATAAGAATCCAAAGGCAGGTATTGCCGCCGCACTGTGAAAAAATGTTCATAACGTTTTCCTCCTGTAATTGGCTGCACGGCGGTATGTAAATTTATAGTTGCCCGTGCAGTTTCCGTATAATAAATAATATTTAAATTAACCTAAAAATGTTACTGCCGTTTGCGCGAAACGCTTGCCTAAATTTCTATTAAATGTTATACTGTCATAGTACTTTCGGCAGATATTCGCAATCTGACCGTATACGGGTACGTAATAATTTTTGCTGCGGGTATCCGTACGGAACCCGACGGAGGTTACAATGAAAAAAGATAAGGCGTATTACGTCGCGTTTATCGGCGTAATGACGGCGCTGGTTTTTGTGCTGTTTATGCTTGAAAGCTATGTGCTTGCGGGTTTCGGAGTGACGGCGTGCATACTTTCGTTGCCTGTCGCAATATCGTTAAGCATATTCGACGATTGGAAAAAAAGTTTTATCGGCGGCACCATTCTCGGCGTATGCAGTTGTGTTTTCTGTCTTATAGGCGGCGCGGGTTTTATATTCTACGCTAACCCTTTGATATCGGTATTGCCGAGGTTTTTCATCGGTATCACGGCTTATTGGACGTATTTCGGGCTTTCGAAGCTGTTCAAAAAAGCAAAAATCCGTTATTTCCGCGAAATATTGCCTTGTTCGATTGCGGGAGTTGTCGGTTCGATTACAAATACGGTTTTGTATCTTTTGTCGATAAATATCTGGATGGGGTCCATAGACGGCGCTTTAAGCGCAATGCTTTCGGTTGCCGCGACAATTTATTTCCCCATAGAGCTGGCGGCTTGTTTCGTGCTTGTTCCGCTGTACGTTATGGCTCTTAAAAAGGTTAATCGCAGAATTACCAAAAAGAAGGCTACGGCTTCGGCGACGTCCGACGCGACCCACGAAGAAAACGCCGTTTGTGAGAACGAAAAATGATAATATGTCTTGACGTAGGCAATACGAATATCAAATACGCCGTTTTCGACGGCGAACAGCTTTTATTGAGTTTCCGCGTTGCGACCGAACATAAAAGGACTTCGGACGAATACGGCGAACAGCTTGTAAGTATATTGAAAAACAACAATCTTTGCCTTTCGGACGTAAAAGGCGGAATAATTTCGTCGGTCGTGCCGTCGCTCGATTACACGCTCGAAAGAATGTGCAAAATATACCTCGGCTTTACGCCGCTTACCGTTGCGCCCGGGCTTAAAACGGGTCTTAACTTAAAAGTGGACGACGCAAAGGAAGTGGGCGCGGACAGAGTGGTTTCGACCCTTTCCGCCGTCAGAAAATACGGCGCGCCGCTTATAGTCATCGACTTCGGCACCGCTACGACGTTCAACGTCGCCGACAGTAACGGCACGTTTATCGGCGGAGTTATCGCGCCCGGAATTAAAGGCTCGCTTGACAGCCTTGTAAACGGCACGGCGAAGCTTCCGAGGGTCGAAATCGAACGACCGTCGTCCGTTCTCGGCAAAAACACCGTAACAAATATGCAGGCGGGAATAGTTTTCGGCTTTTCGGGGCTTGTCGAGTATATTGTGAAAAAAATCAAAAAAGAAATGAAGTGCGACGACGTAAAAGTTATCGCGACGGGCGGTTTTTCCGAAGTTATCGCAAAAGAAACGGGCTGTATCGATACAGTCGATAAGTTTCTGACGCTCGAAGGTTTAAAATACCTGTACTATCTGAACAATACGGAGGCATAAATGAAGAAAGTTGGCGTAGCCATTTTAGGGCTGGGAGTAGTAGGCGGCGGCACTTATAAAATTCTTTCCGAACACAGAGAGCTTTACAAAAAAGCGCACGACCTCGACGTGGAGGTCGTCGCCGTTCTCGAACTTCGCAAAGAACGCGCGCTTGCGTTGGGTATTCCCGAAAGCAAAATCGCTTCGGGGATAGCCGAAATCTGTTCCAATCCCGACGTCGATATCGTCGTTGAAGTTATGGGCGGCGTAGAGCCTGCGAAAACTTTTGTTCTGAATGCGCTGAACGCGGGGAAGTCCGTTGTTACGTCTAATAAAGAGCTGTACTGCAAATTTTCGCACGAACTCGAAAAGGCGGCGAAAAGGAACAATTGCGGACTGTTTTACGAGGCAAGTTGCGTAGGCGGCGTACCCGTAATCCGCGCGCTTTTGGATAACTTGCAAGGCAATAAAATAACCTCGCTGATGGGCATAATCAACGGCACAACAAACTACATTCTGACAAAGATGTCAAACAGCGGAGCCGACTACGAGGCTGTTTTGAAAGAGGCGCAAAGGCTCGGTTATGCCGAAGCTAACCCCAAAAACGACGTAGAGGGTTACGACACGGTATACAAGCTGTCCATTCTTGCAAGTCTTTCTTTCCATACCAAAATACCTTATACGAAGATATACCGAGAGGGCATAACCGAAATTTCGTTACAGGATATCGAATACGGCAAACGCCTCGGCTATGTTCTGAAATTGCTTGCGATAGGTAAAAACAGCGATAACGGAATAGAGGTGCGCGTTCACCCGACTTTCATTCCCGCCGACCACCCGCTTGCAAGCGTGAACGACAGCTATAACGCCGTTTATATTACGGGCGACAGCGTTGAAAACGTTATGCTTTACGGCAGGGGCGCGGGCGCGCTTCCCACGGGCAGCGCAATTGTCGGCGATATCATTTATTGCGCAACGCATACGAATTATCGCTATTCCACGTTCGAAAATACCGAATTTGCAAGCCCCTCGACCAAATTTATCGAAAATTTCGAAAGCGCGTACTATTTAAGGCTTAACGCCGAGGATAAGGCGGGAGTGCTTTCAAACGTCGCGGCGGTTTTCTCGAAATACAATATTTCGATTGCGCAGGTTATACAGGGCAACGACGACAATTCCGACGGCTTCGTGCCTATGATTCTTATAACTCACGACACGCAGGAAAACAGCATACGTAAGGCTGTCGCGGAAATAAACTCGTCGGGCGCGGGTTCGGAAGTTGTCGCCGTCATAAGAGTGGCTTCTTGAATTTAAGGCAGAGCGCACGCCCTGCCTTTTATATATTATGAAAGTAAGTATAGTAGTAAACGCATATATAAAAAACCCCTCGCAGATTTTGCAGGCAGAGCGGATAAAAGAAGAACTTTTAAAGCTCGGCGCGCAGGCGGAGATATTAAAAAATATCGGGCTTGCGAAAATAGAAAACAGCCGAAATTGTTCGAATATATGGTCACTTTGCGTTTTTTTGGACAAGGATAAGGCGGCGGCGAGAATGCTTGAAGGCGCGCATATTAAACTTATTAACAGCGCGCGCGCAATGGAAATTTGCGACAATAAAATTCTTACGCATATTGAACTTGCAAAACACGGCGTGCCTATGCCCGACGCGGTGTACGCGCCGCTCTGTTATTATGCCGACGCCGAAATTTCTTCGGAATTTCTGGACGGAGTGGAAAGCCTTTCGTACCCGCTTGTCGCGAAAAAGTGTTACGGCTCGCTCGGCGAGGGCGTGTCGCTTATTAAAAACCGCGCGGAGTTGGAAGAGTACGAAAAAGCCAACAAACTTTGCGAACATCTCTATCAGAAGTTTATAGGCAAGGGCGGCGAAGATATACGCGTAATAGTAATAGGCGGTAAATTCGTTTGCTCGATGATAAGAAAAAACGACGGCGATTTCCGTTCCAACGTGGGGTGCGGTGGTAAGGGCGCGGCATACCCCGCCGACGGAAAACTTGTTTTGCTGTGCGAAAAAGTAGCGGAAATTCTCTGCCTCGACTATTGCGGTATCGACGTTTTGCGCGACGGCGATAACTATTTTATTTGCGAAGTCAATTCGAACGCGTTTTTTGCCGAAGCGGAAAGGGTGTGCGGCGTAAATATCGCAAAAAAATTTGCCGAGTTGATTATTGCAAGCGAAAACGCTTGATTTTTTCGGCGGAATTTAATATTATAATAACGCTCGGCTGAAAAATGCCGAGCGGCGATGCAGAGATGGCTGAGCGGTTTAAGGCGCACGATTGGAAATCGTGTGACGGTTAACCCCGTCCGGAGGTTCAAATCCTCTTCTCTGCGCCATCGTCGCGACAAAGCGACGGTTTCAAGCGGTTGTCTTTCGGCAACCGTCTTATTTTGCCCTTTTGCCGTTCCGAAAATCTTGCAAATGTCAATAAATGTTAAAAATCGCTTAAATGTATTTATTCTGTTGGATTTTTTTGCGGCGGGCGTTATAATAAAAGAAGAGGATGACTTTCTTATGATTACTTTTTTTATAGGATTGGCTGTTCTGATAGTAGGCGGCGTAATTTACGGCGCGGTATGTCAACGTATTTTCAAACCCGACGACAGACCGACGCCCGCAACGCGTTTAAACGACGGTATGGATTACGTCCCTATGAAAAAATGGAAAAACAGCCTTATTCAGCTTCTGAACATTGCGGGAACGGGTCCGATTCTCGGTCCGATACAAGGGATACTTTTCGGACCGATAGCTTTTATCACAATTCCGATAGGTTGCGTATTGGGTGGCGCGTTCCACGATTATATGTGCGGTATGATATCCGTGCGCAACGACGGCTCGCAAATGCCCGTGCTTATCCGTAAGTATATGGGCAAATATATCTACGTTTTCTATAATATTTTTGTCTGCCTTTTGCTGCTTTTGGTGGGCACGGTGTTTATATACACCCCCGGCGACATTTTCGTTTCGCAGATTTTAAATGCCGATAACGGCATAAAAAGTCCGATAATCTGGATTGTCTACGGCGTTATATTCTTGTATTACATAATCGCAACTTTGTTTCCGATAGATAAAATAATCGGCAAAGTGTACCCCGTTTTCGGCGCGATACTTATATTGTCGGCGATAGGCGTTTTTATCGGAATGTTCGTAAACGGTTATCAGCTTGACGAGGTTTGGAACGTCGGAATTTCGGGCGTACACCCCAAAGGTTTGCATTTTATCCCCATATTTTTCGTAACGGTTGCGTGCGGAATCGTTTCGGGTTTCCATTCCACGCAGGCGACCTTGATTTCGCGCACAATGCGGCACGAAAAAGAGGGCAGAATGACATTCTACAATATGATGATTGTCGAGGGCTTGATTGCAATGATTTGGGCGGCGGCGACAATGGGCGTAATGAACCTCGGGCTTGCAAATGCAGACACGCCTACAACCGAAGTCGTCGGCATAGTGGCAAAAAATCTGCTCGGGAAAGTGGGAGGAATTATAGCCATTATCGGCATAATCGTTTTGCCTATAACCTCGGGCGATACGGCGTTAAGGTCGTTGCGGCTTATGGCTTCCGATACAATTCACGTTGACCAGACTAAAAAACGCAACCGACTATGGGTATCTCTCGTAATTTTTGCGGTCGTTGCGGCGTTATTGGTGTTTGCGAAAATGAGTTCCGAGGGCTTCAATATCCTATGGCGGTATTTTGCGTGGGCAAACCAGACGATAGCCGTGTTCGCCTTTGCAATGATAGCGGTGTATATGATATTGAATAATCAGCCGTTCGTTTTGTCGCTGATTCCAGGTATGTTCTATATGTTCATTATATCGAGCTTTATTTTAAACGCGGAAATCGGACTGCACTTGCCATGGCTTGCAAGTTATATCGTAGCGGGCGTTCTGACGGTCGCATACGGCGCGGCGATTATTTTTTACGGATTCAGACGACGAAGCCGTGAAAGCGCGGAAAAATGCGAAAATTCGGTTACTTGAAATAAATTCGCGATAAAAAATAGTGAAGAGGGGGTTTATATGAAAGTTATTTCCAAACAACGCAACAGCAGAATGTGCGTAATCTGCGGTCTTGATAACACTTTCGGCGTGCGCGCGCGCCCTTTTATAATATGGACGACGGAAGCGTGGCAAGCGTTTTTTCGTACACCGAAAAGCACCAGAGTTACCCCGGGCGGGTACACGGCGGAATGATTACGGCTATGCTTGACGAGCTTGGCTTGCGCGCGCTGTGGTCTGAAGAGGGGAACGAAGACAGTTTCGGCGTAACCGTTTCGCTCGAAACCAAGTTCCGCAAACCCGTGCCGTATAACGAACAGCTTATCGCCCGCGGCAAAATAATAAAAAACAGCGCGCGGTTTTTTACCGTCGATTCCAAAATAGTCGATAAAAACGGTCGCGTGCTTGCGGGCGGCATAGTAAATTACATAAAACTCGACGTCGCCAGAATCGCCCAAAATTCGAGCGCGCACGAAGAAATGTGCTACCTTATCGAGGACGGCGTAAAAGAAATCGACCTTAATATCAAAGAAATCGAGGGCTGAAAAATCGCCGCACGTCGCGTTTTAAATTTATAAATCAAACCCGCGCGGGCTTTCCGCGCGTAACCTGCGCGGTATACACGAATAACCGCGCGCCTTACAACATTCGCGCACACGCGCTATACAATATTATATAATAATAAGCGCGCAAACCTCAAAACGGCGTAAGCAATAAATATAAGCTGTAATTATATATCGCATAATAAATAGTTATAACTAAACCTCGGACAAACCGAGGTTTAAAATTTGCCTAAAAGTTAAGCCTGTGTTATAATTTACATAAATAAAAATTATGCAACAGGTTTGCAGAAAATAAAAGGAGTATCTATGAAATACGTAGAAAGAGTTTTGAAGAACCTTAAAAAGCAAAACCCCAACGAGCCCGAGTTTCATCAGGCGGCTACCGAGATTTTAACCACTCTCGCGCCCGTAGTCGAAAAGCACCCCGAATACGAGGCGGCTGGCTTATTGGAAAGATTTGTCGAGCCCGAGCGCGTTGTAATGTTCCGCGTGCCTTGGGTTGACGACAAGGGCAGAGTACAGGTAAACAAAGGTTACCGCGTACAGTTCAACAGCGCAATCGGTCCTTACAAGGGCGGTCTGCGTTTCCATCCTTCCGTAAACCTTTCGATAATCAAGTTCCTCGGACTTGAACAGATTCTCAAAAACAGCTTGACGGGGCTTCCCATCGGCGGCGGCAAGGGCGGTTCGAACTTCGACCCCAAAGGCAAGTCCGACCGTGAAATTATGGCGTTCTGCCAAAGCTTTATGACCGAACTTTTCCGTCATATCGGCGCGGATACCGACGTACCTGCGGGCGATATCGGCGTAGGCGGCAGAGAGATAGGCTTCCTTTTCGGACAGTATAAAAGAATCCGCGACGAGCACGTCGGCGTGCTTACGGGCAGAGGTCTTACCTACGGCGGTAGCCTTGTAAGAACCGAGGCGACGGGTTACGGTCTTGTTTATATCACCGAAGAGGCGTTGAAAATGCGCGGCGACAGCTTCAAGGGCAAAACCGTTGTTATTTCGGGTTCGGGCAACGTTGCTATTTACGCTTGCGAAAAGGCGCAGAGCCTCGGCGCGAAAGTTGTCGCAATGTACGATTCCAACGGTTATATCTACGACGCAAACGGCATTAAGCTTGACGTAATCAAGGATATAAAGGAAGTAAGGCGCGCAAGAATCAAGGAATATGCAAATCTTGTTCCCGGTTCCACCTATACCGAGGGTTGCAAGGGCATTTGGACTATTCCCTGCGATATCGCGCTTCCTTGCGCAACTCAAAACGAAATCGACGAAGCTTCGGCGCAAACGCTTGTTAAAAACGGCGTTAAGTACGTTGCCGAGGGCGCGAATATGCCCTCGACCCTCGAAGCAATCGACGTATTCCAGAAAGCGGGCGTTGTATTCCTTCCCGCAAAAGCCGCAAACGCAGGCGGCGTAGCTACTTCCGCACTCGAAATGGCGCAGTCGTCGGGCAGAATGTTCTGGTCTTTCGAAGAGGTAGACGCAAAACTCAAAAATATTATGGTAAACATTTATCACAATATCGACAACGCGGCAAAAGAGTACGGTTACGAGGGCAACTATGTGATGGGCGCGAATATCGCGGGCTTCGTCAAAGTTGCAACCGCAATGATGGCTCACGGCATAGTATAATATAATAAAATTTTCCGCGGCGCGGGTTTTAAAAACCCGCGCCGCATTTTTTTGCCGTTAAAACCCCTCCGACGGCTGTTTTTTATATAATAATGTTGACAAAATTCATTTATTGTGATATATTTACATTACCACATTTTTAATATAACTTCATAATTAGCGGTATGCACAATAGGCATTGTGTATCTCTTTTCATATTCAAGTGTAATCTGCTAATTATTACATACGTTATATTAAAGGTGTGGTAACCGTAAGAGATACCTGTGTGGTGTGTTCTTGCGGGAACACACCTTTTTTTATTTTGTTCACGAAAAATTTAAGCGTTGCCGCCACTTAAATTTTTCCGTGAGTTTGAGCGGCTCTGCCGCTCTTGCCGCCATTTTTAAGGGCGACGAATTATATAATGGCGGCAATTCACACCGCTCAGGCGCAGGTATGCGCAAATGGAGTGCGAGGCAAAAAGTGTGATTTTTCGCCTCGCCGTCAGATTATTCGAAGCGGTTTACGAAAAATCTTGCGCCGTGGCGGGCGCGGCATTTACATTGAAAAAAAGCTTGATTATACCGTAAAAATTACCCGTTGACTTTTTTGACGCTTTATGGTATAGTAAAGCTACCACATTTTTTTCAACTTCATAATAAACTGCAACCCAAATACACAATCTAGGCATTGTGTATCTCTTTAAACAATTTTTGGGTTGTAAAATCTGAGTTGAAAAAGGTGTGGTAACCGTAAGAGATACCATGCGGCGTATCTCTTCGGGGATACGCCTTATTTTTTTGCCGCATAAGAGGGGAAGCGCTATGCAAAAGATAAAAAAGCTGTTAATATATGCGCTCACGGCACTATTTACGGCTGTTTGTTTTCTGCTTGGAATATTTATTTTGGTGCCTAATAATGTAAGGGCTATGACTGATTCAAATGCAGTAAAAGTCGGCATAAACGGTGAATTGACAGAACTTTCAACCGAAGTTGGTGAAATAAATGTTGATGTTTTAAACAATTTGTATGAAAAATTGGCGGGTAGCGGTGCTACGCTGAGTAGTGTAAAAGGCTTAGCTGCTACGCCCGCAAACACAAGCGGAAGCTCAAAAAGGTGGTATGCGGGTTACAACGCCGAACAGTTAAGAAGTCAAAACAGTAATAACGATATTATTGTAAAATTCGGCGGGCTTGAATGGACGGTCGTTTATTTATCTAATGACCGAAATAACGACCCAGTTGTAACTTTATTGTTGAAAGACAGTTCACAACTGCAGAGTGATATGTATGCCCAATCAACATATTCTAATTCGATTTACGCTTCAACATACTATGATGTGGATAAATATACAGAGGGTAGATATTCGACAAGTTTGCTTCGCAGTAAACTTAATTTAGGTATCGCTTACGCTATTTCTACAACACAGCTTGAATCGGATATTACAAAATTTCAACAGCAAACTGGTCACCCGTTGGCTGTTTTTACCATGACAGAGGATGAGCTTGCTTCTGCGGGTAAACACAGTTTGATGAAGTATATTGATATGCCATATCTCATACCTTATCAGCAGTCTGAGAGCGTAATTTATTTATCAAACAATAGCGGTGATTTAAATAATCCAAATGCTGCATACGGTTGTACCGCTGGTCAGGGAACAACATATTCAAACCCCGGACCTCGTGGTTATTGGGGAAAGGCTGCCTACGATTTCAATTCATATACTCTTAACAATTATATCGTAGAAAAAACCGGTAATGGAACAAGGGTAGACGATGGGAAAAACAATCAAGATGTAGTAAACAATATGGATTTGTCTGATATTTTTGGGGGTAACCTCTATGATGCAAGCAAGCCCGATGGAAAAAAATGGAAAAACCCTTCTGATTGGACAAGTACCGAACTTTCAGAAGTACGCAAATGGACAGACGCGGAAAGTTGGGCATTTGACCCCGTTTGGATTCCTTCCTTGGAAGAGTTTAACAAAAATGCTTATACAGTTGAACAATTTTCAATATGGAAATGCTCAGTCAATCAAACAAAATATGCTGGGTCGGGTTATTATTGGTTGAGAAGTTTGAATAATGGAAATGTCACGTCAAGTTACGTTATGGATGCTGATGACGGAGTTAGTATAGCTAACTCGCAATCGCATAGTAGCAAGTATTACATTCGTCCCGCTTTGCACTTGAATTTGGCGCAGGCGGAGGCAAACGCCGTAAAAGTTTTAAAAGCCCCCCAAAATATAACCCTCGACTACGACGGCAAAGTTCAAAACGTTGACCACGCCGCAAAGGCAACAACCGCGGCATGGTACGACGGTACGTTGTATTCTACGGGCGTTGACATAACCTATTCGCCCGATATAGAAAACGGCAAGGATAAATTGAGTACCAATGTCGGCGAATACGAGGCGACAATAAAACTGGATAAATCAAAAGCGTGGGAAGACGCGACTGATACAACCGATAAAGAGCGGAAGATTAAAATAAAGGTCAACCCCGCGCCGATAACGGTTGACTTTACCAAAGGCAGTGGGTTCAGTCCGCGGTTCGGTAAAACAAACGACTATGTTTATCACACAAACGAAAGTAAGCACGCGTTAAAATTCCCCGCAGACGTTGAAACGTGGGATAACGTTATTCAGTTGCCAAACGCCGTACAAAGCGATAAAGACAATATCGAAATACGCTATTGCACGGACGAGCACGAGGAGGGTATAACAGACCACAGCGCATATCTTAAAAAAGTGCAGGATGAGTTATTGCCGCAAGTCGAGGCGCAGGAAGAAAGCTTGTGGCTTGAATACACCCTCGGCAATCAAAAACTCAACGTAGACGCGCCAAAGGGCTATTGCGTGTTTTACAGGATAAAATCGCCCAACTATAAAACGGAATACGGCTATTTTTCGGTGCATATTGCCACCGAAGAGCTGATAGTGGGCGTAAGTAAGCAGAGTTTTGACCCGTATATTTACGGCAGTGAAGGTATTCCCACAACCAAAGACGAACTCAAAACTCTTGCCGAAACCGTAATAACCGAGGCAAAGGCGGGCGAAGAGGACAGACTGCCAAAGCTCGACAAAACGAAATTTGAGTTTTATCTTATAGACCAAAGCGGCACGCCCAAATACTTCCCCGACGAAGAGCCTTCAAAGCCCGACCGACTTGACGTAGGAACCTATAAGCTTGCGGTGAAATATGTGGACGGCGACAAAAGCGAATACATACACTGCAAATTCAAGGACGATTTGCCGCCCACGCTCGAAATAAAACCGAAATTTATCAGCGTGGAGTGGACGGGCAACCTCAATTGGAACGACGATAAAGAAAAAGTTTCGCAGTCGGCAAACTCATATTTGCTTGCGGGCGACAACGAGAGCTTTAACTACGTTTACAAAAACGAGCCTCAATGCCCCACGGCGCAGTTTACCGACCTCGACGGGAACAAGATAAACCTTAAAATTTCCGACCTTTCCGCAAAGACCGACGCGGCGACGGCAGATTACACTGCCGAGGCGGAGCTTATAAATAAAGATACGGGCAAAGCGATAACCAACTACACTTTCGAGCCCGACGGCTCCGACGGCGGACAAACTAAAAACAATACGCATATTTTTCGCATACACAAATCTGTAAACTGGTGGAAAGTGCGCTATTCGTCAAGGTCGCTCGGATTAAACCAAGAGCTGAACTTTACCTTGCCCGAGCCTTTCTACGGCGAAAAGTCGTATGTGCAGATAAAATATTACAAGGACGAAGACTATCGTGACGAAGTATCTTCTTCCGACGTCACCAAAGAGGCGGGAACCTATTACGTTTTGGTAACTTTCGACGGCGAAGATAATTTCGACGGTTTGGATTCGCGCGACGACATTGAATTTGCCAACAACTACAAGATTAAAGTAAGCGCGTGCACGCATGCGCAGTGTACCCCGTGGGTGGTGTACGAAAACGACAGTTCCAAGCATACCCGTCAATGTCAACTTTGCGAAGAGGTATTTATAGAAGACCACGCGGCAAAGACCGATTCCGCGGGCAAGGCGATATATTCTTCCGACGATACTTCGCACTGGCAAATCTGCAAGGACTGCAACGAAAAATTTGGCAGTAGCGCGCATAGCGAACACGCAATGGATGGAACGAAAGAGCCTACCTGCACCGACACGGGCGTGTCGGAGGGAATCGAGTGCCCCGTCTGCGGAAAAGTATTGGTTGCGCAGAACGTAATTTCCGCGCTCGGGCACAGATTCGGCGCTGACGTGGAAGAAGTGGCGGCTACCTGCACCGAAAACGGCTTCAAACGCGGAAAATGCATAGTGTGTGAAAATACCGCGACCGAAGTTTTGCCCGCGAAAGGACACAGACCGCAGAATCACGCGGCAAAAGAGGCTACCGAAACCGAGGACGGCAATATCGAGTATTGGACTTGTGATAGGTGCAATAAGTTTTTCGACGACGTTTCGTGCGCAAGCGAACACGAAATAGAGGAAGAGGATACGGTAATTCCCGCGTTGGGTGCAAGCGGCGGAATTTCGGACGGCGGTCAAGGCGGCAACAACAATCTGTCCGACGGCTTATCGGGCGGCTCAAACGATTTCCTCAAAGACAATTGGTGGTGGATAGTATTAATAGTCGGCGTATTGATACTGCTTATGCTGTTA
>CANQHV010000014.1 GCA_947624005.1 uncultured Clostridia bacterium
TTCCAACAATTGGGTTGATAATGTGCTTTACATAGACAACTGCCTTATTGAAGCAGAAAGAGATATTTCGGGCGCATGCGATATAAAGTCGGGAACAAGACTTATTGCCGATAGCGCGTTCCGTTATCGCACCTCACTTACTTCCGTAACTATTCCCGCGGGCGTGACTTATATCGGCGAAGAGGCATTCTACAAATGCACCGCGCTTACTTCCGTAACTATTCCCGCGGGCGTGACTTATATCGGCGAAAAGGCATTCTACAAATGCACCGCGCTTACTTCAATCACCATTCCCGAGAGCGTAACCAAAATCGGCGATTATGCGTTCTACTATTGCACCTCGCTTAAGAGAATAGATTATAAAGGTACTGTTGACGAGTGGAAAGCGATTACAAAAGGTGACTTTTGGAATGAAAATACAGGTAATTATACTGTGTACTGCACGGACGGGAGTATTACAAAACGGGGAGTAGAAACGCAAGCCTAACGCTTGTGCGGTGTATCTTTTCGGCTTCCGTTCTTGTCCGACTTGCGTTCCAATCAAACATAAAAAATTGTCCCGCGCGGGCAAAATTGCCCGCGCGGCTCACTTTGTATTAAAAATCTTTCCCCTCCGCGCGCACGCGCGCGGAGGGGGAAAGTGGTAGTTGAGTGTGATTGCAAGCAAAAGAGAAATGAGAAGAATATTATGCGGCGCGCGTTTGCAAAACGCGCGCCGCATAAAGTGAAAGGCAAAAATACGTTTACAACTGCGTTTTGAAAAACCAAAGTTACATATAGCCGCCGAGGCTTACAGCCTCGGCGGCTATATAGGGGGGGGGGTAGAAATTTATTTAACTTTAAATAATCAAAAATAATTATTAATGAGAGCCCGCCCGCAGATTGCGGGCGGGCTCTCATTATTTATATATAATAAATGCCGCGGCATACATTATATATAAAAATCTTACTATCCGCCGCGCGGCAAGCCTTACGCTTGACGGTGTATCTTTTCGGCTTCCGTTCTTGTCCGACTTGCGTTCCAATCAAACATAAAAAATTGTCCCGCGCGGCTCACATAATTTTGTCTTTCAACTTGATAAATGCGCGTAGCGGTAGTAGGTTACGGTTGATTGCCCGCGAGCGGTAGCTCGCGGGCAATCATAATTTTGCGATTCCGATTTGATAAAAGCGCGCCCGCGAGCGGAAGCTCGCGGGCGCGCGTTATTTAATTTTCGTCGTATTCGCTCTTTTTGATTCCCAGCCGTTTGAGGTAGCGCCTGCGCTTGCCCTCGTTCGACTTAACTTTGCCTGCGTTCGCCTTTCTGCGCTTTTTAAGCATATTGCGAATAAGCAGTATAAGGAGGGTAAGAAGCAGTACAATTACAAGCAGTATCGACGACAGCAACAGCCAAGCGTCGCCCGTCATTCCGCCGCCGCTTTCTTCCTCGTCGGTATCGGCGTCGTCGCTTGTGTCGATAAGTTCGATATCCTGTTCAACCGCCGAATAATCGGCAAACAGATTTATTTCTTTGCCGCCGTCGGTGTCGCGCATATATCTGAAATATGCAAGCCCCTCCGAATAGCTTTCGGGGTCGTAATCATATCCCGTAACGCCGTCTTCTGCGGTATTGCCGTTAAAGGGCGCAAACGCCGCGCTGTCATAGAAAGTGTAGGTGTAGTAATACGCCGAGTACTGCGCCTTGATTTCGTCTACGTCGCTCTTTTGCAAAGCGCCGTCCGCGACAAGTTTGTCGGCGAGTTTTTCGTAATCGTCTATTGTTTTATCGTCTTCGGTCACTTCGTCGAATTTGTCGTTTGCGGCAAGCAGTTCGCGGTATTCGTTTATAATATAGCTTTCGAAGCCGCCGATTAAATTGCCGTAACCCGTTTCGTCAACCGTGACGTAGCTGTAATCGAAGATTATCGCCGAACCCGCAGCCGAGGCGGTTTCGCTATCGACTGCGCCGTCCTTGACGCCCGTCGATTCCCTTGCGCCGCTCCAAAGTTCGAGGCGGTAATTCTTGTCGAGCGAGCCTGTGCGGACGTAGAAGTTTACGGTAATCCATTTGCCCGCGTTTGCCTCGTCGCCCACGATTTTAACCATATAATCGTTTCCGCCGTCTACCGAAGAAGAGGAGGTATAGCGGGGGGTGACGACTTCGGTATCAAAGTTGTTCACCTGCACGTCGCGTTTGCCGTTTACAAGATAATAGTAGTTGCCGTCGTAGTATTCGTAAATTCTCGCGCCGTCGGTGTTACGCAAATAGTGGTTTGCGGGTTTACCGTTTTCGCCGTAATAGATTACGCCGCTGTCGAGGTCGTCGAAGTTCACCTGTTGCGTTGCGCCGCTGTCGAGGAAGTACTTCTGATTTTCGTCGTTGTAATATCTTTCGAGGTTGTAAAGGTTTGCGTAAATTTTGCCGTCCGCGTCCTCGTAAAGACCGTCCTCGCGCAATTTATAAGCGACGTTCGCGCGGTATTCCGCCTGAGTCTGGTCGTCCTTGGGTTTGTTTTTAAGAACGTTGCCCTTGTCGTCATAATAGAAAGTATATTCGGGCGTTTCGTACTTCATTACCCCGTTATCGTTGTCAACGAGGTAGATATACGCGACCGCTCCCGCCGAAACTTTTACGCGCACGCTTACGGCATAGTAGCCGTCCGCGGCAAACGTTTCGGTGTTGCCGACGTAGCCGTAATTCATAACCTGACGTTGGGTGTAGTAGGTCTTTTCGGCGTCGAACTTCGCGTCCGCGGCGCAACGCTTGAACACTTTGTCTTCAAGCGTATAGTAGGCGGTGGGGTCGAGGTTGAATACGTCCTCGGTTACGCCCGCGGCGGTGTCTATAAGCGTTCTTATGCCCTGGTTTACTATAACAAGCGGTTGAACCGACGAGTTGCCGAATATCGCGCGCCATTTTTCTTCTGCGGTTGCGGAAGCCTGTATGCCGCTTGCGAAATTGTTTACAAGGGAGGTAAGCCATTCGGGGTCTGCGCCGCCCTCTTCACTGCCGAAATAGCCCTCGAAATCTTTTTTGTAAAGAAGTCCCGCGGTTTTGCTTGTATTGGGGTCGTCGAACCTCGGCGAAAGGTCTGCCGAAACCACGTTCGAACTGCCGCCGTTGTAACCCGTGTAGCCCGAAGGTCTTGCAAACCCGCTCTTCGTGTCGCTTGCCGCGTTGTCGAATTTGCCCGTTTCGTTTTCGTCGTCCTCGCTGAACGTAAGCGCTTTCGCGTAGTCGCCCGTCGTAACGTAGTCGTAAATTTTTTCGTCGTCGAAGCTTAAAATACGCATATTCGCAAGCGAAGCCCAGCCGTAGCCGAATGCGCTGCGTTCCGCGCTTTTAAGCGAAGTAAGCCCGAAACCGAACTCTATTTTAAAGCTTTTTTCTTCTTCGGTGTCGTTATGCACGAAGAAGAAGCACTGAACCCAGCCGTTGAAAATATCTTCGTTTTCGTCGTCGAGGTCGGTGGCCATGCCCGTCGTGTTTATCGATACGGTCTGAACGTTGCTTCTGTCGTCGTCATCGACGTCTACTATGTTTACCGTCGCGGCGTTCGTCGCGTCGGAAGTCTTGACCCAGAACGATATTATTTTATAGTTGTCCGCAGGTACCGTAAACGCGGAGCCGTCGGAAATAACGGCGGTGTAGGGCGCGCCGTAAGCGGAAACAAGCAGAATTGCGCCGCCCTTGTTGTCGCCGGGCAGTCCCGCGGCAGAACCCAAAGCTTCGTTAAGCATTGCGCTGTAATCGCGCTTGTCCGCGCCCGCGCCGTCAAAATCGGAAGCGTTGACGGGCGCAAAGCTTTCGCCTATCTCGCCGTAAACGGCAAGCAGGTCGTTATTCGTGCGCAAATCCGTTCCGCGCAAGCCTTTCGGAAGAGTAAGCGTTCTGTCCTCGACGGAAGTATCGCCCGTTTTCTTAAACCCGCCGTTCAGCGAAGCCGCGTAGTAAACGCCGCTCTTGTCCTTGTCGGTTTCGTCTACCGTAAGCCCGAGGTCTACGTTTGAATCGCCAAATTGAAGCGGTTTATAGCTTTTTTCGCTTGCCGAGCCGTGACCCTGCGAGGCGAGGTCGATAAGATAAACAAAGTCTTTGGAATTTCTTTCGTCGGTGACAACGCCGTTCACGCTCAATTCGTCGGCGTCGAAAATCTTATCATTTTCGTCCGTAACAAGCGTGCAGAAGGAGTTTTCTACCGAATCGGCGTCGAAACCGTCGATTTTGTCAACGGTGGTAGAGTATTTTTTAACCTGAACGTCGTCGAAGAACGCATAGCCCTCGACAAGATTTTCGTTGCCCTCTTCGCCAAGACCTACGGTTATTGTTATAGTGCTGTCCGCGAAATCGCACGCGTTGATATAAACGGTGTATTTCACCCAGCCGTTGCTCGAAACAAAGCCCGAAGAGTCTTTGTTCAACTCTGTAAGTTTTTCGGTGTTTATCGCTCTGATTTTAAAGGGGTCGAGCGCAACGCCGCCTATATTCTGCCCGACTTCAATATACGCGCCCCTGTCTTCGTCGTCGTTTACGGACAGACCTTTGTCGAAATAGAGGTCGCTCGTCTTGACCCAAAGCGAAATTTCGGCGGAAGTGTTCGCGCTCAACTCGACCGAAGCGGAGGAGTAGCCCGAGTAATTGCCGTTGTGATTAGATGCGTAATTGTGAACCATCAATACGTTTGAAAACGGCTTTTCAAGGTCTTCGTCGAAGAAATATTCGCCGTCGTCGTCGAGGTAGACGGGCAGACTGTCGCCGTTTTCGGCGGTGTAAGTGTATTTCCCGTCCCCGCCTTTAACCACGTTGTAGTGCGTGCCGGGGTTGGAAATGATTTCCTTTCCGAGGGGATTTTCGGTCATCGCCTCGTCGTAGTAGAACCATGCGTCGGCTCTTTTATAGACCCGCGTGCCGTCCTCGGTGTTTTTGTCGCCGTCGGCGGAAGCGTAATAATTTCCGTCGCGCTCCTCGATATCGAACGCCTTTTCGGGCGCAAGCGCGTTGTATACGTTTTTGTAAGGTATGTCTTTCGACTTCATACCGTTGTAGTTGATATAACCTTCGTCGGTGGAAAGAAGGTCGTCGTTGTCGTCAAGCTTGTCCGCAAGCTCCGCGTCGGAAATTTTCGCCCACGCGGCTTCGGACGTGCTTATAATGCCGCTCATCGCTTCGGAACTGCCCGTAGACGACCACGAATCGGAAACGGGGGTCTTTATAAGGTATTCGTAATCGCCTTTTGCGGGCAAATCGTAAAATTCGAAATCGCCGTTTGCCAAAGTCTGGGTATCCTCTCTTGACGGGATATCGTTCGAATCGTCCGTATTCTGCGCGACGTCCTTTTTGCAGGCGGCGGCAAGCGCGGTGCATACAAAGCACACGGCAAGCAGAACGGCGGTTAAAGCAAATCTTAATTTTTTGAAGTGACCTTTAAACATATCTCACCTTATATAGGGTTTTATAGTTAATCGTACCTTACTATTTTAATATAATTATAAGTTATTCGCAAGCGTTTACGGCGCGTTGCGTGCGAAATTTTTCAAAAATTCAATTTAAAAACGCGATTAATTGCAGAAACTGTTTTAAAAGGTGAAAAAATGAATAAAAACTTGGCTACGCGAACGGGCGCGGGCGCGCTTACGGGCGCGGTAAACGGAATTTTCGGCGGCGGAGGCGGTATGATAGCCGTACCCGTTTTAAAGGGTATGCTCGGCTACGACGAACGCACGTCGCACGCCACGGCTATACTTTTAATAGCCCCCGTCTGCGCCGTCAGCGCGCTTGTGTATATTTTGAACGGTTATTTCCAGCCCGAGGTTACCATACCCGCCGCGCTCGGTTCGGTCGCGGGAGGAATGTTGGGCGCAAAGCTGTTGAATGTTCTGCCCACGACGGTAATAAACCGTCTTTTTCTTGCCGTAATGTTCGTCGCGGGGGCGAGGATGCTTTTGCCGTGAGTTTTTATCTCTACGCGGCGGCGGGCTTTGCGGCGGGACTGCTCGGCGGAATGGGAATGGGCGGCGGCACCGTGCTTATTCCCGCGCTCACCATACTTTTGGGCGTGGAACAGCACGTCGCGCAGGCGGCGAATTTAATCGCGTTTCTGCCTATGGCGGCGTTTTCGCTCGCGGTACACAAAAAACAGGGATTGCTGCGTTCCGAGGGCGTTCTCGGCGTAGCAATCCCCGCGCTTGTATTTTCAGTGCTCGGCGGCGTTACCGCGGGCTTTCTTCCGTCGGAAGTTTTAAAAAAACTTTTCGGCGCGTTTTTGGTGTTTCTCGCCGTAAAAGGGGCTGTAAGCCCGCTTTTCAACCTTTCCGCATAAGTTTTTTAACGGGCGCGAACGTGAACGTTCCCAAAAGGTACAGCATTCCCACCGTAAACAAAAACGCCGCGGGCGCGCATATCACTATCTGCCATAGCGTTTGAAGGTCCGAAACTATGCCGTCAAGCAAGAATCCGAAAAGACATGACGCGGCTGTCGCCGCAAGACATTTTATAAGGTATTTGAGGTAGTCGAGTTTTTCGCATTTTTTCGAAAGGTAGATAAGGTTGAGTACCGAGGTCGCAAGATAATTGAACGCAAGCCCCACCATATACGAATATATTCCGAGCGCGCCCGTCAGCGCGATTATCGATATAAGCATACCCGCCGCGCCTATGAAAAAGTGTAAAAGCGTGCGCTTTTCGCAGTTCATCGAGTTAAGTACAGTCGTGGTAATCATTGCGACGCACATCGGGAAGAGTATAAAGCAGCAGTTTCTGACTATTTCGCCGCTCAACCCGTTCGAATACAGAAAAGAGCCTATTTCGTCGCCCGAAACAAACAGAATGGGTATAAGTGCGGTCGCGATAAAAATCGCGGCTTTAATTGATTTTTCCACGTCGAATTTTACGGCTTCGCGCCTGTTTTTATAGTAGTTTTCCGAAAGTTCGGGCGCGACCACAACGGCTATGGAACCTATAAGCGCGGACGGCATAAACAAAATGGGCACCGCCATACCTATCGCCACGCCGTACAAGCTTATAGCCTCGGAATTCGAAAGCTTGCAGGCTTTCATCAAAATGGCGGGCAAAAGCACGGCGACGGCGGAGTTCAGAAGAGAAGTAGAGGTGCGCATCGCGGTAATGGGAGCCGCCGCCGAAAACAGCGGTTTAAGCTGTTTTTTGGGGTTGACGAACTTTCCGCCCTTTTTGAAATACCAGAAAAGCGATACGACGAAAGAAAAGACGTAAGAAATAAGCACCGCCCAGGTCGCGCGTTCCGCGCCCTCCATAGGGTCGGTTACGCCCGCCACAAGCGCTATGCCGCAGAACACCATAACCGCGTCTTCCAAAAGCTCTATTATGCTGTACGGCAGAAACTGCTTGTTTCCCCAGAACGAGCCGCGCATTACGGCGTAAACCGAAGTTATTATAAGCCCGGGCAGAAGTATAAGAAAAATTCTTTTCGAACGGTCGTCTGCAAACAGAAACGAAAACAGATTTCTGCCGAAAAACAGTACGATTACCATAGGGACGGTGACTATAAGCGTTGCGACCACGCCCGCGGTGACGGCGGCGTGTTTGCCCGAAATATCGTTTTTTGCGCCGCTTTTTGCGATAAGGCGCGAAACGGTAATTGGCACGCCCGAAGAGGCGGCGGTTAAAAACACCGCGAAAACGGTAAGACAAATTTGGTAAATTCCTATGCCTTCCGCGCCGATTATTCTCGATAAAATTATGCGGTAAAAAAAGCTTAACGCCTTTTCCACGGTCGAAAAAACCGTAACTTGCGCGGCGGACCTGTAAATGTTGGTTTTCATCTACAATATTCTACAAAAAAGTGTGCGCGATTATAACAAAAAACGACGAATTTGCGTATAATATATCAAATGTTTACGCTGGTTACGGACAGAAGCAAGTATTACAGAGTCAAGCGCGGACAAAACCGTAAACAGGTCGAAGAAACGCTTTTAACGCCTTGTCCGCTCGATTTTTGCGGGGCGGTGATACCCGTTTTGGAAAATCTGACTTATTACAGCGTAAAGCCGCACGAAACATATAAAACGATTTCGGAAAAGTTCGGTTGCGGCGAGCGGGAATTGAGAGAAATAAACCGCGACAGGCCGCTTTTTACAACCTGTAAAATGTTTGTGCCGTGTAAATAATTTTCGCGTGAGCATATAATAGAATATAACTAAAACGGAGGTTAAAATGTCATTCTTTTGCAATTTTCAGTCGGATAAATGCCCCGGTGCGATAACGGGCAATCCGCTTAACGGAATGTGTGAGAAAGTGTGCATTCAGGCACAGAAGATATTTGATGCGTGCATCAAGCAGATTCAGCTTGAAAACCTGACGCTCACCCTTACCGACGCAACGCCCGCCAATCCTACATACCCCCTGACTTTTATCAGCGCGAGGTCGGCGTCGAGCGCGGCGAATATCACCCAGACCAATATCGAGCGGCTTTGCGACAAGCCCGGGTGCGCCCGCGTACAGGCGACGGTAAACGTTCCGCTCGAAGTCATTTATACGGACGCAAACGGAGTGGAGGGAACGGCGACCGCGCAGTTCACCGTTTCGCAGGATGTGCTTTTATACGTCCCCGCACCCTCGATTATGCCGTACAGATTGACGGGCGAAGTTTCCGCAGTCTGTGCCGAGGGTACTTTCAACGACGACGGCACGTTCACCGTAAGCGCGTGCGTAACCTTAATTCTGAAAATAGCCATCGACGTGGAATTGCTTATCCCCAGCTACGGATATTGCGCCATTCCGCCCGCGCAGGATTACTCGCAGGAGGTATGCGCCGGCTTTTTCGAATTACCTTTATATCCCCAGGGCAGGAATTGCTCGGGCAACAAATAAATTTCGGGCAGGCGGAGAAAAATTTCTCCGCCGCCCTCCGTTTTTGCCCCGAAAGCGCAAATTTCGGACTTTAAAATAGTACTATGTCACGCATAATAGCCAAAATAATAGACAAAACACGCAAAAACGTCCGTTAAATTTTGTATTTTGCAATGTGTTCAAAACGCTTTCAATACGGCTTGAAATATGCTAAAATATAGCCGTATGAAAGTTTTTGCGATTGGCGATTTGCACCTTTCGGGTATGAACCCCAAACCTATGGACGTATTCGGAACGGGTTGGGAAAATCATTTCGGAAAGATAAAAGAAGATTGGAGCGCGCAGGTTGACGACGGCGACGTCGTGCTTATCTGCGGCGATATAAGTTGGGGAATTACCTTCGAAGAGGGGCTGTACGACTTAAACTCGCTTAAAGAGCTTAAAGGCAAAAAAGTGTTTATCCGCGGCAATCACGACTATTGGTGGAGCGGTATCACTAAGCTTCGACGCGCCGCCCCGGACGACAGTTTTTATTTTTTGCAGAACGACTGCGTTAAGTTCGGAAACGTAATAATATGCGGCTCGCGCGGGTGGACGTGCCCGGGGAGTCCCGACTATACCGAACAGGACAACAAGCTGTATTTACGTGAAGCGGAAAGGTTTAAGCTGTGTTTTGCGCAGGCTGAAAAAGTGCGCGGCGAGGGCGACAGACTTATAGCGATGATTCACTTTCCGCCCTTTTCCGTCAAAACGCCCGATACGCTTTTTACAAAACTTTTCGAAGAACAGAAAGTCGAAAAAGTCATTTTCGGTCACGTTCACGGCGAAGCTTATTTTCCGTACCGCACCGTGCGTTCGGGGGTGGAATACATTCTCACTTCGTGCGACAAGGTGGGCTTTAAACTGCAAAGAATTTTTTAAATTCTTTCAAATTGCAAATTTCCGCTTTAAACACTTTACTTTAATATAAAAGCGTGCTATAATTCTAACAGTTAAGCAAGCGGAAACGCGGGCGGAAATGGTATGAGGAAAACTGTTCAAAACGACATACTTAAAAGCGGAAAGGTAAGTTAGGCAAAAGCCGTAAGTTACCCTGTCCGCTTTTTTTCTGCCTGAAAAGGAAAAAATATGCTTTCGGAAAAAGATTTGCTCGGGCTTAAAAATCTGAAAGCCGCGGAAATAGAAGAAATTCTTTCGCGTGCGGAAGAGATGAAACGCGCCCTGGTAGCAAAAAAGATTAAAAAGACTTTGGACGGCAAAACGCTCGTCGTGCTGTTTTACGAAAACAGCACCAGAACCCGCACGTCTTTCGAACTTGCGGGCAAATACCTCGGCGCGAACGTCGTCAACATATCCGTCGCGACAAGCAGCGTTCAGAAAGGCGAAACGCTTATCGACACGGGCAAAACGCTCGACGCAATGAAGGTGGACTTCTTCGCGATACGCCACCAGATGGCGGGCGCGCCCGCGCTGCTTGCGAAAAACGTAAAGGCAAGCGTAATAAACGGCGGCGACGGTATGCACGAACACCCCACGCAGGCGCTTTTGGACATGCTTACGCTGAAAGAAAAATTCGGCAGAATCGCGGGGCTTAAAGTGGCTATTCTGGGCGACATTAAGCACAGCCGCGTTGCTTTAAGCAATCTGTTCGGGCTTAAAAAGCTCGGCGCGGAGGTCGTGATGTACGCCCCCGCGACGATGATACCCGCCGAACTCGAAAAATTCGGCGCGAAAATCGCGAAATCGCGCGAAGAGGCGCTTGACGGCGCGGACGGAGTTATGGGTTTGAGAATACAGCTCGAACGCCAGAACGGCGGGCTGTTCCCGTCGCTCGGCGAATACAGCCGCTTTTACGGCATAAAGCGCGAACTGTTAAAATACGCAAAGCCGAACGCCGTAATAATGCACCCCGGTCCCGTCAACCGCGGGGTCGAGCTTCCGCCCGAACTCATCGACGGCGCGCAGAGCGCCATAGAAGAGCAGGTCACAAGCGGCGTAGCCGTCAGAATGGCTGTTTTGCAGATGCTTTCGGAGTACAAGGGGGTAAGAAAATGAAGTTGCTTATAAAAGGCGGAACGGTAGTTGATTGCGACGGCGAAAAAAAGGCGGATATCCTCGTCGAGGACGGTAAAATAGTAAAAATCGCGGCGGGGATTAACGAGGACTGCAAGACTTTGGACGCTTCGGGCAAGCACGTTCTGCCGGGGCTTATCGATATGCACGTTCACCTGCGCGAGCCGGGGTTCGAGGGGAAGGAAGATATACAAAGCGGCGCGTCCGCGGCGGTCGCGGGGGGCTTTACGCAGATATGCTGTATGCCCAACACCAACCCCGTATGCGATAACGCGGTGGTCGTAACTTATATAAAAACCCGCGCGGCGGCGGTCGGCAAATGCAAAGTACACCCGATAGGCGCGATAACCCGCGGCGAACAGGGCGAGGCGTTGTCCGATATAGGAAAAATGAAAGAAGCGGGCGCGGTTGCGTTGAGCGACGACGGCAAGTCGGTCGCAAATTCGCATATAATGCGCCTTGCTATGGAGTATGCAAACGGTTTCGGGCTTAAATGCCTTTGCCATTGCGAAGATAAAGACCTTGTGGACGGCGGAGTTGTGAACGAAGGTTACAATTCCACGCTGACGGGACTTAAAGGCAGTATACGCGCCGCGGAAGATATAATGATTGCCCGCGAAATCGCGCTTTCCGAAAGTCTGAATATTCCCGTCCATATCTGCCACGTTTCGACGTATTCGGGCGTGGAGCTTATACGCTCGGCAAAGTCGCGCGGGGTAAAGGTAACCGCGGAAAGCTGTCCGCACTACTTCATTCTGACCGACGACATAATCACGGGTTACGATACGAATACAAAAGTCAATCCGCCCATACGCGAAGATATCGACAGGCGCGCGATAATAGAGGGGCTTAAAGACGGCTCGATTGACGTAATCGTCACCGACCACGCGCCCCACGCCTTGAAAGACAAACAGGTCGAATATAATCTTGCCGCGTCGGGAATAAGCGGAATAGAAACGAGTTTTGCGCTCAGTTATACCTACCTTGTAAAGGCGGGCGTTCTGACGTTGCCCCAACTTGTGCGGAAAATGAGCGCGCGCCCCGCGGAAATTCTCGGGCTTGACGGCGGAGATTTACGCGAGGGCGGGGTCGCCGATATCACGGTCGTAGACCTCGGCGCAAAATATACGATAGACCCGTCGGAATTTATTTCCAAGGGCAAAAATACGCCGTTCGGCGGTACGGAAGTGTACGGTAAGGTGTGCGCGACCGTAGTTGACGGCGACATAAAGTTCGGGGCGTAAAAAGCGCGATTTTGGCGGTATAAACGGCAAAAAACTTAAAAGTTATAACGGAGAGTATCATGATAGACGAGTTAATTGATAAAATCATAGCTATGCAAAATCCCACCTGCGTGGGGCTGGACACAAATTTCGATTATCTTCCCGACAAAATGCGCGAGGACATAGCAACTTTCGAGGGCGTTGCGGAAAGAATCATAGAATTCAATATGAACGTTATCGACAAGGTCTGCGACGTCGTTCCCGCTGTAAAAGTACAGGTGGCGTATTACGAAATGTACGGCTACGAGGGGCTTCGCGCCTTTGATTACACGGTAAATTACGCGCGCGGCAGGGGGCTTACCGTTATTGCCGACTGCAAGCGCAACGACATAGGCTCGACCGCGGGCTGTTACTCGAAAGCGTTTATAGGCGAAACGGCTGTAAACGACAAGACGATACGCGCTTTCCCAGCCGATATGCTTACGGTAAACGGTTATCTCGGCACGGACGGCGTCGCGCCTTTCGTCGAGGACATAAAAAAGCACGATAAATCTATATTCGTACTCGTCAAAACTTCCAACCCGTCGAGCGGCGAACTTCAGAATCTGAAACTTGCCGACGGTAAGGCGGTATACGAAAAAATGGGCGAGCTTGTTTCGGAATGGGGCAAGGACTGCATAGGCAGGTACGGATATTCCGAAGTCGGGGCGGTAGTGGGCGCAACCCACCCCAAAGAGGCGGAAACTCTGCGCAAACAGCTTAAAAATACGTTCTTTCTCATTCCCGGTTACGGCGCGCAGGGCGGAAACGCCGAAATGCTTAAAGTTTGTTTCGACGAGCGCGGCTTGGGCGGCATAGTAAACAACTCCCGCGCCATAATCTGCGCGTACAAAAATCCCCGTTACAGCGGAATGAACTATTCCGAAGCGGCGCGCGCCGCCTGCCTCGATATGCAGCAGGATTTGGCGGCGGCAATCGGCAAAATGGGGAGATAACTTAAAAATCGCGGTAAAATATGAAAGATTTTGTTTCAACGGTCAAAGAAAACAAAGCAATCGCCGATAACATTTATATGATTACCCTCACCTTGCCCGAGGACGTGGGCGAGGTTCACGGCGGGCAGTTTTTAAACCTTGCGACGGGCGACAGTTCCAAACTTCTGCGCCGTCCTTTGGGCATCGTTAAAAAAACGGGGCTTGACGTGTCGGTCTGCTATCAGGTCAAGGGCGCGGGCACCCGCGCGCTGACGGGCGCGAAAGCGGGCGACAAATTAAGGGTTTTATTGCCGCTCGGCAATTGGTTCGACCTCGACGGTTGCAAAAACGTCGCCGTTATAGGCGGCGGCGTGGGAATTTTTCCGCTTATCGCGGTAGTTTCCGAACTGTATTCGCAAATAAATTTCTATTCGTATATAGGTTTCAGAAACAAGGGCGCAATGTGCCTTACTTCCGAACTTGAAAAAAGCAAAAAACTTACGGTAGTCACGGACGACGGAAGTTACGGCGAAAAGTCAAACGCCGTCGCCGCCTTTTTCGACGACTGTAAAAATATAGAATACGATACGATAATCGCCTGCGGACCGCCCGTAATGCTTCGCGTATTGAAAGGCGAACTTAAAAACCGCGGCATAGACAAGCCTTGCTACGTTTCGCTTGAAGAGCGTATGGGTTGCGGTATGGGCGCGTGCCTCGTGTGCGTATGTAAAAAATCGGACGGGAGCAACGCGCGCGTCTGCCGCGACGGTCCCGTATTCGGAATAAGCGAGGTAGAGCTGTAATGGCGGACTTATCGGTAGAAATCTGCGGGGTAAAACTTAAAAATCCCGTAATTGCCGCAAGCGGCACTTTCGGCTTCGGCAGAGAATACAACCTTTTGTACGATATTTCGGTTCTCGGCGGCGTAAGCACAAAGGGGCTTACTCCCGAACCGCGGCTCGGAAATCCCGTTCCGAGAATTGCCGAGGGCGACAGCGTAATTTTAAACGCAGTGGGCTTGCAGAATCCCGGCGTTGACGCATTTCTTGAAAACGACTTTAAATTTTTAAGCAAAAAGACGGCGGTAATCGCCAACGTCGCAGGCAAAACTCTCGACGACTACGCCGAAATCTGCGGCAAACTCGACGGGTATGCTGATTTTATCGAACTCAATATCTCCTGCCCCAACGTAAAGGCGGGCGGTATGGCGTTCGGAATCCGCCCCGAAAGCATAAAAGAAGTCACGCGCATAAGCAAAAGCGCGTTAAAATACACGCCTTTAATCGTCAAACTTTCGCCCAATGTCGAAAGCATAGCGGTAAACGCCCAAGCGGCGCAGGCGGGCGGCGCGGACGCGGTTTCGCTTATAAATACTTTGACGGGAATGGTCGTCGATATCGAAAAGCGCCGACCCGTAATCGCCAACAATACGGGCGGTGTTTCGGGCGCGGGCATACGCCCGATAGCTCTCAGAATGGTTTACGAGGCGGCTCATTCGGTAAATATACCCGTAATCGGAATGGGCGGAATTACCTGCGCCGAAGACGCAATCGCATTTATGATGGCGGGCGCGCGCGCGGTTCAGGTGGGCACGGCTAATTTTACCGACGGCAACGCTATGCCGAAAATAATTTCGGGTATGAACTCGTGGCTCGACGCGCACGGAATAAAAAGCGTAAACGAAATAGTCGATACGCTCGTTTTAAACGGCTGACAGGAGGAAATATGACATACAAACAGCAATTCATTAAATTTATGGTGGAAAGCGGCGTGCTTAAATTCGGCGAATTTACCTTAAAAAGCGGCAGAATAGCGCCCTATTTCATCAATACGGGCAACTATAAAACGGGCGCGCAGCTTGCAAAACTCGGCAAGTACTACGCGCAGTGCATAAAAGAAAACGGCATCGAGGCTGAAACGCTCGTCGGACCCGCTTACAAGGGTATCCCCCTTGCCGTCGCAACGGGCATAGCCCTTTTTTCCGAGTACGGAAAAGAGCTTAACTACTGCTTCGACAGAAAGGAAGTAAAGGACCACGGCGAGGGCGGGCTTTTCGTCGGCAAACAGCTTACGGATGGCGAAAGAGTTATTATTGTCGAGGACGTAATGACCTCGGGCAAGGCTCTCCGCGAACTTCTTCCCAAACTCGAAGCGGCGGCGAAAGTGAAAATTGCGGGTATGGTGATTTCCGTCGACAGAATGGAGCGCGGGCTTGAAAGCAACCTTTCTGCGGTGCAGGAAGTGTATAAGGAGTTCGGCGTTAAAGTCTTTTCCATAGTCAATATGGCTGACATTATCGCGGCTATCGAAGACGGCGTAATCGAGGGCAGGGAATATCTGCCGCAGATGAAAGCCTACCGCGCCCAATACGGCGTGGACTGACCTCTCCGAAAAAACGCAAAAAAGGCGGCTTTTTGCCGCCTTTTTACAATATTATATATAAGTAACGCCATTATATATAAGTAACGCCGTTTTGCCCGTTATCGCGCCGATATTTCGCGCGCCTCGGCGATAATTTCAGAATTTTTTAAACGTATAGCCCGCGTCTTTGTAATACTTTATTACCGACGGCAACGCCTGCGCGGTAGCCGATTTCGTGGTGGAGTCATGCGCCAAAAGCACCACGTTCTGCGGGTACGCAACGGTTGTTATCGCGGCGTTGAAAAGTTCGTCCGCGGTCGCGCAGGCTATTTCGCTATCTCTGAACGAGGCGTTCCAATCGATATATCTGTAACCTTTTGCAGTCACCGCATCGATAAGCTCGGGTGCGACGGTAAAACTTCCCCCGGGGAAGCGGTACAGGTCGGTGTACTCGCCCGTAACGCTTTTTATAACCTCGTTGCACGCCCCGATATCTTTTAAAAGGCTTTCTGCGGAGGCGTAAATTTCGCTGTATTTATGCGAATAGCTGTGAACCGCAAGCGTATGCCCCTCGTCCGCGGCGCGCTTTAAAATTTCCTTGCGCGATTTTGCGTTTACGCCCACTATAAAAAATGTCGCGGGCACGCTTTCGCGCTTCAAAACGTCTAAAATTTCGGGCGTTACTCTGTCGCTCGGTCCGTCGTCGAACGTCAGATACACATATTTCTGTTCTTCGGCAAGCGCGTTTTTCTGCGGCAGATAAGAGGTAAACACCACCAACACAAACGAAATCAAAATCATTGCCGCGCATATTACGGGAATTTTTCTGTTCATACCCGTATTTTGCGCGGCTTTGGAAAAATTAGTACAATTGTACGTTAATAATAAAATCGCAAATCGCAATTTGCAGTGCGCGCATATCTTTCGAGTATATAAACCCGCCGCCCGCGTCGTCGCACTGCGCCCCAAGTCTGCAAAGTCCGTCAAAAAAACAGTTTCCCGAATTTTTGCGTTTAAGGCTTTCAAGCCCATCGTCGATAGCCGCAACCGCGCTTTTCGCCTTGCTTTGATTGAATTCGCCCTTGTCAAGCCCGTTTGCGCACTCGTAGGCAAGGCGCGAAAGGTCGTTTAAAACGCTTAAATTGTCGGCGAACATGCCCGCGTTTTTCTTCGCCGAAATATTCGCAAGCTTGTAGCTTTTCCGCTCGGCTTTTAAAACTTCGCAGTCAAGGTCGCGCGCCGCAAGCGCGGTTTTAACCGTTTCCGCGTCGTGTTCGGTGTAGTAGCAGGCGACCGTCACAAAATATTCGCCGTCGTATTCCACGATATAGCCCGCCCCGCCGAAGCTTGTTACCGCGTCCGAAACCGAGCTTGCCGACGTAGCCGACCCCGCGCTTTTGTACGAAACGTAGTAGTACACGGCTTTGAAATTGAGTTCCGACCCCGCGCACGAAAAGGCGAAAATACAGACGGCGGCGCAAACCGCAATCAGAATAATAACGGTTATAAAGAACGGGGTAGAGCTTTCGGCGCGCTTTTTCATATAATATGATATTACCCGCCGCGGCTAAAAATTAATTTACGCGCAAAAACGCTTGCAAATTTTATATTATTTGCTATAATAATATGCGACGCTAATATGGCTCAGCTGGTAGAGCAGCTGATTCGTAATCAGCAGGTCGCCGGTTCGAATCCGGCTATTAGCTCCATTAAAGCCGCCCGCGCAAATGCGCGGGCGGCACCTTTTGTCGCTGATAGCCGTATCAACGAACCACATGCGGCAAGAATTTACATTCGCTTGACAATTTCCGACATAATATTTATAATATAAGGTAAGCAACAAGGGTTTCCCGAAGGCGGTTAATCACGCCCCGTAAAGGGGGTGAAATTTTATGAGGACACAACTTATACTCTTTTTGTTGGGTTTGCTCGACGAGGGGTACATAGAGGTTGTCCGCGTCACGAAAGATAAAATCTTTTTGACAATAAAAAAATAACCGCCCAAAGTTTAGCAACGGTGGCGGTTATTTTTAACTGCACGCGGGGCTGACCGTTTAGGGTTCACCCTTGTTGTGGTTTTATTATAAGGCATTTTTTTGCATTTGTCAATAGTTTAATACAAAAAATCGCGCCCGCGCATTTTGCGCGGGCGGCAAGAATTTATATCCACTTGACAATTTCCGACATAATATTTATAATATAAGGTAAGCAACAAGGGTTTCCCGAAGGCGGTTAATCACGCCCCGTAAAGGGGGTGAAATTTTATGAGGACACAATTTATACTCTTTTTGTTGGGCTTGCTCGACGAGGGGTACATAGAAGTCGTCCGCATCACGAAAGATAAAATTTTTCTGACAATAAAAAAATAACCGCCCATGATTAGCGTCTGGTGGCGGCTATTTTTTAATCGCACACGGGGCTGACCGTTTAGGGTTCACCCTTGTTGTGGTTTTATTATAAGGCATTTTTTTGCCTTTGTCAATAGTTTAATACAAAAAATCGTGAGAGGGGCAGAGTGCGGGGGCGAGATTTTTGTCGCGGATAGACGTGTTTGAAAGGCGGAAGAGGGAGCGCGCGGCGGGTTTTTGACCTCTTTTTGGGGGAGGGGAAGAAAAAAATTGTAAAAATTAAAATTTTTTTGCGAAAAATTTTCAAAAAGGTATTGAAATATTTTGAATTATATAGTATAATGTAAATGGATTAAAATAAATAATAACCGAACCGCCCGCGGGCGGTTGTTCCGTTGCAACGGAACAACCAAATATCTCTAAATGTTTTTATAAAAACGAGCGGTTACGCCCGTTTTTTTTCGGGCATAAAAGGTGCAAAAATGCCAAAGATAAAAAAATTGCTTATAACCGCACTTTCGGCGTTACTTTTAGTTGCGCTAATAATAAGTGCGGTTTTTTTGATTTTTCCGACAGATAAAACGGTGTATGCGTGGAATACGACTTCAAATATCGTAAACGTCGGTAAAAACGGCGAATTATCCGAACTTGCACCAGACGGTAAAATCGATTTCGACGTGCTTTACGACCTCTATTCCAAACTCGCGGGCGACGGCGCGACACTCGATATTGTTAAAAGTGCGGCTGAAACCGCCGCTGGTGAGCCTACCGTAAAACCCTATAAAGGACTTAACTCCGTCGAACTGCGCGAGAAAAACGGTTCAAAAGATATAATAGTAAAATTCGGCGGACTTGAGTGGACGGTCGTCTATCTTTCCAACGACCGTAACGGCGACCCCGTAGCCACTCTTTGGCTTAAAGACAGTAATCAGACGTCGCTCGGAACAACGCAATTCAATACGTGGCAGTCTGCAAGCGCGACAGCTACGAATACGTCGTACGTTGCTCAAATTTATTCAACGAGCAACGTGCGTGCACAACTTAATCTCGGCACGCCAGTATCTTCTTCCGCGACCGCTTCGGCGCGAAGTGTTGCGCAGTCGAAATACAGCCCCTTTGCGGCGTTTACAATGACCGATAGCGAGCTTCAAGGTTCGGGCAAGAAAAGTCTTATGAAGTTCATAGATATGCCCTATCTTATAGAATATCAGTCGTCAATGAGTTGGGCACATCATGGTGCTAAAAACTTAAACCTTCCTGGTTCGGCATACGGCTACCCTCTCGCAAACACGGGCAATGGCAGTGTCACCCCTTTGCAGCAAAACGGCTATTACAATGGAAGCGGCTCAAATTTCGACTATAATTCCTATACTTTATATAGTTATATGGCGAATATCAGTGGCACGCCCGAAAATGGACTTAAAAGTTTATCGGACGGCAAGCTTAACGCTAAAAATAGTTCCCTTGCCCGCAATATGAACCTCGACGAAAGCGAAATAGGCAAATTGTACGACGATAGCAAGTCCGCAGGCGAAAAGTGGAAAAAGACGGCGGACTGGACTCACGAACAGCTTGAAAAAGCGCGTTCATGGACTGATGCCGAAAGCTGGGCTTTCGACACTCTTTGGCTTCCGTCCCCAGAAGAGCCGGGGTGGGACGAAAGTGATGTGCCTAATCCTCCTAACACTGTTTGGAGTTGTTCAAAAGCCCAACGCTCTAATGTAGGCACTACGGACGGTACTGTTTGGCTACGTGCCGGCGGTTACAATGGCACTAATATCGACGATAACCTATCGCCTGGAGGTGGTTATAAAGTTAATTCTTTAGTCACAGCGTCTTATTATTTGCGCCCAGCGCTTCATTTGAATTTAGCGGCGGCTTCTATTCCTGTACCGCAAGATATAACCATTGATTACAGCGGAGAAGAAAACTCAATTGCAAAAGCGGCACAGCTTGGCAAAGCAGATTGGTATGACAACGAATTGTATTCTTCGGGAATAAAAGTGACATACGCGCCTGCGGATACACGAGGTGCTGGTGTATACGACGTGACTTTGGAGATTACGGACGATAGTAAATTGTGGGCTGATTCACAAAATACGTTAGACAAGACCCGTAAAATTAAAATGACGGTCAACCCCGCAAAAATTAAGGTTGAACACGACGGAAAGTTTGATACAGACAACAGATACGTTTATCATACGGACGACAAAACGCACGCCTTGCGGATACCCGCGGGCGCGGACGGAGCCGAGCTTAACGAAACGTATATAAAACTCGGCGTGGCGACGGAAAGCGACAAGCAATCGGTAAAGATTTTATATCACGTCGAAACCCATAAAGAAAGCGAACACGAAAAATTTGCCGAAGACGATTTGCCGCAACTTGAAAAAACGGTAAAAAATCTGCCCGACAATTCCGAATCGCCCGACGGCGGCAGTGCGAAGACGGGTTGGGCGAAATACACCGCAGAAAACGGTACGCTTAACGTAAACAGCCCCGGCGGCTATTGCGTGTTCTACAAGATAACGGCGGACAACCACGAAGAGTTGTACGGCTATTTTGCGGTGCATATCGCAACCGAAAATTTAAAAATCACTACAAGCGGCAACCTCGGCGAATTTGATTTCGGCGATACGATAAGCCATTTTGCTTCCAAAGACAACCTTAAAAGCTATATCGAAGAACAGAATATCATAAGCGAAGTGCTCGACAACAACAACGAATCACGTCTTGACAAGCTTGAAAAAAAGCTGTTTGAGTTTTATATCTATCAAAAAGACTCTTCGGGCGAAATAGTAAAGCCGTTCGGTTCGCGGCTTGACGCGGGCGAGTATTACCTCGGCGTTAAGTACATAGAACCCGAAAGCGTAAACTTTATTAACTTTTTATGGAACTCGTCCGACGGCGAGGCGGACGGCGAACACCCCAAGCTTACCATAAATGCGAAAGAGGTCGATTTGGAGTGGTCGGGCGTTGTGGACGACGAGGCGGAAAAGGCGAAAGTTTCCGATAGCGCGTTACAAGATTATGTGAACGGGTTCAGTTGGGCGTACGACGGTACGGCGAAGTCGCCAACGGCGAAGTTTACCGACGTTGACGGCGGCGAACAGCAAGTGACAGTGACGGTTGACGGCGAGCACATGCGCGCGAGAACTTATACGGCAAACGCGACGGAGGTGAAGAACTATAAATTTTCCGCCGCGACGAAATCGAAAGAATTTAAAATTCTGAAAGCCAAAAACGGTTGGAAAACGCACTTCGATTGCTATCCGTTTTCGGTGGGCGGCGAACCCGACGAAGTAGAGGCGGTGCCGCTGTTCGGAACGGTGGACAGTAAAAAATATTACACCGACGCGACATTTACCACCGAGTATACCAAACCGACGTGGGAAGAAAATACCTATTACGTCAGAATTATAGTAAACGGAACGCGCGACTACGACGGAATAGATACAAAGGACGAATCCGACCAAAGCCGCTATACGTTTACGGTTACGGCGTGCGTTCATAATTTTACGGGTCAACCGTATCAAAGCGGAATACACGGCGGCAAAGAACAGCATTGGCAAATATGCAGTAAGTGCGGCGTTGCGGGAAATTATGCCGACCATACGCCCAAAGGCGGCGAAGACGCTTTCGAACAGTCGCAAAGCGAACATTGGCTTGTATGCGCAGATTGCAACGCGGAGTATGCAAAGGTTACTCACGTATACGACCAACAAGGCGCGATAACCAAAACTCCCACGTGCAGTGAAAAGGGAACGCAGGAGTACGTCTGCAAGTGCGGCGCGGTTGACCCCGCTATACACGAGCTTGAAACGACCGCGCACAGTTATGCGCAAGAATGGTCGCACGACGGCTCGAGCCATTGGCACGAATGTACGGTATGCGGCGCGCACGATTCGGACGTAAAGCATAACGTCGTAAAAGACCCCGCGCACGAGGTCAGTTGCGTGGAACCCGGAAATCTCGAGGGGAGCCATTGCGATATCTGCGGCGAGGTTATAGTGGCGGTGGTGGAAATTCCCGCGCTGGGGCATAATATCGTCGGCGAGCCGACAATTCAGCCCACTTGCACGACGGCGGGCAAGAAATCGGGCGAGTGCGTAAATTGCCATCAGCAAGTGGAATTGGCGATACCCGCGCTCGGGCATACGCTTGCGCACCATACCGAAAAAGAAGCGACCGAAACCGAAAACGGGAACATAGAATATTGGAGCTGTTCGGTGTGCGGCAAGTGCTTTAACGACGGCGAGGGCACGCACGAAATTTCCGAGGCAAATACAATAGTTCCCGCGTTGGGGGCAAGCGGCGGAATTTCGGGAGGTCTTTCGGGCAGCTCAAACGATTTCCTCAAAGACAATTGGTGGTGGATAGTATTAATAGTCGGCGTATTGATACTGCTTATGCTGTTA
>CANQHV010000015.1 GCA_947624005.1 uncultured Clostridia bacterium
GAGCGTTGCTCGCGGCTAGTAAACAAGGGCTATGCCCGAAAATGAAGAACCGCCGGCTATGCCGGCGGGTATCTTTTATTTATTAATAAATATATTTGGTTATTAACTATGTAATTGCTAATTTACATTACTACTGATATTGAGTTATTACCACTATTGTTTAAATTTTAATGTCAATATCAATACTATTGTATATATTTTTATTGCTAATAGCTATATTTTGCTATTATATGACGCAATGAATTTTTCGAGGCAAACGCAGGGCTTGCCGTCGGGGTCGTAACCCGTATCGTTGCATATTTTGCATTTATAGCGCGGCGTAAAAGCCGACTTGTCGATTTTAAGCTGTTTAAGTCTGTCGTCGGCGAGCAGATTAAGACTGTCGATTTTTTTGCCGATTTCTTCGGCTTTTTCGGGTTCGCGGACTTCCGCAAACGCAAGTTGCATCGAAAGGTCGTTAATCTCTTTATGCAGTTTGCCGTATTTTTCGTCGGCGAGCGCAACTGCAAGTTCGCTTTCCGCGGCGGCTTCGGCTTTATGCCGTAAATCGAAAAAGTGTTTTTCGATAGCCGATTTAAGTTCGCGGCTGTCCGTCTTGCTCTGCGCGGCAGAGGCACCGAAAGAAGAGGGGGCGGGGTTGATTTTGTCGGGTGAATAAATATTTTCGTTTTTCCATGACGACAAAACGGCGTTCATATACGCGGTCGGGTTGCTTTTTCCCGAGGAAATTTTTGCCGCCTCAAACAGCATTTCGTCTGAAAAATTCCAGCTTCGCCAACGTTTCAGACTTTCTCGGTCCCAATCTATAACGCGGCGGGTAAGTCCGCAGGTCGAAAGCAAGTCGCCAAGCAGTTTATCCTCGTTCTCCAAAGCCGCGATTTTTTCGTCCGTCGCCTCGTCGGTAATTATTCCCTCTTCGTACAGTTTATTGATAAATACCGACATATCTTCGAATGATTTTTTGCCGTGTTTAAAGCAGTATGAAGAAAGGTTTGTAAGGCATTGCAGCGAATAGCCCATATTGCACCATACGCTTACGAAATTTTCGACGTAAGGGGCGGAATTGTTCATATATATGCCCAGATTTCTTGCAATCTCCAAAGTTGCGGCGTAAACCGAGTTCTTGTTTTTGCAGTAATCCGCAATCTCTTTGGGGTCGAATTTTCTGTTTTTGAAAAGTTCCGAAAGCGCGGCGTCGATACGCTCTGCGGTTTTTGCCTTGAAGTGCTTTGCCGCGGCTATAATCGCCTCGTCGTTAAAGCCCAATTCAACAGTCCATTTTTTGTATAGCTTATCGTCGTCAATGTCCGGTTTGTCTTTTATTCCCACCGCGTTGAAAATCTTTATCAGCGCGGGTGTGGAAGAGGTGTAAGCCGAAAGTTTTTCGTCTACTTTTTTTGCGGTTGTCACACCCTCGTCGGCAAAAGATTTGGCGACTTTTTTTATGTACTGAAAGCGTATATTGTCGCCCTTTAACGACGCGCAGTAGTTGATAATCATAATAAGCGCGTTCTGTTCGAAGCCGTATTCTTCAAGCAGATAAAAATATTCGCGGAATTCGTTTATTGAAATCATTCTGCCTTTCAGAATATTCTGCACGCTTTTTGTAAAGTCGGAATACTTTTCGGGTTTGAATTTTTTCGGCGTTCCGTAAACGTTTTCCGCGTCAAGAATTTTGATTTCGAAAGGCGAAACCGAAATTATTGCGACAAGTTCGAATTCTTCGAGATATTCGAAATACGAACATACTTCGTCTTCCGACATATTCAAAGCCTGCGCCATATCGCAAAGCGTATACGCGGTCTGCCCGTTTTGGTACAGATAAAGCGAGTAGAGGTAAATTTTTACCGCTACGGGTTCGAGTACGGGCAGGTACTTTGTTATGAATTTGTTTTCGACGCTCGTAAACGACTTTTTCGCCATTTCGTCGGCAACCGAAATAAACGCCATTTTATAAAACCTCGCATTTACGCTTGATTTCTTAAATCAAATGCTCTATAATATAATAGAACCGATATGGGATTTACGGTAAGTTATATTATATAAGCAAAGCCGCGAAAAAGCAATACAATTACACGCGGTTTTTGCCGTAAAATTTCCGATTTTTTTAATCAAACGCCGTAATTCGTCGTAAAAGGCGGCAATTTGCGGTTACGGAGGGCGCCTTGCCTAATATTTTAACACCTTTGCAACTTTGGAATAATTTTGACGATTCCGCCGAGCTTTCGCCCGAAATTCTTTCGGAAACGGTAAAAGACGGAGTAAGGACGCAGAGCGTGACTTTTCTCGGACGCGATACGGGCGTGGGCAGAGTGAAAATCTTTGCCAAGTTCGCGCAGTCCGATAAAAACCCCGTCGCCGAAACCGTGCTTATTCTTCCCGACAGCGTTGCGACCGTGGACGACAAGGTTATTGAGTTTTTCGTAAATCACGGCGTTTCCGCGCTTATGATAGACTTGCGCGGCGAATGGGAGGGCGCGGAAAATTATACCGTCTATCCCGAAAACGTTGCTTACGCAAACACCGCGAAATGCGACAGGGCTATGGACTATGTGGACACTACCGCCGATAAAACCACTTGGTACGAGTGGGTTGCGGCGGGTATTTTCGCGCGCAAATTCATAGTCGAGCGCACGGGCAGTGAAAATATAGCGATAGTAGGTCTGCGCGACGGCGGCGAAGTGGGCTGGAAGCTTGCGATGGTCAAAAAGTTTTCCTGCCTCGTTTCCGTATGCGCGGCGGGGTGGCGAGCGTACGCGGGCAAAAACAAATTTTCTTCGGAAGAGGTCGAACTCGACGAAGAACGCTACCGCTTTATAGGCGGCATCGATTCGCAGGCTTACGCGCCGTACGTTCAGTGCCCCGTACTTTTATTGTGTTCTTCCAACGACGACAGATTCGACTACGACCGCGCTTACGATACATTTTCGCGTATAAATCCCGAATATGCCGCGGACAGCGTGGTTGCATATTCCATACAGTGCAACGCCTGCATCGGACTTAAAAGCATAGACGATATGTTTATGTATCTCGACAAAAACCTTAAAAACAGGCAGGTTTTCATTCCCAAACCCGCCGAAATCACTGTTTTTGCCGACGAAGAACAGAATCTTGTCGCGAAAGCTTCGTTCGACTTGCAGGGTATTGTCGAAAGTTGCAGAATGTATATGGCGGAGGACTGCCTCGATTCGTCGCTCCGCGAGTGGACCGTCTGCCCCGAAAAGAGCAAGACAAAGGAAGACCAGCAGTTTTATCTGAACGTCTACGAAAAATCTTCGATAGTGTTCGCCATCTGTTACGTCAAATATTCCAACGGGTTTACCGTTTGGTCGAAGCTTGCCGTCAGAAAGATAAGCGGCAAATTCAGAAATATGCAGCGCAAGTGCAAGGTTATCTATACGGGTAAAGACGGTACGGACGGCTTTTCGGTTATAAACCACGGCGCAAACGCGGTGGGCGGAATGTTTATAAACGACGAGGTTATGATGCCCCGCCTTGTCGAAAAATCAAAGGGAGTAAAGGGGCTGTACGCCGCGGGCGGGTTGACTTCGTACAGAATGAACAACCCGAGATTTTCGCCGCAGGCGGGCAATGTGTTAAGCCTCGATATTTATACCGACGAAAACGTCCGCGTAATTTTCGAGCTTACGGACGTAGCCACAAAAGAAAAGTACGTCTGCCATTGGGATATCGTGGGCAAAGTATGGCAGACTCTTGTATTGGAAGCGAAATTTTTCAAAAATCTGTCGCGGGTATCGTTACCGAATTTCTCGTCGTCGTTGCGCTTTTCGATACATTGTTCCGAACAATTTGCCGTGAACAACGTTATGTGGTTGTAAAATGAATTCTGCGCCCGGACAAAGTCTGTATACAAAAAGGCGGGCAACGGCTTTTGAAATTGCGATAAACGTAATTTTATGGTGCGTTTTGGCCGTTGCCGTTTTAACGCTTTTTTTCGATATCAAATATACGGGAGTTTACGTTATAAACAGCTCTATGCTTCCGACCGTAGTCGGCGCCCCCGACGAAAATTCGCCCGGCGGCGACTACGTTTATATGGATAATTTTGCAAAGCCCGACTACGGCGATATTATTGTTTTAAAGCCGGGCGACGAACGCAATTATCTTATAATAAAGCGCGCGTTTGCATTCGGCGGCGACAGAATCTATATAAAAAACGGAAAGGTGCACGTAAAGCGCAAGGGCGAAACGACGTATAAGGTCGTCGACGAACCTTACGTTGAGGACGGATACTCCGAAAATTGGCGTTACAATCCCGAAGTCGGCGACGATTTGCAGGACGGGTATCTTGTTTCGGAGGGCGGCGTTTTCGTTCTCGGCGATAACCGCGATATAAGCCGCGACAGCCGCATTGACGAGGCGTATTCGCTTTCCGACGTCAAGGGCGTTGTTCCGAGCTGGTCGCTTTCCGTAAAAAATCTTACGACGAAAATAAACAATTTTTTAAATTTTTAAGGAGAAAACTATGCGTGCAGTTGTAACCGTGGTCGGCAAAGATAAAACGGGTATAATAGCCAAAGTCAGCGGCTTTTTAGCCGAGCGCGGCGTGAATATACTCGACATCAGCCAGACCATACTCGACGAATATTTTGCTATGATTATGCTTGTTGACGTAAACGCCTCGGCGGAAGGACTTTCGCGCCTTTCGGAAGAGTGCGCCGCTCTCGGCAAAGAGATAGGAATGTCGATACACGTTCAGCACGAAGAAATTTTCAACGCTATGCACAGCGTTTAAGGGGCGTCAATGTTCACTACCAACGACGTTTTGGAAACTATAAATATGGTCGAGAGGGAACACCTCGACATCAGAACCGTGACTATGGGTATATCGCTTTTGCCCTGCATACGCGCAACGGCGAAAGAAACCGCCGCCGAAGTTTACGATACCGTCTGCAAAAAAGCGGAAAATATCGTAAAAGTTACGCAGGAACTTTCGACGGAATACGGCATACCCATAGTCAATAAACGCGTGTCTATAACCCCCGCAAGCATTATCTGCGCGCCGTTCGCAAGCGAGGCGGCAAAGATAGGCAAAGCCCTCGACGACGCGGCAAAAACCGTCGGCGTGGACTTTTTGGGCGGCTATTCCGCGCTTGTACACAAGGGAATGGCGGACTACGAAAGAACTTTCATTTCCACCATACCCGAAGTTCTCGCCTCAACCGAAAGGCTTTGCTCGTCGGTAAACGTCGGGTCGTCGAAATCGGGCATTAATATGGACGCGGTAAGCCTGATGGGCAAAATCGTCAAAGAAACGGCGCAGAAAACCGAAAAAACGGGCGGCGGCGGTTGCGCAAAGCTTGTAGTTTTCTGCAACGCGGTAGAGGACAACCCGTTTATGGCGGGGGCTTTTCACGGCGTGGGCGAAAGCGGCACGGTTATAAACGTAGGCGTTTCGGGACCGGGCGTTGTTCAGCACGCCATAGAAGCGATACCGACGGCAAATCTTTCCGACCTTGCCGAAATGATAAAACGTACCGCGTTTAAAATTACGCGCGCAGGTCAATTAATAGCAAGGGAGGCGGCTAAACGCCTTAACGCCGAGTTCGGCATAGTGGACTTATCGCTTGCGCCGACCCCCGCGCGCGGAGATTCCGTCGCGCAGATTCTCGAAGAAATGGGGCTTGAAAGCGTTGGAACTCACGGCACGACGGCGTGCCTTGCAATGCTAAACGACGCGGTAAAAAAGGGCGGAGTTATGGCAAGTTCGCGAGTCGGCGGACTTTCGGGCGCCTTTATTCCCGTTTCGGAAGATATAGGAATGATAGAGGCGGTCGAAAAAGGTTCGCTTTGCATAGACAAGCTCGAAGCGATGACGGCCGTATGTTCGGTGGGGCTTGATATGATTGCCGTACCCGGCGATACGCCCGCTGAAACGGTAAGCGCGATAATCGCCGACGAGGCGGCTATCGGTATGATAAACAACAAAACCACCGCGGTCAGAGTTATCCCCGCGCCCGGCAAAGTCGTCGGCGACAGCGTTGACTTCGGCGGACTTTTGGGCAGGGCGCCCATAATGCCCGTTCATAAGCAGTCCGCGGCGAAATTCATTGCCCGCGGCGGGCTTATTCCCGCGCCCATTCACTCAAATAAAAATTAACGGACGGTAATATGGAAAGAAGCGAAGTAAAAGCGGAATACAAATGGAAAATCGAAGATATCTTCGCTACCGATGAAGAATGGGAACAAAGCTTTAAAGAAACCCAAAAAAGCATAAATTTCGCCGAATTTGCGGGCAAACTGTCCGACAGCGGCATACTTTTGAAACTCCTTAAAAAGATTGACGCTGTTTCGCGACTTTTGGACAGGTTGGGCGTATATGCCAATATGCGCCACGACGAGGACACAAGTGCGGCAAAGTATACGGCATATTATGCCAAAGTAAGCTCGCTGTATTCGGAATTTTCAACAGAACTTGCGTTTTTCGAACCCGAAATGGCGGCGCAGGACGACGAATACCTTCAAAGTCTTATAGCCGACAGCCGTTTTTCCGATTACGATTACGAGTTGAAACGCATAAAGGCGCGGAAAGCCCACGTGCTGTCCGAGGCGGAAGAACGCCTTATCGGAATGGCGGGGGAAACTTTCGATACTTTCCGCGAAACATTCGGAATGATAGACAACGCCGATTTGCCGCAACCCGAAATTACTTTCGGCGGCGAAAAAATAGCCGTAACCCACGGCGCATACGGCGTGATAATGCGCTCGGAGGACCGCGCGGCAAGAAAAGAAGCTTACGAAAAGTATTACAATTCGTATATCTCGCTTATCAATACGATAACGTCAACTTACCACGGCAACGTTAAAAAGAACGTATTTTTATCTAAGGCTTATAAGTTTTCGTCTTGCCTCGAACGCGCGCTTTTCGACGAGGACGTCGGGGAAGAGGTGTATAACAATCTTTTATCGGCGGTTTCTGAAAACCTCGCTTCAATGCACCGATATATTGCCGACCGCAAAAAAATTCTCGGGTACGATAAACAGTATTTTTACGATATCTACGCGCCTTTATGTAAGGGCGGAGAACTCGAACTCGGCTTCGAGGAAGCTTATAAAAAGGTCATCGAGGGGCTTTCGCCGCTCGGCGACGAGTATATTGCGCTTTTGAAGCGCGGCAAAGAAGAAAGGTGGATAGACGTCGAAGAAACGCGCTCGAAACGCAGTGGAGCGTACAGCATAGGTTGCAACGGCGTTCATCCTTTCGTTCTTTTGAATTACAAGCCGTCGATAACCGAAGTGTTTACAATCGCCCACGAAATGGGACATTCTCTGCACACTTATTTTTCAGACAAAAATCAGCCTTACGCAAAAAGCGGTTACACTATTTTCGTCGCCGAAGTCGCAAGCACTGTAAACGAAGTTCTGCTTTTGAAATATCTGCTTTCCGAAACGGACGACGTAAACTTAAAAAAGTATCTTTTGAATTATTATCTCGATATGATTCGCACGACTTTGCACCGCCAGACAATGTTCGCCGAGTTCGAGTACGAGGCGCACTCGATGGTAGAGAGGGGCGAACCGTTGACGAGAGAAAATCTTTGCGGGCTGTATGCGGGGCTTAACAAACGCTATTACGGCGACGCGATTGAACACGACGGTTATATATCGCACGAATGGGCGAGAATACCTCACTTTTACCGCGCGTTTTACGTTTATAAATACGCGACGGGAATTACGGCGGCAATAAATATAGCCGAGCGTATATTATCCGAGGGGAAGCCCGCCGTAGACGACTATTTCAGATTCCTTTCGGGCGGGGGTTCTACCGACCCCGTAAGCCTTTTAAAGCTTGCGGGCGTTGACCTTTCGGACAAACGTCCTTTTGCGTTTGCAATGGCGGAATTTGATAAAACTCTTACCGAATTTGAAAAATTAATGGGAATATAAAGTACTATGTCAGACAAAACAAATGTAATGCCCAACAATTTGGACGCCGAACAGGCGCTTTTGGGCTGTATGCTAATCGACAACGAAATACTTCCCGACGTCCTCGACAGACTTGATGCAAACGATTTTTATCAGGAGTCGCACAAGTATATCATATCTGCCGTAAAGATGGTTTTTGCCGACAGAAAACCTCTCGATATCGTTACGCTTTCGGACAGGCTTGAAAACGACGGCAACCTTGAAAAGGCGGGAGGGATTTCGTACATAACCGAGCTTGCGCAGGTTACGCCGTCCGCGGCGAACTACAAATATTACCTCGATATCGTCAAGCGCGACAGCGTAAACAGAAGTCTTATCCGCGCCGCGCAGGATATCGCGGAATTTTCCAAGACAAGCGACGACGTGGTAAAAAGCATACAGCACGCCGAGCAGAAAATTTACGCCGTTTCGCAGGTGAACGATTCGTCGTCGGTAAAAGACATACGCGAAAGCGACGTCGTGGACAAGGTGCTTGAAAAATTCCAGCAGTTGCAGCAAAACAAGGACGCCTACCGCGGAGTTCCTACGGGCTTTAACCGCCTTGACAGACTTACCAACGGCTTGCAAAAATCCGACCTTATAGTAATCGCCGCCCGTCCCGGTATGGGCAAAACCTCGCTTGCAATGAATATTGTCGAAAACGCCGCGGTAAATCACGGTTGCGTTTGCGCCGTTTTCTCGCTCGAAATGCCCGAAATACAGATAGTGCAAAGGCTTTTATGCAGTACGGCAAACGTAAGTATGGCAAACGCGCTTTCGGGCAATCTCGACACTGCGGGGTGGAAAAAACTTTTTGCGGCAAGCGATAAACTCCGCGAAAGCAAGATAAATATCGACGATTCGTCGCGCGTAACTCCCGCCGAAATTCTTTCGAAATGCCGAAGAATAAAATCGCGCAACAACGGCAGGCTCGACCTTGTAATGATAGACTACATACAGCTTATGTCAAGCGGGAAGCGCGTGGGCGAAGAAAACAGAACGCAGGAAGTCGCGTCGATTACGCGCGACCTTAAAATAATGGCGAAAGAACTCGACGTGCCCGTAATCGCGCTTTCACAGCTCCGCCGTATACAGTCGGGCGAGCCGCAGCTTTCGGACTTGCGCGAGTCGGGCGCAATCGAGCAGGACGCCGACATAGTTATGTTTATAAACCGTCCCGACGTAGTCGCCACCGACGAAGAAATAGAAAAAAAGCACATAGTCAAGGGAATGGCGGACATTATTGTCGCCAAAAACAGAAACGGCGGGCTTGAAAGAATACCCCTCAGGTTCAAGGGCGAACTTACCAAGTTTGTAAACCCCGAACCCAACGAAGAATACGAAAAGAGGCTTGACAACTCAAAGCCGCCGAGGGGAGAGGAAAGCGAACCTGCCGCCGAAGAAATAACGCCCGCGCCCGAAGAAGCTCCGCCCGAGGACGAGGACGCGCCTTTCTGATGGTTACCGAAATTTTGCCCGTAAACGGGCAAAGCCTTTTAAAGGCGAAAAAAATAATCGAAGGGGGCGGCGCGGTCGCGTTTCCCACCGAAACGGTGTACGGTTTGGGCGCAAACGCGCTTGACGGAAACGCCGTAGATAAAATTTTCGAAATAAAGGGCAGACCCAACGACAACCCGCTTATTGTACACGTCCATAAGGACTTCGATATTGAAAGCCTTGTTTACGATATACCCGACTATGCGAAAAAGCTTGCAAAACGCTTTTTGCCGGGTCCGTTGACAATGGTTTACAAAAGCCGTATGACGGTTGCTTCGGCAGTGTCGTGCGGGCTTGATACTTTGGCAATCCGCGTGCCGTCGCATCCCGACGCACAGAAATTTCTGAAATTTTTGAATCTTCCGATAGCCGCGCCGTCGGCAAACGTTTCAAAACACGTCAGCCCCGTGACTGCGGAACACGTTTTTTCCGACCTCAACGGTAAAATACCGCTTATTTTGGACGGCGGAAAATGTTCCTGCGGCATCGAAAGTACGGTTTTGGACTGTACGGGCGAAATCCCCGTGGTTTTGAGAAGCGGGCTTGTATCCCGCGAGATGATAGAACAGACGGTCGGCGCGTGCGGCGAATACGCGTATAAACAAGGCGCGCCCGCCCGTTCGCCGGGAATGAAGTACAAGCACTACTCGCCGACTTGCCGCACCTCGCTTTATTTTGAGGACGAGGCGGACAAAGCCGTTGCGGAATATCTTTCCGAAACGGGTAAGGGCAATCGGGCTTATATACTTTGCGACGATAAAACCGCGCAAAAACTCAACGTCGGGAATATTTTAAATCTCGGTTCTTCGCCCGAACAGATGGCGGCGAATTTATACGCGGAACTGCGCGAGGGCGAAAAAACAGCCGATATTATAATAGCCGTCGCGCCGAACGACGATTCGGGCGTAATGCGCGGCGTTTTGAACAGACTTACAAAGGCGTGCAGAGGGCAATGAAACGTAAAAAAATCGTTTTTGTGTGTACGGGGAATACCTGCCGAAGCCCTATGGCGGAGGCAATCCTGCGGCACAAAATAAAACAGAATAAAATAAAATGGTGGGACGTGGCGTCCTGCGGTATTCACGCGGAAGTCGGCGGTACGATAAGCCTTAACAGCTCGCTTGCGCTTAAAGAGGTGGGGATAACCGTTCAGAATTTCAAGCCCCGTCAACTGACCGAAAAGATTGTCGCAAACAGCGTGCTTGTCGTTTGTATGACGGCTTCGCAACAAAAAATGCTTGAAGGAATGGGTAACGTGCTGTCCGTAAAAGATATCTGCGGCTACGACGTGCCCGACCCGTACGGCGGCAATCTTGACGCATACCGCGCCGCCCGCGACGCGATTTCGCGCGCCTGCGACGTGATTTTAAAATCTTTTATACCCAATTACAAGGAGATTAACTTATGAAAATAGCTATTGCCTGCGACCACGGTGGTCTGAATCTCAAAAACGCAATAATAAAATATTTAAAGGATAACGGGTACGAATATAAAGATTTCGGCACAAACACAACCGACAGTTGCGATTATCCCGATTACGCGGCTCCCGCGGCAGAATCGGTCGCGGCGGGCGAATGCGACCGCGGCATAGTGGTATGTTCGACGGGCATCGGAGTTTCGATTGTCGCAAACAAAGTGCCCGGCATACGTTGCGCGCACTGCCACGATACCTATTGCGCAGAGTTTACCAGACTTCACAATAACGCCAATATGCTTGCGTTGGGCGAAAAGGTAGTGGGCGTCGGCTACGCGCTTAAAATCGTCGATAAATTTTTAACGACGGAATTCGAGGGCGGCAGGCACGAACGCAGGGTCAACAAGATATCCGAAATAGAAAAAAAGTATTCAAAATAATTGACATTAACGCGATTATTTATTATAATTGCGTTGTTTTTGCGGATGTGGCGGAACTGGCAGACGCGCAGGTTTCAGGTTCCTGTGGGCGACCGTGGGGGTTCAAATCCCTTCATCCGCACCATAGCCGCGGCGTAAAGCCGCGGCATTTTTTGTATAACGAAAACCCCCAGATAGTCTGGGGGTTCAGTAAAGGCTAATGCCGTTAAAGATGACAGAATCACTCCGT
>CANQHV010000016.1 GCA_947624005.1 uncultured Clostridia bacterium
ATCTATTCTAACACAGTTGATTTATATGAACTACTTTTTTACCCTCACCCGTTGCACTTGTTATGATAATTCACCAAAAAAGGGGAGGGCGGCGGGCGCAATCTGCGCCCGCCGCCCCTTTTACGTTTTCGTCGTAATGTGCGCCAGAGTTTCTATTATCAGCTTTGCAAGAAGCGTAATGCTGTTTTTGTCTGCGTCCACACAGTTCCGTTCGAGAATTTCCGCGGCTTTTTTCGCGCCCGTGCCCGTAACGTCGCGCTCTATCGCGGCGGCTATTTCCTTAGCCACGCTTTCAGCGTTTTCGCTCGGGACATAGCCCTCGACAAGCGTTTTAATAACCCCCTCGACGGCGGAAAGCCCGTCCTCCTCGCGCACGAATTGCTCGTATAAAACGTAGAGGAGGGTCGATACCCCTCCGACCGTCAGACCGTGTTCGAGAATACCGACGCCGCTGTGAAACAAAACCGAAATATCGAGGTTTATCAATATCTGGTATACGGCGTAAAACAGCGTTCCGAACGCGAACGGAAGAAAGGTGAGTATCTTTTTCTTTTTGGGATTTTTAAAGGCGACGCGCTTTAAAATCTGCACGGCGGCGCAGGTAAGCGCCGCAAGGAAAGTTATGTCGAACCCGTAAAATGAGAAAGCTTCGGCAATTTCAGTCAAAGTCAAAATTCAACCTCCGTTTGCCGCCGCCCGACGCCCGACGGCGTAAATTTTTTCTCACCCGACGCATATTTTATAACGCGCGGAAAAAATTTCAAACGCGGAAAAAGAAAATTTTTCTTAAAAAAAGGCGTGACTTTCCCGAACTCAAAGGTTTGCTTTTTTGCGCGGCATATGTTACACTTTTTCCGAGGTGAAATTATGCGTATGCGCAAAAAAGGCAATCTCGAAAGCCGACTTGTTTCTTGTTCCGACCTTATTACGGTCGCGGATACGACCGAAAAGAATATGCGCCGCGCCGCCGCGATAAAAGAGTATCTCGATATGCGCGCGGCATTCGGGAACGCGCATAAAGTCTATCTCGAAATAGGTTGCGGCAAGGGCGCGTTCGCGGTGGGTATGGCAAAGCTTTTCCCCGAAAGAAATTTTCTTGCGGTCGAAAAAATTTCGAACGTGCTTATCGCGGCGGCGGAAAAGGCGAAAGAAGAAAATTTAAAAAACCTGCATTTTCTGAACTGCGCCGCCGAAGTACTGCCAAAATACGTAAAAGACGGCGAAATTGCGGGAATATATCTCAACTTTTCCAATCCTCTGCCCAAAGAGGGCTATAAAAAACAGCGACTTACGCACCCGCGGTTTTTAAATATGTACCGCGCTTTGCTTTCGCCCGACGGCGTAGTCGAACAGAAAACCGACGATAAAGATTTTTATCTGTTTTCGCTTGAAAGCTATAAAGAGGCGAGCTATACCGTTTTAGACCGCCGCGAGGACCTTGCGGCGGACCCGCTCGACGTTGACGTCGAAACCGAACACGAGGCGCGCTTCAAAGCCGCGGGCAAAAAAATATTTTATATAAAGGCGAAACCGTGATTGCTCTTTGGATATCTTTGGGGGTTCTCGGCGCGGCGGGGCTTATCGCCGCCGTCTGTCTGTTTTCGAACAACGCCCTGCAAGTGACCGAATACGAACGCGTATTCGCGGTCGGAAAGACCGTTAAAATAGTCCATCTTTCCGATTTGCACGCGAAAACTTTCGGAAAGGATAACGCGCGGCTTGTAAAAAAGGTCGCGCGCCTTTGCCCGCAGGTCATAGTGTTTACGGGCGACATCGTGCATAAATGCGCGGAAAAGCAGTTTTGCGTAGCCGAAAAAACGGTTGCCGCGCTGTCGCGCGTCGCGCCCGTCTTATTTGTTTCGGGCAACCACGAAATGCGGAACAAGGGCTACCGCGAGCTTAAAAAACGCCTCGTAGCGGCGGGAGCCACCGTACTCGACGACGAGGCGGCGGAAAAGGCGGGCGTCAAATTCACGGGGATAAACTGCGCGCACATAAAAAACGATACGCTGTTTTCGCTTCCGTCGGGGGCGGACAGGGCGTTGCTTGCGCACTATCCGCACTACTTTCAAAAGTACGCGTCCGCGGGATTCGGGCTTGTGCTTTGCGGTCACGCGCACGGCGGGCAGTGGAGAATACCTTTTTCGAAAAGAGGAATATATGCGCCCGGGCAGGGATTTTTCCCGAAGTATTGCTGCGGCGAATACAGGCTCGGCGACAGCGTTATGATAGTGTCGCGGGGGCTTGGAAATTCCGAATTTCCCCTGCGCCTTTTCAACCGTCCCGAGATAGTCGCGATAACCTTAAAACCCGAAACCGACAATATATCTTAACAAAAAAGCCGCGCGTAAGCGGCGCGGAACAAAAAAAGCGGCGGCGCATTTTATGCGCCGCCGCAATATTTTAAACTATTATTTTATAAGCAAGGCGAGTATTGCCTTTATAGTATGCAGTTTGTTTTCGCCCTGTTCGAGGACAAGCGAATTTTTGCCGTCTATAATTTCCTCGGTGACCTCTACGCCGCGGGTGGCGGGGAGGGAGTGCATAAACAGCGCGTTGTGGTTCGCGACCGTCATAAGTCTGCTGTTCACCTGATAGGGTTTTAAAATTTCGAGTTCGCATTCCGAGATGGAAGAGTGGTATTCGTAGTTGTCGGTATATACGATGTCTGCGTCGCGCGCCGCTTCCACGGGGTTTTCGGTTACGGTAATATTTCCGAACTGACGCGCGTCGTCCAGAAGTTCTCGCTTTACCGAAAATTCCTTTGGGGTGGCAAGGGCGACCTGCATACCGCACTTCACCGCACCCATAGCAAGCGACGACGCGCCCGCGTTGCCCTTGCCGACGTAGGCGATTTTCAGACCTTCGAGCCTGCCCGTCTTTTCCCAGATTGTAAAAAGGTCGCACAGGGTCTGCATCGGTATATTGTCGTTGTTGAACGAATTAATAATGGGGATTTGCGAGGCGGCGCAGAACATATCTATGTTTTTCGTGCCTATTCCGCGGGTGACAATCGCGCCCACGCCGTAGCGCGAGATGACGTTTACTATATCGGTAATGTTTTCGCCCGCGCGCATATCCGCCGCGCTGTAAGGTAAGTTCACGCACACGCCGCCGAGCTGTCTTATACCTATTTCGAGCGCGGAGCGGGTCCTCAGCGACGTGTCGCCGAAAAGCAGCGCGACCGTAACGCCCTGCAAAATCCTCGTGTCCTCGTGCGCGATGAACTTCGCTTTCATAGCCTTGGTGGCGTAAAGTATTTCGAAAATTTCTTCCGTCGTGTAGTCGGCAAGCTTTATAAGGTGCTTGTGCTTTACGTTGTACGACGGGGTGTATTTGTTAATATCCATAATTGCCTCGCAGAAAATGATATCACGGATTTGAATTTTTTTCAACCCTTTCGCGCTCTTTTCGCGAAAATACGCAACCGCAATAGTTCTGGCGGTATAAACCGTACTTTTGCGAAAGTTTTACGCTTTCGAGGTAGCCGTTGCGCTTTTTGAAGTCGGAATAAAGCCATTTCGCGCCGTTTGCGCTCTGTACGCTTTCGCCTAATTCGTTTATAAGCGCGGAGTTTTTAAGGGGCGAAACCGTAAGGGTGGTGGCGAAATAATCGAAGCCCCCCTCGTCCGCCGCGCGCGCCGTCTTTTCAAGCCTCAATAAAAAACAGCGTTCGCATCTTGCGCCGCCTTCGGGTTCTCGCTCGAAGCCCTTTGCCGCGGCGTAGAATTTTTCGGCTTCGCGGTCGCAGTCCAGAACGTCGGCGCACCCCGTTTCGCGCAGAAAGCGTAAAAGTTCGGCTTTCCTTTTTGCGTATTCCTCTTCTTCGAGGTTGGGGTTGTAAAAAAACGCCGTTACCGAAAAATGCGGAGTAAGCCTTGCAAGGCACGCGGTGGAGCAGGGCGCGCAGCAGCAGTGCAGTAAAAGTTTTTTGCCGCTTCCCGCCGAAAGAATTTCGTCCCGCATAAGTTTGTCGAAGTTGCGCGCGTTCATACCTTTATTGTAACATAGCCGCGCATAAATTACAATCGATTTGAAAAATTTTGTAAAAACCGCGCTATAAAGTTTTGTAAAATGCGATTTTCGTGATATTATATAGAAGTAAACAAAATCGAGGGAAATATATGGCAAGTTTGAAATTGTGCGACATAAACAAAGTATACCCGTCGGGAAGCCTTGCGCTGTACGACGTGAATTTCGAAGCGCGCGACAAGGAATTTCTGGTAATTCTCGGCGGCGAAAAAAGCGGTAAATCCACGCTTTTGCGCGTAATCGCGGGTCTGGAAGAGCCGACGAGCGGCATAGTTATGATAAACGGCAAAGACGCCGCCGACGTCCCCCCGCGCGACAGGGATATGGCTATGGTGTTCAAGGGCGATTCGCTTTACAAAGCCCTTACCGTATACGAAAATATCGCGTTCGGGCTTCGCGCCCGCCGCGTGCCCAATTCGGTCGTGGAAGAGCGGGTTAAAGCCGTGTCTAACATTCTCGGTCTTAACGACCTTCTGCAAAGAAAGCCCAAAGTCCTTACCGCCGCGGCAAAACAGCGCGTTGCGATAGGCAGGGCGCTCGCCCGCGAACCGTCGGTATACCTTTTCGACGAGCCGCTTTCGGGTATGGACGACAAGCTTAAATCCGAAATGCTGAATATAATAGTCAACTTGCAGGCGCGCGTTCAGGGCACCTTTATATACGCCACCAAAAACCTTTCCGAGGCTATGACGATAGGCACGCGCATTATAGTTATGAAGAGCGGCATAATCCAGCAGATAGATACGCCCGCCAACCTTTACGATTACCCCGCCAACGCCTACGTCGCCTTTTACATAGGCTCGCCCAGCATAAACTTCATACAAAAGGCGAAGATTGTAAAAGAGGGAGAAAACTTTTTTGCGGTTTTCGGCGAGGGCGGAAAGTTCGCGCTCACCGAAAAGATTGTAAAGCGGTTCGAAAATATAGAGGAATACGCCGAAAGCGGGAACGGGGTTATACTCGGCGTACGCCCCGAGGACATAAAGATATGCGCGGACGGCGAAATAGAGGGCAAAATAGGTAAAACCGAACAAAGCGGCGGCGCCGTTTACGCTGAGTTCGACTTCGCGGGTCAAAGCCTTATAGTCACCGCTTCCGAGGGCGCCTCGGGCGACGGCAAGGCGGCGTTCGATTTAAATAGGCTTTATGTATTCGATTCCGTTACAAGGCTTTCGCTTCTCGTCCGCGACGAAGGTTATAAAAATACCGACTATCCCGAAGCGGACGTCGCGCCGATGGCGTTTACAGACGAAAACGCGGTAATCGAAAATTTCAAACCCAAAAAAGACGACAAACGCAGTAAACTCAGATAACTTTTTCGGCATACCGTTTAAAAGCGCCGAAAAAGGGGCATATATATCACCATAACGCTTTAAGGTGAATGAATGTTGGATATACTTTTAGACGCGCTCATCGATACTTGCAAGGTTTTTCCGTTTCTTTTAATCATCTATATTTTAATAGAACTGTTAGAGCATAAAACCACTTTTGCGCAGAATCGGAAAGTTTTGCAGGGCAGGCTTGCGCCCCTCGTCGGCTCGGCGACGGGTCTTGTGCCGCAGTGCGGATTTTCGGTGATGGCGGCAAAGTTGTACGATAAAAGCTATATACGCACGGGAACGCTGCTTGCCGTATTTTTGGCGACCAGCGACGAGGCGTTTATAATTTTGCTTTCGAGCGGCGAGGCCGCCGCCGCGCTCGCGCCCCTCGCGGCGATAAAACTCGTAGTTGCGGTGGCGGTAGGGTATATCGCCAATTTTTTGCTGTCGGGCGAAAAACTCGCTTCCCCCACGGACGAGGATATGCACGCTTACAGCTGCGGGCGCGAACACGAGGGCAGAAAAGAACTCGATTTATATCTGTTTTCGCCCTTTCTGCACGCCCTTAAAATTTCGCTTTATCTATTGCTTATAAATATAATTTTCGGCTTTATAATAGCCGAAATAGGCGAAGACAAAATCGCGGCTTCGCTGATAGGCGGACCGTATCTTCAACCCCTTATAACGGCGGCGATAGGGCTTATACCCAACTGCGCCTCGTCAGTTATAATCACGGGCGCGTATATAAACGGCGGAATACTTTTCGGAAGCTGCGTCGCGGGTCTGTGCGCAAACGCGGGACTCGGGCTTATAGTGCTTTTCAAAAACACCCAAAAACTCAAACGTAATATCCTTATAGTTCTGTTTCTGTACGTCGTTTCGGTCGCGGTGGGGTTGACTACCAACAGCATTATGTCCCTAGCGGGGTTGATTGGCGGATAAGCGGCGCATCTCTTTGTCGCGCTTGCGTTTTTTCTCGGTCGTGTACTTCGTTGTACACTCCCCACGAAAAAGCCGCGCGCTCCTCGACCTGCTTGCTTCTCCGCCACTCAAATAAGTAGAACGGCGGCGCAATATCAGAATTGCGCGCTCCTCGGTCGCGTACGTATATAGTACGCTCCCGTCGTCGCTTACGCGTCCTCCTTGTCTTGCTTGCTTCTCCGCCACTCAAATAAGTAGAATGGCGGCGCAATATCGCGCTTGCGTTTTTTCTCGGTCGTGTACTTCGTTGTACGCCCGCGCCCGCGCGTTTTCCGACTTGCATACCCGAACAACTGTACAAAAACGGCGGCGCAAACTGCGCCGCTTTTTTCTTCGTTCGCGTACAATTTACATACCGACCGCCGTCGTCGGCTTTGCGTTTTTCCGATATAAGGAAAAACGCTTTTTTGCGTGCGGCGGGGCGGTTCCGAAAGAATAGGCGGGCGCAAACTGCGGCGGGAAATACAGGCGGGGCGTTTCGCCTTTTTGCGCGCAAATTCGCGCGCGCGGTAAAGCCGTATTCCGAAAAGGGGTATTGATTTTTGCGCGGATATGAGTTATACTTAATTATCGGTAGATTGCTTATGCCCGATTTTAAGTATTACAAAAACTTAATATCGCCGCACCGCGAGCCGGATAAGCAGTTTTTTCTCGACTTGTGCGACGGGGAAAAGTCGCTTGCGTACGAAAGCGAGCGGCTGTCCGCTGTAATGACAGTGCTTAAAGCCGTGCATATTTCGAGGCTGTTAAAGCGCATACGCGAAGCGCGCGCCGAAAAAGACGCGCTTATGTCCTCGCCCGACTACGACGCGGAAAAGTACCGCAGAGTGTTAAAGCTCAATGCGGAAATTTCGGCGTGCCGCAAAAAGATAGGGGAGTACAAGCCCTTTTTTACCGAGCCGTATTTCGCGAGAATGGACTTATGCGACAATGTCGAGGGGTACAATTCGTACTATATCGGAAAGCGCGGCGACGAAAGCCTCGAAATAGTCGATTGGCGCGCGCCCGTCGCACGCAGATACTACCAGAAAAGCCGACTTTCGTTTACGATAAACGAATACGAATACAAGGTGGCGTTAAGGCGTGCGATACGCGCGCACAACGGCAAAATAGAGGACGTGCGCAACGAATACCTCGCGCTTAAAGACTACCTGCCCGAAAAAGAGGCGGTCGGGCTTGCGGGCGAGGCGATTTTCGACCCCTTTTTAAAGGAGATACTGCGCGGGCGCAAGGAAAAAGAGGAAATCTCGGACATAATCGAAACCATACAGGAAAAGCAGTACGAAATAATAACTCTGCCCGACGGGGACGAGTTCGTATTGCAGGGCGTGGCGGGAAGCGGCAAAACTATGATTATGCTGCACAGACTGTCGTATATAATGTACAACAGCGACGCGGTAAAGCCGTCTGACGTGCTTGTAATCACCCCGTCCGATTCGTTCAACGCCTTTATCGACGAGCTTTCGGAAGTGCTCGAACTCGAAAAGGTGCGCACGTCCACGCTCGAAAACTACTTTTTAAGCCTTGTAAAAAGCGCGGGCGTAGACGCGAAAACCCGCCTCGATTATTCGGTAAAGCCGCCCGAGGAATACCTTTCGTACATCTATTCGGAAGAATTTACGCGCGACGTGCGCGCGAAAATCGCAACCGTGCACGACAGCGTTTACGGGCTTTTCGCTTCCGACGAATGCCGGGGTTTCTGCGCGCGCGCCGAACAGAGCTGCGAGCGCGCCGTTTCGCTGTACGACGAAATCAAAAACGCCTCGCTCCGCGTCCGCCGTTGCGTACTGGGCGAGATAAAGGAAAAGGAGGGCGGGCTGTACTACACCAAGCCCTTCCGCGAAATGTTCAACTGCGTTTACGACGCGCGCGAATTTATGTCGCTTACGCTCGGCGACGACAGAATGAAAGAGTACGCCTACTTTTTCAGACAGCTTATAAGCTTTTATAAGTCGGTAAGATTTCTGCGCCGTTCGTCCGCGGCAGTATGTTCGCACGCCTTAGACGACCTTTCGAAACTTTATACCGACGTCGAAAAGGAAATGAACGACTTAAAGCGTTACAAGCAGATAATAGGCGGGCAGGAAATACTGACTTACGCCGAGCGCATTGCAAAGCGCGGCGAACTTCTCGGCGAAATCTCCGCCGCCAAAGAAAAGGTGAAAAACATTTCCGCCGAGCTTTCGGTCGTCTGCGAATTTTCGCAGGCGCTCCGCGGCGAGCCGTATTTTGCGGCTATGGGGAAGTGCGCGGGCGCGGCGCAGATAGCTTCGTTCTTTTACCGCGAAACGGTAAAAAAGGCAAAGGAAAGGCACTGCGTGCCTACCGAAAAACTCTGCCGCTCCGACCCGTACGCGATATCGCTTATCCTTGCCGAAACGGGCTTCGAACTTTCGCCCAAGTTCGCGTATATCTTCGTGGACGAGGCGCAGGATATCTCTCTTCCCGAATACGGGGTGTTAAGGCGGGTCAACCCGCGCGCGGCGTTCAACGTGTTCGGCGATTTAAAGCAAAACGTCACCCCGTGGCGCGGGGTAAAGCGGTGGGAGGCTTTGGGGCTTAAACAGTTCGACCTTTCCCTAAACTACCGCAACACCAACCAGATTGTGGGTTTTGTCGCGCAAAAGCTCGGCATAAATATGCAACCCGTCGGCTTCGACGGCGAAGAGGTCGAATTCATCGCGGAAAGCGACATACGCAGGTATCTTTCGGACAAGCGCGGACTGCGCGCCGTGATAACTGCCGAAAACAAGATAGATTATTACTTCAAAAAGAGCTATTCGCGGCTTTCCGAGGCGGGCAAGGTTTCGAAGAGCAAGATAAACATAATGACCGTGTACGAAAGCAAGGGTCTGGAATTTACCGCCGTCGCGGTCTGCGAAGAGGGTATGAGCGATAACGAAAAGTACATTGCCTACACCCGCGCCTTAAAACAGCTTGCGATAGTTAAATAAAAGACTTAAAATAAACTTCAAACGGGGCTGAAAAAAGTTGACTTATCGCACGGCGTTTGATATAATTTGTTAGCATTGAAATTTAAGCGGTAGGCAAAGGAGGGTAGAAAGGTATGTCAACCATCAAAGTGGGCGAAAACGAGTCGGTCGAATCGGCGTTGCGCCGTTTCAAAAGAAAGTGCTCGCGCGACGGTATAATCGGCGATTTGCGCCGCAAGGAGTTTTACGAATCTCCCTCCGTCAAAAGGCGTAAAAAGAGCGAAGCCGCGAGAAAGAGAAACAAAAACTGATACAAAAGGTCTGCCGAACGGGGTTCGGCGGACCTTTTTCTTTTATTTTCAAGTCGATATAAGTCGAAAAATGCAGGTAGTTATGGACGATATAAAAAGTATGGCGCGCGCCGCGAAAAAGCGTATGAAGAGTAATTTCTGGGAAGAATGCAAAAAAAATCTCGACGAAGACGCAAAAAAAGCGATGGACCTCGGCGTGGGCGAAGTGCGCGCCAAGTCCGAACTTTCGAGAAGAGTGAAAAACGAGGTAAAGGGCGAAAAGGCGGACGACTTTTATCTGCGCGTCAAAAAACTTTTGGACGAGGAAGGCGAGGTGTCGGACGCAATAGGCAGGCTCACCGACCACGAGGTGTACGACAAGCTTTCTTACGAAGAAAAGCAAAGGTATAATCTGCAACTTTCGGCAAAGTATCTTGCCGCGCTCGAAAAATACCGTCGGGAAAAGGAAATTAAATTTTAAAAACCGCGGCGCGCGGGGGCAACCCCCGCGCGCCGCGGTTTTTCCCCGTTATTTATTCCGATTTGCGGGGTAAACAATTGAATTTTCAAAAGCGGTATGGTACAATAATACTATGGACGAAATTCTCGACAATCTCAACGAAGAGCAGATAAAACCCGTCAAAGAAACCGAGGGCGCGGTGCTTGTGCTCGCGGGGGCGGGAAGCGGCAAAACCCGCGTTCTTACAAGCCGCATAGCCTATATTCTGCGCGAGGGCAAAGCCACCCTTTCGGGAATACTCGCCATAACTTTCACAAACAAAGCCGCGCAGGAGATGAAAGACCGCCTCGCCCGCTTTACGGGCGGCGAGGGCAAATGGATATGCACAATTCACTCGATGTGCGTTAAAATTCTGCGCGAATTTGCCGACCGCGCGGGCTTGAAACCCAATTTTTCCATATACGGCGACGCCGAGCGGAACAACCTTATAAAAAAGATATTCAAAGAACTCGATTTCGACGACGAAAAACTTTTAAAAAGCGCGAAATACCACATAGGCAACGCGAAAATGCTCGGACTCGACCCCGATATCTACGGCAGAAAATTCGCCTACGAGCGGGGAATGGACGACATAGTTGTGATTTACGAAAAATATCAGCGGCGGCTGCGCGAAAACAACGCGCTCGACTTCGACGACCTCTTGATGGAAACCCTGCGCCTTTTGCGGCGGGACGTGGAAACGCTCGACTTTCTGTCGGACAAGTTCAGATATATCCTTGTGGACGAATTTCAGGACACCAACGCCGTGCAGTACAACATAATCAAACTGCTTGCGAAAAAGCACAAAAATCTGTTCGTCGTGGGCGACGACGACCAGTCGATATACGGCTGGCGGGGCGCGGAAATAGAAAATATTTTAAAATTCGACAAGGACTTTCCCGAGGCGAAAATTTTCAAGTTGGAGCGCAACTACCGTTCGACGAAGTCCATTCTCGAACTTGCCAACTGCATAATAAAACGCAATTCTTCCCGCCGCGGCAAAACTCTGTGGACGGACGCGGCGGAGGGTCAGAAACCCGTATACTATCAGGCGGAAGAAGAGGCGCAGGAAGCGCTGTACGCCGCGCGCATAATACGCGACGGGGTAGCGGCGGGCGCGCAATATTCCGACTTCGCCGTGCTTATGCGAATAAACGCGCTTACGCGCTCGTACGAACAGGAATTTTCGAAATACGGCATACCTTACAAGGTTTTCGGCGGCTTTAAATTCTTCGAAAGAAAGGAAATCAAGGATATACTCGCATATCTGCGCTTAATTTCCAACCCGTTCGACAGCGAGGCGGCCGAAAGGATAATAAACGTGCCCCGCCGCGGCATAGGCGAAAAAACCATAGCCGCGATGTACGAATATTCTGACGGCGCGGGGCTTTCGCTTTACGACGCCGCGCTCGACTGCGACCGACTCGGAATCCCGCAATCCGCCAAAGACAGGGTGACCGATTTCGCGAATTTAATAAAGGGCTTCGTAATCTCGGCGCAGACGTCGCCGATAGGCGAACTTGTCCGCGAAGTCATATCCCTTTCCGACCTCCGCTCGGCGTATGACGACGGCACCGACGACGGCGACGCGAAACTCGCCAACCTCGACGAATATATCGCATCCGTGGACGATTTCTGCCGCCTTAACCCCGAAGCGACCCTCGACGAATATTTAAGTCAGCTGTCGCTGTATTCCGACCTCGACGATATGGACGACGGCAACTACGTCACGCTCGCAACCATACACGCCGTAAAGGGTCTGGAATTTCCCGTCGTGTTCGTCTGCGGTCTTGAAGAGGGGATAATGCCCACTTCGCGCGCCGAAGGCGAGGACATAGAAGAAGAGCGCAGGCTTATGTACGTCGCGATAACCCGCGCGCAGAAAAAGCTGTATCTCACCCGCTCGAAGTCGCGCTATCTGTACGGCCACAGGGATATAACCGCGCCCTCGCGCTTTATCGGCGAACTTGCCGAAGTTCTGCCGTCCGCCGCTTCGAACGACGGACTGCGGCAGTATTCCCGATACGACGGATACTCCTATCGCGGCGCGGGCTACCGTCAGCCACGCGCAAGCGCGTACGAAGACAGCGGGTATCAAAGCGATTTGCCGTTCGGAACGGGCGCGGTTTCGTCTTTCAAACCCTCGTTCGGCGGGCTTTACGGCTCGCGCGCAAAACAGGCTTCGGAGGGCAAGTACTCCGTGGGTATGCGCGTAAAACACCCCAAGTTCGGCGTGGGAATGGTGGTAGCCGTTAAAAACGGCGGAAACACAATCAACGTCGCGTTCGACGGGCAGGGCGTAAAAGAGCTTTCCGCTTCGCTCGCGCCGCTTGAAATTTTATAAAAGTCGCAATACAGTTACATATTTTTCCGCGGAGGAACGATAATGGACAGAATACGCTATCTTATAGACACGCTTAACAGATGGGCTTACGAATACTACGTTCTCGACAGTCCCACGGTTTCGGACAGAGAATACGACAGGCTGTACGACGAGCTTAAACAGCTCGAACTCGAAACGGGCAAAGTCGAATTCGACAGCCCCACCCGCCGCGTGGGCGGCGAGCCGATAAAGGCGTTCGCGCGCCACAAGCATATAGCGCGCCTTTACAGCCTCGACAAATGCGTTTCGCCCGACGAGCTTGACGCCTTTTTCACCCGACTCAAAAAAATTATAACCCCGTCTATGGGCTACACCGTCGAATATAAATACGACGGGCTTACGATGTGCCTTACTTACGAGGGCGGCAAGTTCGTCCGCGCGACCACCCGCGGCAACGGCGTCGAGGGCGAGGACGTCACCGCGCAGTGCCTTACCATACGTTCGTTTCCGCTCGCGATAAGCTATAAGGGCGTTCTCGAAGTTCAGGGCGAGGCGATAATACGCCTTTCCGCGCTCGAAGAATACAACAAAACCGCGAAAGAACCGCTTAAAAACGCGCGCAACGCGGCGGCGGGCGCGATTCGCAACCTCGACCCCGCGATAACCGCCGAGCGCAAGCCCGAAATACTTTTTTACAACGTCAACTATATGTCCGAGGGCGAGCTTTTGTCGCAGGAGCGGCATTTTGAATTTTTAAAGGAACAGGGCTTCAAAACCTTTCCGTTTCTGCGCGTGTGCGCCACCGAAGCCGACGTCAGGGCGGCTATCGACGAAATCGAGGTCGGGCGCAAGTCGCTCGACGTTCTCACCGACGGCGCGGTCGTAAAACTCAACGAATGCCCCGCGCGCGAAGTTCTCGGAAATACCGACAAATTCCCGCGTTGGGCGGTCGCGTATAAATTCGAGGCGGAAGAAACGGTAACCACCGTAAAAAAAGTCGTCTGGCAGGTCGGCAGGACGGGTAAACTCACGCCGCTTGCCATCGTGGACCCCGTAAACCTCGGCGGCGCGACCGTAAGAAAAGCCACGCTCAATAACTTCGGCGATTTGACAAGAAAGGACGTCAAGGTGGGCAGTAAGGTGCTTATACGCCGCTCGAACGAGGTAATACCCGAAATTTTGGGCGCGGTCGAACACGTCGAGGGCAGTATCGACGTGCAAAAACCCGAATTTTGCCCCTATTGCGGCAGTAAAATTTACGAAAACGGCGCGAATATTTTCTGCCCCAACCGCTATTGCCGCCCGCGGGTTATCGGAAAAATCGCGCACTTCGCTTCGAAAGACGCAATGGATATCGAGGGCTTGTCCGAAATGACCGCAGGTCAACTGTTCGACGACTTGGACGTTAAAAACAGTTCGCAGCTTTACTCTTTGACAGCGGACGGTATCGCCCGCCTCGACGGGTTCAAGTCGAAAAAGATATCAAACCTTTTAACGGCGATAGAAAAAAGCAAGTCCGCGCCCCTCGACCGCGTGCTTTACGCCCTCGGCATAGACGGCGTGGGCAAGGTTGCAAGCCGCGACCTCGCAAAGGAATACAAAAGTATTGCCGCGCTTTCCGAGGCGACGGCAGAGGACCTCGTCGCGCTTGAAAACATAGGCGACGTCACCGCGCGCGCGATAGCCGAATGGTTCCGCGACGGCGAAAACGCCGCCGAAGTCGCGCGCCTCAAACAGGCGGGCATAGACCCGCAATATTCCGCGCGTTCGCCATCGTCGGGCGCATTTTCGGGGCAGTTCGTCGTTCTTACAGGCTCGCTTTCGTCCTATAAGCGGAGCGAGGCGCAGAAGCTTATCGAAGAGCGTGGCGGCGAATGTCAGTCGTCCGTCACCTCGAAAACCACATTGGTAATCGCCGGCGAAGACGCGGGTTCCAAACTCGAAAAAGCGCAAAAACTCGGCGTCAGAGTAATTTCCGAACAAGACTTCCTCGCAATGCTGTAACGCCAATAAGGTGATTCCTCACCGCGTTCGGAATAATCAATGCGCGGCGCGCGGGCAGTTTGCCCGCGCGCCGCGCATATTAAATCGGAATAATTAGTGCCGCCCGCAGATTGCGGGCGGCACTCATTCATATTATATTTAAATACCGCCGCGCGGGGAAGTTCCCCGCGCGGCACACTTTTTCTATGTTTGAACAGTACGTAACTTCGATAGGAACAGCGGCAAAAAAGATACACCGTCAAACATTCGGTTTGAAATTGTTGACAAAGTAAATTTTGCGGCGTATACTATAATTAATATATGAATACATATTAATATATTAATTTACGGGAGAGTAAAACTATGGAAGATATGCGTGGCGAAGAGCGCGAGCACGAAAAGCGGCTTGAAAAGGCGCTCGGGCAAATGCCGTCGGAGGCGGGGCTTGCCGAAATGGGCGCGAGGTTCAAGCTGCTCGGCGAGGCGTCGAGGCTGAAAATTCTGTTTGTGCTTGCGGCGGGCGAATTATGTGTGGAACACATATCGCAGGCGGTCGGCGGCAAGCAGAGCGCGGTTTCGCACCAGCTTAAAATTTTAAAGGACGCGAAAATTTTGAAGAGCCGCCGCGACGGGCAAAAAATTCTGTATTCGCTTTCGGACGGTCACGTCATAACGATGCTCGACGTGGCGAAGGAGCATTTGAACTGTGATTAACGTAATAAAAATCAGCGGGCTTGACTGTGCGAACTGCGCGCGCGAGCTTGAAGAGGAAATAGAAAAAAAGGCACGGGTCGCCTCCGTCGCCGTAGATTTTATGGCGCAGAAAGTCACCGTCGATTGCGACGGGGAAGAGCTTGCAAACGTCAAGCGCATATGCAATTCGTTCGAAGAGGTGAAAGTAGTCGAAGAGCAGGCGGTTTTCGGCGAAAAAATCAAGGTCGAGGGGCTGTGCTGTGCGAACTGCGCGCGCGAACTCGAAGAAATTTTAAACGCTCTCGACGGGGTTGAAGCCTGCGTTGATTTTATGAATTCGAATATAACGCTTACGGCGGCGGACGCGGGCGCGCGCGAAAAAGCGGTGTACGAAATCACGCACTTCGAGGACGTGAAAATAGTGGACGGCAGACCGCCGAAAAAGTCGGTTTTCCGCGAAAAGTTGTATGATATATTGATAATTGCGATTGCGGCGGCGCTGTTTGTGCCTGCAATCGTGCTTGACCTTACGGGCGTGGGCTGGGAAAGCCTTGCGGGAAAAATTTCGGTTTACGCGCTTTACGGGCTTGCGTTTCTGACGGCGGGGCACCCCGTGCTTATAAACACCGTAAAAAACGTTGCGCACGGCAGAATTTTCGACGAGAATTTTCTTATGACGGTTGCCGCGATAGGCGCGATGCTGCTCGGAATTTTCGCGCACGACGGATTTTTCGAAGGCGTGGCGGTTATGATTTTGTATCAGCTGGGCGAGCTGTTGCAATCTATTGCGGTGGGGTCGTCGCGCAGTTCGATTTCCGAGCTTATGGACCTTAAAGCCGAGTGGGCGACGGTTGTCGAAAACGGCGTTCAACGCGTGATATCCCCCGACGAATTGAAAGTCGGCGACATAATTCTTATAAAAGCGGGCGAGAAAGCGCCCGTCGATTGCAGGGTGGTTTCGGGGACGAGTTCGCTCGACCTTAAAAGCCTTAACGGCGAAACGCTTCCGAAAGACGTCGGCGAGGGCGACGAGATACTGTCGGGCAGTATAAACCTTTCGCGCGCGCTCGAATGCGAGGTGGTGCGCGAGTACAAAAATTCCGCCGTCGCAAAAATTCTGGAACTTGTCGAAAATTCGACGGCGAAGAAATCCAAACCCGAAAAATTCATCACTAAATTCGCAAAGTACTATACCCCCGCGGTGTGCTTTGCCGCGCTTGCGGTGGCGGGGATTATACCCACGGTTATATGCGCCGTGCGCGGCGACTTTTTATGGGCGACTTATTCCGAATGGATTTACAGGGCGCTTTCGTTCCTTGTAATTTCCTGCCCATGCGCGCTTGTTATTTCGGTGCCGCTTTCGTACTTCGGCGGTATCGGCAGATGCGCGAAATTCGGTATACTTGTAAAGGGTTCGACCTGTTTGGACGAACTTTCAAAATGCACAATCGCCGCGTTCGACAAGACGGGAACGCTTACCGAGGGCGGGTTTGACGTAGTTGCGTATTCGTCCGAGCGCGCTTTGCGCCTTGCCGCCGCCGCGGAAAAGTTTTCGTCGCACGCGATAGCCGCCGCCTTTGAAGGAATAGACGCGGGCTTTGCGGCTTCCGACGTCGAAGAGATAGCGGGAATGGGCGTAAAGTGCGTTGTGGACGGCAAAACAGTGCTTGTCGGCAACGCGAAACTGTTGCGTTCCGAGGGCGTGGAATTCGGCGAAAAGGACAGCGTTTCGACGCTTGTTTACGTCGCGGAGGACGGCGAATATGCGGGAGTTATCGAAATAGACGACAAGTTGAAGCCCGCCGCCGCCGAGGCGGTGCGCGAACTGCGCGCGCAGGGCGTGGAAAAGTGCGTTATGCTTACGGGCGACAACGCCGCCCGCGCAAAGGTAATTGCCGACAAGGTGGGTCTGGACGGGTGTTTTGCCTCGCTGTTGCCCGACGAAAAGCTTGAAAAGGCGGAAAGCCTTAAAGCGGAGGGCAAGCTTTTGTATGTGGGCGACGGCATAAACGACGCGCCCGTAATGACCTGCGCCGACTGCGCGGCTTCGATGGGCAAAGTCGGTTCGGACGCGGCTATAGAAGCGAGCGACGCGGTGCTTGTTTCGGACGATTTGAAACTTCTTCCGAAGGCGAGAAGAATCGCGCGCGGAACGCGGAGAATAGTATTCGAAAACATAGTCGGGTCGCTCGCTGTGAAATTTGCGGTTATGGGGCTTGGATTGGGGCTTGCGGGCTTCCCTCTGATAGTCGCGGTTGCGGCGGACGTGGGAGTAATGCTTGCCGCCGTTCTTAACGCGATGCGCACGCACCTTATAAAATAGGCGGCGGGGGACATAACGAATTGCGGGGCAACCGTTCAATACGGTTGCCCCGCTTTGAAATATGTGCTACAATTAGGGTATGGTTAAAAAACTTATCGACGTCGCCGCGGGCAGGATTCCCGCCGACATAGTTTTAAAAAACGCAACATACGCCGACGTGTTCTCGTGCGAACTGCGCGGCGGAGATATCGCCCTCTGCGGCGGCAAAATCGCGGGAGTGGGGAAGTATTCGGGCAAAATCGAAATCGACTGCTCGCGCCTTGTCGCGCTTCCCGCCTTTACGGACGCGCACGTGCATATCGAATCGTCAATGCTCTCCGTAGAGGAGTTTGCGCGCCTCGTCATTCCCCGCGGCACGGGTACGGTAATCGCCGACCCGCACGAAATATGCAACGTATGCGGCGAAAACGGGCTTGAATATATGAAGCGCGCCGCCGCGCAGACCCCGCTGGACGTAAGGCTTATGTTGCCCTCCTGCGTGCCCGCGACCGCGTTCGAAACAAGCGGCGCAAGCTTCGGAAAAGACTTTATACGCGCGCATATGTCGCGCGATTTTCTGCACGGTCTGGGCGAATTTATGGACTACCCTGCGGCAGTTGCGGGCGACGGCGACGCGCTGTCGAAACTCGCCGCCGCAAGCGAGGCGGGAAAGGTCGCCGACGGACACGCGCCCGGGCTTTCGGGGCAGGCGCTTAACGCCTATATTTCGGCGGGCGTCGCCACCGACCACGAATGTCTGACCCCAGAAGAGGCGGCGGAAAAGGTGTCGAAGGGTATGTACGTGCTTCTCCGTCACGGCTCGTCTGCGCGGAACCTCGACGTCGCCGCCGCGGTGAACGACAAAAATTACAAGCGGTTTCTTATCTGCACGGACGACCGCCACGCCGCCGACCTCGCTTCGAAAGGGCATATCGACGACGCTCTGCGGCAGTTGATACGGTTGGGCGTGCCGCCCGTTCAGGCGGTATCGATGGCGACTTTAAACGCCGCCGAATGTTATAATCTGCGCGGCAAGGGCGCGATTGCGCCCGGGTATTCCGCCGATATAACGCTTGTGGATAACCTCGAAGATTTCAATTCGCGGCTGGTTATTCTGCGCGGCAACGTCGTCGCGCGCGAAGGCAAGGCGAGCTACGACGGCGGCAGATATCTGCCTGATTGCGTTCTCGACACGGTAAGAATGCGCCCTTTGACCGCCCAAAGTTTCCGCATAGAAGCAAGCGGCAAAGCGCGCGCGATTTACTTTGTTCCCGACACTATTTCCACCCGTTGCGAAATTGTCGACTTGGGAAATTGGGGCGGGAATATACGCAAATTAAAGGACGTTTTAAAGCTCGCCGTATGCGAACGTCACGGCAAAAACGGCAATATCGGGCTGGGGCTTTTGAAGGGCTACGGCTTTTCGGGCGGCGCGCTTGCGCTCACCGTCGCGCACGACAGCCACAACTTGATAATTCTCGGCGACGACGACGAAAAAATGGCGGAGGCGGGCAACGCGCTCGTCGCCTGCGGCGGCGGTATGGCGATTGCCTGCGATAAGGGGGTAAAGACGGTAAAGCTCGGCATTGCGGGGCTTATGTCGGAAGAACCCGCCGAAAGGTTTACCGCCGAGTCGGAAAAGCTTTACGCGCTCGCCCGCAAAATGGGGGTCAGAGACTGTTACGACCCGTTTATGACCCTCGCCTTTGCCGCGTTGCCCGTAATCCCCGAAATCCGCCTGACCGACAGGGGGCTTTTCGACGTGAACGCGTTTTGTCACACGACGGTCGAAATAAAGTAACCGCATATGCCCCGCCGCGGTTTTTAAGTAAAATTGTCGGAAATTCCGCGCGCGCAAAAGCGCGCGTAAAAAAAGGTGCGAAAAATTAATAAAATTTCGGGCAAAAAAATTTACAAGCACCCGAAAATATAGTAAAATGGTAAAAATGCCGTTATGCGCGCGCCGTGCGCGCGTATGTAAGACGGCTTAAATACGGGTAAAATTTATGGGATTGATAAATTATATTCTCACGTCGGACGCGCGCCGCAGTCTGAAAAAACTCAATAAACTCGCCCTTAAAGTCGAGGAGCTCGAACCCAAATATCAGGCTATGAGCGACGAAGAATTAAAAGGGCAGACCGAAATTTTCAAAAAACGGCTTGCCGCGGGCGAAACGCTCGACGATATTCTGTTCGACGCATACGCCGCCCTCCGCGAGGCGAGCTGGCGCGTTCTTAAAATGAAACACTTCCACGTACAGATAGTCGGCGGTATCTGTCTGCACCAGGGCAGAATAGCCGAAATGCGCACGGGCGAAGGCAAAACGCTTGTTTCCACACTGCCCGCGTACTTAAACGCGCTTACGGGCAAGGGCGTGCATATCGTCACGGTAAACGATTACCTTGCAAAGCGCGACGCCGAGTGGATGGGCAAAGTGCATAAATTTATGGGGCTTACCGTGGGCGTGGTCGTTCCGGGTATGGACGACAGAGCAAAGCAGGAAGCCTATAAATGCGACATAATTTACGCCACCAACAACGAACTCGGCTTCGATTATCTGCGCGACAACCTCAAAACGTCTATAGCGGCTATGGTCCAGCGCGACCTCAACTTCTGCATTATAGACGAAATCGACTCGATATTGATAGACGAAGCGCGTACTCCCCTTATAATTTCGGGCAAGGGCGGGCAGAGCAGTAAGCTGTACGAAGACGTAGACAGATTCGTCCGCACCTTGAACGGCGGCTTCGACGACGATAAAAAGGACGCGGAAAAAGCCGCGCCCTCGCGCAATAAAAAGAACCTTTCCCAAGCGGAAAAGGAAGCGGGCGAAAAACTCAGGGCAATCCTCGAAGAGATGGAAAGCTGGGACTATATAATCGACCGTAAAGACAAAAGCGTGCAGATAACCGAAAAAGGCGCGGAAAAAGCCGAAAGATTTTTCGGCATAAACAACCTCGGCGATATCGAAAACGCCGAATTGAACCACCATATACAGCAGGCGTTGAAAGCGCACGAGCTTTTCAAACGCGACGAAAACTATATCGTGAACGGCGACGAAATTCTGATAGTGGACGAGTTCACGGGGCGCGTTCTGAACGGCAGACGGTATTCGGACGGGCTTCATCAGGCGATAGAGGCGAAAGAACACGTCAAGATAAAGGAAGAAAACAAGACCCACGCGACGGTAACTTTCCAGAACTATTTCAGACTTTACAAAAAGCTTTCGGGTATGACGGGTACCGCGATGACCGAAGAGGACGAATTCAGAACCATTTACTCCCTCGACGTCATTCCCATTCCCACAAACCGCAAGGTGCAAAGAAAGGACTACCCCGATATGATTTACTCCACCGTCGAGGGCAAGAAGAGGGCGATAGTAAACGAGGTGGTAAAGCGGCACGAAAACGGTCAGCCCATACTTATAGGTACGGTTACGGTAGATAAGTCGGAGGAAATTTCCCGACTCCTTCGCCGCAACGGCATAAAACACAACATACTGAACGCGAAAAACCACGAACGCGAGGCTGAGATAGTCGCGCAGGCGGGCAGATTCGGCGCGGTGACGATAGCCACCAATATGGCGGGGCGCGGCACGGATATTCTGCTCGGCGGCAACCCCGAATATCTCGCCAAAAAGCGTATGCGCGAAGAGGGATACGACCACGATATGATAGAGGTCGCGATATCTTACGCCGACCGCGTATTCAACGAAGAAGAACAGGTCGCAAGGGCGAGGTACGCCGAACTTTACGATATGTACAAAGCCGAAACCGACGCCGAAAAGGAAAAGGTAATAGCGGCGGGCGGGCTGTGTATTCTGGGCACCGAGCGGCACGAAAGCCGCCGTATAGACAACCAGCTCCGCGGACGTTCGGGCAGACAGGGCGACCCCGGCGATTCGATATTCTTCATTTCGCTCGAAGACGACATAGCAAAGCGCTTCGGCGGCGAAAGAATGAAAAAGCTGTATACCGCTTTCAGACTCGACGACGACCAGTGCCTGCAATCCAAGCTTTTGTCGCACATTATCGAAAACGCGCAGAAAGCGGTCGAGGGCAGAAACTTCGGTATGCGCAAAAACACTTTGCAATACGACGAGGTTATGAACGAACAGCGCAAAACCATATACGGCGAGCGTATGAAAGTCCTCAAAGGCGAGGACGTCCACGAGCAGATGCTTAAATTCATTCCCGACTATGTGGAAAAAGTCATAGGCGAGGCGGTAAACACCGACGCCATGCCCGAAAAGTGGGACGAGGAAGCTTTGAACGAGGCGTTGCGCCGCAGGGTATACCCCGACGAGTGCGATTTTACCGTAACCCGCGAAATGCTCGAAAAATGGGATTACGAAAAGGCTGTTAAAAAGATTTCGAAGGAAGTTTCGAAAGCTTACGAACAGAAAATTGTCAATATTTCCGAAGAAACGCAGGGCGTAGTGGACTATAAGCAGGTCGAGCGCAACGAACTTCTGCGAAGCGTCGACAGAAACTGGATAGACCATATCGACGCAATGGACCAATTGAGAAAGGGCATAGGCTTGCGCGGCTACGCCCAGCAGGACCCCGTAATAGCCTATAAGGAAGAGGGCTTCGAAATGTTCGACGAGATGGTTGACAGAATACGCACAACCACGATTTCGCGCCTTTTGAAAGGCAGAATAGTGCGCGTGCAGTCGGACAGAAAGGTCCCCGTAAAGACCTTGCCCGCGCCCGAGGGCAGAACGGCGGTCGAATCTCTCGGCAGACTCAATCCCGCCGTCGCCGAACGCGCGCGTATGATGATGGAGCGCCGTATCGACGAAAAGGCGAAAGCCGAAGCCGCGCCCGCGGGCGAGCGCAAACCTGCGCCGCAGGCGCCCGCAATAGGCGAAGCTCCGTTGCCTCCGCAGTCGGTAAACGCGCCCATAGGCGGTAAGGCCATACCCCGCACCGCGCCCAAAAAAGTGGGCAGAAACGACCCCTGCCCCTGCGGAAGCGGCAAAAAATACAAAGATTGCTGTTATTGGAAAGACCATAACTGATTTGCGGCGCGCGCCGCACGGAAAAGGAATATGTTCAAAGCCGACGATTACAGACTTAAACTCAAAACGCTTTCCGACACGCTTGCGGAAGCCAAATACGCCCTCGATATCGACAACCTCGGAGTAAAACTTGCCGAACTCAAAGCCGAGCAGGAAAAGCCCGAGGTATGGCAGGACCTTGAACTGTCCGCGAAAATCGGCAGGGAAATTTCCGCCGTCGAAAACAAGACGGCGGCGTACAAAAAGGGCGAAAGCGCGCTTATGGACGCGGCGGCGTTCGTCGACCTTATCGAAGAGGCGGACGACGAAAGTCTTATACCCGAACTCGAAAGTATGATTTCGGCGGCGGAAAGCGATATAGAAGAAATGCGAATACGCGCGCTGCTTCGCGGCAAGTACGACGGCTGCAACGCCATACTTAATCTGCACGCGGGCGCGGGCGGCACCGAGGCGTGCGATTGGACGCAGATGCTGTACAGAATGTATTCGCGCTACTGCGAAAAACAGGGCTTCAAAGTCACCGAACTCGACTTCGAGGACGGCGACGAGGCGGGGCTTAAATCGGTAAGCTTCAAAGTGGACGGCGAAAACGCCTACGGCTTTTTGAAATCCGAAAAGGGCGTGCACAGATTGGTGCGCATTTCGCCTTTCGACTCGAATAAACGCAGACACACCTCGTTTGCCTCGCTCGAAGTAATGCCCGAGGTCGAGGACGACGGCGAAGTGGAAATACGCGACGAAGATATCAGAATAGACGTGTACCGTTCGTCGGGCGCAGGCGGGCAGAAAGTAAACAAAACCGAAACCGCTATACGCATAACGCACTTTCCGACGGGCATAGTCGTCACCTGCCAGAACGAACGCAGTCAGTTGCAGAACAAGGCTATGGCGTTCGAATATCTTCGGGCGAAACTGCTCGAACGCAAAATCGCCGAACGCGAGGCGGCGGACGCCGAACTCAAAGGCGAAATCAAAAAGATAGAGTGGGGCAGTCAGATACGCAGTTACGTTTTCTGCCCGTATACTCTTGTAAAAGACCATCGCACGGGCTACGAAAATACCGACGTTCAGGCGGTAATGGACGGCGATATACAAGGCTTTATAATAGATTATCTCAAAAAGACCGTCTGAAAGGCGAATAACGCGCCTCGGGCGCGACAAATTAAAGATTTTCGCGGAATTTTCCGCACGGTTTTTCCGCATAAGGAGTTGGAAGTGGATATGAATTTCGACGTGGCGGGTCTGGAACTTGCCAAAATGGTTTTAAAACTTTATAAAAGCGGACGTTACCGCTCTTTTGCGGGCGTGCTTGCCGAAAAAACTCTTAACCTCGGTACGGACGCGGGCGCATACGTCGGAATGGTTGAAAATTACGGCGATATGACGGGACGTTCGTTCGCCACCGACCGCGCCTTGCGCGAGCTTGACAAACTCGCCTTTACCCTGTACATAATGCGCGGCGAGGGTATTTACACCGAAGAGCAAGTCGCTCCCGTGCTGTCGTTTGCGCGCGAGATAAAGGACGGGCTTTCGTCCGATTTAAGGCGGTTCGTAGGTTCCGCCGCGCCCGAACCTCCCGTGTACGACGTGCATACCGAAACAGCCGTCGCCGTAGACGACGGAAACGAACAGATAAGCATAGACCAGATTATGCCCGAAAACGACGGGCTTGACGACGAGGTTTGAATTGCCCGACCCTACCCCCCTGATTCTCGGCGTCGAGTCGAGTTGCGACGAAACGTGCGCCGCGGTAATACGCGGCAGAAAGCTGTTGTCAAGCGAAATAATATCTTCGGCGACGGAACAGGCGAAGTACGGCGGGGTTGTACCCGAAATCGCCTCGCGCGCACACACCGACGCAGTGTCGCGGGTAGTAGCCCGCGCGCTTGAAAGCGCGCATATATCTCCGCAAAACCTCGACGCGGTCGCCGTAACCTACGGCGCGGGGCTTTTGGGCGCGCTGCTTGTCGGACTGTCGTTTGCCAAGGGCTTTTGCTATTCTTTGAATATTCCGCTTATAGGCGTAAGCCATATACGCGGACATATCGCGGCGGCGTATCTCGACTGCGAAACGCTTAAACCGCCTTATATTACGCTGCTTGCAAGCGGCGGACACACCGCGTTGCTTCTTTCGGAAAGTTATTCTTCTTTCCGCGTTCTGGGCGAAACGGTGGACGACGCGGCGGGCGAGGCGTTCGACAAATGCGCGCGCGTGCTGTCGCTTCCCTACCCCGGCGGACCCAATATCGAAAAACTTGCGCTCGGCGGAACGCCCTGCATACCCTTTCCCTCGGCGCTCACGCGCGAGGGGGGAGTGCGCTTTTCGTACAGCGGGCTTAAAACGGCGGTTATAAACTATTGCCGCAATTCCGAACAAAATGGCGTAAAAATAAACCGCGCCGACGTCGCGGCGTCCTTTCAGAAAGCCGCGCTCGACCCGCTTATAGAAAAGGCGGTAGAACTTGCGCTCGAATACGGCGTCGATACCGTTTGCGCGGGCGGCGGAGTCGCCGCAAACGGCTATCTGCGCGAAAAGTTGCAATATATGTGCGCAAAAAGCGGGTTAAAAGCGGTATTGCCGCAAAAAAAATATTGCACCGACAACGCGGCAATGATTGCCGCCGAGGGATATCTGCAATATCTGCAAGGCAATTTTTCGCCTCTTTCTTTGAACGCCGCCGCGCAGGTTCCTCTTAAATAATGTAAATAATTAAGCGCCGCCCGCGGGTTTTCCCGCGGGCGGCGCTTTTTTAATACCTTTTAGGATTGTCCGTTTCGCCAAGCAAATAATCGACGCTCGTGCCGTAAAAACGCTTTACTTTTTTGCGCGCGGCGTATATAATATAGAAAAACTTTAAAGGCAACGAAGAGGACAAAGCCTCGGGCAAGCGTTTTCAAGAGAGCTTTCGGTCGGTGTAAGAAAGTATTCGCCCCCGCGGGATATCGCCTCGGAGCCCGTTCCCCGAATCTGAAAGTAAGGGAACGCGGAGTCGTAACCCGTTAAAATTACGGCAAATGCAGGTTTGTTTTCGGTGGTTTATAAGCATCTTCGCGGATGTCCGGACGGGACTTCCGCGAAAATTTTTTTAAGACGGAGAAAATATGTATAAGAAAGTAGACACTTCACTGAACTTCATCGAACGCGAAAAAGAAATCGTGGAATTCTGGAAGAAGAACGATATTTTCGCGCGCTCGGTCGAAAAAAACGAGGGCGGCGAAGAATTTTCGTTTTACGACGGTCCCCCCACGGCTAACGGAAAGCCGCACATAGGTCACATTTTAACGCGGGTAATGAAGGACATTATTCCCCGCTATCAGACGATGAAAGGCAAGCACGTTTTAAGAAAGGCGGGCTGGGATACCCACGGTCTGCCCGTCGAACTCGAAGTCGAAAAATCTTTGGGGCTGGACGGCAAACCGCAGATAGAAGATTACGGCATCGAACCCTTTATAAAAAGCTGCAAGCAGTCGGTCTGGAAGTACAAAAGCGCGTGGGAAGAGATGAGCGACCGCGTCGGCTATTGGGTCGATATGGACAACCCCTACGTCACCTACGACGACAACTATATCGAGTCGGAGTGGTGGGCGCTTAAAGAAATGTACAAGCGCGGGCTTTTGTATAAAGGTCATAAAATAGTGCCCTATTGCCCCCGTTGCGGCACCGCGCTTTCCTCGCACGAGGTGGCGCAGGGCTATAAAACGGTAAAAGAAAATTCGGCGGTCGCGCGCTTTAAGGTAAAGGGCGCGTCCGACAGATATATACTCGCCTGGACTACCACCCCGTGGACCCTTCCCTCGAACGTCGCGCTGTGTATGAACCCCGACGAACAGTACGTCGAAATACTTTCGGACGGCGTAAAATATATACTCGCCGAAGCGCTTGCACCGCAGTTTTTCACAGATTACAAGGTAATCTGCAAAAAGACGGGCAAAGAATGGGAGGGCTTGGAGTACGAGCCGCTTTTTGAAGAAACAAGCGAAGAGGTAAAAAGAATTTCGCCCTCGGGCGCGCCTAAAAAGGCGCATTACGTCGTATGCGACGGCTATGTAACGATGGCGGACGGCACGGGCGTAGTTCATATCGCGCCTGCGTTCGGCGAGGACGACTATAAGGTCGGCAAAAAGTACGATTTGCCCGTAGTTCAGCTTATAAACGAGCGCGGCTGTTTCGACGAAAGATTCCAAAGCCTTAACGGGCTGTTCGCCAAAAAAGCCGACAAGCCCGTGCTTGAAATGCTCGAAAAGAAGGGTCTTTTGTTCAAGGTTATACCTTTCGAACACGACTATCCCCACTGCTGGCGGTGCGATACGCCCCTTTTATACTACGCGAAGTCGAGTTGGTTTATCGAGGTCACAAAGGTAAAGGACGAAATTATCGCCGCGAACCGCTCGGTAAATTGGATGCCCGATAACATAAAAGAGGGCAGAATGGGGAACTTCCTCGAAAACGTAATCGATTGGGGGCTTTCCCGCGACAGATATTGGGGCACGCCCCTGCCCGTATGGGTCTGCCCCGACTGCGGCGAAATTGAGGTTATGGGTTCGAAAGCCGAACTCAAACAAAAGTGTAACGTCGCGGGCGATATCGAACTTCATCGCCCCTACCTCGACGACCTGACCTGCGCCTGCCCCAAGTGCGGCGGCAAAATGAAGCGCACGCCCGAGGTAATAGACTGTTGGTTCGATTCGGGCAGTATGCCTTTCGCGCAGTATCACTACCCGTTCGAAAACAAAGACCTTTTCGAAGAAACTTTCCCTGCCGACTTCATTTCCGAGGCGGTTGACCAAACCCGCGGCTGGTTCTATACTCTGCTTGTAATAAACACCATACTTTTCAAGCGCGCGCCCTTTAAAAACTGCATAGTTCTGGGGCACGTCAACGACAAAAACGGGCTTAAAATGTCAAAGCACAAGGGCAACGTCGTCGACCCGTGGTCGGTACTCGACAAACAGGGCGCGGACGCGGTAAGGTGGTATTTCTACACTTCGAGCGCGCCGTGGCTGCCGTCGAGGTTTTACGACGAGGCGGTGTCCGAGGCGCAGAGAAAGTATATGGGCACGCTTTGGAACACCTACGCGTTCTTTACGCTGTACGCCGAAATCGACGGCTACGACCCCTCGGCTTACGACCTCGACAAGTGCAGGCTGTCGCTTCTCGACAAGTGGATTCTGTCAAAGCTTCAAAGTCTTATAAAGTTTGTGGACGAAAGCCTTTCGCGGTACGAAATTTTCGAAAGTTCGCGCGCTATGCAGGACTTCGTGGACGTGCTGTCGAATTGGTACGTCCGCCGCGGCAGAGAACGGTATTGGGGCAAGGATATGACGGACGACAAGGCGGCGGCATACACCACGCTTTACACAGTGCTTACCTCTTTTGCAAAGCTCACCGCGCCGTTTACGCCCTTTATGGCGGAGATGATTTACCAAAACCTCGTGCCCGCTTTTTATAAGGACGCGCCCGCGTCGGTTCACCTTTGCGACTTCCCCGTAAGCGAGCAAAAGTATATCGACAAACAGCTCGAAACCGCTATGGACGGCGTTTTGGACGTGGTGGTTACGGGCAGGTCGGCGCGCAACGCGGGCAACCTTAAAAACCGTCAGCCCCTTTCCGAAATGATAGTCGTCACAAACCGCGACGTAAGCTTTTCGGAAGAGGAAAAGGCGATAATTCTCGACGAACTCAACGTCAAAAAGTTCTCGTTTGCTGACGACGCGGAAAAGTACGTTTCGTACCGCCTCAAACCCCAGCTTAAAACGCTCGGACCCAAGTACGGCAAAAAGCTCGGCGCAATTTCGGCGTTCCTTGCGGGCTGTAACGCAAAACAGGTCGTAGACGCGGTGCGCGGAGGCGGCGTATACGAAATCCCGAACGAGGGAGTATTCTTAAAACAAGAGGACCTTCAGATTTTCACCGAGAGCGCGAACGGCTTTGTCGCCGCGGAGGACAAGGGTATTACCGTCGTTCTTAACACCGCGCTCGACGACGCGCTTATAGACGAGGGAATCGAACGCGAACTCGTTTCGAAAATTCAGAATATGCGAAAGGACGCTGGATTCGAAGTTACCGACAGAATAGCCGTGCGCTATTGCGCCGAGGGCAGAACGGCGCAAGTTTTAAAGCGCGCGCTTTTTGCGGGCGACGTCCTTGCCGACAGCGTATGCGAAGGCGCGGGCGAGGGCTTTGAAAAGTCGTTTACGATAGGCGACGACAAGGTTGTTCTGACTATAAGCAAAAAGTAAAAATATGCGAATATATGCCCGTTTTCGAAATTACGGACAAAAAAAATGCGCCCGTTTGCAGTACTGCAAACGGGCGCCGTTTTAATTTTCGGGGTTAATATTTTCAGTCGGCTTCTTCCTCTTTGCGACAGTCCGACGGGGGGGGGGTAGTACGGGATTTAACAAGCCTTGTTCCGAATGCGAAAAGGCAGTAAATTGCGTCGAAAAGAAAGGCGACGGGCGCAAAAACCGAAAGAACTATATAAAGGGTTTCGCGCGCGCCGCTTAATTTAAGTTCCTTGTCCGCCGCGGCGCGCGAGCGCAGGCGGTAGTCGGTCAGCCGTAATTTGTACTCGAATACGGCGAATACTATCCACCAGATTACGCCGAGCGATATGGCGACCGCCCATTCGAACCACGACATTACTATAAACTGCTCATGCACCCAGACGTGCAGGGAATTTAAAAAGTCGTTGGGCGTTTCGAGGTCGAAATACCACCCGATTACGGCAAGCGCGACAAAGTAGACCACGACGGCGGTTATAATAAACAACACCAGCTTCGCGGCGGTGACGGCAAGCGCCCGATTAAGTTCAACTTTGTATTCCGAACGCTTCATAGCCGCTCCTTTATTTGTCTTAATATTATACACGCAAACGCCGTCCGTGTCAACCCCGCGGAGCGCGCCGAGGCGATTGTGCGCGGCGGAATTTGATTGATTTTGCGATAAAGCGGCGGAAAACGCCCGTTTTGCGGCGGCGGGCGCGGGGCATAAAAACTGCGGGGCGTTCATAGTTTAAACTGTGAACTTATTCGACATTCCCCTAAAAGGCAGGGCGAAAATCACAAAAATAAACGTCACGGGCAATCTTGCGGCGCGAATGCAATCTTTGGGGCTTTGCGCGGGCGTGGAAGTGCGGATGCTTGCGTATTCGCTGTTCGGAACGTGCGTGCTTGTGCAGGCGGGCGGCGCGCGGATTTCCGTCCGCAAAAAGACCGCGCGGCTTATCGAGGTGGAGATATGAAAATTGCGCTTGCGGGCAACCCCAACGCGGGCAAAACCACGCTTTTCAACGCGCTTACGGGTTCGGATTTGAGGACGGGCAATTTCCACGGCGTGACTACGTGCGTGGCGCGCAAAAAATCTGGCGGCGCGGAATTTTCCGACGTGCCCGGCGCGTACTCCTTTTCGGGGTATTCTATGGAAGAGCGTTCCGCCGCCGAAGAAATAGCCTCGGCGGACATAGTGGTAAACGTGGTGGACGCGTCCTGCCTTATGCAGTCGCTTTCGTACACCCGAGAAATTCTCGCTCGGAACAAAAAAGTCGTAATATATCTCACTAAAACCGCGCGTTTCAGACGGCGCGGCGGCAAGGTTGACGTAAAAAAGCTGTCCGAATATTTAGGCGCGCCCGTGTACGACTGCCCGCCGTCGCAACTCAAAAAAATTCTGCTTTCTGGCATTCCGAAAGCGCAAAAAAAGTCAATTGCGCTCGAAGTCGCGTATACTCCGCCCGATTTTTCGCCCTCCCGCGCCGACAGACTTTTTTACAACCGCTTTTTCGCGCTCGGCTTTTTCGTCGCGGCGATGGCGGCGACCTTTTTTTTCGCGTTTCACCCGATGATGCCGGGCGCGCTTTTAAAGGACGCGGCGGAAGACGCGATAGTCGTAAAATTGGGCGGCGTTATTTCTGCGCGCCTTAAAAGCGAGGCGGTAAAATCGCTTGTCGTCGAGGGCGTGCTTCAAGGTGCGGGAACCGTGCTTTCGTTTATACCGCAACTTGCCGTGCTGTATCTTATTCTCGCGCTTTTGGACGAAAGCGGAATAACCTCCGCGCTCGCGTTCTGCACCGACGGACTGTTCGAAAAGGTAAACCTTTCGGGCAGAGCGGCGTTTTCGCTTATTTCGGGCTTCGGTTGCACCGCGGCGGCGATTGCGACAACGCGCGGGTATTGCACGCCGTCCGCCCAACGCCGCACGATAGCCGTTCTGCCGTTCGTGCCGTGCGGGGCTAAACTCCCCGTGTTTTTAACGTTTCTTTCGCCGCTGTTCGAAAACCCCTTTCCCGCGGTCACCTGTCTGTATTTTGCGGGGCTTGCGTCCGCGCTCGCATTTTCCGCGCTTCTGAAAGGCGGAAGCGAGGATATGCTTTCGGAAGTCGCGCCGATAACCTTTCCGCGCCCCAAAACCGTATTATATAAGTTGTTTTTTCAGTTAAAAGGGTTTATAATAAAGGTGGCGGGACCCGTGCTCGCGTTTTGCATACTTTCGTGGTTTTTGTCGCATTTTTCGTTTTCGTTCGAATATACCGAGGTAGAGCGGAGTATGCTTGCGGGCTTGTCAAAAGTGATTTTGCCCGTTTTCAGACCTATGGGAATAGACGATTGGAGGCTTGCGTACGCCTCGGTCTGCGGATTTATCGCAAAAGAGAATGTCGCGGCGACAATCTCGATGCTCTTTCCCGAGGGGTTTGCGCTGCCGCTTTCCGCCGCGCTTCCGATGTGCGCGTTTATTCTGTACTGTCCCGCGTGCGTTTCGGCGTTTTCAGCAAGCGTAAAGGAGGCGGGGCTTAAATTCACGCTTAAATGTTACGCCGTACAGCTTGCGGTAGCCCTTATCGCCGCTTACGCCGTAAGATTAGTTTTCTGTTTTATATGAAAATTTTTAAAGTTACACAAAACTGCAATTTAAAAGAATTTGCCACTTCGGTTTTTCCGCAGGGGGCTTTTGCGCTTACGCGGCTTCTTTCCGACCGCGACGTAAAAATAAACGGCGTAAGGACGGGGACGAACGCCGCGCTTTCGGCGGGCGACGAGGTTACCTTTTATACCACCGCGCGCGAAGAGGCGAAAAAGTCGCATTCCGTCGTCTACGAGGACGAAAATGTAAGAATATGCGACAAGTTTTGGGGCGTAAGCGTCGAAGGGCTTACTTCCGAACTCAACTTTACGGGCAAGTTTTACCCCGTCCACAGACTTGACACAAATACGCAAGGGCTTATTGCTTTCGCCGCCAACGCCCCCGCAAAAGACGATTTGGAGCGCGCTTTCAGCGAAAGGCTGGTTGTAAAAAAGTACCTCGCCGTGTGTAAAAACAACTTTCCCGCCTCGTGGGACAGCCTGTCGGCGTTTTTATTGAAAGACGCAAAAAGCGGCACGGTGGAGATATACGACCGACCCGTTTCGGGCGGCGTGAAAATAATTACCGAATACGAAATTGTCGAAAACAGGGGCGAAACCGCGCTTGTCCTCGTGACGTTGCACACGGGCAGAACTCACCAGATTCGCGCCCACCTCGCGCATATCGGCTGCCCCGTTCTCGGCGACGGAAAGTACGGCGAAAAGCCGTTTAACAAACGCTTCAATTGTGCCCGCCAGAAACTTTTGTCGTGCGAACTGAAATTTACGGGGCTTAAAACGCTGTCGTATTTGAACGGCACGGTTTTCAGAACGGGTCTGACGTTATAAAAAAAGCCGCGCCTCGGGCGCGGCTTTCAAATATAGTAAGGTTTTTAAAATATCTGCCCCGCGGAAAAATTTTCCGCGGGGCAGACCTCATCATTTTCCTTGCCGTCCTTATTATTTGCGTTCGTCCAAAGGCACATACGTTCTGCGTTCCTGCACGCATTCGTAAGCGGGACGTATTATCTTGTTTCCGTTTAAAAGTTCCTCTATTCTGTGCGCCGACCAGCCCGCGATTCTCGCAATCGCAAACAGCGGGGTGTATAGCGCGGTGGGCAGGTTGAGCATAGAGTAAACGAAGCCCGAATAGAAGTCAACGTTGGGATTTACGGGTTTTGAAAGCTTTTTCTCTTCGCAGATTATCTCGGAAGCGCATTTTGCGACCATATCGTACAGCGCAAATTCCTCTTCGCGCCCCTTTTCTATGGCAAGCTTGCCCGCGTAAACTTTCAGCACTTCGGCGCGGGGGTCGGAAATGGTGTATACCGCGTGTCCTATGCCGTAAACAAGCCCCGAGTGGTCGAAAGCCTTTTTGTCGAGCAGTTTCTGCACGTAGTCGTGCACGTTCGTTTCGTTCCAGCTTTTAAGGTTTTCCTTGATATTGTCGAACATCTGCATAACTTTTATGTTCGCGCCGCCGTGCTTGGGACCTTTCAGCGAGCCGAGCGAAGCCGCGACGGACGAGTAGGTATCCGTACCCGTCGAGGTGACGACGTGAGTTGTAAAAGTCGAGTTGTTACCGCCGCCGTGGTCGGCGTGCAGGGTAAGGCAGACGTCGAGAACTTTCGCTTCGAGGTCGGAAAATTCGGTATCTTTCCTTAAAACGTGCAATATGTTCTGCGCCGTAGAGTATTCGGCTTTGGGTTTATGTACCACAAGCGACCCGTCCTCGCTCGTATCGTATCTGTACGCGCGGTAGCTGTACGCGGCGAGCAGAGGAAATTGCGCGATAAGCTGTAAACTCTGGCGTAAAACGTTCGAAACGCTTATGTTTTCGGGGTCGGGGTCGTAGCTGTAAAGGTTGAGAACGCACCTTGCAAGCATATTCATAATGTCTTTCGAGGGCGCCTTCATAATGACGTCGCGTACGAAGTTCCGGGGCAGTACGCGGAATTCCGACAGCATATTTTTGAAGTCGTCGAATTCGGCTTTATTGGGCAGTTTTCCGAACAGCAGAAGATAGACAGTTTCTTCGAACCCGAACCTGTTTTCCGCTATGCAGTGACCCACAAGCTCTTTCACGTTATAGCCGCGGTAGCACAAAATGCCCGGGATTGCGACCTTTTCGCCGTCGCGCATTTCCCAGGAAGTAACTTCCGAAATCTCGGTAAGACCGCACAAAACGCCCTTGCCGTTTTTGTCGCGCAGACCCCTTTTTACGTCGTAAGCGCTGTAAAGGTCGGCGTCGATACAATTGGAGGCGGAAATTTTCGCGAGTTCGGAAATTTTATGAGAATATTTAACTATAAGATTCGCTTCGTTAAAATCCATAACGTACCTCCAATCGACAGATAACATAATTTTATCATAAAGTAAAAAGTTTGTCAAACAATATATCGGAATGAGGTAAAAATGCGGCGAAAAGGCGGTAAAATAAGTAAAATATATAATTGACTTACGTGTTTTGCGGGTATACAATATTGATTGCGGGCGTTTTCCGTCAATAAAAAGTGTTTATAAATCATACAGAGGTAATTTTATGCAACAGGTAAAACTGATTTCAACCGAAAACAATCTTTGCTTTTCGCTTTCGGGCGAAATCGATTCGGCGACCAGCGAAGATTTTTACGCGCAGGTATACGCCGCGTACTGCAACGACAAAAAGGACGTCGTTTTCGACTGCGCGAATCTGACTTTTATCGACAGCACAACTCTCGGCACTTTCGTCAAGCTCTTCAAGCAGATAAAGGGCGACGGAAAAAGAATGGTACTGAAAAAGCTTCAACCGCGCATACTCAAACTCTTCGAGATATGCGCCCTCGACACTATAATGGAGATAGAGAGATGAAGGAATTCAAAGTTTCGTTCCGCCTTGCCGACAGCGAATATTTAACGGCTTTGCGGCTTGTGGCGGGGGCGGTATGTTCGGCTTCCGACCGCGATTTGGACGTGCTTGAAGATTTCAAGGTCTGCGTGACGGAATGCGCCAATATCCTTAAAAACTGCGGTTTCGAAAGGGGCGTGTTTTCGTTTGAGCGCGACGGCGGCGTAATTTTACGCGCCACGGGCGAGGGCGGCGCCGCGCACGAGGGCGACAACGAACTGTCGCTTGCGCTTATCTCTGCGCTGGTCGAAAATTGCGATATAGTAAGAGTAAAAGGAATAATAAACGGAATAACGCTTAAAATATAATGGACGAGCAAGAGGCGTACGAGCTGTTCAGACAATACCGCGCGACGCGCGATATAGGGATAAGGAACAGGCTTGTCGAAAACTACATAGACGTAGCGCGCATACTCGCCAAAAAATTTGCGGGCAGAGGGGTCGAGTACGACGACTTGTTACAGGTCGCGTCCGAGGCTCTTATTTCGGGCGTCGAAAAATTCGACCCCGACCTCGGCAATAAGTTCACTACATACATAACTCCCACGATAACGGGGGTTATAAAAAACTATTTCCGCGACTATTCGCACTCCATACGTATTCCCCGCCGTCTGTATGCACTTGCGGCGCGAATAAAAGAGCAGTCGCAGAAATTTTATCAGGCGCACGGTTGCCAGCCCACCGTAAAACAGCTTGCGGCGGAACTTGAAACGGACGAAGAATCTGTAATCGAGGCGCTCGAATGTAAGCCGCCCCAAAGTCTGGACGCGACCCTTACGACGGAGGAGGGCGAAGAGCCGAAAGTGGACGTAGTTTCGGACGGACTGTCGGACTTCGACAGGTTTGAGGATTCCGAGGCGCTTAAAGCGGGGCTTAAAGACCTTGACGACGGCGAGCGCAAAATTATAGCTTTGAGGTTTTTGCAGGGCAAGTCGCAGTCGGAAACGGGCAAAATTCTGGGTGTAAGCCAGATGTTCGTTTCGCGCGCGGAGCGCAAAATCCTGCAAAAATTAAAGGAACGTATCGAAAATGATTAGTTTCCGCGTAGACAATTTAAAGCGTATGAGCGCGGAGCTTGCGGCGTTTGCCGAATATCTGAAAGATAACAGCGTAAGCGACGACGACGTGTTTTTCAGTCGGCTGATTTCGTGCGAGCTTATAACCAACGTCATACGCCACAGTGGCGAAAGCGCGCAGTTTTCGGCGGAAATTCTCGGCGACGGCATAAGTATTTCGGTCACCGCGCCGAGTTTTGAAAACCTGCCGCTCGACGCCCCCGCGCCCGACGTCTTTGCCGAAAGCGGGAGGGGGCTTTATATAGTCCGCTCGATTATTTCGGGCGATATCGAACGCGGCAACCACGGCGAAGTAAAGGTTTTTCTTTCGTTCCATAACAAGTAAAAAGCGGCGGTTTCGCCGCTTTAAATTTTCGGAAAAAAACCGCCCGCCGAGCAAAACGCTCGGCGGGTAATAATTATGTTATACGTTTGATGGGAAATCGGCAGGACAAGAACGGAAGCCGAAAAGATACAACGTCAAACGTTAGGTTTGTTGTCGGCTTGGAAGAACTTATCCATAAGCCCGTCGGAAACAAGGTCGTGTAACCTTCCGAAATAAATGAATACGCTCGAGAAAAACTTTTTGTTGTCGCCGCCGACGCGGTACGAAGGTATGCCTGCAATCGTGCCCTTTTTCTTTTCGAGGAACACCTGCGCAAATTCGATTTTTTCCTCGTTCGAAAGCGTATTGATAAAGTCGTCGGTAGGTCCGTCGTAAATAGGCTTAACCGTATAAACCATACCCTCTTGCGACGGTGCGGGCGCGGGTTGAGGCTCGGATACGGATTGAGCCGTCGCGGGCTGCGCCTGCGGTTGAGCCGCCGTCGCCGCCGCGGGAGTCGAAACGTTTACGATAACGGGCGGAGCGGGGTTGTTCGCCACGAACCGTTTTTCGTCGGAGCGGTAAAGGTTTGCCGTGCGTTCGAGTTCCGCCGCGCTTGCGGGCTTTGCGGAGTCGGGCTTTGCGCGCTTTTTCCTGCTTGCCTCGCGAATGTAGCGCGCGACGTATAATACAAATTGGATAAAGGCTATAATCAGTATGATAAACGCGAACAGCCCGTAAGACGCGCCGTCTTTTTCAAGGAGCAAGGTAAAGATAAGCGCAAGCGCAATGAATACCATTTCCAGAAGATAGCGCCAGATTCCGAACATAAGCCTGCCGCTCTTCGTCTTGTGCGTAAGCGCGCCCAGCTCGACCAGAAGGTTGAACACGACGAACGCGCACGCTATTGCGCCGAAGATAACAAGCAAGAAATTGTATACGTCTATATCGAGAGCGAATTTGAGAAGGTCGCTGCCGAATACGAAGTATAACAGCGTAAGTCCGTCAACACCGTAAAACGCGGAGGGCGTGGCTTTCAGCTTTGCCGAAAAGTCCGCGAGTTTCGAGGCGGACTTCGAAAAAATTCCGCTTATGGGGAACAGCATAAACACTGCGACCGCCGCAAGGACGAACAGAATAAGCCGCATTGCCGCGCCGTTGCCGTTTTTATTGTAGATAAAAGATTGTAAAATCAGCGCGATAAGAGTTCCGCCGAGCGCAATGAATACCGCGTAGTTAAGCGAAACGGCGCCGTAGCGGGTCATAACAAGCAAGGTGTAAAGTATAAGCACGACAGCCGAAATTATTTCGACGGTATACGCGATTTTAAGGCAGGTTGCGCTTTGTTTTTTGCTTACGCACGCGGGTATCAAAAGGATAAGCGCAATCAAAGTCATCGCGGCGTACAAAATCACCATCCACGCGGCGAGGTCGATTTCGGGCGTACCCGTAATACCGAAAAAGAGGAAGGGAACGGACGTCGAAAAAGCCGCGCCGTCGGCAAGAAGAGGCGTTTTAAGAGCAAGCGCTTTTGTGACGACGTCGGGAAGCTGCATAGCGAGCATACCGTCGACGCCCTTTACGCCGAGAGGCACGAAAAAGCCTACGAGCAAACAGACCAGCGCTACGGCGTATGTAATAAGCGCCGCAAATTTGGAACGTTCTTTCTTGTTTTCGTTTGCCATTTGAATTCTCCGTTAAAATTTATATTTTCACGCCCGGGGGCGCGGATTATAAGCCGTTTTTTAAATACCTTTATAATTATAATACCAAATTAAGGCAATGTCAAGAAGTTTAAATTAAAATTATGGCTTTAAAAGGCATATATATGCGGGTCAATTTCCTTTCGGACGTAAAAAAACGCGCGCCCGTTTAAAACATTTTGCTCCGTTTGCGGCTTTATTATGCGGCGGGGGAAATTTTTGCCGTCTGCGGGTTGCGAGAAAAAAATCGAAAAGGGTCTTGAAAAGATTTCAAACAGGGTGTATAATATAACCGATAAGAGGTGGTAAAAATGGCAGGATACATAGGAAGAAGACCCAAAGGCAGACCGCGAAAAGACGGCGCAATTTCGAAATGGGTGGCATATATACCCCAACCAACGGAGTTTTCCGTAAACGACTTACCTAAAAATCCGCTGCTTGACGAACTTGTTATGGTAATGCCGCAAATACACTATAAACGCATACTTTCCGACGTGGATTTGGTGTGCTTTGCAAAGGTGTTCGAGGACGAACAGCTTATTGCAACTGCGCTCTATTATATTTTCGGCGGAATGAAGGTAGCCGAAACTTCCAAAAATATATATATGCACAGAAATACGCTTATGTACAGGCTCGACAAAATAAAAGCGATAACGGGTCTGGATATCAGAAATTTCAATCAGGCGCTGACTTTTTTAATCATACACCGCCTGTATCTTAAAAAATGATGAAATTTTTCAAACGCACGTTGATGTTGTCCGCCGCGGCGTTTACGCTTGCGGCGGCAATTTTTTCGGGTTGCTTTCAACGCTACCCGACTTTTTTCGAATGGGCTGTGGACGCGGTTGACGCGTACTACCTATACGACGCGGACCTTTCGGGTTTGGAAAACGGCGACATTGAGGGGCTTGTCGCCCGCCTCGACAGATATTCGCGCTATTACACCGCGGAGGAATACCGCGTTACCGAAAACGAAAGCGCGGGCAAAAACAACGGCGTCGGCATTTCGTCGTCTTACGTCGAGGGCAAGGGCGACCTTGTCGTTAAAGTTACGGGCAATTCCCCCGCTTTCCATGCAGGCATAAAAAAAGGCGAGTTCATTACGTCGGTCGTAAGCGGACAAAAAACTTTCGAAGTCAGTCGCGAAAGGAGCGCGGCAAGCGTTTTCGACGACCTTCCGAACGGCGAAAATTTTACGATTGTGACGGATAAGTCGTCATATACTTTGCAAAATACCGATTATTACGCGACGTATGCCTCGCTTTCGACTTCTAAAACGGGCTGGGCGTTCGGCGACGGCGCGCGCCTTGTCGAAACGGGCGCAGGAATGGAATTTCTACCCGAGGACTTTGCTTATATGTCGGTTACGCAATTTACGGGCAACGTCGCCGACGAGTTCGGACGGCTGTGCGAGATTGTAAACTCGCTCGACGGATGCGACAGCCTTATAATAGATCTCCGCAACAACGGCGGCGGGTACGTTTCTGCGATGCAGAAAATGGCGGGTTGCTTCGCGGCGGGGACGGCTATGACGGCGCGCTATAAAAACGGCGTCGAAAATTTCGCTTGCGAAAAGATTGACGATAAGTACAGGCTGGACGGGGACATAACTCTGTACGTCCTCGCCAACTGCAATACGGCGAGCGCGTCCGAGGCGTTTATGGGCGCGCTTATATCTTACGGCAGGCTCGACTATAACAATATCTACCTTTCCGACTTTTCAGAAGAATATCTTGCGGCTTCGGGCAACGATTCGAAAAATTGCCGCACTTACGGCAAGGGCATTATGCAGACCACGTATTATTATAAGCCCACGGGCGAGGCGTTGAAACTCACCACCGCCCGCATATATTGGCCCGACGGCTCGACCTCTATACACGACAGGGGAATTACCGCGGACGACGGTTGCAAAACGGTGCCCGCCGAGTGGAACGTAACCTATTCGGACGACGAACTTAAAACCGCAGTTTTGATGATGTCGGGGCAAAAGTGATTATATATTCCGCATTTTTCTGCAAAAGGCGCGGTTTTCCGCGCCTTTTTTGCCGTCCTTTCAAACGGGCGCGGCATATTGCCCGCGCCTGTATTTTAGCGCTTTGCGCGCCGTAAAACTACGGTATGCGCCTTGCGTTTTTAACCCGCCGCGCCGTCCAGATTACGCACAGCAGAAAGCCGTCGTCAGAGCGGGTGACTTCGAGCGAGGGCGCAGACCCGCTTTCGAAATATTCTTCTGCAAGCTTTTTAAAATCTTTCAGAAAAAGTTCGCGCTGGGTTTCGGAAACGTCCTCTCTGTCAAGAGAAAGCGTTTTTGAAAGATTTTTCATACCTTGTCCCTCAATCTGCGTTTAAAATAGCCGTGAATACCGTAGTACGGTTTCAGAACGTTGGGGTAAAAGTCGCTTTTGCCGCCGATTGCCTGCGCCGCTGCCGCGAAAGCCTTTAAAGTGGCGGGTTTTATGCCGCCGACGGGCAGTGTAAGGTCCTCGGGAATGACGGCGATAAGCGAAAGCCGCAGAAGAGCCGCCGCCTCCTCGGCGCAGACCACGTCGCCGTCGATAACCTGCGCGCCGCTCAACTTGTTTACCGCTACCAAAATTTTTTTCATACCGCCGTCCGCAAGCATAGCGCGACAGCAATCCGCGCTTTTAAGCGAGGGCGCGTAGGGTTCGGCGACTATAACCGCCTCGTCGCAGGCGGCAAGCGCGGTTTTGTCGCAAATCACATAGTCGAAAAGCCCCTCGGTTTCGGCGACGGCGCGCACAGCCACGTCCTTTGTGACCGCGCCCAGCGAGGGCATAACGCATAAATTTACTGCGTCGCGGCAACTTAAAAGGGTCTGTTTGGCGCGGCACGCGCCCTGTTCGAAGTCCGCAAGCGTGTACACCTGCGCGTTTTCAAGCCCCGCGACGTATAGCCCGCCGCCCGCGACCGCGTCGCCGTCCACAAGCATGACGCGCTCGCCCGTAAGCGCGAGCGCGCGCGCAATATAATAGGCGCAGGTGGTTACGCCCGTTCCGCCTTTAAGACTCGTGAAATAAATTTTTTTAGCCATAACCCTATTTTAACGGGCGTATAAGCGCAAAATTTAAGACGCTTTGCCGAAAAATGCGTATTTTAACATTTTTCGCATAACCGCTTTTCCGCGCCGCTTATTATTAAATAAAAGAAGGGGGGTAGCGCGCTTAATTCGGAAAATTGCAAGCCCCCAACCCCGCCCGCAAGTTGCGGGCGGGGTTGGGGAAAGAGCGGGGTAGGGTTGAGCGTAATCGAAGTTTTTCGCTTGATTTGAGTGCGAGGCGAACGGAAACGGCGGCGCTCGGAATAACAGAAGAATGTGAGGTGCGCGGCAATCGCCGCGCACCTCACATTTAAATTAATTAATAATAAAGTCACAGATTAAAGTTGTAGAAGAATATGCGGCGCGCGGCGACTGCCGCGCGCCGCATATAAAATCGGCGGCGAAAGCATAAGCGACGATATATTTCGTTGAAATATCGCCGATTGAAAGATGCTGTGGCAAAATAATGAGCGGCGCGGCAACTGCCGCGCCGCTCATTATTAATAAAGGTGAATTATCATAACAAGTGCAACGGGTGAGGGTAAAAAAGTAGTTCATATAAATCAACTGTGTTAGAATAGAT
>CANQHV010000017.1 GCA_947624005.1 uncultured Clostridia bacterium
AGCGTTGCTCGCGGCTAGTAAACAAGGGCTATGCCCGAAAATGAAGAACCGCCGGCTACGCCGGCGGGTATCTTTTTATGTAAATTGTAATGCGTGGGCTTCGTCGCCGTATTCATTTTTTGTCTTTCGGCGACTGCAAACGAAAGGGAATAAATGCAAAAGCCCGCCCGCGCAAAAAGCGCGGGCGGGCAAAAAAGGCGCCGCGTTAAGCGGCGCTTTTTTATCTTCTTATTTCGTATTGCTGGTTCATAAGGTTTATAATCGAATCTTCGTCGTCGGTTATGTTGAAGTCGCCGTGCATAGTGTGCTTTATTACCGACGCCGCAACGGCGAAGTTCACTATATCGTCTGCTTTCATTCCGCGCATAATGGCGTAAATCATACCGCTTGCGAACGCGTCGCCGCCGCCTACTCTGTCGAGAATGTTAAAGCGGAACGTGCGGCTTTCGTAGGTTTCGCCCTCGTACCACAAAAACGCTTTCAGCGAGTTTTCGCTGCCCGTATGCACGTATCTTACGTGTCTGCCTATCGCCTTGAAGTGATATTTTTCGTACAGCGCGCGGAAAACTCTGTCCTGTTCTTTGTAGGTGGGGTTCATCGACAGCCCGTCTTTTATGTCCTTGCCGTCGGGTCCGGGCAGATTGATGGGTTCGATGCCGAACAGCACGTCAACGTACGGGAGATATTCGGTTATGCAGTCGCGGGCTTCCTGCCAGCCCCACAGCGCGCTTCTGAAATTGCAGTCGAACGAAACGGTTATGCCCAGCTCTTTTGCGGCTTTAAGGGCAAGCGTTACAAGCTCGCGGCAGTTTTGCGAAAGGGCGGGAGTGATGCCCGAAAGGTGCAGCCAATTAAAGCCCTCTAACTTCTTTTTGAAGTCAACCTTTGTATAATCGTACTTCGAAAACGCCGAATCCTTTCTGTCGTAGGTGACTTTGGACGAACGCACGCCGAAGCCTTCTTCCAGAAAGTATATGCCCATTCTGCCCTCGTCCGAGAAAATGCAGGGCGAGCAGTGTACGTCGAACGACCTTAAATATCTTATCGCCGCCTTTCCGATGGACGATTCGGGCACTACGGTGAAGTACGAACTGTCTATGCCGAGGTTCGAAAGCGAAGCCGCGACGTTCGCTTCCGCGCCGCCGTAAGTCACCTTGAATTCGTCAGTGGTCCTTATTTTTTCGTAGTTGGGGGGCGAAAGTCTTAATAAAAGTTCGCCCATAGTAATAAATTTTATATCGCTTTTAGCTTTTTTGTTCGAAGAATTTTCTGCCATTTTTCCCCTCGCTATGTATCGTTAAAATAATTATAACACCAAAAAGCGCGTTTGTACATACCCATTTTAAAAATTTATTGCAATTTGCGGGATTTTTTGGTATTATCCCGTCGAGGTGAAAAATGAAAATCGCAGTTGACATAAGCGCGGTGACGGCGGGGGATATGGATTTCTCCCCGATAGAAAGGTTGGGCGAAACGGTGTATTTCGACGAGCCGACAAGGGAAGAATTGTTTTCGCTCGCCGCCGACTGCAACGCCATAATAGTAAATAAAGTCAGGGTGGACGCCGCGCTTTTGTCGGCGTGTCCGAAAATAGAATACGTCGGGCTTTTCGCCACGGGTTACAACAATATCGACATTGCGGAATGTAACAGGCGCAAAGTTACGGTGTGCAACGTGCCGAACTATTCGACGGACGCCGTCGCACAGCACGTGTTCGCGCTTTTATTGAACTATGCGGGCAAAATTTCGCGCTATACCGCTTCGGTGGCGGCGGGGGATTGGGAAAAGAGCAAAACGTTCTGCTATTTTCCGTGGGAAACAAGCGAGCTTGCGGGCAAGACGTTCGGCGTGTACGGTTACGGCAACATAGGTAAAAAAGTCGCGCGCATTGCCGACGCTTTCGGAATGAAAGTGATAATATATACGCGCACTTTGCCCGAAAATTGCCATTACGAATTTGTAGACGGCGAAGAAATTTTCCGCCGCTCCGATATCCTTTCCCTGCATTGCCCGCTCACCGAAAAAACCGAAAAACTTATAAGGCGCGACACCTTGAAGCTTATGAAAAACGGCGCGACCCTTATAAACACGGCGCGCGGCGGGCTTGTGGACGAAAAGGAAGTGCGCGCCGCGCTCGACGGCGGAAAACTCGCGGCGTATCTTGCGGACGTCGCGTCGCAAGAGCCTATGAAGCCCGACAATCCTTTAAAGGGCGCGCCGAACTGTTATCTTACGCCCCATATCGCGTGGGTGCCCCGCGAAACGCGCGCGCGGCTTATAGCGGTCGCGGCGGAAAACCTGTGCGCCTATATTTCGGGCAATCCGAAAAACACGGTAGGCGGTAGGTAAAAGTCGAAAAAAGCAACCGCCCCGCAGACAAAAAGTCTGCGGGGCGGTTGCTCATCATTTTCCCCAAGAGGGGTCAGCAATTTGCAAAAGTTATTTCTTTCAGTTCGTAGTTAAGCGCGCCGAGCGCGTAGGGCAATTCTTCGGTGCGTTTAAGCATAACCGCGCGCGTTGTATTGCGCGAAGAGTCCGTTACGCCCGCATACCATACGGTCTGCGCCGTGCCGCGCAGTTCGCCCGAATAGGTAATTTCCGAGCAAACGTACGAAAGTTCGTTCTGTACCGTGACTTTTTCGCCGTCGTCGTTTGTTATTTCGCGCGTTCCCAACGCCGATTTAATTTCGGGTATTTCGGAAATGCGTTTAAGGCTTTCGTCGCCTATCGAAGCCTTGCCGCCCGTTATCGAATAGTTGCCCTGCTGGCGTTTTGTGGAGTCGAACAGCGTTACCGACTGCGACGAGCCGTCCGCAAGCGACATAGCCCTCGCCACAACGTAAAGCGAGTTGTTATCGAAAAAGCTGTCGCCGCCCACGCGTATTTCGTTCTTTTCGGGTTCGCCGCCGTCCTTGCTTGTTACCACAATCGCCTGTTTTTCGTCGAAGCGGTAGCTTGTTTTGATATCGAGAACGACCTTTTCATAGGCGGAATTTACGTTCGAAGCCTGCTGTGCGCGGGGCGAATAGCTTACGATTTTCTGCGCCGAATACACGGGTTGAAGCCCTTCGCCCGTGGTGCGGAAATAACATTCGGTAAACATATAGTTGCCGTCGTCGCCCGTAAAGGTTACCGTTTCGTCGCCGCGTTTGAACGTCACGCCTATTTTAAGCTCGGTCTGAAAATAATATAAAACCATAGGGCGCGCCGAACCGTTTTCGTCCTTTTGCGCCTCTTCGTATTCCTCGCGGTAGCTTTCGTCAAGCAGCGACAAGTCGAAAGTTTTACCCGTAAAATAGGTGGTATATTCGCCCTCTTCGTACTCCGCCGAGTACGAACCGTTTGCGGCGGTCGCGTCGCTGTAAGTTACGGAATATACCGCCCTTTCAAAACTTTTTTCGTCCTCTAAAAAGGGCGTTTGCATACCGTTATAGCCTGTAACGATATACCAATTCGCGTTAAGCGCCGCGGTATTTCTGACTTTGCTCGAACACGACGAACAGCCCGAAAGCCCTACGGCTATCGCGGCGGTCGCGGCGATTAAAGAAATACCCAAAAATTTTTTCATAAATCAACCTTTTTCAAAATACATTACAGATTATACCATATAAAATCGTATTTGTAAAAACTTTTAGCCCCAAAATCTTTAAAAATTGCAATTAATATGATATAATAAAACTATGATAAAGGCTTATACTTGCGCCGCGCTTTCGGACGCGCTTGTAAAATTGGGGCAGATAATAACCGAAAACGAAAAGAACGGTTTACAAACCGTCGTGTTCTGCGAGGACAGACTGTCGCTCGCCGCGGAGCGCGCCGTATGCTCCGCCGTAGAGGGCACGTTTCTGACGGGCGTATATTCTTTTTCGCGTTTTCTGTCGTCCGAGCGCGGAAAAACCGAAAACGTGCTTTCGGCGCAGGGTTCCGCTATGGCTATAAGGAGAATTATCGAGCGCAACAAAGATAAACTCACGCTTTTCAAAAAACTTTCCGCGACCGCCGCGGCGCAGACGGTGTACGACACCATAGCACTTTTGTATTCTTCCCGCGTTTCAGCGGACGACCTTAAAAACGTGAGCGCCGACGGGCTTTTGAAAAGCAAACTTTCCGACCTCGCGCTGATATATTCCGAATACGCCGAATATCTCGAAACCGCGGGCAAGCGCGACAGAAACGAGTATCTGCGCGACCTGCCCGAAATTATAGAAAAAAGCTTTAAAATACGCGGAAACTGCGTTATATTCTTCGGTTTTCAATCGTTTACCTGCTCCACGACCGAGTGCGCGCGGGCGTGCTTTTCGGTTGCCCGCGACGTTGCGGGGCTGTTTATAGGCGGCGCGGAGGACGTGTACGTCAACGAGGCGTTGCCCGCGTTTATGTCCGCGGCGGCAACTTTCGGCGGCGCGGAAGCCGAAACCGTAAAAAGCGGGCTTATACCCGAGGCGGACAGGCTGCGAAAGGCGATATTCAACCCCGAAAGCTTTTTTGCCGCCGACAAACTCCCCACGTCGAAAATACACGTTTTCGCCGCGTCGGACAGGGAGGAAGAGCTGGAATTTATCGCGGCGTCGATAAAGCGTTACGTCGCGGACGGCGAAAGGTACGCGAAAATTTCGGTAATGCTTCCCGACGTCGCGGGGACTGAGGGCGCTCTCGCCCGAATATTTTCCGAATACCGCATACCTTACTACGCCGACAGGCGTATTCCCCTTTCCGAACACCCCTTATGCGATTTTCTTATTTCCTATCTTTCGTGCGCGACGGCGGGTTGCAGACCGCGCGACGTAGACGCCGTCGTCGCCTCGCCCTATTTCCCCGCCGAGCGCGAAGACAAGGATATATTCCGCAATTATTGTCTGCGGCTCGCAAATTTCCGCGGCGGCGTCCGCAGAGAACCGAATGCCGAAATTTTGCAGAACCTCGGTTTCGATATAAATGCGGTGGAAAGGGTGCGCGCGACTTTCCTCGACGGGCTTAAAAACCTTCCCGCAAAGGGCGACGGCGCGGCGGTATGCCGCGGTTTGCGCGAAATACTTTCGCTTTTCGGCGCGGACAAAATTCTTTCGCGCCTTTCTGAAAAGTTTTCCGACAGTTTCCCCGCCGAAGCCGCGCTGTGCGACAGGGTGTACGAATCGGTGCTTTCGGTGCTTTCCGAAGCCCAATCGCTCGCGCCCGAAACAAGCGCGCACGAGATGACCAAAATATTGAAAAGCGGATTTTCCTCGCTTGAAATTTCGCTTATACCGCCCAAGGCGGACGCGGTGTTCGTAGGCGATATTGCGGCTTGCGCAAATACGGGCAGCAACGTAGTGTTCGCCGCGCAGCTTACGTCCGACGTGCCCTCGACAAGTTCCGACACCGCGCTTTTAACCGACAGAGAAATAGACGTTCTCTGCCGTTCCGACCTCGATATATCCCCGAAGATACGGCAGGTGAATATGCGTCGCCGCGAGCTTACGGGGCTTAACGTCTGCGCTTTCAGAAACAAGCTTTATTTAAGCTGGCCCGCCCGTCTTTCGGGCGAGGAATGCCGCCCGAGCGAGATAATAAATTATGTGTGCGCGGCGTTTACGACCCCGTCGGGCGCGCCGATAGCGCCCCTCGACTATAAGCGGGTCGAACGTAGCGGCAAGGCGCTTAAATACTACTGTTCGGAAAAACTTCCCGCTTTGCGCAGACTTGCGAAAGACCCGTCTGACGGCGCGGCGGGAGCCGTATACGAAGTTCTGAAAGCTCACGGCTTCGGGGCGGAGGCTATCGCCGCGATAAGCGCGCCCGGGGTAAGAAAAATTTCGTGCGCGCGCCCGCTGTTTATGCAATATTCCTCGGTTACGCCCACCGCGCTCGAAACGTACTTTACTTGTCCGTATCTTAACTTTATGCGGCAGGGGCTTAAAGTACAGGAGCGGGACGAGGGCGCGGTGCGCCCCCTCGATTCGGGCAACTTCATACATACCGTGCTTCAACGGCTTATAGGCAATCTCAACGGCGCGCGCGACGAACAGGAAATAGCCGCCCTCGCCCGCGAAAGGGCGGAAGAACTGCTTAAATGCCCGCCGTTTTCCTCGCTTGCCGACTCGAAAAGCGGACAGTACGCCGCAAACGGGCTTGTGGACGAGGCGGTAAAGGTGTGCGTGGGCGCGTTCGTGCAGATAAGAAATTCGCGGTTCGAGGTGACGGGGGCCGAACAGAAGTGCGAAATTTCTTTGGGCGACGGCGTAAAGCTGTACGGAAGGGTGGACAGAATAGACCAAAGCGGCGATATGGTCAGAATAATAGATTATAAGACGGGAACGGTGGATTCTTCGCCCGTAAAATACTATATGGGGCTTAAATTACAGCTTCCGCTGTATCTTCTGGCGGCGGCGGAGGGCAAGCGCGCGGTTGGGGCGTACTATTTTCCCGCGTCGGTGGAGTATAAGGACAAGGCGGACGGCGTGTTCAGATTGCAGGGATATATGGACGGCAGCGACGAGGTCGTGTCCACGTCCGACATAAACGTTTTGCCTACGCGCAAAAGCGAATATTTCGACGCATATCTCGGCGGCAGAAAGGTTGATTCGGCAATGGACGCGGAAAGTTTCGCCGCGTTTATAAACTATTCGCGTATGGTGGCGAAAAGGGGCGCGGACGAACTGCTGTCGGGCGAAATTTCGCCCTCGCCCGCCTCGGAGGCGTGCAAGTTCTGCAAGATGGGCGGCAGTTGCGGGTTCGATTCGTCGGTGGACGAAGAACGCTCGGTTACGGGCGTAAAGTGCGCGGATATAGCCGAAATTTCCAAAGAAAACGGAGGCGGAGTATGACGGACACACCCGAACAGATTGCGGCTGTCGAAGCCGACGGCAAAGTTATAGTTTCGGCGTCGGCGGGAAGCGGCAAGACCTACGTTATGATAAAAAAGCTTGTCGCCGCCATAAAAAACGGCGCCGATCTGGACGAAATTTTAGCCGTCACCTTTACGAAAAAAGCGGCGGCGCAGATGAAAGAAAAGCTGTCGAAAGCGATAATTTCGGCAATCCCCGAGGCGGACGAAGAGGGCAAAAAGCACCTTAAAACCCAGCTTTCGAAAATTCCGTCCGCGAACATTTCCACAATACACGCATTTTGCGCGGGGCTTATAAGGCGGTATTTTTACGCGCTCGGGCAGGACGGTTCGTTCGACATAATTTCGTCCGACGACCCCGCCTCGCGCGAGTATTCCGCGCGCGCCGTCGAAACGCTTTTCGACGGGTATTACGAAAGCGCAAACCCCGATTTTTTAACCTTGTTGCAGTGCTTTAAAAAGAAGAGGAGCGACGCGGCTTTAAAGCGGCTCATCTCCGACTGTTACGAGGATTTGCGAGTTAATTCCGACTATAAAAAAATACTCGACAAGTGCGAAAACCTGTATAGCGAAAAGGGATTCGAAGAGGTGGTAAACGCGCTTACCGCCGAGCAAAAGTCGAAATATATCTCGATAAAACACGCGGTAGAAGATTTCCGCGGGAAGTTCGTCACGACCCAAAACCGAGAGGTATACGAAAAAATTTTCGCAGAGATGGCGACCGCGTGCGAGCTTGCCGCGGCTTCGGGCGCGTTCGACGAATTGCCGCCATTTTACATAACCAAAAAGCCGCGCGACTGCGAGGCGGACGCCGAGGCGGGCGAAAGGTTCAAGGCGTTTAAAGACGGCGTTTACAAGCGTTACCGCGCCGTCCGCGGCGAACTGCTGTCGGAGGAGGAAGAAAGGCGTATCTTTTTACAAAGCGGCAGGGCGGCGACGGCGTTTTGCCGAATTATGCGTGATTACGACGCGGAGTATACCGCGGTAAAGCGCGACGAAAACAAGCTCGATTACAACGATTTGGAGCATCTTACGTGCGAACTCCTTAAAGACGGTCAGATAAAAGATGAGATAACCTCGCATTGCCGCTATGTGTTCGTGGACGAATATCAGGACGTCAACCCCGTGCAGGAAGAGATAATTTCGGGGGTCGCCGAAAAAGCCCGACTGTTTCTTGTCGGCGACGTAAAACAAGCCATATACGGCTTCCGCGGCAGCCGTTCGCAGTTTTTCGCGGACAAGTACAAACGCTTTTCCGAGGGCGGTTGCGCGCTTAAACTTTCAGCCAATTTCCGTTCGTCGGGCGGCGTGGTGGACTTTATAAACAGACTGTTTTCCGAAGTGATGAAGGACGACGTGTACGGCATAGATTACGCCTCGACCTCGAAGATGGCGCAGGGCGCGCCCTATCCCGAGGGCTTCGGTGGCGGAACTTTGCATATATTCGGCAAAAACGAGCGCAAAACGCGGGCGCAGGGCGTGTATTCGGTAGCCGCCGACGCGCGCAAAAAAGAACACACGCGCGAGGGACTGTGCGTGCTTAAAATAGTGGAAGAAGAACTTCGCGGCAAGCATTACGACCCGTCGAAAGGCGGTTATGTCGATACGCAGGCGGGCGATATCTGTATTCTTACGCGCAAACTCAAAGGCGAAAGCGTTCAGGGCATAGTGCGCGCGCTTACCGACGCGGGTTACGCCGTCGCGGGCGTGCAGAGCGAAAATCTGTGCGACCGCCCCGAGTGCCGTAATATGATAGATATATTGTCATATATAGACAATTCGCGGCAGGATATACCTATGGTATGCGCAATGCTTTCGCCGCTTGGCGGGTTTTCCGAGGACGAGCTTGCGAGAATAAAAATAGCCGTCCGCGAGGTGGACGGCAACAAGCGGCCGCCTTTTTACGACGTATGCAGACTGTATTCCGCGCGCGGCGATTCCCTCGCCGCAAAAATAAGGGCGTTCTATAAAAAAATAAAGGTTTTTTGCGACCTTTCCGAGGCGCTTTCCGCCTGCGCCTTGATAGATAAAATCTGCATAGCCACCGGTCTTGAAGCGCGTTATTCCGCGGGCGGGGGCGAAAAGCTCAAAAACATACGCGCGCTTGCCGCGCAGGGCGAAAATCTTACCTTGCAGGCGTTTCTCGCCCGCCTTTCGGCGTCGGGGTACAACATTCCCGCGCCCGCGCCGAGCGCGTCGGACAGCATAAAGCTTATGACAATGCACGCAAGCAAGGGGCTGGAATTTCCAATAGTCATAATAGCCGACATATGCCGCACTTTCAAGGGCGCGGACTATTCCGAACTTCCCCTCGACGCGGAGTTCGGCTTTGCGCCCAAATTCCGCGACCCGCAGACAATGCTTCAATACAACACCGTCCTGCGGCGGCTTGTAAAAATCCGCACCGAGAGGGAAGAGCTTAAAAACGAAATGAATCTGTTTTACGTCGCCTGCACGCGCGCCATGTCGCGACTTCACATAGTCGCCGAAGAGGTCGCGCCCTATTCCCCCGAAAAGGCCGCGGAAGCAAAAACGTACGCGGATATGTTCGATTTAACGCACTTTTCGCCCGTCGAAGAGCAGTTGGGCGAGGTTATAATAGGCTCGGGGCGCAATGCGGGCGTTTCGGGCGCGGACCCCGCGCTCGCGGACGAAATAGATTCGCTGTTTATGCGGGAATACGGGCATTACGAAAGCGTGAATCTGCCCGTGAAGTCGTCGGCTTCGGCTATAATGAAGCTGTCCGACGGCGAGGCGTACTACCGCCCGTACGAACTGTTCGGCGGCGAGGGCGAAACGGGGGCGGAGCGCGGCACCGCCTACCACAGATTTTTGGAACTTTGCGACTTTTCGGTAAAAGACGCCGCGGGGATAGAGGCGGAGATTAAAAGCTTTGTAAAAAGCGGCAAAATGAGCGAAGAGAGCGCGACCCTTCTCGATTTTTCCGAACTCGAAGAAATTCTGAATATGCCCGTGTTTTCCGAACTCGACGGCGCGGAGCTTTACCGCGAGCGCGAATTTTTATGCCGCCTGCCCGCAAACGAATGCCTTAATACTTCGTCCGCGGACTACGTGCTTTTACAGGGCGCAATAGACCTTTTGGCGGTGACGGGCGACGGCACGCTTATAGTCGATTACAAGTATTCCGGCAAGGACGACGAAAAGCTTAAAGAAACCTATTTTGCCCAGCTTGCGCTGTACAGAAAGGTCGCCGCACGCATTATGGGCGTGGATATAAAAAACGTGCGCGCCGTAATAGTGAATATCCGAACGCGGCGGCAAATACCCTTAAAATTTACTTAAATCGACAATATATCCGTCCGTTTTTATGTACGGGCGGATATAATTTAACTATGTTTTCGTCGTCGGTAAAAAATTTCTATTCGAAAATCGCGGCGCTTCCGTTGGACGCGCTCGTCTGGACGGTTATAGTCGCTTTCGCGGTTCTGTTTGTCGCCGCGCTTATTTTAACGCTTAAAAAAGAGAGCGTGCGCTCGCTTCCGAAAAAACCCTTTCTGCATCTTGTAAACGCCTTTTCCGCGCTGATACTTGCAATGTTTCTCACCGAAAACACGCTCGGCGAAAGTCTGTTCGCCGCTCTCGTGTTCTGGTGCGCGGGATATCTTGCATACGGCGTTCTGTGCTTTCTGTCGCGCCCCGTGCGCGCCGAAAAAGCGATAATTTCGCAGGCGGCGATATCTTCGGGACCCGCGCGCGAGCAGAAGCCGCCCCGAACGGACGGCGCGCCGTCGGTAAAGAACAACGTGCGGCTCGAACACGCGGTGTCGATAACCGAAAAGCTGTTAAGGAAAAATCTGTCGAAGGGCGACAGACAAGAGCTGGAAAAGCTTAAAAACACCCTCGCCGTATTGCAGATAAAAGGCACGCTTTCGCCAGCGGAAGCCGAAATTCTGAACGAAAACTTCAACACGCTTTTAAAACTTATGGCAAAATACAACGTATAAATAAAGCCCCGCGGCTTTGCCGCGGGGCGGTTTTATATCGATTTCAATTTCGCCTGAACGTATTCGCCCGCGTTTTCGGCTATTTTAAGGCTTTCTTCCGAAATGGGCGTGCCCTTTTTTATAATCACCTCGCCGTTTTTTATAACGTCGCTTTTAAGAACGCGCGCCCGTCTGACTATCGCCGCGTCGCCGCAAGTCACCCCCTCGGCGGGGTAATTTTTTTTGCCTATTTTGGCTTTGAGAATACGCGCGCCGCGCAGTGAAAAATCGCTTAATTCGCCCAGATATCTGCCGTTTTCGTCGTAGGCGGGAAGTCCCAGCCGCAACGCGCCGCTCTTTTTTATTTCCCGCGCTCTGTCCGTATATATTATCGTTTCTCCCCATTTTTTAACGTTTTCGGCGTCCACCAAAAACTCGTTTTCGTCCTCGTCGGCGCATACAAGACATTCTATTTTGCCGCCCGAAGCCCTTACTTCCACAACGTACCCCTCTGCGCCCGCGGCGCTTTCGACCTTTTTACCGAATAAATTGCTTGCGTTCATAATTTTACCTCACGCTTTATTATTACGCTCGGCGGCTTTCGGTAAACACACAAAAATATATACGTTTTTGTCGAAAATGCCGCTTGCGCGGGCTTTGCGCCCCCTTGCCGCGGCTTTAAAATTTTAAAAATAGGTTGACATATGACTTGACAGGTGTAAAGTTTCGGTGTAAACTTTATTGTAAACAGAAATTTCCGAGGTCCGTTTTTTGGAAAAATTCGACGTAGTGATAGTGGGCGCGGGCGTAGCGGGGCTAAACTGTGCGCTCAGGCTCGACAAAAACAAAAAAATTCTGCTTATCTGCAAGGGCACGCCCGAAAAAAGCGATTCGTATCTTGCGCAGGGCGGGATATGCCGTCTTGTGGACGATGCCGATTTCGACGGGTATTTTTCCGACACGATGAAAGCGGGACACGGCGAAAACAATCCCGCGGCGGTCGAATGTATGATACGTTCGTCACGCCATATAATAGACGAGCTTATAGAACTCGGCGTGGATTTTGCGCGCAATCCCGACGGAAGCCTTGCAACCACGCGCGAGGGCGGACATTCCCGACCGAGGATATGCTTTCACGAAGACTGCACGGGCAAGGAAATCACCACCCGCCTTATGGAAAGGGTTAAAACGCTTGAAAACGTAACAATCCGCCCCGAAACCACGATGCTCGACATAATCGCGGACGGCGAATGCTACGGCATAATCGCGCGCGACAATTTATCGGGAAAGGTATATAAAATTTTCGCGGACTACACCGTGCTTGCCTCGGGCGGGATAGGCGGCGTTTATGAACATTCCACCAACTTCCGACTGCTTACGGGCGACGGAGTCGCGATATGTCTTAAACGGGGCGTGGCGGTCGAAAACGTCAACTACGTCCAGATTCACCCCACGACTCTTTATTCCGAAAAGCCGGGGCGCAGGTTTCTGATTTCAGAATCGGTGCGGGGCGAGGGCGCGGTACTGCTTGACAAAAACGGCAAGCGGTTCTGCGACGAACTGCGCCCGCGCGACGTGGTGACCGCGGAAATCAGAAAGCAGATGAAAAAGGACGGCACGCCCTACGTTATGCTCGATATGCGCGGGATTCCCGCAGACGAGGTGCGCGCGCATTTCCCCTCGATAGTGGCGCATTGCGCGGAAGAGGGATACGACGTATTCAAAGAATGTATACCCGTCGTTCCCGCGCAGCACTATTTTATGGGCGGAATAAAAAGCGACCTCGACGGTCGGACGAGTATGCGCCGCCTTTACGCCGTCGGCGAAACTTGCTGCAACGGCGTTCACGGCGCGAACAGGCTTGCTTCGAACTCGCTTCTCGAAAGCCTTTTGTTTGCCGAACGCGCCGCCGCTAATATAAGCGCGCATTTTACGCCGATTGACGAAAAGGATGCGGAATATGCCGCGGATAAACTAAATTTTAAAATCTACGACGACCCCGAAAAACTGCTTTCGGAGTACAGAGAAATTTTATTGAAAGCCATAAGGGAGGCAGACGATGTTAAACCCCATAACTAATGCGTTAAATGCGGACCAGCTTATACTTTCCGCTCTGCGCGAAGATATTTCGAACGAGGATATTTCCACCAACGCCGTAATGCCCGAATACAGAAAGGGCGAGGTGGAGCTGATTGCCAAACAGTCGGGCGTTATATGCGGTCTGGGAGTTTTCGAACGCGTTTTCAAGCTGCTCGACGAAAACACGCGGGTGGACTTTAAAGTAAAAGAGGGCGACGAAGTAAAAAAGGGCGAAAAACTCGCCGTGGTGACGGGAGATATACGCGCTCTGCTTTCGGGCGAGCGCACCGCGCTTAATTTTTTACAGCGTATGAGCGGCATTGCGACCTATACCCGCGAAATGGTCAATCTTCTGAAAGGCAGTAAAACGCGCCTTTTGGATACGCGCAAGACGACGCCCAATATGCGCATTTTCGAAAAATACGCCGTAAAGGTCGGCGGGGGAGTAAACCACCGCTACAATCTTTCGGACGGCATACTTTTAAAGGACAACCACATAGGTGCGGCGGGCGGCGTTAAAAATGCAATAAGGCTTGCAAAGGACTTCGCGCCTTTCGTCAGAAAAATAGAAGTCGAGGTGGAAACGCTCGATATGTGCCGCGAGGCTTTGGAGGCGGGTGCGGACATAATAATGCTCGACAATATGTCGCCCGAGGATATGAAAGCGGCGGTAAAGATGATAGACGGCAGGGCGCAGACCGAATGCAGCGGCAACGTCACGCGCGAAAATATACAGAATATTTTGGATACGGGCGTCGATTTCGTTTCGAGCGGCGCGCTTACGCACTCCGCGCCCATTCTCGACCTGTCGCTTAAAAATCTCAAACCCGTGGAGGAAAAATGAAAGCCGAAGAACGCCGCCGCGAAATACTTGCGCTTATAAGCAACGTCGAAACGCCCCTGCCTGCGGGCGCGCTTTCCGAACGCTTTAAGGTTTCGCGGCAGGTGATAGTGCAGGATATCGCCATACTCCGCGCCAACGGCTACGATATAACGGCGACCAACCGCGGGTATATTTTAAACGATAAAATAGCGGCGACGCGCGTTTTCAAGTGCAGACATTCGTTCGAAGAGATAGTGGACGAGGGCGCGCTTATAATCTCGCTCGGCGGAAAAATCACGGATATATTCGTAAATCATCGGGTGTACGGCAGAATTTCGGCCCGCCTCGACCTGAACACGAAAACCCACGTCGAAGAACTTTACCGCTCGCTTGTTTCGGGCGCGTCGAAGCCGTTGATGAGCGTTACCGACGGATACCATTATCACACGGTCAGCGCAGACAGCGAAAAGGCGCTGGACGAAATAGAAAACGCTCTCCGCGCCCGCGGCTTTTTAATCGAAATCTAATTTACGCAAAATATTCGCCCGCAAGGCTTTGCGCCTTGCGGGCGAATATTTTATAAGGTGAATTATCATAACAAGTGCAACGGGTGAGGGTAAAAAAGTAGTTCATATAAATCAACTGTGTTAGAATAGAT
>CANQHV010000018.1 GCA_947624005.1 uncultured Clostridia bacterium
TGTTCGGTGTGCGGCAAGTGCTTTAACGACGGCGAGGGCACGCACGAAATTTCCGAGGCAAATACAATAGTTCCCGCATTGGGGTCAAGCGGCGGAATTTCGGGCGGCGCAACGGGCGGCTCAAACGACTTCCTCAAAGATAATTGGTGGTGGATAGTATTAATAGTCGGCGTATTGATACTGCTGATGCTGTTATTCATTATCATTACCACGGTCAATTCGCGGCGGCGCGACCGCGAACGGCAAAGACAGTTTGATACGCTTTTAAAAATGCAGATGATGCACTACGGGTTCGGACAAGGCGGATATCAGGCGGGCAATACGGTGGACGAAACAATGCACGTCGAGGGACAGCCGCGCGCACAGTTGCCGTATTCGCAGGAAATGATAGACGTAGCCGTTGCCGCGGCAATGTCGGCATTGAACCAAATGAACGAGAAAAAGTCCGATACTTCCGCAAGCGCAGATTCTGGCAAGTCGGTACACGACGCGGACGGGTTCTACGAAAACTATAAGCCCGACGACGATAATAATGAATAATCTGCGTTTACGGCTGTGGCGAGGGTAAAATGTAAGCGTATAGTTTACATTAGAATGCGAATTACACCGAAAGATGCAAGGATAATAAACGTATTATGCGTTTAAATGTGTCGCAAAAAGCGCGGCGCGCGGGCAATTTGCCCGCGCGCCGCACCCGTAGGTGAGGAGTAGTAGTAGGTTAAGGTTCAGTGCGTGCGCCCGCGGTTGAAAACCGCGGGCGCACGCACATTTTTTTACTTTATATCAAAATAAAAACCCCGCCGAGGCGAGAAGCCGAGGCGGGCGGGGTTACATTATTTTGCAGATAAGGCAGGCGACGACCGTCGAAACAAAGGTCGCAAACAGCGCAATCGCTATGGGCAGGGCGAGGCGGCGGACTTTCAGCCCCGCAAAGTACACCGCCGAAATGTAAAACACGGTTTCGGACGAGCCGTAGCACACGCACGCGCAGCGCGCTATGTAGCTGTCCGCGCCGTAATTTTTTATGATTTCGTTCAGGTACGCGAGCGACCCGCTCCCCGAAAACGGCTTTATAAGCACAAGTTTGGTAAGCTCGGGCGGTATTCCCAAAAACCCGAACACGGGCGAAAGCAGGCGGCACAGCCCGTCCGCAAGCCCCGACTCCTCGAACAGCGCGCACATCATAAAAATCGCGGCAAGGCAGGGCAGAAGCGACATCGTAAATTTTGCGGCTTCTTTTATTCCTGCGCAAAACCCGTCATATATATTGACTTTTTTTACCGCGGCAAAGGCTATCACCACGATAAATATCACGGGAATTACATACGCCAAGGCTTTTTCCGACCTTTCGCGCCGCCTATTTTTTCGGCGGCAATATACAGTATGACGGCGAGCGCCGTCGAAATCGCCGTGCAGATAAGCGACGGCAGAACTATGTCCGAAGCCTTAACGCTCCCCGCGCCCGCGCGCAGGGCGATGACGGTGGTCGGGATAAGCTGTATGCTTGTCGCGTTTATTATAAACAGCAGCTTTTGCCCGAACGCATTGCCCGTTTTTTGCATTCCGTTTATCGCCTTTACCGCGTACGGCGTCGCCGCGCCACCCAGACCGAGCAGGTTGCACGACAGATTCATCGAGATATTTTCGTTGATTTCCTCGCCGTCGCAACGGAAAAATTTTTCCGAAACGGGCATAAGCAGTTTTGACGCGCCGCGCGTAAGGCGTGAAAGTTCGGCAAGCTTCGACAGCCCCATCCATACCGCGTAAATGCAAAAAAGCGTAAGCGCCATCTTCACCGAATCTTCCGCGCCCGAAAGAAGCGCGGGCAAAAGCCTGTCCGGCGCAAAAATCAGAAGGACGGCGGAACTTGCAAGCGCAATAACGGTAAATACGACGTTCATAAAGTATTTTTATGAGCGGATTTTAAAATATATGCGCGCTTTAATTTTACAACGGGCGCAAAAGGTGGTATAATTTTACAAAAAGATTAAAGGACGGCGTTATGGCTAAAAAATTTTATCTTACGACGGCAATAACCTACACCTCGGGCAAGCCCCATATAGGCAACACGTACGAGGCGATTTTCTCCGACGCAATATGCCGCTTCAAGCGGCTCGAGGGCTACGACGTGTTCTTTATGACGGGCACGGACGAACACGGTCAGAAAGTCGAAGAAAAGGCGAAAAAAGCGGGCGTGACGCCCAAAGCTTTCGTCGATTCGGTGGTGAAAGAAATTAAGGGCATCTGGGACCTTATGAACGTGTCGTACGATAAATTCATGCGCACGACCGACTCATATCACGAGCGCGCCGTGCAGAAAATTTTCGCGAAATTCCACGAAAGCGGCGACATTTACAAGGGTTCGTACAAGGGGCTGTACTGCACCCCGTGCGAAAGTTTCTGGTCCGAAAGCCAGCTTGTAAACGGGCGCTGTCCCGACTGCGGCAGAGAGGTAAAGCCCGCCGAGGAAGAGGCGTACTTTTTCAAAATGGGCAAGTACGCCAACCGCCTTGTCGAACACATTCTCACCCACCCTCAATTTATCGCCCCCGCCTCGCGCAAAAACGAGATGATGAATAACTTTTTGCTTGCGGACGAGTTTGTCGGAAAGCCCGACGAGGAAATTTTAAAGGCGGCGCGAGAGGGCGTTTTAAAGACGAAATTACAGGATTTGTGCGTGTCGCGCACAACTTTCAAGTGGGGCATACCCGTCGATTTCGACCCCGCGCACGTCGTATACGTCTGGCTGGACGCGCTGACAAACTATATTACGGGCATAGGCTACGACGGCGTGGAAAACGGCGGCAATTACAAAAAACTCTGGCCCGCCGACGTACACGTCATAGGTAAGGATATCGTGCGTTTCCACACCATATATTGGCCGATATTTTTAATGGCTTTGGGCGAACCCCTGCCCGAAAAAGTATTCGGGCACCCGTGGCTTTTGCAGGGCGGCGACAAAATGTCAAAGTCGCGCGGCAACGTGCTTTATGCGGACGACCTTGCTTCGGTTTTCGGCGTAGACGCGGTAAGATATTTCGTTCTGCACGAAATGCCCTACGCCGACGACGGCGTGATAACGTGGGAACTTATGTGCGAGCGCATTAATTCCGACCTTGCGAACACCTTGGGAAATCTTGTAAAACGCACTGTTTCGATGGTGAACCAATATTTCGGCGGAACGGTTAAAAATGTCAAAGTATATGGCGACTTTGACGAAGATTTGCAAAAATGCGCGCTTTCGGCGATTGCTGAATGCGCCGCGAAAGCGGACGAATACAAAATCTGCGACGCGCTCGACGCGCTGTTCGGAGTATTCCGCCGCGCAAATAAATATATAGACGAAACCACGCCGTGGATTCTTGCAAGAAGCGAAGAAAAGCGCGGGCTTTTGGAACAGACCTTATACAATCTGCTGTGCGCGATTGATTTGGGCGCAAACGTGCTCGCGCCCTTTATGCCCTCGACCGCCGATGAAATTTTAGCCGAAATCGGCGCAAAAAAGCGCAGTTTTTCCGAACTTTCAAGCTTTTCGGTTTGCGACGGTTACACAGTCAGCGAATCGCCCAAAACGCTGTTCGAAAGGATAAAATACGAAGATATAAAGCCGAAAATCGCCGAAATCGAAAGGGCGCAACGCGCCGAAGCCGAAAAAGAGGCGGCGGACGCGACTTCGCAGACGATAACCATTGACGACTTTGCGAAAGTCGATATGCGCGTAGGGCTTGTGACGGCGTGCGAAGCCGTTAAAAAGAGCAAACTTTTACACGAAACGGTCAAAGTGGGCGACAGAACCATTTCGGTACTTTCGGGCATCGCCGCGTACTACACCCCCGAAGAGATGGTGGGCAAAAAAGTAGTGGTGGTGGTAAACCTGCCGCCGCGCGAGATGAAAGGGCTTGTGTCCGAGGGAATGATTGTGTGCGCCGAAGCCGACGGCAAGCTTTCGCTTGTTTCGCCCGAGCGCGACTTGCCCGACGGGAGCAGACTTTCGTGAGGCTTATCGACGTTCATTGCCACATAAACGACTCAGATTACGGCGACGTTACGGCGCTTTTGAACAGGGCGCGGGCTTGCGGCGTCGAAAAAATCATAGCCGTCGGGTTCGACGTCGGGTCAAGCGAGTATTGCCGCGCGCTTTCCGCGCGCTTTAAGGGCGTGTATTTCTGCGCGGGATTTCATCCCACCGAGCTTTCGAAGTACCGCGAGGGCGACCTCGACAAAATCCGCGCGCTCGCAGAGGACGGCAAATGCGTGGCGATAGGCGAAATCGGGCTTGATTACCACTACCCCGACACCGATAAAGAGTTACAGCGCGAAATTTTCGCGCGGCAGATATTGCTTGCGGACGAGCTTGAACTTCCCGTCCAGATTCATTCGCGCGACAGCGCGGAGGACACGCTTAATATTCTTAAAGAGTACGCGGGAAAGCTTACGCACGGCTTTATGCTTCACTGCTTTTCGTATTCGCCCGAGGTGGCAAAAGAGGTGGAAAATGCGGGCGGGTATTTTTCTTTCGGCGGAACATGCACATATTCGGGCAGTAAAAAGGCGAAAAGGACGATTGCCGCCCTTCCCGCCGACCGCGTTATGACCGAAACCGACAGCCCCTATCTTCCGCCCGTTTCAAAGCGCGGAATATTCCCCAACACGCCCGAAAGCATACCCGAAATACTTTCCGTAATCGCGGATATAAGGGGCGAAACAGCCGAAAGCGCGGCGGACGAGGTGTGGGAAGCGGCGCATACTCTGTTCAAAAAATTAAAGCCCGCATAAAAGCGGGCTTTTTAATCTTACGTAGGGCTGTACGCCATCGGGCTACGAAACGGCGCTTAACAGCCGTTGCGCGTCGCCGTTCGTACAGACGGCAAACTTGAAAAGTTTACAAAAATATCTTGCCGCACGTCGGCAAAAATATGCAACTATATATAAGTTAAATTATGGATACAAACCTTAAAAACACCCTGCGTGCTTCGGGGTTCAACTTCAAAAAAAAGCTGGGGCAGAATTTTATCAGCGACAAAAGCCTGCTGGCGGCGATAGCCGACGGCGCGCGGATTACAAAGGACGACGTTGTCGTCGAAATAGGCTGCGGCGCGGGGACGTTGACGCGCGAAATAGCGAAGCGTTGCAAAAAAGCGCTTGCGTACGAGGTGGACAAAGACCTTAAACCCGTGCTTTCGGCGACCCTTGCGGGCGTGGAAAACGTCGAGGTGATTTTCGCGGACTTTTTAAAGGCGGACCTTGCCGCGCTCGAACGCGAAACGGGGGAGTACAAGGTGGTGGCGAACCTGCCGTACTATATAACCACGCCCGTGATAATGAAGATTTACGAGCAGTCGAAACTCTGCAAAAGCCTTACCGTCACGGTGCAGAAAGAAGTCGCGCAAAGGCTTGCCGCGCGCGAAAACACCCACGACTATGGCGCGATTACCGCGGTTTTGGCATATGAATACGACGCGGAAATAATCTTGTCTGCGCCGAGAGAAAAATTTTTCCCCGTTCCCAACGTGGACAGCGCGGTTGTAAGGCTTACAAGGCGCGAGCCGCTCGAAGTCAAAAGCCGCGACGGATATATAAAAGTAGTGCGCGCGGCGTTTGCCTCGCGCAGAAAAACGCTTGAAAACAATCTGGTAAAAAGCTTTTCGCTTACGCGCGAAAGGGCGGAAGAGGCGCTTGCGCGCGTCGGCGTGGATAAAAACGCCCGCGGCGAAACGCTTTCGCCGCGGGCGTTCGCCGCGCTTTCGGACGAACTTTACGGTCTTATCTGACCGAATAAGCGCGGCGGGCGGAAGCAAATTAAGGCGCGGGCGGAACAATTTTATTATAAAGTATACGCGCGGGCGCGACGTCGCCCGCGCGTAAAATTTTTGTCGGGCGTTAAAAATTGCGTTCTATTATGCGGCGGACGGGCATACATTAGGGTAAACAAGTTTCCCGGAGGATGATATGGAAGAAGAATTGGATTACGCCGAGATGCTGGAAATTCCCGTCAGCACCGTCAACGTCGTTAAGAAAAAGAGGTTTTTTTCGCGCAAGCCCGCCGAAGAAGACCTTAAAGAGCAGGTGGTAGAGTCGGTCAACGAACGCATGGGCGCATACGTCGCCGCGGAGGACCTTACCGAACCTGAAAAACCTGCCGCAAAAAAGTTCGCGATAAATTTCAGAAAAGATAAGGCAAGCGCGGTGCTCCTTGCCGAGGCGGCTTTGGTCGGCGCCCTCGCCCTCGGTATATTTTTAACCAACGTATTTTTGCCCGACACGGTAATAAACGGCTTTATAACCTCGTTTTCAAAAGAGGACGCGCCCGCCGAGCCGACTTATTCCGAGTTCACGCTCGCGTCCCCCGTCGGCGCGTTTTCCGATACCGAACCCGTGCTCGGCGCGGACGGCGTGTTAAGATTTACCGCCGAGGGCAGCGTATATCCCCTTTGCGGCGGTTCGGTCGAGTCGGTCGCGGTCGAACAAAGCGGCGCGTATACCCTTAAAATCGCGCATACGTCCAGCTTTTCAAGCGTGGTGACGGGGCTTACCGACGCGTACGCGGCGTCGGGAACGGCGGTGGCTTCGGGCGTGCCTATAGGCTATTCCGACGGCGGCACCGAAATTACCGTTTCGATGTACGACGGCGACCAACTTCTGAACTGCTATACGCTTTCGGGGTCGGTGCCCGTCTGGACGACGTGAAAATAACTCTGCACCCGCTGTTTTTGCTTGCGGGACTTGCGGCGGCGGTTTTCGGCGGACTCCCCGTGTTTGTAATATGCGCATTGACCGCGCTCCTGCACGAGTGCGGTCATATTTTTTGCGCTACGCGCCTCGGCTACGAATGCAGGGGCGTAAAGCTTATGCCATACGGCGCTTCGGCGGTATGCGAAATAGAGGGAATTTCGGCGGCGGACGAGGTCGCGCTCGCGCTGTCGGGTCCGCTTGTAAACCTGCTTATCTGCATAATATGCGCGGGTCTATGGTGGTTTTTCCCGCTTTCATATGCCGCGACGGATATTATATTCTACGCGAGCGCGGCAATGCTTTTTCTGAATCTTCTGCCCGCGTATCCTTTCGACGGCGGAAGAATAGCCCGCCGCGTTCTTTTGAAATTCCTGCCCGAAAAAGCCGCGGGGATAATTCTGCGCGCGCTCAACGCCCTCTGCGCGGTAGCGGCGGTTCTTTTTTTCGTCTTTGTTTACCGCAACATCTCGCTTCTTGCGATAGCGGCGTTTCTTCTCTGTTCCGTTTTCGAACGCGGCGAAAAATATTCGCGAATAAATTTTACCGCGCTTCCCAAAAAGCGCGGGCGCGAGATAAAGTACGTAATAATGGACGAGGGGGCGACATACCGCGACGCCCTTAAATTCGTCGGCGGCGGCAGGTACGTCGTAATGCAGTTCTACGGCGACGCGTTTTTGGACGAAATTTCCGAGGACGAACTGTATAAAAAGCTTTCGGAGCACTCCATTTACGATAAAATAATAACTTGAAAAGCCGCGCGCCCGCGGTATCGACCCGCGGGCGCGCGGCTTTATTTTTGCAGAAATTCTTTATCGAACACTTCGTCGTCTATATCCTTTTCAAGCACGCACTTCACGGCTTTTATCCCGAGTTCCACGCCGTCCTCGACAGCCGAGGAAAGAGTGGAAAAGTCGTAATTGCATTTAAAGGTCTGATTTTTTGTGAGGAATAAGTACCGCGAGTATTTGAAGTGCCTTTTCAGGCATCTTTCCACGCCCGTTACGGTAACGCCGTTTTCGACGTTTTTTATAGTGTCGTATACGGCGTAGGTGCAGGCAAGCACCTTGTCCTTTTGAAGAATGGTGCGCCTGACGCCGTATTTTCTCGAAATAAACAGCCCCAAATCGCGCTCGAATTTCGCGTGGGTCGCGGGCGAGCGTTTGGTGCGTTCGTAGGCATATATGGCGGGGTGAAGCGTGCAATCCATCGCGTAATGGGTCGCAAATCCCGCCGCATACGAGGGGTTGCCGAGCGTAAGCCGCGAAAACAGCGGCGCGGCGCTTTTCGCGTGGATTTCGCGGCCGAGGTTCTTTCCCGAAAGTTTAAGATTATAGGCAAAAAACACGTCGCCGCCCTGCGCGCCGAGCAGATATAAAGTTTTGTTTGTAATTTTGTCTTTCAGGTCGGCGGAAAGACCTTCGTAAATCTTCTCCGCCGCTATAAGGTGCGAAAAATAATCGGGCATACTATAAGTTTTGCCGTTTTGCGTAAAATAAATACTGCTGAACGTAGCCCGAAATATCCCCGAACATACCGCAAAAATACCTGTTTATCGCCTTTCTGTCTTTAAGCGCGCCGCCGAAATCCTCGCGGTAGATTTTTTCCACCCAGGTGTCCACGGGGAAGCTGTCGCGTTTTGAAAAGGCGAAAAGCGCGATGCAGTCGGCGACTTTTTCGCCTACGCCCTTAAACTTCATAATCTCGCGTTTCAGACTTTCGCCGTCCAGCCCGTCGAGCCGCCCCAACCCGTCGCGCGCTATGTCTTGCGCCGTCGAAACAAGGTAAGTATCTCTGTAACCCGCGCCCGCGGCTTTGAAAAACTCCGCGCCCGCCGCGGCTATTTTTTGTGTCGCGGGAAAGGTAAAGTATTCCCGCCCGCCGAAGTTCCTTTTTTCTCCCAGCCCCGCGCATATTCTCGAAATAATCCCCTTTATGCGGGGTATATTGTTGTTTTGCGAAATTATAAAGGAGTAAATCATTTCCTCCTTGTCCTGATTTAAAAGCCGAAGTCCGCGGCACGCTTCGCACGCGCGCGTAAGCAGGGGCACGCCGAATTCCTTCGCCCGCCTTAAAATTTCCGAATAATCGCGACCGAGGTCGAAATAGTCGTAAAAAAAGTCAACGTCGTCGCATTCGACCACGGTCTTTATTTTGTCGCTTTTCAGATAGCACGCCTTGTCGCGCGCAACCAGAAAATAGCCGTCTTTGTACCGCTCGTACCTGAAAACCTGCCCGCAGTCCAGAACCTGTTCGGGGTTGAAATATTTCGCGTCGTAATCGAATTTCATAAGCGTTTATATTTTAACAGACGGGCGCGTTTAAGTCAAGGGCGGCGGGCGGCGTATTTTTTTGCGAAATTTAAGAAAAATATTTTTATGGCAACTATACAGCAGAGCATAAAATCGGTAAAAAGTATATTAAAAAGCGAAGATATCCTCGTATTCGAATTCGAAAGCGACGGAGGAAAGAAGTTCGCCGCGATTTACGCCGACGGGATAGCCGACAAAGAACTTTTGGGCGAACTCGTCGTAAAGCCCTTAAAAGGGGTAAAAAGCGACGAAAGCGCAAAAAACATAGGACTGCTTATCGCCGCGCCCGAGGTAAAGGAAGGCAAAAAAACAGACGATGCGGTAAAAGAAATTTCCGACGGCAACGCCGCCCTGTTTATAGACGGCGAAAAAGATTTTTTCATAATCGGGCTGAAAAAGCCGCCCGCGCGCGCCGTCGCCGAGCCGCCTACGCAGATAGCCGTAAAGGGTCCGCGCGAGGGGTTCATCGAGGACGTAAAAACCAATCTCGGGCTTGTGCGCAAGCGCATAAAGACGCCTAAACTCCAAATCAAAACGGTAAAGTGCGGCGAGCGGTCGGAAACGGCGGTCTGCATAGTCTATATAGAGGGCGTATGCCCAAGCGGTCTGCCCGAAAAGGTCGAAAAGCGGATATGCGAAAATTCCATAGACATAATCCCCGACTCGTCATACGTTTCGCAGTTCATCTCAAATAAGCCCAAGTCGCTTTTCAAGCGGTGCGGCACAGCCGAAAAGCCCGACATATTCTGCGCCAAAGTGTGCGAGGGCAGGGTGGGAATAATAGTGGACGGTTCGCCTATAGCGCTTACCGTGCCCTATATGATAACCGAAGATTTTCAGTCGGTAGAGGACTATTATATAAACAGCCACCGCGCCACAATTACGCGCATATTAAGGGTTATCGCGCTGCTTGCGGGGCTGTTTTTGCCCGCGTTTTACGTTTCGGCTCAACTTTTCAAGATACAGCTTATACCCCTGCAACTGCTTTTGAAAATTTCGTCAAGCGTTTCGGGGCTTTCGCTTTCGCCGTCGGTAGAGATGTTCCTCGTGCTGTTCGTCCTCGAAGTATTGAACGAAGCGTCCATAAGAATGCCCAAGTACGTCGGCCTTGCGCTATCGGTCGTGGGCGCGCTCGTTTTGGGCGACACGGCGGTAAAAGCGGGGGTAATTTCCACGCCCGCGATTATAATAATCGCCTTTTCGGCGATATGTATGTACACCGTGCCCGACCTTATCGAAACCACCACGACTTTGCGATGGCTGTTTTTACTGCTCGCGGGGAGCATAGGTCCTTTCGGCATAGTTCTTGGGACGGTTATAATAATCTGCTATCTCGTAACCGAACAGAGCTACGGCGCGCCCCTGCTTGCGCCGTTTGCCCCGCTTATAAAAAACGACTTGTACGACAGTATGGTAAAGGCGAATATGTACTCGCTTAAAAACCGACCCGAAGTATTCCGCACGCGCGACAAAGTGAGGTTGAAAAACAATGAAGATTAACGTAAGACAGATATGTTTTATAATGTTCGCGTACACCGTCGCTTCGAAATTGCTGACCTACCCGACCCAACTCGCCTCTTTAAGCGGGCGCGACCTGCTTTTCCCCGCGCTTCTGGATTTTGCGGTTACGGGCGTTATTATATGGGCGGTCGCATATATGTGCAGTCGTACGAAAAAGACGTTTTTCGGAATGGTAGCCGATACTTTCGGCGGCGTGTTTTCAAGAATAGTCGCGTGCCTTTTCGCGCTGTTCTTCCTTTTCTGCGCGCTCTTTCCGATTCTCGAACAAAAGCAGTACGTGCACGCGATTTTTTACGATACGGTGCCGTCGCTTATAGTCTTTCTGCCGTTTTTCGCGTTCTCGGTCTACGCCGCGTGCAAAGACTTTTTGAATATCGGACGTTGCGCCGATATCTGCTTCCCGATTTTCGCGATTGCGATTTTCTGCATACTTATAATGAGTTTCGGCGAGGTCAGGCTCGACAATCTTCTGCCCGTTCTCAAAACGGGCGCGGGCGGAATTTTCAAAGGCGCGCGTTATTCGCTTTTCAGGTTTACCGAACCGGCGTATATGCTGTTTTTCGTCGGCAGATTCGACTACAAAAAGGGCGACGCGGCGAAAATCACGCTGTCGTACGCCGCAGCTGGCGCGCTTACAATCATAACGCTTGCGGCGTTTTACGGGATTTATTCGGGGCTTGCGGTGGACACGCAGTTTGCGATAAGCAAGCTTTCGCTGTATTTCCCCGCAATAAACGTCGTCGGCAGAGTGGACCTCGTGGCGCTTTACGCGCTCGAAATAGTACAGCTTTTCGCGCTTGCGCTTAACATTCAACTCGCCGTGTATTGCATAAAAACGTGCATATATATGCGCGATTTTAAAAAAGAAGGCAAATATTTCGCGCCCGTTTGCTCGCTTTCGGTAAACGCCGTGCTGTTTGTGCTTGTCATACTTTTAAACCATTCGTTTACGGACGTCGCGCAGGCTTTCGCAAAGTGGGGCTGGATTCCCGCGCTCGCGTTTGCTTTCGTCGTTCCCGTAATTTGCTGGGCGCTGAAAAAAGGAGGCGGGTATGAACGGTAACAAAACGGTCGCAGTAATAGTAAAAATCTTGGCTTTTCTTGTGATGCTGGGGCTTGCCACGCTGTTTTTTACCAACGACTTCGGACTTATTGACATACACAAAACTTCGATAGTGATGGCTGTCGGGGTGGACGTGGACGGCGACGATTTGCTTCTTACGGCGCAGGTTGCGGTTCCCCGACCCTCGCAGAGCGGCGACGCCGTCGAGTACGTCGAAATTCAGGGCAGCGGAGCGACGGTTTCGGACGCGGTGGACGAGGTGTATTCAAAGGCGGGGTTTTACCCGAAGCTTATGTTCTGCAAAATAGTTCTTTTGGGCGAAAGCTGTGCAGAAAAGGATATATTCCGTATTCTCGACTTTTTCTACCGCAACGAATACGCCCAGCTTACCCCGCTTGTGGCTATGTGCAAGGGCAAAGCCTCGGAAATGCTCGCGATGCCCACGCCCGCGAGCGACGCGGCGTCGATGCCGCTTGAAAAGGTGCTGTCCGAAGAGCTTAAAAAGTCCGCGGCGGTGTCTACGACCAACTTAAAGCTTATTGCGCAGGACAGATATTCGCAGTCGGGCGCGTGCTTTATGCCGTATATCGAGGCGAACGTGCAGGGAACAAGCGAGCCGGGAAGCGGCGCGGGCGGCGAAACGCCGCCGCCCTCGGAGGGAAGCGGCGGGGGCGACCAGCCCTCGAACAGTTCGGGCGGGTCGTCCGAAAGCTCGGGAAAGCCCGCGGGCGGCGAACAGAAGCCCGTCGAATTTACCTGCCGCAAAACCGCCTTTTTTCAGGGCGGGAATTTCGCGGGGATTCTTTCCGAGGACGAGGCGTTTGCGTTCAACCTTGTAAGACAGCAGGTAAACCACGCCACGGTGACCTGTAAGTACGACGGCAAAATCTATTCGCTCGGGCTTAAAGACAACAAGGGCGACATAAAACTCAAAGTCAAAGACGGCGCGCCAAAACTTATACTTTCGTTCGAGGGCACAGCCGAAATTCTCGAAATTTCCGAGGACGCCGAACCCGACAAGTCGGCGGCGTACGAAAAAACGCCCGAAAGCGTTCTGGACGCCGCGCAGCAATCGGTACGCAATATGCTTTATTCGCTTGTGGAAAGGGTGAAAGAAAGCGACTGCGACATTCTGGGCGCGCGCACGCTTTTGTATAAGTACGCCAACAAGTATTACGAAGCGTTCAAGGACAACCTGCTTTCGGCAATTATGCCCGAATTCGATATAAATATAAAAAGCGCGAACTGAAAAAATTGAATTGTCAAACTAAGTGCAACATTTAGAGATAAAAAAGTTAAATAAATCAACAGGTTTTTGGTAAGAT